>NZ_OY775906.1:1968272-2611029 GCF_963675065.1 uncultured Draconibacterium sp. | reverse complement strand
AAGAATTCCTGTGAAAAAGGTAAAGAATACCATAAATACCCGGGAAACATCCATTTCCTTATAGCCGGGAACCAGTCCCATAAAATCCATTACCGGTTGAATTCGCTGTGCCCATTTTGGCGTTCGCACAAGGGTAGGGACCTCTTCCTCTTCTTCGGGTAAAGGATCCTCTATTACATATCCCCAGTGGCGTTCTTCCGCTGTTTCAATGAATTCATCTACATGTTCTAAAGGAATAAAACCTTTCCAGAAGCGTACATGTTTATCCACCGCTAAACCTCCAAACTGCACATTCCGAACATCAAAACGCCGCAAGCGTTCTTTCAGACCGTCTTGTAACACGGCTTTCTGGGTGTGTAACTGAAGTAAAAACTCCTTATTACTTCCCAGGTCCTTGTTGGTTGCAGCTAATAACTCTCTTGCATTTTCAAGCTCATTCTGCGGAAAAGGAAGTTCTTCCATATCCAGCAATCGTTCGCCGGCATCTTTGGTTAATAAAATAACCTGATTTAAGTCGTTTAACTTGCCAACAACCTGAATGTCTTCACGATCGGATACTTTTTTTAAGTCTTTGTCGTCAAGGAGGTAGGCTTTTATCCAGATTCCCTTATCATTGAGTCCTTTAATATCCTTAAGAGTAATATTTCCCCAATTCTCGAACCACCTTATGTCGCTGGTTAAGTTGAGCTTAATATTTTCGAGTTCCTGCCGATGGTTTTCAGCATCCAGCACCTTTTCCATAAGAAAAACTGCTCCCCGTTCCAGTTTTGAGTAATCCGGAACTTCTTCCACCTCGGCGCCGGAATATTGCTCATCATCGTACTGATTAAGAACCGAAATGGCTTGCTGCAGCTGTTTAATACGTGCATCAACCCGCTCAATCGATTCGTGTTTTGCCGGTTGCAATGGAGCAATATGTAATACTCCAAGCTCTCCCAAAGCCGTAAGTTCCGCATCAATATCATCGGCTGAGTCGGGCATAAACAGCATCAGTTTCTTCATTTCTGCTATCATAGGCTGCCCTCCTTTTGTTTGCTTGTTTTTACCACTTTTGCCGTTGCAATTGTTAAGCGCTCATCGTCCTGTAACTTTTGCCCGATTTTACGAATGGCCAGTTTTGCATTCGGAATACGTCGATTCTCGAACAGTTTTACCCGCGCACGCACATCCAGCAACTCTTCTTCCAAAAGCTCGATTTGTTCTTTCAAACATTCAATTTCGGCCAGTAGTTGCAATTGAACCTGCATCAGCTCAATGGCATCGTCAACCCACAAAGGCGTGTTGTCGTTAATCGGCATTACATTAAAATCAACCTTAACGAATTGTTGAACACGAACACCGGCCACATCAATGGTTTTGGTAATAATTTTATTCACCGAAATATATTCACTGATGTTTACCCACGAGTCGCTCATTACGGCCGTCCACGGTTCTGCTGCTAAGCGGTTCTTTTCAATTTCTTCGCGAATCTGCTCAATCCGTTCAGCGATGGTATTTATGGTTGCCATCAACGATTTTTCCATCGCTTCAAACAACGGCAGCATCCTTTCCGAAACCTTCAGAATTTTCTTCTGACGGGCTCTTTCGGTTTTTGTATATTTAATTTTTATACCTGCCATTATTTGCCCTCCTTGTTTTTTCCCGGATTTACCACTGATGCCAATACTTCAGCACCTTTTATTTCGTCGAAGGAATACAATCTTTCCACCAGTTGAAGTTTTAGTTTGTACACCAAAACTTCGGTTAGAGTGAATGTTTTTCCGGCCTCAATATCCTGCAGTTCTTCCCATTGCCATTGCAAAATATTCATCTCGCGCTCCATGGGATTTCCCCGCAGCAGTGAATTTGGCATTCGCTCCGGCTTCGCCTGACGGTTTTGCGCTTTGGCTTCTCTAACTTCTGAAAGATCTTCCTTAATACTGTTTAAAAGCGAGGAAATGCTTTTTACTCCAACTTTATTATCCAATTTTTGAATATCAGCTGATTGCAATGCCTTGAAATGCCGGGAAGACAATTGGCGTTTTGCATCATCGTTAAATTCGTCAATTGTAATCGGAGGAGCCTCTCCCAGGGACAACGATGGCAAACTGGTCATAAGATAAACCATGTTTGACATATTTAATCCTCCTGACTTTTAATGATTCGGTCAACCAAATCCTTGTTGAGTAAAGAAAATAAACCGCTTTCAATTTCTTTAGAGCTGACCACGAAACTAATTCCGTCTTTGTCGGTCGATTTTACTTTTATTTTGGCTTTACTTGCCGAAAGTGGTTGTAAAGTTACCTCTTCCTGAAGTGCTTCTTTTAGTAAAAATGCTTCCATTTCTTTATGCAATTCCGGCGGTACTTTTATCGATTTTTTTCCTGAAATAGAATCGATCACAACTTTTAGCAGTTCTTTCAGGTATTCTTCCTGACGGAATAAGGTTTTGCACTCTTTCCCAAACACCTTTTTGAGGTGGTTCAAGATGGTAATTTTTGTGGCTTCAACCATATCGCGCGAAGCCTGTGCAATTGCTTTTTCCGCATTTTTTTCTGTTTGCGAAGCTTTGGTTTCTGCCTCTTCAACAATCTTTTTGCTGGTAGCTTTTGCTTCGGCAATCAGCTTTTCAGCTTCCTGCTTTGCATTTTCAATTATCCGTTGTTTCTCTGCTTCGCCGGCATTAACACCCTGCTCTTTTAGCTTGGAAACAATTCCTTCCAGATTTTCTTTATTTTTTGTCATCTCTTTTTCCGATTAGTAGTTAGTTCCAATATTGCTCGATCAGTTTTTTACTCAACCCGGTTTCGGTTGGCTCAAAATGTCGTTTTAAAATATCCCAGCATTTATCTAATGCGGCTTCCAGCTCAATGGGTTCTCCAAATGGTTCTTCCATGTTCGCGATAAAATCTTCGCGGTAACGCAAAAGTTTTTGCGAGAATGTATCGTTTGCGGCACCAACCTCAGCGGCCTCGTAGGCTTTTTCAGCATCGGCAAGTAGCGATGCCATTACTGTCATAATAGGACGGTGGTCTTCACGTGTAGTGTCGTTCACCTGCTGCTTTAAACGCGATAACGAACGCGCTAGCTTAAGTTTCCCATTTTCCAGGAAGAACTGTCCCTCGGTAATGTATCCTGTATTATCAGGAACCGGATCTTCAAGCGATTCAAGTGTTGTTGCCCCGATAATGGTTATCGAACCTGCGCCTTCAATGTCGGCAGCTACTTCATAACGACGGGCTAGCTCTGAATACAGCGAGCCTGGATAACCTTGCAACGAAGGAATTTGATCCTGATAGTTGGCCACATTACGCAAAATATTCGACCAGTTGGTCATGTCGGTTAGCAGCACCAACACATCTTTTCCCTGATCGGCAAATTCGCGCGACACACTTAATGCCACATCGGGTAACATAAGACCTTTAATCTGCGAGTCGCCGGCAAGGTGGGTAAACATAATCGTTTTATCGATATTACCCGATTGCGATAACTGCTCTTTGAAGTAATGGTACTCATCGAATTTCAAACCAATACCGGCAAAAATAATTACGTCGGCCTGTGCACCCTGGGCAATCTGCGAAAGCAAACGGTTGTAAGGCTCGGTAGGACCGGCAAAAATTGGAATCTTTTGCGATTTTACCAGTGTATTAAATACGTCAATCATTGGAATACCTGTCCACAATGGTTGCTTGGGAACCAAACGAACCGTTGGATTTAGAGTATCTAATCGTGTTGAAATTTGTTTGTCGAAAATAATTTCAGGACCGCCGTCGGCCACATCGCCAATTCCATCGAAACTACGGCCAAGCATATTGTACGAGAAACCTGCTGTAAGCGGAACCTCGTGCATACGTATTTTCGTTTGTGTGCTCAACCCCTGCGTTCCGTTAAACACCTGGAAACGCGTTGAGTCTTCAGTAATATTAATGGCTTTGGCAAACGACAGACTTTGGTTGGTGTTGGCTTCCAGTAGTTCAACCACGTGGTTGAGTGCCACCCCGGGATTTCCTTCAACCGAAATCAGTGCTTTACCAACTTCGCTAATTCTGTTTATTTCTTTTCGTATCATAGTGTGTACTCTTCTTGTAAAATAAATTGTTCAATTTTCTGTGGAAGAACCGCCATTTCATCGATACTTTGAGCAGAGGTGTTCCAGTCTTTCCACCATTGGCGGAGCTCATCAAACTTTGATTTTATTTGCTCTTTAACCTCTTCATCTTCCTTGTCTTCCTGAGCAAAATTGATAGAACTATCGATAAGTTTTTGTACAGCTTCATTGATAACAATCAGTCGCTCAGGTCGGGTACACGCATCCAGTTTATGGAAAGCATTTTGCTGCATTACACAGAAATCGATTGTGAGTCCTTTTTGAAACAGAATGTATTTTTCAATCGGAACCTTTTTCAATCCAATAGTACTGATGGTTTGATCGATACCATTTGCTTCGTAAAGCGTTTGCAGCATTTTATTGCGATCTTCCCACGAGATAAAACTGTCGTACACCGACGATGTATAAGAAAGCGGATCGATAGCCGGATATTTTTTTGCATCGGCACGGTCTTGCGACAAGCCCCAGAAACCACCTGTTGCATCCATTGTTGCCTGTGTTACGGGCTCCTGGAAGTTACCACCTGCGGGCGATACTGTTCCGATAAAAGTTAATGAACCGCCAGTACCCTGATCGGCACCTGCGCGCTGATACATTCCTTTTATCTGATCGGGGATATCCATCGGAAATGCCTCCGGACCGGGAATATCGCCCTGGCGACCGCTACGCTCGCGAAGTGCTTGTGCCCAACGCGAAGTGGAGTCGGCCAAAAGAACCACGTTGTATCCCTGGTAGCGGTAATATTCGCCAACGGTTAGTGCAATAAACACACTGGCCTCACGCGCTGCAACCGGCATCGAACTGGTATTTCCAAAAATACACATCCGGTTCATCAGCGAATCGCCGGTTGACGGGTCTTCCAATTCCGCAAAATCTTTAAACACCTCCACAGCCTCTCCGGCACGTTCGCCACAGGCGGCCATAATAATAATATCGGCTAAAGCATATTTACACAACGAGTGCTGCAACACGGTTTTTCCCGCACCAAAAGGACCGGGGTTTCCAACCGTTCCGCCATAGCTAACAGGTGCCAGCAAATCGATAACACGCACTCCGGTAGAAATTGTTTTACTCGGTATGGCGCGTTCCTTAAATGGAATTGGCGATTTTACCGCCCATCGGAACGCCAGTTTCAACTCGTGTTTTACGTTTTGACTGTCGGAAATAACAGCAACCTTTTCGGTAATATTCAACTCGCTTTTTTCGATAATGCTTTCTACTTTGCATTTGCCGAAATTGAAAGGCACCAAAATGCTATGAGTTAAACGTCCTTCCGGAACAGTGCCGATCGCATCGCCACCCTTTACTTTGTCGCCAACCGAAACAGAGGGTGTAAATTCCCACTGCTTTTCTTCATCCAAGGCCGGAGCCTTCATTCCGGGAACCAGGTATGGATCCTGTTCCCCTAATTTGTATAAAGGATTCTGAAGTCCGTCCCAAATACTGGTTAGCAGTCCCGGCCCCAGAAGCACCGATAAGGACTTACCGGTAAATTCTACCTGATCGCCAATTTGAGCACCGGTTAAATCCTCAAAAACCTGCATCTCAACAATCCCGGCATCCGCATGTTTCGGATCCGGAATAATCTGTAATACTTCGGCCTGTAACGACTTACCATCTACTATAACATTGGCAGTTTCACCCATTATCACATTTCCGTAGAATCGTGCTTTTACCAACGAATCCTGAATGGATATGAGTTTGCCTGTTCTTGTTGTATTATTATTCATGTTATTTTATATAGAATGTCTAAAAATCTTAATATACTTTGTTTCCTAAATATGACGGGATTATGAATATTTATTTGTGTAATATTTTAATATATCTTAACGTTTCATGGCATGTTGTCATAATGACACTTTGGTTTTTCCGCATGCTTTAATCTCTAAAAAGACTTGCCTTAGATCGTGACTGAAAGCTGATTTCTTTATCATCAAAAGCAATATAAAGTACTTCCGTGTTAACGTGCAAGTTTTGTAATTGGTTGGCATAATATTGACTTTTTTCTTTACTTTTTTTAGAGGAAAAGCGAGTCGACAGGATTTGGCGTATAATTCACCGTAAAAACGGGCAACTTACTTCCATGAACTATTTCGGAAACAAATTTTCCGATGTTCTTATTCGAAAATATCGATTCCTGATGCGTACGGATTATTAATAACTCGGGATTTTCTTCTTTCACATATTCCAGAATAACCTGATGCGAATCCTGGTTGTACATTTTAAGTATTTTTATATCACATTCAATATCATGATCATGCAGTAATTGTTGAATCTTTTTGGCATTTTTTAAAGCAAGACTTTTTTCTACATCAATATTTGCTTTTAGCGCCGACAGGATCGTAATTTTGGCATCGTGCTTTTTGGCTAAGAATTGCGCCCATAAAAGTCTTTTTTTAGTCGATTGGGTAATGTCGATCGGGATAGCAATATTCTTTATTTCCGGTACGCCAAAATCTTTGTTCACCGTTAATACCGGGCATTTCGATAAGCTAATTAATTTGTCAACTTCCTCTTTTGTCAATGCCCCCGGATAATTACTATCACTTTTGTCAATCAGTAAAAACTCCAGACTGTCGGTTTTCGATTTTTCCAGTAATACTTCCACCGGATTACCGGCCCGCACCGAAATAGCAATGTTGCTTGGTATTTCCGTCCCAATTACTTTCCTAACAAAGTTTGTTAGTTCTTGTTTGGCATTTTTTATTGCTAACTCAGTTTCTTCGGACTGAAAGTTTCGCTCAAAAAAACCAGGCTCTTTTAATACATTTAATATTACCAGTTTTACCTCAAGCGTATTATGCAGGTACAGTGCTTCTTTTAAAACCGTCTCTCCCTCTTTATTTGGCGAAATAAGCGCCAAAATGCTGTATTCTTTCTGTTTCATTGCTGTTGTTTTTAATTGACTGCTTTCCGGCTAATCGTTTTCAATTACAATTAAATCGCGGTTTGTATGGTTCAGGTAGTTATTAATTCCCTTACATTTTGTTTTCTGCTGAATAGTACTCATTGTAGTATCAATCCCATCAAAATATTCGTGGAAGTACGATTTTACATCTTCGCTCATATTTTGGTTTGGCGTTTTTAATACAAAAAGTATTTCCAGGTTCGACTGGGTGCTATTGCATATTTCAATAACCTGGCTGCACAATTGCTCGGATGGTTTTTTGTCGGGATTTGCTACAAACAGGATCTTTTTTGATGTTTCACCTTCAAAGGTTTCGGGTAGAATAAACAGAGGATGTTGGGCGGTATCAATTATCTTCTCCAGGCATCCGTTTTGTCTTTTACACGAATCATCAAAAGAATTATGGGTAGACAAAACAAGGTTGTGTTGCCCGTTAATTATCGGCTTGAAATTTAGGACAGTGTTGAGTTCTCCTTCAATAGAAAGGGTATTAACTTTTTGTTTTTCAATATTAAAATGCTTTAGTAACCTGTATTTTAAAGCTCGTAGTTCGTTTTTTGTAATTTTTTTTAGGTGATGGCTAAGTTTGCGCATCATTAAATGACCCCAACCCGGATTCTGATAGGTTTGCAAAATTGTTACCGGCGATTTTTCTTTATATAGAAATTGCATGGCAAAAGAAGTTGCGTGCCAGCTTCCGTCCGAGAAATCGGCTAGTATTAATATCGAAGGTTGATTATTTCCAGGTCTTACACTCATTTCTTTACTCATTTTGTTTGCAACAAAATTATCATGAAGAAAGAGGAATTACTACAGGTGAAAACCTACTTCGAAGGAGGATAAAATCTAACAAAAGGTAGGGAAATCCCTATCATTGATGGTGTGGGTTAGTTACTTGAATTAAATTGAATTCGGATTAATCGCCTATTCTGCATGGCTTTTAATGGTATTAAATATCCAACAATCATACATGGTATCCGTTATGGGGAATTTTTACCGCAAATAGTAGTTGAAAGATGGAGTTAATACGTGTAAGAATAAATAAGTGTGTATATGTTAATTCGTAATAATCATGTTTAGGTCATTTACAATCCGGCTCATTGCCACGGGGAGGTGGCTTTTTGAAGAATATCAGATAGGTGGCGGAAGTTGTTTAATTAAGTATTTTACTTTAAAATAGTCATAGTCATGTTGTATAGCATTATTGATAATATTTTTAATTATTTTGGAATGTAGTATCTTTGTTAATAGGCGAACAGAACAGAACAGTACCAGTGGTGTACTATATATATTTTTAAAACAAATCTAACTGAAACTATCTTATGAAAAAATTCTGTGTATCTAAGCCGTATTACTGACTACTAAATCTTGTTTAGTATAGTCAGATAAAAAATTTCAAATTACAAGACGAATTGATCCCATTTTTGTTCAGATTTCAGCAAATAGTTCCAAAGAGAAGTGTAATATTTTGCGAAAGAAATTTGTAAATAAATTAAAATGAAAAAGTTGATTCTTACTTTTTGGGAATCTTTACTATTCGCAGTTTCCACGCGTGTAAATATTATTGATAATTGTGATTTCCTGAACGATTTGTTGAAGAAATACAAAGGTCCTAATATTAAGGTATAAATGCATAATTTTAGACTAATGAGACAATATCTAAATTTTCTCCATAGGATAGGTTTTTAGATAGTGTTAATTAAAAGATCCTCTTATCAAATAGGGGATCTTTAGATACAACAAAACGAAATGATGTTTTAATAAACTGAAAATAGGAAATTGACTTTGGAGAATAGCTGATTAAAGACAATCGAAAAGGGTTGTTAGTATCGATTGTATAAAACAACGTGTTAAATAATTTTTAAATATTTCATAGAATTAATGACTAGACCTAAGTTGAAAGAGATATAAGCGGGGAGGTTAAAAGTTAAACAGTAAAAGGAGGGCATATTTAATGAAATAGAAACTAAATATTTATAAAAACCCGGTAGTTGCGCCAACAATTACCGGGTAAATTAGATTTTGGGTGTAAAAACACCGTCAATTATAACTTTAATACTTGAATTTATGAAAAAAAATGCAACTTGTTTTTTTCTGTATTTCAACAGGAAAAAGAAATTATTGCTTTCGATGAAACTCGTGTTAATTCTTTTGTTAACAAGTTTCAATCATGTTTCAGCCAGTACTTATTCGAATGTCAACGATTCTGACTTAAATCGGGGTAAAACCGAAGTGTCAGATGTTCAGCAAAATGCGGTTTCCGGAAAAGTAACTGACAGCAACGGGGCTTCTCTCCCTGGTGTAACCGTTGTAGTTAAAGGAACAAGTAATGGAGTAATTACCGATACCGACGGGAATTTCTCATTAAGTGATGTTTCGCCGGATAATATCCTGATATTTTCTTTTATCGGGATGCGGTCTCAGGAAGTTCCAGTTGGTAATCAGTCGGTTATTAATGTTACCATGGAAGTAGATGTAATTGGTATTGAAGAAGTAGTTACCATCGGTTATGGTGTACAGAAAAAAACCACTGTAACCGGTGCAATCAGTACTGTTAAAGGAGAAGAATTGGCCAAGGTGCCAGTTCCTAATATTTCTCAGGCGTTGGCTGGTAAATTAGCCGGTGTTAGTATGCGTCCTAACGGAGGTCAACCGGGATTCGATGATCCCGACATTCATATTCGTGGAGTTGTTACAACAGGTAACAGCGATCCTTTGATTGTGGTTGATGGCGTAAAAAGAGATAATATACGCCAGGTTGATCCGGCAACCATCGAATCTGTTACAATTCTTAAAGATGCGGCTGCTGTTGCTCCATACGGAATTGGTGGGGCCAACGGAGTAATTCTTATTACCACCAAAAAAGGTACAGCCGGCAAACCTGTTGTTCGCTTAACTTCATCTTTTGGAATTCAGAATCCAACATATTTACCGGAAATGCTGAATGCACAGGATTATATGGCACTCCAAAATGAAGGTTATTACAACCTAACACCAAATGGAACAACACCTCCTAATGATCCGGATTTAATCGCCGATTATCCTAATTTACACCGACAGGATCCGGATTTATATCCCGACTCAAAATTTATTGATCATTGGAATACAAACGTACCAGTACAGAATTACAACCTGGAGTTTAGTGGTGGTTCATCAAAATTTAATTACCACGCAGGTTTAGGATATTATGATCAGGGAGGAATTGTAGATAAAATTAATTATAAAAGGTATAGCTACAATATCAGTCTGGGATTACAGGCAACCAATACTACCAAAGTGAGTATGTCAATTCATGGTTCGATAGAAGAGACCGATGAGCTTGATCCTGGTGAAAATACCCGTCAGGGACACCTCTTCCGGGCTTTTTACAAATTTGTACCTATACAAACAATGCTCTATTCTGATGGAGAACATTGGGGGGAATCATCTGCAAGTTCTCCTATTGCTGCCTTAAACTCTGATGGTTACACAGATATAAACCGAAAAACCCTTTTAACTTCGTTAACCTTAGAACAGGAGTTGCCATTTATTGAAGGCCTTAATTTTAAAGGCGTTTTTAGTTACGACCCTAATATTCAACGAACAAAACAATGGCACCTTCCTTTTATCTATCATGTAATTGATTATTCCACAACACCTTATTCATTTACCGAAGCACAAACAACTCAGGAAGGCACGTCTCCGCTATATAGTTACCTGAGGCTTGAGGAAGAAAGGTGGGCGAATTTTACCTATCAGGCTTACCTGAATTATGCCCGCACATTTGGCGACCACAGTGTAACAGGTTTACTTGTTGCCGAAGCAAGAGAGTCATCAAGAGATAATTTCTGGACACGAAGAAACAACTTTGCCATATTAATTGATGAAATGGACTTTGGTAGTTCAGACAAAAACGATTACGACAATGGTGGAGCTTCTTCAACCGGTAGCGAAATTGGCTACGTTTATCGTGTAGGTTATGGCTACATGGATAAGTATTTATTCGAAGCATCGGGTAGATATGATGGGCACTACTATTTTGCACCTGGAGAACGCTGGGGATATTTTCCTGCATTTTCTGCCGCATGGCGAATTTCTGAAGAAGGATTTATGGCCGATAAAGAAAATATTGACAACCTAAAATTAAGAGGTTCATGGGGACAGTCAGGTATGCTCGCCGGTGAAGCGTTCCAATACCTGGCAGGCTACAGCCTTCGTGGAAATGCTTATGCATTTGGAAATGGTTCACTTGTTCAGGGATCAGCTAACGAAAGTGAACCAAACCCTGCAATCACATGGGAGATTTCAACAAAGATGGATATTGGTTTCGACTTAAATATGTGGAACGGGCTGCTGAACCTGGAATTTGACTATTTCCATGAAAAACGTACCGGAATGCTTCTTGCGCCACAAGTAACACTCCCTGTAGAGTATGGACTAGACTTGTCGGAGGAGAATAAAGGAGAAATGAAAAATAACGGTATCGAAATCAACGCTTCCAGTATTTACAATTTAAATAATGATATGGTAATTGGACTGTCTGCCAACTTTAGTTATGCCAGAAACCAAATGATAGAAGTATTTCAAAGCGATGCAGAGGCAAATAATCCAAACCGTACCAGGGTTGGTCAACCTTATAGAACACCATACGGGTATAAGGCATTAGGTCTTTTCACTACCGCTGAAGACACCAATGGCGATGGTATAATAAACTCTGATGATGGTTATAATGTTGAACAGTTTGGTGAACTTCATCCCGGAGATATTAAGTATGCTGACTTAAGTGGCCCTGACGGAGTGCCGGATGGTAAAATCGATTCGAATGATGAAACAAAAATTGGTTATCCGAGATATCCGTTAATGACTTTCGGTTTTACTCCTAGTTTGGAATGGAAGAATCTTGATGTTGCTCTGTTCTTCCAGGGAGCTGCCAAAGCTAGTATCAGAACTTACCAATTTATGACTGTTCCTTTTGAGAACAACGGAAGTAATACTTCGTATGAATATTTTGATAACCGCTGGACTCCGGAAAATCAAAATGCGAAATATCCAAGGGCTACACCATCTCCATACAATAATAACACCCAGCAAACTGATTTCTGGATGGTAGATACCAATTACTTAAGACTTAAAACTGCCACTATCGGTTACACCCTGCCCGAAAGGATAACTGATAAATTGGGTATTGGAGATGTTCGTTGTTATGTAACAGGCCAAAATGTGTTTACAATTAGTAAGCTTAAGCATGTTGACCCAGAGTTGGGCTACGATTTGAGAGAAACTGCTTATCCGGTTATGAAGTCTACTACATTTGGAATTGATATAACATTTTAATATATAAAACGATACATCATGAAAAGAAATATAAATAATATACTCCGCTTAGGAATATTAACCTTGTTTATACTAAGTATATTCGCCTGCGATCAGGAGGATTTCCTGGAAAATATTGATAAAGCAAACCTTAGTGATGCTACACAATGGGCATCAGATGGTAATGCCGATATTTTCCTAAATGACGTATATAGTGAACTTGCAAATAAATGGAATACCTCTGAAAATTTAGATTATTATACCGATGATTACAATATCAGTCACTATTATACGGCTTCCAACTGGAGACAGGGAGTATGTCTTGCTCCATCGTCAAGTACAACTAATGCCTGGTTTGGAACAGAAGGACCAACCGAAGGCTATTATTCATGGGAAAACTTTTTTGTTTATGTAAGAAAGGCCAATACGTTTATTCAAAAGATCGAAGAAAATAAAGAAAACTTTTCTACCGACTGGTACAATAAACGTATGGATGAAGCCAAATTTTTAAGAGCATTTTTCTATAGTGAAATGTTTATGCATTACGGTGGTTTGCCTATTATTACTGATCCACTCGACAGAAATTCTATGTCAGAAGATGAATTGCTCTATCCAAGAGAAACATTTGGTGCCACATTTGATTTTATTGTTAGTGAGCTGGAAGCAATCGTTAATAACGGAAATTTACCTGTGAAATACAATGCAGGAGACGGAGAAGCCGGACATGCAACAATAGGTGCAGCCCTGGCATTAAAAGGTTGGATGGAACTGTTTGCAGCCAGCGAACTTTTTAACAGCGGTTCAGCTTACCTTTCTGACCCGGATAACGTTGTTCATTTTGCATCACCAAGAGCGGGATTATACGCACAAGCAGCGGCAACAAATAAAAAGTTTATCGATATGTATGGCGACGGGCAGTATTACGAACTATTTGATGATATTGCTAACTTATGGCGGGCAGCAAACGAATATAACTCTGAGGTTATTTGGGACAGGCAAATTGTTGCCAATGTTGGAGGTATGGGAGCCAACTATGAAAGACGAGGTGGCCCTACTTATGTATTAGGCCAATATATGACCTGGGGTAATTATAACCCAACGCAGGAACTGGTTGACAAATTCAAGATGGCAAATGGAAAAGACATCAACGATCCAACTTCCGGTTACGATCCACAAAATCCATATGCGGACAGAGAACCTCGGTTTTACGATTTTATCGTTTACGATGGAGCTCCTTATAAACTGGACTGGATGCCGGAAACAGACATTATTTATACCCGAATTGATGAAACCTATCCAAATCCTGATAAAACCAACCAGATTGATTTGGCCGGTAAAACTGATGCGGGCGATTCAGGTTATTATCAAAAGAAAAAACTGAATCCTGATGCAGCTCCTGCCGATGACGCCAGTGGACAGAACTTTGTTTACTATCGCTATGCCGAAGTGCTGTTAAATTATGCCGAAGCACAAAATGAGGCTGTAGGCCCCGACGCATCGGTTTACAGTGCAATCAATAAAATAAGGGCGCGCGGAGGTATTTCAGATCTTGAACCAGGTTTATCTCAGGAAGAAATGCGTGAGGCAATTCGAGACGAACGTCGTGTTGAACTTTGTTTCGAAAATAAAAGATACCATGATAACAAACGTTGGAAAATTGCCGAACAAACAATGGGTACCCAGCGTCACAACATGGTGATTAGGAACACTGTTCCAAGCGACAATTCAGGAGTTTGGGTATATAGTGTTGAAGAAGAAGTGAAGTGGACTGCTGCATTTAATCTGAAACAATATATGACACCTATTCCTCAGGATGTTATTGATCAAAATCCTAAAATCGTACAAAATCCGGGATATTAAACTTTTTTGCTCCAGCTGTAAAACAGCTGGAGCAAATATTAATCTATACAACTAAACAATAAAAATTGAATTATGACAAATTTTTCAAGAAGAAGGTTTATTCAAACCAGTTCAATTGGAGCCGCAGGTATAACTGCGTTGCCATTATTACAAAGTTTTAAGGCTGGTGCCAACGATACAATACGTGTTGGATTTATTGGCCTTGGTCAGCAAGCGATGAACTTATTAAACGGATTCCGTCACATAAAAGGAGTCGAAGTAGTTGCAGGGGCAGATGTTTACGGTATAAAAAGAAAACGGTTCGAGAAACAGGTTAAAGAATATTACCCTGATGGAGAGGTGACCACCTATTTGGATTACCGCCCTATTATTGATCGTAATGATATTGATGCAGTAGTAATTGCAACACCCGACCACTGGCACGCCATGATCGCTATTGATGCATGTAATGCCGGTAAAGACATTTATCAGGAAAAGCCAATAACTTTTACAATCAAAGAAAGTATAAAAGTTGCCGAGGCTGTGCGTCGTAATAATGTGATTTTCGCCACAGGAAGCCAGCAACGTTCCGACAGCAATTATCAACATGCCGTTAGTATGGTTCATCGGGAAGCCTTCGGAAAACTCACAAAAGTACAAGCTTATGTAGGTCCGGGCCCTGATCCGTACGACTTACCCGCAGAACCAATTCCTGAAGGTCTGGACTGGAATCGTTGGTTGGGGCCACTTCCACATAGTATTCATTTTAATTCAGCACTTGCATTACCAATTTCTATAGATCCACCGGTAAGAGAAAGAGGCTGGGGACGATGGAGATATTATAAAGAAACAGGCGGAGGATTTACCTGCGACTGGGGTGCACATAATTTCGATATTGGCCAGTGGGCTTTGAAAAAAGACCACAGTGGTCCGGTAAAAGTTATTCCACCGGGTTACCAGGGAGCCAAATTCCTGACCTATGTGTACGATAATGGCCTTGAAATGGTAAATGAGCCTTACGACGAAAGAAAAACTCTCGGTCTTAAATTCTGGGGAGAAGATGGATGGATTGAAGTTTCAAGAGGAAAAATTGCGGCTTCTGACAAATCATTACTACCTTCTGATCAGGGAGAAAAAGATGCAGGACTTTATGAAAGAAGCGCAGGACATGTGGAAGACTTTATCAATTCAGTACGGTCACGACGAGATCCTATTGCACCGGTAGAAGTTGGTCAGAGAACAGTTACATGTTGTATATTAGGAAACATTGCCTACGAATTGAACCGTCCGGTACGATGGTCTCCTGATGCCCAGTATTTTGTCAACGATCCGGAAGCTGAAAAATATTTTCACAGGGAATACCACAATGGATACAAATTATAAACATTAAATTATTCGAAATGAATTCTTTTTCAAGAAGAAAATTTGTACAAACCACAATAGCAGCAGGAGCCGGAGGGATCCTGCTGCCTAAAAATATGGCAAGAGCCGGAGGACAACAAACAAATGACTCACTAAAGGGCAAAAAGGTACTTTATGTTTGGGGAGGCTGGCCGGGGCACGAGCCGGAACAGTCTGTTGATATATTTGTCCCATGGATGCGTTCTGAAGGAGCAGAAGTTGTTGTATCTGATACTCTTGATTCATACCTCGATAAAGATCTGATGGACTCAAGAGATCTTATCATTCAAATCGTCACAATGTCTCAAATTACAAGAGAACAGGAAAGTGGCCTCTTAAATGCAGTCAAAAATAATGGAACCGGAATTGCCGGATGGCACGGCGGTCTTAATGATTCGTTCAGGAACAATACCGAGTACCAGTTTATGATTGGCTCGCAATGGGTAGCACATCCCGGTAACGTTATCGATTTCAGGGTTAATATTGTCGATCATGATGATCCGATAACCGCAGGTCTCGACGATTTTGATTTGCACTCGGAACAATATTACATGCATGTTGATCCGAACGTTAAAGTACTTTCAACAACAAAATTTATTGCAGGTCATGCGCCATGGGCCGATGGCTGTGTAATGCCGGTAGCTTACAAAAAATATTATGGCGAAGGAAGGATCTTTTTTTCCTCTTCGGGTCATGTGATGGCAGATTTCGAAGTTCCTGAAGCCATGGAAATCATGAAAAGAGGAATACGCTGGGCCAGCGAAAGTAAATATCAGCCCAAAGAAAGTTGGGTGAGCCCTGCCTACTAATAGTTGAATAAGAACTTATAAAATGTAAGCGATGAAAAATATTGATAGAAGAAGATTTCTTCGATCTGCTTCTGCTATAGGTGTTGGTACGGCATTAATTCCAAATTTATTGAGCTGTTCGCCTTCGCAAAAAGTTAACATAGCCATTATAGGTGTTGGTGGACGAGGTCGTGAAAACTGGAGTAAAAGCAAGAATGAAAATATTGTTGCTTTATGCGATGTAAACGACGAAAGTGCCAGTGAAGGTTTTAATGCTTTCCCTAAAGCCAGGCGATATAAAGATTACCGAATAATGTTCGACGAAATGGCTAATGAAATTGATGCCGTTATGGTATCAACACCCGATCATAGTCATTTTCCTGCTGCAATGGCGGCCATGCAATTGGGCAAACATGTTTTTGTTGAAAAACCACTGGCTCATAATGTCTGGCAATTAAGAACATTGAAAAAAGCAGCAGAACATTACAATGTAATTACGCAGATGGGCAATCAGGGGCATACAACTGATGGTATCAGGAAAGTAAAAGAATGGTACGACGCAGGAGTAACAGGAGAAGTAAAAGAAATATTTGCATGGTTTAACGGACCCGAATTTGGCGAAGGAAAATATTTCACCAAACCAGGGCAATACCCGCCTGCAGAACAAGCTATTCCTGAAAGTCTGGATTGGGATTTGTGGCTGGGGCCTGCTGCTGTTCGCCCTTATAACAAAGTTTATGTTCCCCGTTCGTGGAGAGGATTTTATGATTTCGGTAATGGCGAATTAGGCGACTGGGCCTGCCATACGCTGGATGCTCCGTTCTGGTCATTAGAATTAGGAATGCCTACTATTGTTGAAACTGAATTCCATTCGGGTTCTCCTGATGGTTTTGTACCCGACAAATCGGTAATTCGTTTTGAATTTCCGGAAAGAGGAAATAAACCACCGGCAGTTCTGAAATGGTATGAAGGCGGATTAAAACCAGAAAACAGGTCTGAATGGGGAATTGATGAATTGCCTCCTTCGGGAATGATAATGGTTGGCGAAAAGCAAAGTATAATAACCGGTGGCCGGCCAAATAATGCAATGCTGATCATGTCTGATGAAGAATGGGAAGATTGGGTTGACAACAAAATGCCAGCACCTACAATTCCAAGAATTGAGGGAGGACCCGTTAAAGAATTTTTGGATGCCATTAAAGGTAATGGCCCAATGCCCGGTTCGAACTTTAATTATGCTACCGGACTAACAGAAATGGCTCTTATAGGCGTACTTGCTCAGCGTTTTAATACTCGTATTGAATACGACGCAGCAAACATGAAGGTAGCCAACCATCCTGAGTTGGATCATTACATTAAAGAGCCCGTTCGTGCAGGATGGGAATACGGTGAAGAACTTTGGTAAAATTTAATTATTACTAAACTTATGAAAGGAGCATGTAATTTATTACCCCAAGAAGGATTATTATAATTCATGCGAGTTACATACTATACCTTTCAGAACTAACAATTATAATAGTATGAATAAAATCAGAACTTCTTTGTTGTTTAATACCAGCTGCCTGGCTCTGGTAGTTACAGCCCTTTCCTTTGGAACCCGCGGTGGCTTTATTACTCCGTGGATGGAAGAATTTAACCTTGCGGGGGCAGAGGTTGGATGGATAGTCGGAACTGCTTTTTGGGGATTTACACTTGCCATGGTAATTTTGGGTCCCCTGGTTGATATCTTGGGCATCGGAAGAGTTATGGCTATTGCTTTTGCCTGCCATATTATTGGCCTTACATGGACCATTTTTGCACAAGGTTTTTGGTCGCTTTTCTTTTCAACCATGTTTATTGGTATTGCAAACGGAAGTGTTGAAGCTGCAGCAAATCCATTGGTTACGGCCCTTTATCCGAACAATAAAACGGCAAAGCTGAATCGCTTTCACATGTGGTTCCCGGCCGGTATTGTAATCGGAGGTCTTATTGTTTTCTTTTTAAATGAAATAGGTATCGGATGGCGTATTCAAACAGCAGTAATGTTATTACCCACTTTGATTTACGGCTTGTTTTTCTTCCGTCAAAAGTTTCCGAAAACAGAAAGGGTTACAGCCGGCGCATCGTACAAAGATATGCTTAAAGCATGTGTGTCTCCATTATTTCTTTTTATGGCCTTTTGTATGTTGTTTACAGCTGCCACCGAATTAGGAACCAACCAGTGGATTGCTGCATTATTTAATAATTCGGTAAGTAACCTATTTGGCGAAGGGATTGGAGCAATTTTGATCCTGGTGTGGATCTCAGCAATTATGGCTTTGGCCAGATTGGTTGCAGGACCGGTTGTTCACCGTTTATCGGGTATCGGAGTATTATTGTTCTCCGCTGTTTTTTCCGGAATCGGTTTATATTTAATGAGCATCTCATCCGGTGCTGTATTATTTGCATCGGCTACGGTTTTTGCACTGGGTATAGGATTCTTTTGGCCGAATATGTTGGGAGTAGTTGCCGAAAAAGTGCCTACAAGCGGGGCTTTGGGATTAGCCATAATGGGAGGAATTGGATTCCTTGGTGGAGCTATTGCTCAACCCGTATTGGGTAAAATTTATGATGTGCAAACTACCAAGTTTGGCGATGATTTAGCTGCAGGTGCAGCTACACTCCAGTATGTTATTATTCTTACCGCATTTCTTTCGCTGGCTTTTTTGTACTTGTTTTTAAAACATAGAAAAAAGAAAGTAGTAGAAGCTTAGAAAAATACTTGACTTAAATAGTTTGATTAGTTTAGTTAGTATTACTTCAGTATTGGCATTTGATTAACCATCATTATTGCCAATACTGTTTTTTTTTAGCCAGTGCTGGAATGAATGTATCTTCACTCAATGTTTTTGTCATTAACTTTTCGAGTTTTCCTTCGTGGCAAATAATTGTTGATCTGTAAAATGTAAAAACAGCAAAGAGATTCTTTCCCCGTGGGCTGACGGATTACAATGACGATATTGTCGGAGAGTGAGCCTTGATAGGAGAGGCATAGTTGGCGACCAGCCCCTCCTATATAAAACTCCTTGAATTGTGCTCCCTGGCAAATAGCAAGAAGCAATCGTATGTAATGTCTTTTTTCCTAAACTTCAATCTTTCTTAAAAACCCGGTACGAATGTGGCATTAAAGTAATACTGAATTTGCTGGTCTTTTCAGCATCTCTCATTCGCCGGCTAAAGAAATTCGGAGTTTCTTCAGGCAGTTTTTCAATTTTCACCCCTTCAGGAATGTCGGTAATACTGGAGATGTCTTTGGTGCTAACCAGTTGAATGGTTACAGGTTCATCCAAAAACGATTCGATTATAAAAGTGTTATTGTCATATACAAACAAGCTCACTTTGGCCGGTCCCTCAATGTACATTCCCAAATCTTTGCTCATTACCTGGCGAAATACATTCAATACTCCGTTGGGCAGATCGTAAAGGTTTCCAAAATCGTTGGGGATTGTTATAACATACAGGTTTCCTTTTGAATACTGGGAGCGAAGCAACATTGGATAACCGCTAACGCCATTTGTCAGAGGTCTTCCGGCACTCACAATTTCCCAGGCATCGTTGGTTTGATACAGCACTTGAGGAATCAGGATATCTTTGTCCGTGCTTCCCAAAAAACCAAAATCGTTAACCAGTGCGTCCTTGTCTCCTGCACGTAACTCTACAATGTCGGCAATGTCGTTTTGTATAGCTTTTAACAAGCTGCTGGTAATCACTACATCGCCACCTTTCTGCAGCTGTTTTTTCATCTTGCTTACAATAGCGCTATCGTATTTGGCTTGTTCGGTAAGTAATATTACTTTCTGATCTTCCGGGAATTCGGAATACATATCCATTGGCAAACCAATCATTCCGAGGTAGTTCTGAAGGAAATCGTCGCCCAGCGAATGATAAGGTTTGTATGATTTAATACCGATTGGTTTACCCAACTTGCCAACAACATCATCAATTTGTTCTAATGCAACACCAGCCACACGTGCTAAGGTCGACGGTGTAACAGTATTACCATCGGGCAGTTGAATGGGTTTCATCATGTCGTCGTAATCAAAACTGGTGCCCGTACCTTGCCACTGTTTTCGGTGTACTTCGGGGCGCAGTTGTACGTCCGTTAGCTGGTTATAGGCAAATAGCATAATTTCGGGCGCTTTGGCAAACATAGTCAGCCAGAGTTGTTCGGCATAGCGATCCATTCCCAGGTTTGATCCGCCGGCATCCACCCATCCTCCAAAATTGTAACCGGGGCGTAAGTTGTCGAAATAGCGAATAATGTTGTAACTCAGGTAATTTTGCAGATGCTGTGCATACGACGGATCCCGGGTTTCTGTTCCTGTCCACACTCCATCAAAAAGGTGTGGCCCGTTTTGCAGGTCAAATCCCAGCCCCTGAAAATGATCGTACCAATTGGGGTATTTGATGATCACTTTTACATTTGGATTAACTTTTTTAGCCGGTTCCAAAACCAGTTCTTTTCCTGCTTTGGTCATTAGCTTTGTGCGGTACTCCGTCCAGCTCATGTCGCCTTTGGCTTCAATTTCGATATCGGATTTACAGCTGGTAAAAAAGAAATCGTCGAGAATAAAATCGTCGAAATGACGGGCAGTGTGTTCGGCAATCTGTTGCACAAT
The DNA here is from genome assembly GCF_963675065.1 of uncultured Draconibacterium sp. Taxonomy (NCBI): domain Bacteria; kingdom Pseudomonadati; phylum Bacteroidota; class Bacteroidia; order Marinilabiliales; family Prolixibacteraceae; genus Draconibacterium; species uncultured Draconibacterium sp. Next base: position 2,590,077 of record NZ_OY775906.1, on the reverse strand, counting down.
TTCCCGATGTTCGGGATTGGAGTAGCAAAAGGTTTCAAAATTGTTCGATTCGTCGATGGTGTAGGTAATTCCTCCTCCAACTTCCAGACCTTTATCCAAAAAATATTGCTTTGCCTGCTCCAGTGTTTCATCAGGAACGATTAGTAAATCGCGATGGGTTTCCAGGTAAATTTTATCGATTTTTATCTGGTTCGAAATGATGGTCCAGGTGGAGTCGAGCCAGTTCAGGTCTTTCATTTTTTCTACCTCGTAAGCTCTGACATACACCGACACTTTATAATTTTTGTAATTCCCGGCTTGCGAAAACAGTGCAACACCGGCGAGTACAAGTAAAATAATAATTCGTTTCATAATAGGTTTTTATTGGTTGAAAAAATTTTGCTTCGTTAGGCTTTTCTAATAATGATTAAAACTCCACTCTCAGCGTTTTGTCATTGAATTTTATACCTATACTTATTTTCTGGTTATTCTTTGGCTAATAGCTGTTGAGCAGCCAAAGCCAAAAACATATAATGCGACGAGCCTCCGCCAAGCACATATTCAACCTGTTGCCACAGGTAGGGGAATTCGAGCAGTTCCGGAAAATCGGGGCGAATAAGTGCAGTACCCGACACTACGCCACCCGGAATATACGACCAGTCGGCACGATTTAAACCATAGCCAACAGTTGCTGAGCGCGCACCAATTCCTGAAGCAAACGAAGAAGTATTAGAGCCCGGATGGCAACCCAAAATAAAATTCAAGGCATTGTAAATATATTCTGAGCTAAAAATATCGGGGTAGGCCGTATGTAAAAAGTATTGCTTAAAACCAAAGGACTGAATATCCCAGCCGGCACCCCAGATTTGTGGGCGATATGGAATTCCGTATGGAGTTTCGGCGCCTTGTTTTTTTATTTGTTCGTTTAGGCCACTCATGGCTTCCCTGATTGCTTTGGTAAAATCAGGATCATTTATTTTTTTCTCGGCACGGCCAATGTACCAGCCAACAAATCCTATTGCTCGCGTAATAAATTCGGTTTCGGAAAACAGGTAATTTTTGTAAATATCATCGCCGGTAGTAAGGTACAGCTCGGTTGCCGCGTGTATTTTTGCCGCTTTGGACCGACCGTTTGCTTCAGTAACCTCAAATAAGGTTTTGGCACAATCAAGAGCCTGCGCGCTGAGTGTATCGTTAAAACCTTTGAGAACCCGGGCTGTAGCAGCCATTTGTGCGGCTGTGGTCAATTCGCGGTAAGGGTTGTTTTCGGTAAATACCCAGCGGTCGTCATCGTTACCCGAAATGTTGTCGGTCATTGCCGATGCATCGCCCAACATTACATATTGTCTAAGGTTGTTACAAATTATTCCGCGGTAAAGACGGCCCAGCGCCCGGTATCCGCCAATTACAGTAAGCGCACCATTTTCAACCTGTTGCAAAAGGTCGGCTTTTCCATCGGGCTGGTGGATCTCGGTTATTCGTTTTTGCTGATCGATGGAAGTGGCATCATAGTCCACTCCAAATGCTTCGTAAGCAAGAGCCAGAATATAAGCTTCGCCAGCCTGCGATTCAACACGGAGGTCGAAGTCGCCGGCATCGTGCCAGCCACCAATATTTAATCCGGGTACAACGTCGCCGGGCGAATAATCAGTTAAAGTGGACTCTCCCTGCACATACCCATCGATGTGGTTAAAATTAACCGGGGCCATTTTCGCATCATCCATATGGCAGTCATCATGCCAAACACGGTATTTTTCGTTTACCCGCATGTGGCACATTTGAACGGGAAGGAAATATTCCAGTACCGGTTGCCAAACTCCGCGATCGTAAACAGCATCATCAATCCGAAAAACCGGAGAAGCAGAATTGCCGTAATGCACCTGGTAAAGTCCGGGCTCGTTTATTTCCGTGAAATCGAATTTCAGGTAGTTGTAGCGCAAAAACTGGCCCCATTCTTCACCGGGTTTGCTGAGTATTTCTTCTTCACCCGAAGCGGTAATTTTGAATAGCGCAGGAGTTTCATTTTTTTCGGTGCGTTTATCGAGTTCTATAATAGCTGTTTTTTGTTGATTGCCGTGATAACCAACTTGTGACGTTTGAACAACCGGTGTATAAAGCCAGTCTTCAACAACATTAGGTGTAATGATCCATTTTATGGCCTCTTTTGTTTTTCCTGCGGGAATTTCGCTTCGTACCACAAACCAGCCATTGTTGTGATTCATGCGGCCGTCGTATAGTTTTAAGGCAGTTCCCTTACTTTCAATGCTGAATTTACCGTATGGATCATCTGGGCGTACAACAAAGTGGTGCCCCTGTGCATATGGCTCAGCAACAATATCGTCTGCAATTATCGGACTATATCCCTCTCCGGCAAGGTGTTCAGCCGAAGCTTTTCCATCAGGATTAAAATTGCCCGGATCGTTGTAATTCGAAGGTTCGTAAAGAGTTGGCCCATTGGGTTGTTGCGGGAAAACTCCTGTTTTATCGTCCATGATCCAGGGCTTACCAAACAAAGCTCCCGGGAAAAGCTCCATATTAAAACCCACTTTACCGAGGTAGTTTTGCGGAATGGGCTGCTCCAGGTCAACGGTGACGATAACCGAGCTGCCTTTGCCTTCAACATTTACGGTGTAGTTGATTTGCAAATCGGGGTAAACCATAGGGTTAAAGCCCGTAATGTGGCGCGATGAGTCGGGAAAACTTAAATACGCAGTAATCGTATTTTTATCCTGGTTCGTAACGCGGTCGCGTTGTTTTGGCACCGGCTGCCATTGTCCGGGAGTAGGCTCCAATCTGATGTCGCCATTGGTGGCAATTCGGTTCCCGTGCATAATCAGTGAAACACCGCCCTGATGTCCTTCAGGGTAAATATCATCGAAGGCCATTACATCCACTCCATGGTTTTGAAAATATCCGGATGTTATAAGTTTAAATTCCTGCGCGTTGAGGTTGTTCGTAATGAATACAAACAGAAAATAGAAAAGGAAAGAAAGTTTCTTCATAATTCAGATGTTAGGTTATTGGTTTATTATACTATTCGGATTATTGATTTCTCGTGCTCAACAAATTTATAATAAAATTGTAAAAAGCACAATAAGTATCTTTGGGCTTCAAAAAATGTAGTGGTAACTGATTTGGGATTTGAATCAAACAGATCATATGTTTTGAACAAATCATACATATTGTCACCATTGAGATTAGTAGCAGGAATTAAGTATTTGAATTGTTTTAAGGGTCAGTAATACAGCGTTTTAGGCTTTTTTTGTTTTGAGGTAAGATTAGTATATATGCCTGGTTGGATGCATTAAAAGTATTGTTTGACTGATTCTTCTGATGTTGCTTTTCATGCTGTCACAAGGACGAAATTTATCTAAACTTAAAACTAAATTATCTAAAATTATAAGTCACATTTTTACTGATAATGTAGTTTTGACAATTACTAACAAACGATTAATCAAACTTGAAAAGATGAACTATAAAAAACTATTATCATTAGCCGTTTTTCTTACGAATACAAATTTCACTTGTTTCAATATTGCTGGACACGTGATACATATACATAGGTTTAATTCGTTCATATTGTCGTTCACCTGATTAGCTCTGTTTTGGGGATAATGTATACACTCTATAAGCATTGTGCAAATTATGTGTGTTTGATGAAGTAGAACGAAAGACTGTGGTTTCAGCTTTTCGTATCCAATTTATAGCTACTGTTTTCCTGAAAATTTCATTAAGCACTAAAGTTTAAAAAGATTTAGTTGAACGCACGGTGGAAGATTGGTGATGTATAGGATCCTATCATCAGAAAAAACTCAGAATGAACGAAAATATAACTAAGAGGTTGGAGGCCATTTTGAGGGTGTATTTCGCCTGTATAAATAACCGTCATCGTCTTAGACTTAATTCCAATTTATTAATCAAAACTATTTATTTATGAAAAAAGGCAAATTATTTCAGGTTGCACTTATGATGCTTCCTATGATGCTCTTAACACTCTGGGGTTTTGGACAAAACGTCAATTTACAGGGTACTGTAATTGATGATTCAGGTAGTCCTATTCCGGGTGTTTCAGTTTCTGTAGAAGAGACTACAATTGGCACGGTAACTGACTTTGATGGAAAGTTTGATCTGGAGGTTCCTCAGGGATCAGAAATTCTTGTTTTTAGCTTTGTTGGTATGGAAGTTCAGAAAGTTGAAATTGGTTCGCAAACCACTTTTAACATTACAATGAAACCCGATGTGGTTGGGCTCGATGAGGTTGTAGTAGTTGGTTATGGTACAATCAAAAAGAGCGATATCTCGGGTTCAGTAGCTTCTGTAAGTACTGAGGAAATGATGAAAAAAGCACCAACAAACGTTGCGCAAGGTTTAAAGGGAGCTGCCGCAGGGGTAATGGTTACCTCTCAAGATGGTGCTCCTGATGCGAATGCTGCAGTGCGTATTCGTGGGGTTGCTACGATTAACGGTTCGGCTTCTCCTTTGTATGTGGTTGACGGGGTGCAGGTTGGTACCAATGCCAACTTCCTTAATCCGGCTGACATTGAGAGTATGGAAGTATTAAAAGATGCTTCTGCAACTGCTATTTATGGTGCACGTGGTGCGAATGGTGTAATCATGATTACCACAAAACATGGAACTAAAGGTGCGGCCAGAATTGAATTCTCAGCAAACTTTGGCGCTCAAACCTTACCTTTCACGCTTGATGTGCAAGATGCCGATAGTTATGCTGCATCGATTCGTTCGGCCCGTGCTTCTGATGGGGGAGTTCCGGTATTATCTATTTGGGATACGCAATACGACGGAAAAAGAAAAACTATCAACTGGCAAGATGAAATGACAGAGATGGCCCTAAGGCAGCAATACAATCTTTCTGCATCGGGTGGTACAGACAAAACACAGGCTAACTTTTCATTAGGTTACCTTGATAATGAAGGTCTTGTTGTAAACAGTTATTATGAGCGTATCACTGCGCGAGCCAACGTTAAAGTTAACGTTGCTGACTTTATTGAAGTGGGCGGAGATGTCAATTTTGTTCACTCGGAATCGATGGGTAGCAATGCGGCTCTTAATAACAATACGAACCTATCCAGTTTACGCGATATGGCATTTATTACACCAACTATGGACTATATTAGTGATGCAGGTGAATACATCAGCCCTAACGTAGTTAACCCAGATGGAACATATGGTGTTTTTTATCAAACATCTGTTGCTAACGAAATTGGTAAAGGCTATGATAACCCATATGCGCGCCAAATGGAATTAGACAATCCATCAAGATCAAACCGGGTATTTGCAAGTGCTTATATTAACCTGGATTTGTATAAAGGCTTGTCTTTTAAATCGATTGCTTCGTATAACTTCACTTCTAACGATGGATATAGCTGGACTCCGTTAAGATATCGTTACAACAATGGTGAATCTATTCCTCTTTACGGAGTGGATATGACTGAGCAGTTTTCAATGAATGCTTCTCAAGGCAATGATTTGGCGCTTGAAAGTTATTTTACTTACAATTATAAAACCGACATTCATAGCCTTACGTTAATGGCTGGTAATTCAGTTAGTAAGAGTTATGGTCAATGGCTAAATGTTTCTGCAAGAGATTTCCCGGCATCTAATATCCGCGATATTGGCTTGACCAGTGACCTTGATTCAAAAACTGCAGGTGGTGCTTTCAACCTGCAAACCCGTTACATATCTTATTATGGAAGGGCAATGTACAGTCTTAAGGATCGTTATATCTTAACCGCAACCATGCGTCGCGACGGTTCTTCAAACTTTGGTGCAGGTAATCGTTGGGGATCTTTCCCGTCGGCAGCATTGGCATGGCGTATTTCTGAAGAAAGCTTTATGGATGCCGCGCCGGTAATTAGCAACCTTAAGTTGCGTTTAGGATGGGGACGTACAGGTAATGCAGGTGGTGCAACCGATTTATCAGTTGATCAATTAAGTTCTGCTAATAACCTGTATCACTTTTACGGCATGTCCTCGAGCAGTCAGAATAGCTCTGCTGCAAATGGTTTTGCTCAGCAAAGTGTAATCGATACTAACCTAAAGTGGGAAACCAACGAACAGGTAAACCTTGGTCTTGACTTAGGTTTATACGATAATAAGTTGAATATTACAGCTGACTACTTCCAGCGTACTGCAAAAGATCTGCTGATTTACCAAACAATGCGTCCGTCTACTGGCTTTACAAGTGTGTACACTAACTTTGGTGAAATTCAGAATAAAGGTTTCGAATTCAGTGTTAATTATAATACAAACATTGGAAGAGACTGGCAACTTGGAGCTACTTTAACAGGTTCATCTCTGAAAAACGAAGTTATTGTATCTGGTTCAGATATATTCAATACCAATGATGGTACAACCAACGACGGTAGTAACGTAGGTGCTGTTGGTGGAGGTCTTAGCTGGGACAACCACTCAATTTGCCGCGAAGGTTATGCTGTAGGTTCTTTCTACGGATACAGAACTGCCGGTATTTTCTCTGATCAATCAGAAATTGACCAGTTAAATGCTACGGCAGTTGCTAATGGCTTCGATTACTACCAGGAAGCTCAAACACAACCTGGTGATTTCAAATATGTAGATATAAACAATGATGGTCAGATCAGTGAAGAGGATATGGACGTTCTGGGTAACGGTTTCCCAAAGCTGAACTATGGTTTAATGCTTGATGCTACTTATAAAAACTGGGATTTTTCAGTTTATATGTACGGCGTATTAGGTCAGGATATTCTTTCTTACTCGGCAATGAAACTTACTACTATGACACCGTCTGACGACTGTGTATCTAATATTTTAGCTGAGGTTGTTGGTGATGCATGGTCGCCAACCAATACCGACGGAGCATATCCACGTTTATCGATTACCGACCTTAATGCCAATACCCGTACTTCTGATGCATGGATTAAGAAAGGTGACTTCCTGAAGATAAATAATGTCCAGATTGGCTATACTCTACCAAATAATATAGCTAAATCTCTAAAAATGTCTGGTGCCCGCATTTATGCTTCTGTACAAAACCTGGCTACTTTTTCATCGTACAACAAATACGGCGATCCTGAAGTGGGCCAAGGAAGCGTGCTCTATACTGGTCTTGATACCGGCCGATATCCAACACCACGTACATATACATTTGGTGTGAACATTAAATTTTAATTGTTCCATAATAAACAAAAGATTAACATTATGAAAAACAAATTAAGAATATTATTTATAGCCGCTTTTGTTGGGACTGTTTTATTCGGAACAACTTCTTGCGACAATGAAGAATTTTTGACAGTTGACCATTATACGATCCTTGCGGCTGATCAGATGTTTAAAAGCGAAGATGACGCGGCTAAAGGTCTGGTGGGCTGTTACGACATGTTCTTCCCTGGTGATAATGCAGACGACTGGAACTATAAACCTCAGTTATTTGTAGGTTGCCACCCTACACTGGAAACACAAGCTACCGGTTGGGATAAGCAATATGGTAACCAACAGTGGGCAGCTGATGATCCAAGTTTAAATGCAGGTTGGATGTATGCTTACCGTGCCATTGGCCGTTGTAACGTATTTTTGGCAGGTTTGGAAGCTTCAGAAGAGGCTGCAAACTGGTCAACAGCCGAATCGATGGCTGGCCAGGCGAAAGCAATCCGTGCCTACTTTTATATGTGGCTGGCGCAAACCTGGGGAAGAGTACCAATGTTGGCGGCTGGTGAAACTTTCTCGAATACACCAGACAAGGCTGCTGCTGAAACTGATGACGAAATGTGGGATTTTATTATCCAGGACTTAAAAGATGCTTCTTTAGCACTTGAGTGGGCGCCACAAAATAACGAGCTAGGCCGTTGTACCAAAGGTATGGCACTTTCATACTTAGGCGAAGCGTACATGTGGAAAGCATATAAAGCCCGTATCAATGGTGATGGCGATGCCAAAAGCAATGAAAATATTCAGCTGGCTGCTGATGCTTTAAAAGAAGTTATTGATGACGGACCTTACGAGTTGGCCCCATCATATTCTACTTTATGGGACGTAGGTCTTGCATGGCCTAAAGAAGCTGTTTTTCAAGTTGTTATGGATATGGGTGCAGGGAACTACTCGAATTGGGACTCTAATGCGCACAACTTCGTGAACTTTTTCGCCGGTTCTACCAACGGTGGTGGAGGCTGGGGCTCGCAATACCTGTCGTGGGAATTGTATTTCTCTTTTGAAGATGGTGACAAACGTCGCGATGCATCAATGGCTACTAATCCTGTTCCGGAACTTCCTGAAGAACAACGTTCAGAATATTGCTATGGTTACAACCCATTTTTACAGCAAACAATTGGAAATTCGGCTACGCCAGATGTAAACAGTTTTAAAATGAATAACGGTGGCGATTATGCTCCAGGTATATGGACAATTAAACTTTGGAGAAATCAGCGCTGTCAGTGGGCATCACCTCACTCACCGGTTCACTTCTATTACAAACGTTACTCAGGGGTAATGCTCGATTACGCAGAATGTCTGTTCCGCTTAAATGGTGGAAATGATGCTACTGCCTGGGATCTTGTTAATCAAGTCCGCGACCGTGCGTTTGGAAACCTGGAGGTAGGTAAAGCTGAGGCTTTAACCAGTACGTTCTTACCTTATTTCCAGTCACTGGAGAATATCAATGGTGAATACTCAGACTATGTTGCTCCGACAGAATATCCTATTCCATTTAGTACTGAAACAGTAGAGGTACCTGATGCAAAAACTTATTACACTGCAGATGCCGCTGGTAACGAATACCACCAGGCTTTCTCTGGTTTAGAAGTTTGGGAAGTTGCACTTGGACAAGAGCGTCGTAAAGAGTTTAACTCAGAATGGAACTTGAAGTACGACCTGCAACGGTCAGACTTCCTGATCCCTCATATTGAAGCCAACTATCCAAAAGGTGTAGGTGTTCCAAATACTGACGTAAATGCATTGACAAACTGGCATACTTATCGCGAATGGGATTTCAACGAAAAGAAACTCGTTATGCCTATCCCAACAAATGAATTGCTTAGAAATAAACTGATAACCCAAAATGACGGTTATTAGGATATAAATTTCATAAACATAAATTTGATTGTTAAGAAAGGGGATTACCGTAAGGTTTTCCCCTTTTTTAATTAACTCCTTAATCAATCGCGAAAGTTTGCAACTATCTTTTATCAGTAGATATGCAACGATGATGTTTCGATGCTTCATCCTAAGCTTACATTTACATATCTTTTAAAGAAGAGCCGAAAGAAGCGATAAGAAGAGTTAGGTTCAGCATAATAGGTGCGTTTGAAGCCTGTTGGCAAAATTATCCCCGCTTGTATACTCCCGAAATGAAATAAGTTCTTTAGGCAGTTAAGCCTGCTTTTAGTTGTTTTGCTGTTTAGGGCGCGGGTAGCCAATTCGCTAGGTCTTAAAATTGTCTTTTGCCCGAGTCCATTGATCAAAGAATAAATTTAATGTCTGAGACCGAAGCGCATATTCATGGCTTTGAATTGGAGTTGTCACAAAATAATTATCCTGCGAATTCTTCAGCTGTAATTGGGAATTACAGACTTGGAAATAAAATTACAGGTTTTACTCCACGGTGCTGAAATAATTGAAAATTCAGGTTCTCCTTATAACTATTCCCGGTTAATTTTTAAATTGAACATCAACACCTTTTACGTTACGTGCCGTTTGAGAAACCTGGTAAGGAGTAACTTTTACTTTTCCTTTTACAAATTCGGGGATATTATACGATTTCAGGAGTTGCGTATAATAATCCACGTCGTCTTGCGGTAACAGAAAAGGTTTCGAAGGTACACCGTTTTTATCGATGTGGGCAATAAACGGGCGGGTGTAAAGCCCATCAATACGGCGGCTACTGAACACTGCCCAGCGGCTGTTACTGCTCCACGAATGGTAACTTTCTGTTTCGTTACTGTTTAAAACATCCAGTGCAGTTACCGTTTTATCTGACAAACTCAACAGATACAAATCGGCGTCGCGATGCCAAATGGAGAAATTGCCGTAGTTGAACAGCGTAAACATTAAAAATTTTCCGTCGGGTGAAACGCGGGGAAAGGAAATACTTTTACCAATTGTACTGGCTTTGAAAAGCGTATCAACTTCTTCCCCAAACTGGCGGGAAGCTGGATCAAATGTTATACTGCACAGATTGTATCTTACCTGCTCATACTCATCGGGAATTGTTACGCTATCGGCTGAACAAAAATACAGTGTTTTCCCATCTGGAGAGAAAGTGGGGAAGGTTTCAAATGCTGATTTGGAGAACAATTCAGGAGTGCTAAAAATTTCGTGTTTGTCTACGTCGTAAATCACCACATCCGACTTGTAATCGAATACTTCAATGCGGTTACGGTCGGTGGTGTGAAACATCTGTTTGGTGCTATTAACTGAAAAAGCAACAAAATTTCCCGATGGATGCCACGAAGGATAAACAAGCGGAGACATGGTTTCAGGTGTTTTTGTGTTTAGCTTTTCTATTTTGTTGCCGCGCATAACAAAGGTACCGCCAAAATCCTTTCGTATATGAAATAACATTGTATCGGGTGATTGCATACAAAACGAGTGACAATTTACACAATTGTAATCCATCGTTTTATTGGTTGCAATTTCTGTTTGGTCAAACGTTTCCACGTTACGCTGGTAAATTCCCATCTCGTTCCATGTTTCATAGCCAGGCTCTATCAACCGGTAAGCAATATACGGGTCAACACGATCTGCTGAAACAAAGAATTGAAAAGGTTTATACGCCACCCACTTCTCCTCTGTTTTTGTCACTATTTTCACTTCAATAGCGTCGCCCTGTGCGCTTTCCATAAGTTTTTTCCATGCCGATTCGCCAATTGCAATCTGCTTTTCGCGGGCTTTAACTTTTACCTGCTCTGTGACGGTTTCGAAAATGGCATAAGCATCGGAATAATCGCACGAATCAGCTAATTTAAAATGCAAAGGAGCAATATTAACCGGAATGGTAACGTCGGTATAATCGGGAAAAATATGAGGTGTTTCGTTGAGGTTTTCATCTATAGTTAAATTTCCGGTGCAAGCCCAGAAAAAACAAAGCCCAATACAATATATTATCTGGTTTAAACGATGTTTCTGCATTTTTACTATCATTCTCATTTTCCTATTACTTCAATAAAAAGTTCAAATACATATTTTGGCTATTCCTTTTGTTTTTATAGGCTTCAAAACCCTGAATAACCTGATCCGAAATCGCATAATGGTTTAACGCTGTGGTGTCGTTGGCGGCAAAAAGCATCACGCCTTCCTGAAATCCTTTGGGTAACGCTGGCAGTGCCGGAGTATCGTAATATTTTTCTACCATGTTTTTAAAACCTTCCATATCGCGCATTAACAAGTAAATGGCTCCCAAATATTGAATAGTTGCCCGATGTGTTGGATTATGGTCGATAATTTGTTTTAAATCCGAATCGAAACCATTTTTCCCTGACAAAACATTTTCGGGGAATATACATTCTCGTTTGGAGCCTAATAAGGAGTCATCCTCTATGGCTTTATCGTTTTCGAGGAAACGCCGTTGTGAGCGCGCCCAGTCGGCATAGTATTTTGTTTTTTCAAGAATAGCAATATATTTTTTAGCAACGGGATAGGCGCCGTAAATCAGGTTTGTCTGAATCAAACGTTTTAACATGCGTGGATTGTAGTTGTTTACACTCTCGTTCGATTCGAATGCCATGCGCTGAGAAAGGGCGATGTGGCCCATCGAAAAATACACATCACTTAATAAAACTGAAATGTATGGTGTTTTGTCCCAGCTCAAATAAATACTACGAAGGTCGCCCTGTTTGTAATCAAAAAGGTTCTCTGCCAACAGTCCTTTTTCGGCCAGCGCCACATTCCTGCAATTCTGATACAGATAATTGTTCATATCTATTTGGCTGCATCGTTCAAGTAATTTATCCCAATTTTGCTGGCGCATGTAATAATCCAGCTCTTTAAAAGTTTCATGACGCGAATCGATCATAAACGACGAATTAAATACGGATAGCCAGCCAAAAACAACAAATTGAATTACCAGTCCTGCAACCTGAATATTCTTTTTGACCAGTTTAACCGGGCCCAAAAGCAAAGCCAACAACAAAACAGCAAGCATCAGCAGCCAGGGCTGGTAAATCACATTCCCGGCCTGGAGTTTCCAGGTAAAATAGCCATCAGGTAATAACAAGTATTTAAGTTCGCCTGCAACACCTAAGCGTAAACACACCACAGCCGATAAATAGACCAGGGCAACAGGAAGCAGGAAATAATAGAAACTTCGGAAATGGAGAAACAGCTCGGTAAGCAATATTGCTGCAACAAACAAAGAAGCCACCGGCCCGGCCAGCCAATAAAGAAGTAACGAAAAACAAGCGGTATAGATGATTCGCATCACTAATGGCTGTATTTTTAAATAAAAAATGAAGGCGCATAAAAACAACAAAAACGCAATAGTTCCGCTCAGCTGGTAGTTGATGTTAAATTGTAAAAACAGTAATGAAATAACAGGTAATAATGAAAGAACCGAAAGGTGCAAAGCAGGCGCCAGGCGTTTTAAAATTATACTTGTTATTATACCAGTTGAGGTTAACAGAAAAGCTGATATAAGAGCTCCGCAATACGGATAAATAAAAAACTGGATTAGAAAGTCGGCAATGAGCCGGGCCAATCCTCCCGGTTGCCACAGCACTGATTTTACAAATGGCCAGTCGTATAAAAAAATATTCCATTGTTCTGTAAAATAAAAGCTGTAACGTTCCTTTAATTGCATATAAAGAAACAGGGCAACAAAAACCACAATCCAGCCCACTATATAAATAAACCTGACTTTTTCGAATCTGTTTTTCATTATTTGGCCATTACCTGATATGTTGTAAACTTAAAAGAAATTGACGAAAATATCCAACCCAATTCTGCATTCATTTGCAATCAACCCGCCAAATTTCTTCAATTTATCTAAAATTAGAAATAGAATATCCATAATCAGAGATGCATCTTGACGCCTATGCATAATTTTACCTAAACCAATACCAATAGACCAAAATGTCATGTGTGATATAAAATGTACAGACAAAATGATTTCCGAAAAAACGATTACTTAATAATAATATGCAGCAGGTCAGTTAGTTATTTTGAAAGACACAAGAAGTGATGACTCTGCAAGAACAGATAGAATTAAAAACCTAAATAAAAAAGAACTTTAAAATAGTATGAAAAAAGTTACATCCTTATTACTTCCAATCCTTGTTGTTCTTATCAATTTTGGAGTAAATGCTCAGGTTGGGGAAGCTCCGGCCGGATTTGACGTATTGCGTAATTCAATTCCGCATGGAAAAATAGACACAGTGGTGTACACCTCAAAAACAGTAGGTGCTGAACGAACCACACTGGTCTATACGCCTCCCGGCTATTCTGCCGAAAAAAACTACCCGGTTCTTTATCTTTTGCACGGAATTGGCGGCGATGAATTTGAATGGTTAAATGGCGGTCATCCTGAGATTATATTAGATAACCTGTATGCCGAAGGAAAAGTGGAGCCGATGATTGTGGTTCTGCCTAACGGCCGCGCAATGAAAGATGACCGTGCCACAGGTAATATTTACGGTGCCGACAAAGTTGAAGCATTTGCAAATTTTGAAAATGATCTGTTGAATGATTTGATTCCATTCATTGAAAGTAAATACCCCGTTATTGCTGATCGCGAACACCGCGCCATTGCCGGTTTATCGATGGGAGGAGGACAATCGCTGAATTTTGGATTGGGAAACCTTGACGTGTTTGCCTCGGTAGGCGGATTTTCGTCGGCACCTAACACCAAAAGCCCCGAAGAGTTGGTCCCTAATCCTGAAGAAGCCAAACAGCAGCTCGACCTGCTGTTTATTTCGTGTGGCGATAAAGACGGACTGATCACTTTTAACAAAAGAACACACGATTATATGAGCGAAAACGACATTGACCATCATTACTACGTGATTCCGGAAGGACAACACGATTTTAAAGTATGGAAGGACAGCTTATATAATTATGCCCAGTTGCTTTTTAAGTAGCAAAATCAATGTATAGCGCAAAAAATCACCGAAAAATATAGTAGAATAAATATATCGATTAACATGAAGAAAAGAATTATTAGAATCAGTTTAACTTCTCAGCTAACCGTTTTAGCTATGTTGTTTGCCATTGTTGCAAGTGGTGCTCAGCCAACAAAAAAAAGCGCTAGCTCTAAAGCTCCTGTGTTTTCCAACTTTGTATACCAGGGCGATGATGATGTGTACAAAAATTACCCGCTTGAAGATGGCGAATTTTACAGCCCGATTTTGCAAGGCTGTTATCCCGATCCGGCAATTACCCGCAAAGGTGATGATTATTATCTGGTTTGTTCATCTTTTGCCATGTTTCCGGGAGTTCCAATTTTTCATTCAAAAGACCTGGTAAACTGGACCGATCTGGGAGGCGTACTTGATAATCCTGAAACTTTTGATACACACGATTGTGGCATTAGTGCGGGGGTTTATGCTCCTGGAATTACTTACAATCCGTATAACGATACTTTTTACATGATTACCACAGCATTTACCGGAGGTTTGAACAACATTATCGTTAAAACGAAAGACCCTAAAAAAGGATGGGGCGATCCTATTAAGTTAGCTTTCGGAGGTATCGATCCATCGATCTTTTTCGATGACGATGGTAAAGCATATATCGTTCATAACGATGCTCCTGATCGTGACAAAGAGCTTTATAACGGTCACCGTGTAATCAAGGTATGGGAATACGATGTTGAAAAAGACCAGGTTATTGAAGGAACCGACAAAATAATAGTAAACGGTGGAGTTGATTTGGCCAAAAAGCCAATCTGGATTGAGGCACCACACCTTTACAAAAAAGATGGAAAGTACTATCTGATGTGTGCCGAAGGTGGAACAGGTGGCTGGCACAGCGAAGTTATCTTCAAAAGCGACAGCCCAACCGGACCATTTATTCCGGCTCCAAGCAATCCGATTTTAACACAGCGACACTTTCCAAAAGAAAGAGAAAATAAAGTAGATTGGGCAGGGCATGCCGATATAGTTGAAGGTCCAAACGGGCAATGGTACGGAGTGTTTTTGGCAGTTCGTCCAAACGAAGAACAGCGTGTAAATACAGGTCGCGAAACTTTTATTTTACCGGTCGACTGGTCGGGAGAATTCCCTGTGTTTGTTAACGGACTTGTTCCAATGGAACCAAAACTGGATATGCCCAAAGGTGTAGAGAATAAAACAGGCAAAGACGGCTTTTTCCCGAATGGTAACTTTACATATGAGGAAGATTTTTCTTCTGACGATCTGGATAAACGCTGGATTGGCTTGCGTGGACCACGTGAAGCTTTCATCGAAAAAACCTTAGGTGGTATTCAAATAAATCCATTTGAAGCGAATGTAAAAGAGGTAAAACCAACTTCTACCTTGTTCTATCGTCAAATGCACAATAGCTTTTCGTATGCTGCTACCATGGATTATGCGCCTGAATCAGAGAAAGATATGGCAGGAATCGTGGCTCTGCAAAGCGAAAATTCGAACTATGTATTTGGTGTTACCAAAAAAGGCGACGACTATGTATTGGTATTACAACGCAATTTTAAACAACGCTTCCGTCGTGAAATGGAGTCAAAAGTAGTTGCCAGCACAAAAATCGATATCAGCAAGCCGTTGCGTTTGCAGGTTTCGGCAAAAGGCGATAAGTATGAGTTTTCTTATGCTGTTGATGGTGCCGATTTTGAAACTCTGGGAGGAACTGTTTCAGGCGATATTCTTTCTACCGATATGGCAGGCGGATTTACAGGTTGCTTACTGGGATTGTATGCAACTTCGGCCAACGATGCCATTCCTGAATAGGATCATAAATTTGGATTACAATATATTTCCGGTGTTGGGCCAAAGTTGATCTTTGGCTCATCGCCGGAATAGGTTTTTTATAACGGTAGCTTACTACTTAACTAAACAAGATGCGAACTGATAAAATTTTGTCGACCGGACTATTCCTGTTGTTTGCTGTTGCGGCTTTTGCTCAACAAATGACTGTAGAATCTCCTAATGAGAAACTAAAAGTCGAACTTACACAGTCGGGAAACAGCGTATTTTCAGCGTGGTATTTACAAGTAGATTACCGGGCCGATGAAAATTTTACTTCTGTTATTCCAAAAATTGATTTGGGTTTACTTCGCAATGATCAGGATTTTTCAAAGGCATTGAGTCTGACAAAGGTTGAATCAACCAAATTAATCAACGAAGAATATACCGCTTTACACGGAAAACGTTTACAGCGAAAAAATACCGCCAACGAAATTACCTTTTGTTTTGAGAATGAAAATAAATCGAAACTGAATGTAGTCGTTCGGGCCTGGAATGATGGCGTTACTTTTCGTTATGAATTTCCTGAAAAAGTAGGTGATTTTGTGATTCAGGATGAGTTAACCGCCTATTCAATTCCCAATAAGACAAAACGGTGGTTGGAAGAATTCGATCTTTCAAATGAACGGCTTTACGCCAACAGCGACAGTGCTGCTGTTCAGCAAAACTGGTCGTATCCGGCACTTTTCGAAACTCCGGAAACGGATTGTTGGTACATGATTCATGAAGCCGATGTGGATAGAAATTATTGTGCAAGCAAACTCAGTAATTACAGTATTGCCGAACAATACAAGGTTACGCTTCCGCATCCCGGAGAAGGCGAGGGCGAAGCATTGCCACAAATTACACTTCCCTGGAAATCGCCCTGGCGCGTGATTATTATTGGTAGCCTTGCCGATGTAGTTGAATCAACGCTGGTAGATGATGTTTCAAAACCATCAGTTCTTGAAAACACCGATTGGATAAAACCCGGTGTGGCATCGTGGAATTACTGGTCGCACAACCACGGGACAAAAGATTTTAAAACCGTTTGCGAATTTGCTGATCTCGCTGCCGAAATGAACTGGCCTTACACATTGCTCGATTGGGAATGGGACCAGATGGAAAACGGCGGCAATTTGGAAGATGCGCTCGAGTATATTCATTCGCTGGGCCTTAAACCGCTGATGTGGTATAACTCGAGCATGTTTAAGTGGATTACTTCAACCCCTGTCGACCGGATGAAAACGCATGAAAACCGGATGGAAGAATTTGCCAAACTAAATAAACTGGGAGTTTATGGGGTAAAGATTGATTTCTTTTTGAGTGAGAAACAATACATGATCGACTACTACCTCGACATTTTAGAGGATGCTGCGCAGTTTAATATCATGGTATATTTTCACGGCTGTTTGGTGCCGCGGGGCTGGCAGCGAACTTACCCGCATCTGATGACCTACGAGGGAGTTCGAGGAGCCGAATGGTACAACAACGGCCCTGAATTGACTGCAGCTGCACCCGAACACAACAACGTATTGCCGTACACAAGAAATGTGGTCGGTTCGATGGATTATACCCCGGTAACATTTACCAACTCGCAATATCCGCATATAACTTCTTATGCACACGAGCTGGCATTAAGTGTTGTGTTTGAATCGGGCATCCAGCATTTTGCCGATCGCCCGGAAGGATTTCAGAATTTACCCGATGCTGCCCGTACTTTTTTAAAAGAAGTGCCTGTGGTTTGGGATGAAACAAAACTACTTGATGGTTATCCCGGCAAGTTTACGGTTCTCGCGCGCAAAAAAGGCGGTAACTGGTATGTTGGCGGCATTAATTCTGCAGGAAGAAGAGAAAGACAGCAAGCACTTGACTTTAGTTTTCTGCCCAAAGGGCAAAAATTCAGGTTAACATTAATTGCTGACGGAGAATACGATACCGTTTTTTCTACACAATACTTGGTTGTTGATAATAGTAGTTCTATAAATGTAAAAATGCTTCGCAGAGGCGGATTTGCTGCTGTTCTCAAACCAATTAATGACTGATTTACAAAAGAAAATGATTACAAATAGTATCAAAAAAACGATTTTGGTTGTGGCCATAACGCTGGGAGTACTTTCAGCATGGGCACAACAATACCCCTGTCAAAATCCCGAATTAAGTTCGGAAGCACGTGCAAAAGATTTGGTTTCGCGATTAACGCTCGAAGAAAAAGCAATTCTTATGTGCGACCAGTCGGATGCTATTCCGAGGCTTGGGATTAAAAAATTCAACTGGTGGAGCGAGGCGCTTCACGGTTATGCCAACAACGATAATGTAACCGTTTTCCCGGAACCCATTGGAATGGCGGCTTCGTTTAACGACGAATTACTGCTTGAAATTTACGATGCGGTTTCAGATGAAGGACGCGCCAAATACAACGAGTGGATCAATGCCGGAAACGAAAACAAACGTTTTCTGAGCCTTTCGGTGTGGACTCCAAACGTGAACATTTTTCGCGATCCGCGTTGGGGGCGTGGCCAGGAAACCTATGGCGAAGATCCTTACCTGACTTCCCGAATGGGCGTTTCAGTAGTAAAAGGATTGCAGGGGCCTGCGGATGCCAAATACCGAAAGTTGCTGGCTTGTGCAAAACACTTTGCCGTGCACTCGGGCCCGGAGTGGAGCCGTCACGAGCTCAACCTGAACGATATTAGTCCGCGCGAATTATACGAAACCTATTTACCTGCATTTAAAGCCCTGGTTCAGGATGCCGATGTGCGCCAGGTAATGTGTGCTTATCAGCGCCTCGACGATGAACCTTGTTGTGGCAACACCCGGCTTTTGCAGCGAATTTTGCGCGACGAGTGGGGATATGAGTACATGGTCGTTTCTGATTGCGGAGCTGTTACCGATTTTTTTACAACACATAATGTTTCGTCCGATGCAGTACATGCGGCCTCCAAAGCGGTTTTGGCCGGTACGGATGTGGAATGTGTTTGGGAGAATTATCCGTTTATGAATCTTCCCGAAGCTGTTGAACGCAATCTGATTAAAGAAGAAGATATTGATAGAAGTGTGGTGCGTTTGTTAACCGGGCGTTTTGATCTGGGCGATTTCGATGACGATGCTATCGTTCCCTATGCTCAAATTCCGCCATCGGTTTTAAACAACGAAAAACATCGCCAACTGGCACTCGACATGGCCCGGCAAACGATGACACTCCTTCAGAATAAAAATAAGGTGTTGCCTTTATCAAAGAAGACAAAGAAAATTGCAGTGATTGGCCCCAATGCCAACGACGAGCCCATGTTGTGGGGTAATTACAACGGAACACCGGTTCGCACCATTTCAATTCTGGAAGGCATAAAAACTAAAGTTCCGGAACAAAAAATAGTGTACGATAAGGCTTGTGATTTGGTGGAAGATAAAGTAACCGAAAGTTATTTTGCTCAGTGCAGTTTTGAAGGCAAACCGGGAATCAAGGCTAGATATTGGAACAACCCCGACCGTAAAGGAGAAGTGGTAACAACAGACCAAATTGTAAATCCGATTAAAAAGACCACTGCCGGCCAGCACGAATTTGCTTCGGGTGTGAAGCTTGAAGGATTTTCGGCCATTTACGAAACAGAATTTGTTGCCAAATCGAGCGAAGAAATTGTTTTTAAAGGTGGCGCAACCGGACATTATGAATTGTTGGTAAACGGCGAAACAATTAGCCAGTACGACAATTGGAGAACACTTTCTTCACGAATTCCTTACCAGGTGGAGGCCGGGAAAAAATACAAAATTGAAATCCGATATGCACAATTAAATAACTGGCAGGCCAATATCGAATTTAACTTCGGTAAAGAAGTGGATGTGGATTATACCGAACTCATAAAAAAACTAAAGGATATAGAAACTGTGGTGTTTGTTGGTGGTCTTTCCGGAAATCTGGAGGGTGAAGAAATGCCGGTTTCATACCCCGGTTTTAAAGGTGGCGACCGCACCAATATCGATTTACCTTCGGTTCAACGAAACTGTTTGAAGGCTTTAAAAGAAGCTGGCAAAAAAGTGGTTTTTGTAAACTGTTCAGGTTCTGCCATAGCTTTAACGCCCGAAACCGAAACCTGCGATGCCATTTTACAAGCCTGGTATGCGGGCGAATCGGGTGGGCAGGCAATTGCCGATGTGCTATTTGGCGATTACAATCCTTCGGGAAAACTACCAGTTACTTTCTACAAAAGTTCCGATCAGTTGAACGATTTTGAGGATTACTCGATGAAAGGGCGTACTTACCGCTACATGGAAAATGCCTTGTTTTCCTTTGGTCATGGCCTGAGTTATACTGATTTTGAAATTGGTGAAGCTACCCTTAGCAATTCAACAATCAGTGCCGATGAAGCTATTCAAATAACAGTTCCGGTTGCCAATAAAGGAGCTTACGACGGAACCGAAATCGTTCAGGTATACGTGCGTAAAGTAGATGATATTGAAGGCCCCATTAAAACCTTGAAAGGCTTTAAACGCCTTGAAGTAGAAAGAGGGAAATCGAAGGATGCAGTGATTGATTTACCACCATCTTCTTTCGAATTTTACGATTGGGCGCAACGAAAAATGACCGTAACCCCGGGGCAGTACGAAGTACTGTATGGCAACAGTTCAAATGCAAGCGAATTAAAAAAGCAAACAGTCACAATTCAGTAATCCCGTTTTGAGCAGGGTGCTCAAACGAAGATGATGTGGCGGTTGACAGAATTGGAGTTCATCTGAAGTTGGGGATTTCCATTATTAACAGAGGATAGAGTTAGATGAAATACGATAGAAATAATACGAAGAACAATTTTAAGGGGCGAATTATATACATTATTTCGCTGTGCCTTGCTCTACTGGTTTTTGGAAAGGTAAGTATGGCGCAGTCATATGCTGCCTGGTACCAGGATGCTCAGGAAAGAATTGATACGCTGCGAAAAGGCAATTTTGGTATCCGGATAATCGACAAAGACGGCAACCCGTTTGAAGGAGATGTTTCGGTGCATTTGAAAAAACACGAGTTCCCCTTTGGTATTGCCTTCGATTTTTATGAAGGTGAAACGAGCATGGGAAATTCATACAGTTCTACTGCGCCAGTTCAGGCCGATACCGATGCTAAAATATACCAAAGCGAAAGGTGGAGCGATTACCTGGCATATGCAATTCCGGTTGAAAGTGGTAAGAACTATAAGCTTACCTTAAAATTTGCCGAGATATATTTCGATTCAGGTAATTCGCGGGGTTTTAATGTGAAGGTCGAAAACCAGTTATTTCTCGAGAATTACGATGCTTACACCGAGGCCGGCGGGAAAAACATAGCCGTTGATACGGCTATCACTATTCTGGCCACCGACAACCAAATAAATATCGAATTGATCGCCGTCACTGATAATGTATCAATCAAAGGAATTCAGCTGGAGGAAATTGGAGGGACACAGGTAACGCGAATCAATTGCGGAGGTCCGGAATTAATCACAGGTGATGGGAATTCCTATCAAAGCGAGCAGGGATTTTTCGATCCTGAGGTAAATACAGTTGCTTCAAACGAACAGTGGATGCAAGCAACCATGTACAAGTATTTTAATTATGGAGTTACCGGAAATTCGTTCAAGTGGAGTGGTGTTCAGCCCAATCATACCACCCCGAATTATTCCAATTTTGAGAATGCACTCCGGTGGACCCAAAAAGTGGGCTGGAAAATTAGGGGCCACAATTTACTTTGGGGAGGCGATGATGCACATTCAACCCCCGACTGGGTAAGGAACCTGCCGACAACCGAGGCTTTTATTGATACCTGTAAGATGAGAGTTATTCGCGATGTTTCACGTTATAAGGGGCTGATCTCAGAATACGATGTAGTTAATGAACCTCTGTCCGGTCATGCCGATTGGATGCGAAACACACATGGCGATTCAATTATCTGGAACAGTTTTAAATGGGCACGTTCTGCCGATCCTGATGCTGACTTGTATGTAAACGATTACAATGTAGAATACAATTGGGGACAGGCTGCGGAATACCGCGATTTAATTCTAAAAATTAAAGAAAATGGAGGGCCGATTACCGGGGTAGGCATGCAGGCGCATTTTTGGGATTGTTGCCGGCCAAACGTTGATGAATTGGTAAAAAATATAAATATTATTGCGGAAGCCGGTTTGCCAATTAGGCTAACAGAGTACGACTTTGGCGGTGATCTCACCGAAGCAGAACAGGCTGAAGATCTTATTAAAGTGTTGACAGTCGCATTTTCTCACCCATCGGTTAACGGAATGATAAGTTGGGTATTGAGAGACTCTGATGATGACAGTGGCTGGCGTCCGAGTTCAGGATATTTCAATTGGGATTATACGCCAAAATTAGCTGCCGACACCTTGTTATATTACACTCAAAAGTTGTGGGCTACCAATTTCTATTCACAGATAAGTAGCACAAGCTCTCTTGATTTTAACGCCTACTATGGCGATTACGAAATTGAAGTGGCTTTTGGCGATACCGTGAAAGTATTTACGGTACCATGTCTTAAAGAGAATGAAGATTCGGTTTTCACTTTATATGAAACCAACGCAAAATTAAAAGGACCTCAACTATTAAGTGCGACATGGGAGGCTGATAATTTGGTTAAGCTCGAATTTGATAAGCCGATTGATAACAGCTCACTGGTTCGAAGCCAGTTTAAATTTTTCTCATCCAATGGGATCGGGCTCGATAATGTGGAAGCTGATCCGTATAATGAGAAGGCTATTCTTTTACAGCTTGACAGCAATGTTGACCAGGATAGCTACCACACTGTAGCTTACTTTCCGGGAAGTATGAAAGCCACCGATGGAAGTTCTGCCGACGCATTCGGACCGGAGAAAATTGGTAATCAGGATACCGAGGTTGGTATAGTTCTGGAAAAGGACTTTGATAACGAACTGAGAGTATTCCCGAACCCGGCAACAACAGTGTTAAATATCGAATATGCTGAAGCTCCGTACAAAGTAGCGCTTTACAACAGTATCGGAGTGCTTGTACATACAACGGTAAGCTCTGAGCCGTTGGTAAATATTAATATAAACAGCTTTACAAAAGGATTGTACCTGGTGCGGATTACCGATAACGAAAATAATGTTTTAACCCGCAAAGTAATAGTGAATTAAGTTTTTAACAGTTTTATAATTCAATTAAAATGAAGACTCAAAATAGCCTGATTTTATTCATCGGATTGCTACTTTCAACGGTGGGCTACGCACAAAACCCGATAATTCAAACTTATTATACTGCCGACCCCGCGCCAATGGTATACGATGGTACGGTATATCTTTATACAAGTCACGATGAGGATTCAACAGTAGATAACTTTTTTACCATGTACGACTGGCGGTGTTATTCGTCAACCGATATGGTAAACTGGACTGATCATGGAGCAGTGGCTTCGTTGAAAAGTTTTGCATGGCTCGATAAATCAAACGGGGCATGGGCACCTCAGTGCATCGAACGTAACGGAAAGTTTTACCTGTATGTTCCCATACACGGTGAAGGCATTTCGGTATTGGTGGCAGATTCACCAACCGGTCCTTTTACCGATCCGCTGGGAAAACGTTTGATCGAAACAGATCACATTTGGCAGGATATTGATCCTACCGTTTTTGTTGACGATGATGGTCAGGCGTATTTATATTGGGGAAACCCAAAGTTGTGGTACGTGAAGTTAAACGAGGATATGATTTCATACGACACGAGTATAGGGCAGAATGGAGTTGTTTCAACAGAAATGACTACTGAAGCGTTTGGTTCGCACAAAGGTCGCGATGGTAAACCCGGTCCTTCTTATACCGAAGGCCCCTGGTTTTACAAACGCAACAATTTGTACTACATGGTTTACGCTGCTGCAGGAATTCCCGAGTACATTGCCTACTCCACTGCAACATCGCCTGAGGGACCATGGACTTATAAAGGATTTGTTATGGAAAGAGCACCACACCTGGCTTTTACCAATCACTCCGGCATTATCGATTTTAAAGGGAATTCCTATTTTTTCTATCACAGCCATGAATTGTCGGGTGGCGAAGGCTTTAAACGATCAACATGTGTGGAACAGTTTGAGTACAATCCTGATGGATCAATTCCGCTCATTGAGCCAACAAAACAGGCAGTTACCACAAGCGTGGCAAACCTGAATCCTTACCAACGGGTGGAAGCAGAAACCATCGCCTTTTCGGAAGGGCTAAAGACAAAAACTGCCGATAAGGTTGGAGTATATGTCACTAATATCGATAACAACGATTACATAAAAATCCGTAGTGTAGATTTTGGTAAAGGCGCTAAAAAGTTTGAAGCAAGCGTTGCTACTGCTAAATCAGGAAGTATCGAAATCCGCATCGATGAAAAAGACGGCGAATTATTAGGAACACTTTCAGTTGGTAGTACCGGAGGAGAACAAAACTGGAAAACGCTCTCAACCAAGATAACGGAGGCCAAAGGTATTCACGATGTTTACCTGGTTTTCAAAGGAGATGACAAAGGCTTATTCAATTTTGATTGGTGGCAATTCAAATAATATAGGGAAAGTGACCTGTAAAAGATAAAACGAAGCAAAAACAGACAGAGGATATTTAGATGAAGAAGAGTATAGTGTGGTGCGTGGTGTTGATGATTTGTATGCCAATAAATAATTTGTTGGCATGGGAGGGAATGCCTATGCCAAAACTCCATGTTGAAGGACGTTATTTAAAAGATTCTACCGGGCATATTGTAAATCTGCATGGATTTGCACAAACCTATTCGCCTTATTTTAACGAGCGATATACGCAATGGAATAACTACGATGTGGCAGGATGTTTAAATTACAATCAGGGAATTATTGACGCAGTTTTAGATGCCGGTTGGGAAATGAACTTTGTTCGTTTGCACATGGATCCTTACTGGAGCAATACTCCCGGTTGTTCGGGACGATACGAAGGTGAAGAGTGTTTTAGCGAAACGCGTTTTGTAAAATACCTCGACGAGGTTTTTGTTCCCATGGCGGAGTATGCAGTTACAAAGGGGCTGTATGTGGTAATGCGTCCTCCGGGCGTATGTCCTGATAGCATTGAGATTGGTGGTGTTTACCAGGAATACCTGCTTAAAGTGTGGGATATTGTAGCGCAACATCCTAAATTGAAAAATAATCCGAACATCATGTTTGAGTTGGCCAACGAGCCTATTAAAATACTTGGTCCTGATGGAACATACGGGTCAGGAACGCAAGGGCATTTCGATAATCTGAAAACCTATTTTCAGGCCATTGTTGATACCATTAGAGCCAGTACGGATAACATACTTTGGATACCGGGACTGGGATGGCAATCGCAATACTCGGGGTATGCCACTAATCCGATCGAAGGAGAAAATATTGGTTATGCCGTTCATGTTTACCCGGGCTGGTTTAACAGCGGAAACGGATACGAACCTTTTCAAAGAGGATGGGACGAGCAGGTTCAGCCGGTGGCCGACTTTGCCCCGGTAATGGTAACCGAAATGGACTGGGCACCGGAGAAATACGAATCGTCGTGGGGAAAAGACATTACCGGAACTGCCGGCGGTGAAGGTTTTGGTGCCAACTTTAAAAAAATTACCGATGAATGTGGTAATGTAAGCTGGTTGCTTTTTACCGGCCCCGATTTGCTGGCCGATTTTACTGGCATTGCTCCGGCAGCTGGCGAAGAATATACGTTTTTGAACGATCCTGAAGCTTGTCCGTGGCCCATTTACCAATGGTTTAAGGACTACAAACAGGAGTACAACCTTGAAGGGGCATCAACTGATTATTTAACGCTTACTGATCTGATTGTTGAGAATGGCGAGTACTTATCAGTGATGACAAGCAGTTCAACCAGTTTAAAAGTTAACGCTGTTTTTGCCGATGGACACATGGAGAATATCAGCTCTCTGGCAGAATACACAATCGACAATCCCGAAATTGTGCAGGCGTTTAGGGGCCGAATTCATGCGCTTAAGGACGGCGATGCGAATATCGTTATCTCTTACACCGGACCGGGCGGAAATAAAATGCAGGTAACGGTACAGGTTAGTGCAAGCACTTTCCCGTTAACTAACGAGGTGTTTAATCCCGGTATTTGGGAAGACGGGACCTTTGACGAAACAACAGGAACGCTCATAACAGGCCAATATGGTTTTGGTGGTTGGTATTACAGTAGTGGAGTCGATCTCTCGAACTATAAATACCTGGTGGCGAAGTTGGGGAATACAAATGCCTGTGGGTTTTCATTCCGTTTGTACGATGAAAACAGTTACTGGACAACACCCGGAATATATGATGTTGGTAACGAAGATCAGGTGGTGGTTTCACTCAATGATATGTACAAGGACGGAACAACCACCAAAATGGATCCCTCACATATTTATTATGTTGGCTTTTGGTCATCCGGTGGTTGCCCGTTAATCATCGATGATGTATATCTCTCCAACGACGAAAATTACGCAAAGCCTACCGGAATAGATGATCTTTTCCCGGTTGATTCAGAACCCGAATTTGTGGATGTTTATACCATCACCGGTGCAAGAATACGCTCGCAGGTAAAAAGAACCCAGGCGACAAAAGGACTAAAAGACGGGATTTACATTGTTGGTAGAAAAAAAGTTGTTGTGGTTGGAGAATAAACAAATGGCGAGCATGAAGAATGTTCAGATCATTAGCATTAACGAATAAGGGAGTAAATATTTTTCAGAAAAAGAAAATTGTACATAGATACTAAATGGATAAAATATAAATTAAATATCATGAAACCTGGCTATTACCTATTGCTTTTAGTTTTTATCCTGACGCTTGGCTGCAATCAGCAATCGTATAACAAAACAGCCTCCGGGATAAAAACCACTATTGATTCAACTGTGGTTGAAATTCAGTTTTTTACACCTGGAATTGTACGGGTAATCAAATCGCTTCCGGGCGAAACAGTTGAGAAAAAGAGTCTTTCGGTTATTAAAGAAGCTGAAAAAGTATCGTTTAAAGTAAGTGAGTCCGATAATATTATTTCGCTGGTTAGCGATGTGCTAACTGTGAATCTTAATTCAAAAACAGGCACTGTGTCGTATTTGTCGGCAAGCGGCGATGCACTTCTTTCAGAAAAGGCCGGAAGTGCTGCCTTTACACCGTTTAACGATGCCGGAAATGAAACATATTCGGTTAAACAATCGTTTTCCCTCAACCCGGATGAGGCGATTTACGGCCTGGGAATCCTGCAGAACGGGAAAATGTCGCAAAGAAATCAGCAAGTTCACATGGTACAAAACAACACCTGGGACTTTTCAACTTTCTTTCAATCGGTAAAAGGATATGGAATATTCTGGGATAACTATTCGCCAACTGATTTTACCGATAATGAAGCCGGTACCGAATTCGCCTCGGAAGTAGGCGACTGCATCGACTACTATTTTATGTATGGAGAAAATGCCGATGGTGTGGTGGCCCAAATACGTAAGCTAACCGGTAAAGTACCGATGTTCCCGTTGTGGACTTATGGCTTTTGGCAAAGCCGCGAACGTTACAAAACGCAGGACGAAACGGTGGGTGTTGTTGAAAAATACCGCGAACTGGGTGTTCCGCTCGATGGTATTATTCAGGACTGGCAATACTGGGGCGACAACTACCAATGGAATGGCATGTCGTTTCTGAATCCTGGATTTCCCGAGCCGCAAAAATTCGTGGATGATGTTCACCAACTGAATGCACACCTTATCATTTCTATTTGGTCGTCTTTTGGTCCGGAAACGCCGCAATACAAAGAACTGGACGAAAAGGGGATGTTGATGAATTTCCAAACCTGGCCACAATCGGGAAAAGAAGGCTGGCCGCCGGATATGAACTATCCTTCAGGCGTTCGTGTTTACGATCCGTTTAATCCCGAAGCAAGGGATATTTACTGGAAATACCTGAACGAAGGGCTTTTCTCGCTGGGTATCGATGGATGGTGGATGGACTCAACAGAACCGGATCACCTTGATTTTAAACCCGAAGATTTTGACAATAAGACCTATCTTGGGTCATTCAGAAAAGTACGCAATGCATTTCCGCTGGAAACCGTAAAAGGCGTGTATGAGCACCAGCGAAAAGTATCTTCCGATAAGCGTGTGTTTATCTTAACGCGCTCCGGTTTTGCCGGACAACAACGTTACGGTTCGAATGTATGGTCGGGCGACTTATATTCTTCGTGGGATGCACTTCGTAACCAGATTCCTGCAGGCTTAAACTTTACGCTCACGGGAAATCCGAATTTTAACTCCGATATAGGCGGATTTTTTGCGGGGGCTTACAATAAATCGTGGAACGACGGAACAGCAGCTAGTAATCCGCTTTTCCAGGAACTGTATGTGCGCTGGCTGCAATATGGCGTGTTTACACCAATGATGCGTTCGCACGGAACAGACTTGAAACGTGAGATTTATTACTTTGGAAAACAAGGTGAGCCAATTTACGATGCTATTGCAAGTGCCATCAACCTGCGCTATTCGCTGCTGCCTTATATTTATACGACTTCGTGGAATGTTACTAACAATAATTCCAGCTTTATGCGTGCGTTGGTAATGGATTTCCCGACCGATAAAAGCGTGTGGAACATGAACAATGAGTACATGTTCGGCCAATCCTTGCTGGTTGCTCCTGTTCTGAATGCTCAGTACACTCCTGAAAAGATTTTGAAAGGAGATGAAATGAGCGGTTGGAACAAAGGAAGTGCAAAAACAAAAGAAGGCTACCCGCTTATCGATTTCACCGAAGTAAAATCATCGCTGGTTTATTTGCCGGCAGGCACAGCCTGGTATGATTTCTGGACCAACGAAAAATTCGATGGCGGACAGGAAATATCGAAAGAAACAACCATTAACACAACGCCTTTATATGTGAAGGCCGGAGCCATTCTTCCTATCGGTCCTAAAGTGCAGTATGCTACCGAGAAAACATGGGATAATCTTGAAATTCGTATTTACGAAGGTGCTGATGGCGAATTCACCCTGTACGAGGATGAAAATGATAACTATAATTACGAAAAAGGCGTGTACTCAACCATTAGCTTTAACTGGAACGATGCCGACAAAACCCTCACAATTGGTAAACGTAACGGTGAATTTCCTGGAATGTTAGCCGAACGAAATTTTAACATTGTACTTGCATCGAAAAACAAGGCAAAAGGTAATGAGATTGCGAGTCAGCCGGATAAAATTGCAACTTATTCAGGAGAAGAAATAGTTGTTGGGTTTTAAAACAGCGTTATAACAGATAAAAGAACCAAATGAACTTTAACTTTCATAAAAACAGAGTAGGAATAGTAGCACTTGTGTTGCTGCTTATCATTTCCATCCATGGTTTTGCTCAGAACAATAATTCTGAAAACAGCGAAAGCATTTTCCGTGATTTTAAAACCGAGTTGATGTGGAAAGCCAACGTGAAAATTGGTACGATGATAAATGTTGGCGAAAGTAAACGCGGAACCCGTCGTGTGATTCCTATTACCGGCGGCACATTTAGCGGACCGAAAATTACCGGCGAAGTTTTACCTGGAGGGGAAGACTGGCAATTGGTTCGTCCCGATGGCGATACCGAACTGTATGCCCGTTATTTGATGGAAACAGATGATGGTACTGTACTACAAATATTAAACAAAGCGTTAATGCATGTCCCTGCACCAGGAGAGCAAGGTGGCTTTTATGTGAAATCGGTAATCGACATTGAAGCGCCCATAGAAAGTTCATACGATTATTTAAACCACGCGATATTTTTAGGAACACTCGAAATGCCTCAGTTAAAACCCAACGAAGAGCCTTATGTAATAATTGGCGTTTATAAGGTGTTGTGAGATGAATTGATGGAGGCAAAAAAATAAATAAAAATGAAGAATAAATTAAAACTAGCTGCAATACTTGGAGGAATGGCAATGTCCTTTGCGGCAATCGCACAAAAACCGGTTATTCAAACGAAATACACAGCCGATCCGGCGCCGATGGTTTATAATGACACGGTATTTCTTTATACCAGTCACGATGAAGATGATGCAATGGGCTTTAAGATGCATGATTGGTTGCTTTATACTTCAGTTGATATGGTAAACTGGACTGAACACGGCGCAGTGGCATCATTAAAAAATTTCGATTGGGTACCCTACGACAATGGTGCATGGGCAGTGCAATGTATTGAACGTAATGGGAAATTTTTCCTCTATTGCCCAATGCCGGGAGGAGTTGGTATTGGAGTATTAGTAGCCGATAGTCCGTACGGTCCTTTCAAAGATCCAATTGGCAAACCTCTTATTAATCAGGGCAATCACGACATAGATCCAACTATATTGATCGATGATGACGGACAGGCTTATATGTATTGGGGAAATCCAAAATTATATTACGTGAAGCTGAACGAAGATATGATTTCCTATTCAGGACAAATTAATGAGGAACCGACAACACCCAAAAATTATCAGGAAGGACCATGGGTTTGGAAACGTGATAATCATTATTATCTGGCTTATGCTTCCACCTGTTGTCCTGAAGGAATTGGGTATGCCATGAGCGACACCCCAACAGGGCCCTGGGAATATAAAGGTATGATTGTAGATGCATCGGAAAAAACTCGCGGCAACCATCCGGGGATAATTGAATTCAAGGGCAAATCGTATTGTTTTGGGCATAGTTATGACCTGCTGAAAAGGACCACACCAAAATTTTATGAACGCCGCTCGGTTGACATGGATGAAATGGAATACAACGCGGATGGTACCATCAAAAACCGGCAATACTGGTCGGTGGAAGGACCTGAACAAGTGCAGACCTTGAGCCCATTCAATCGTGTTGAAGCAGAAACAATGGCCTGGAGTGAGGGAGTGAAGACTCGCTTTGAAACAGAATGGGAAGGTGATTTCGATTGGGCCAGAGGGAAAAAAATTGATGATCATTTATTTGTGACAGCCATTAATCATGGTGATTATATTAAAGTCAGGGGCGTTGATTTTTCTGAAGGAGCCGAATCGGTTGAAGTGAATGTTTCTCCAATTTACGGAGGAAAAATTGAAATACACGCAGATAAAATTGACGGGCCAATCATCGCAACAGTTGACATAAATACTGCACGCGAAGAAGGTATTTGGAAGTTATTTTCTGCACCGGTTAACAAAAACATCAAAGGAGTTCATGATATGTACTTTGTTTTTAGGGGAGAAAAAGACTTGTTTTATTTTGACTGGTGGAAATTGAATGCTAAATAAAACCAGGGTTGATATATGTAATAAGATTGGCAATGAGATAAGTAGGTACATAACAACAAGATAGGGAAAGTTAAATGAGGGTGATTTTGAATATGGATTGAAATAAATTGACTGAGACGCAGAATTAGTAGTGGTTCTGAAAAAATGAAGATAAACTTACAATTAGACCAATAAAACGTATTAACATGAATAAACTGATTTACCTGATTCTGATAACTTCTTTTGTACTTGGTACAAGCAAGTCTTCAAAGGCCCAGTCCAAATTATATTCCAACGAATTTCCTTTAAGTGACGTTAAACTGCTGGATGGCCCGTTTAAAAAAGCACGCGATCTGAATATTGAAGTTTTGTTGCAATACGATGCAGATCGTTTTCTGGCACCGTACCGCAAAGAAGCCGGTTTGGAACCCCGTAAACCAACTTATCCGAACTGGGACGGATTGGACGGCCATGTTGGCGGGCATTATCTTTCGGCTATGGCAATGAACTACGCAGCAACCGGCAATAATGAGTGCAAGCGCCGAATGGATTATATGCTGAAAGAACTAAAAGAATGCCAGGAAGCCAATGCCATAAATAATCCCGAATGGGGAGTTGGTTATGCCGGCGGTTTTCCGAATAGCGCTAAGCTTTGGTCAACATTTAAAAAAGGCGATTTTTCAACTTACTTCGGATCATGGGCACCGTTTTACAACCTGCATAAAATGTTTGCCGGTTTGCGCGATGCCTGGCTTTATGGCGAAAGCGAATTGGCGAAAGATATGTTTCTGAAATTCTGCGATTGGGGAATTAATCTGACAGCAGATTTGTCTGACGAGCAGATGGAAAAAATGCTGGGCATGGAACATGGCGGAATGAACGAGGTTTATGCCGATGCTTATCAGATTACCGGAGATAAAAAATACCTGAATGCAGCAAAGCGTTTTTCACATCATAAATTTTTGGAGCCTTTATCAAAAGATATCGATAATCTTGATAATCAGCACGCCAATACTCAAATACCTAAGTTTATTGGTTTCGAACGCATTGCTGAACTTAACAACGATAAGCAATACCTCGAAGCAGCGCGCTTTTCGTGGGAAACCATTACCCGGAACCGTTCGCTTGCTTTTGGTGGAAACAGCCGCCGCGAGCACTTTCCAGGCGAAAGTTCGTGTATCGATTTTGTGCATGTAAACGACGGCCCCGAGTCCTGCAACTCGTATAACATGCTTAAACTCACCGAAGATTTATTCCGTGTTTCTCCGGAAGTCAAATATGCCGATTATTACGAACGAACCCTATTTAACCACATCCTTTCCACTCAACATCCCGAGCATGGTGGTTATGTATATTTTACTCCGGCGCGTCCACGTCATTACCGCGTGTATTCGGCACCAAACGAAGCCATGTGGTGTTGTGTAGGAACCGGAATGGAAAACCACGGGCAGTACAACCGTTTTATTTATACGCATGCTGATGACGATTTGTACGTGAATTTGTTTGTGGCATCCGTGCTCAATTGGAAAGAAAAAGGCATTCAGCTAAAACAGGAAACAACTTTTCCTTTTGCAGAACAAACAAAACTTACCATTACAAAAGGTACTTCAGCCTTCAATTTAAAAGTAAGGTATCCGGCGTGGGTAAAAGAAGGAGCACTGAAAATTAAGGTTAATGGCGAAGTGCTTGAATATACTGCTCATCCTTCATCATATATTACTATCGGACGAACATGGAAAAAGGGCGATGAAATAGAAATTGAATTGCCCATGCAAAGTACCATCGAACATTTACCCAACGTGTCCGAATACGTAGCTTTTATGCACGGACCAATTTTACTGGGAGCTAAAACCGGAACCGAAGATTTGAAAGGACTGATTGCCGGTGATGGTCGCTGGGGACAATATTCAAGCGGTGAATATTTACCGGTTGATAAAGCACCAATTCTGGTGGAAGACGATATGGAGAATCTGGGCGACAAACTGGAGCCGATTGAGGGGGATCCGCTTCATTTTAAATTGAATGTGAAGATGGTGAATCCGATGGATTTGACGCTTGAACCGTTCAACCAGATTCACGATTCAAGATACATGATGTATTGGCTGGCTTTAACCAACGATGGTTACCAGGCTTACGTGGATTCGCTTGCCGCCAACGAACAGGCAATGCTGGGCATCGAAAAGCGAACAGTTGACTATGTGGCTACCGGCGAACAACAACCTGAAACCGATCACGACATGCAACAGGAAAGATCGAGATCGGGAAATAACCAAAACGAATTCTACCGCGAGGCCGCCGGTGGTGGTTATTTTAGTTACGATTTTGCCACCAACTCCGAAACAAACCTAAGCTTGTTGGTACGTTATTGGGGAGCAGAGTGGGGAGGTCGCAAATTCAATATTTATATCGACGACGAAAAGCTGGTAACCGAAGACAATACCGGGCGCTGGGAGATCTCTGCCTTTCAGGATATTGTGTATACAATACCCAATTCGATGGTTGAAGGCAAAAGCAATGTCCGCATAAAATTTGAAGCACTTCCCGGAAGTACAGCCGGAGGTGTATATGTCGTTCGGTTGTTACGCGCCGAAGAATAAGTTAAACGAATCAGAATAATAAATAAACGAGTACAATGGTACATTTAAATCGAATAATTCTAGCAGTTACACTGACACTTTTTACAGTTGTAAGCTTAAAAGCCCAGGTTCCCAAGGGCGGTAAAGAAATCAGTACCAATCTTTTTGGCCTGTTTTTCGAAGACATTAATTATGCTGCCGATGGTGGTTTATACGCCGAGTTGGTACAAAACCGGTCGTTCGAATACAATCCAACCGAGCAAAGCGATTGGAATCCGTTTTCGTTCTGGGAATATATTTCTCCGGGTTTTTCGTATGGCAGAATCAGCGTGGAAACCAAAGCTCCCGTTCATGCCAATAATCCGCATTACATGGTGTTGGAAGTCGAGCATGTTGGTCACGAAGCTAAATTTTCGGGCATTTCAGGTGTGGGAATAAAGAATTCTGGTTTTGATGGTATTGTAGTTCGTAACGGCGAACAATATAACTTTTCAATGTTTGCGCAACAACTTTCCGAAAATCCAATGGAATTATTGGTAAGTCTTGAAGACGCAAAAGGAGAAGTACTCGCCAGTAAAACCATTAAAACGAATTCAGGAGACTGGAAAAAATATACTGCCGTTTTAAACGCGGAAGCTTCCTGTGATAGTGCTTTTCTGGTAGTTTTGGCACGCTCGAACGGTGCGCTGGCCATGGATATGATTTCGCTTTTTCCGGATAAAACATTTAAAAACCGGGCAAACGGAATGCGTGCTGATTTGGCACAGGTACTAGCCGATATGAAGCCAAAATTTGTTCGCTTTCCCGGTGGTTGTCTGGTACACGGCGATGGCCTTGGAAATATGTACCGCTGGAAAAATACTATTGGGCCGCTCGAACAGCGAATTGAACAACGCAATATCTGGGGCTATCATCAATCAGCCGGATTAGGTTATTTCGAGTATTTTCAGTTTTGCGAAGACATAGGTGCCAAGCCTGTTCCTATAGTTCCGGCGGCGGTAAGTTGCCAAAACTCGGGCGGAACCTGGCGCATTGGAGGCACGGGGCAAAAAGCACTTCCTGAAAATGAGATGGACGAATACATTCAGGAAGTACTCGACCTGATTGAGTGGGCGAACGGATCTGTAACTTCAGTATGGGGAGGAAAACGTGCAGCTGCCGGACATCCCGAACCTTTTAACCTCGAATATGTGGGTATTGGAAACGAAGATAAAATTACACCTGAGTTTGAGGAGCGTTTTAACCTGATCTACAAAGCCGTAAAAGAAAAATATCCTGAAATTAATGTTATCGGAACAGTAGGGCCTTTTCTTGAAGGCGAAGACTTTGAAAAAGGTTGGGAAATTGCCGATCAGCTTAAACTGGAGATGGTGGATGAACACTATTACACTCAGCCCGAATGGTTTTTGGGGAATCAGCAGCGATATGATAGTTACAAACGAAATGCAACCAAAGTCTATCTGGGCGAATACGCGTCGTGGGGCAATAAAATGTGGAATGCCATTGCCGAAGCGGCTTATATGACTGCTTTGGAGAGAAACGGCGATGTGGTGGCTATGGCTTCGTATGCGCCTTTGCTGGCCAAACAAAACTTTACGCAGTGGACCACCGATATGATCTTTTTCAACAATACAAATATTTGTCTTACACCCAATTACCACGTTCAGAAAATGTTTATGAGCAACCAGGGCGACTTCTATTTTGATAATGTGGTTGAAGTTGCGCAGAATGATACAACTCTTGCTGCTTCGTGTGTGTACGATAGCCAATCAGGCGACATTATTCTGAAAATGGTAAATGCTGGAAACTCGGCCAAAACAATGAAAATCAACCTTGCCAGGTTTAAAAATATGATTCCCAAAGCCAAATTAACATTGTTGAAAGCAGACCCTGAAGCCGAAAATGCCCTGGAAAATCCTGAAAGTGTGGTTCCTGAATTATCGGACTTTACAGTTCAAAAAAAGTTTGACTATAAAGTCCCGACCATGTCATTTTCGCTTATCCGAATAAAAGCAAATTAAACGTTTTGAATTAGAATTCGTCTTACTTATTCAGGATGAGTTCTGCTATACCTTTTATAATAAACAATTTAAATACTATGAAAACACGTTCTTTTCTACTGATAATCCTGATGCTGTTTATAATTTCGAACAGTTGGGCACAAGCTCAAAAAGCTACTAATCCCATCATTCACGCCGATGTCCCTGATGTTTCGATGATTCGCGTTGGCGATAATTACTACATGAGTAGTACCACCATGCACATGGCACCGGGAGTTCCGATAATGAAATCGAAGGATCTGGTAAACTGGGAAATGGTGAGTTATGCTTACGATATCCTGGCAGACATCGATCCGCTTAAGCTGGATAATGAAAAACGTGCTTATGGAAAGGGATCGTGGGCAAGTTGTATCCGTTACCACAATAACATGTATTATGTGTCAACCTTTTCGAGCACAACCGGCAAAACATATGTTTTCTCAACAAAAGACATTGAAAAAGGCGACTGGAAACGACACGAATTTTCTCCGAGTTTACATGATAATACCTTGTTTTTCGACGACGATGGAAAAATTTATATGATTTGGGGAGCCGGAAAATTAATGATTGCCGAACTGGAACCGGATTTTTCAGGTGTTAAAGAAGGAACTGAAAAAGTACTGATCGAAAATGCGAGTGCACCGGCAGGCGACAATATTATGTTGCCCGCAGAAGGTTCGCAGCTTTTTAAAGTAAATGGAAAATATTACCTGTTTAACATTACCTGGCCGCGCGGTAGCATGCGTTCGGTTGTTATTCACCGGGCCGATAATATTAATGGCCCGTGGGAAGGTCGCCTTGCATTGCAGGATAAAGGTGTTGCGCAGGGCGGATTGATTGACACTCCGGATGGAAAATGGTTTTCGTTTCTTTTCCGCGATTATGGTTCGGTAGGCCGCATTCCGTATTTGGTTCCGGTAAAATGGGAAGACGGATGGCCTGTTTTGGGTGTTGACGGTAAAGTTCCCGATGAGCTGGATTTACCGGCAAGCAAAGGTTTGATTCCCGGAATTGTAAACTCCGATGAATTCGATCGTAAAAAGAAAGAGCCTGATCTTCCGCTGGTTTGGCAGTGGAATCACAATCCGGTGAACGAGCTTTGGTCGGTTCACGACCGCAAAGGTTACCTGCGGTTAACCACCGGTCGTGTTGACGATAGCTTTGTTTATGCCCGGAACACCCTTACTCAGCGAACTTTTGGCCCGGTAAGTTCGGCCAGCACATTAATGGACGCTTCGAACATGAATGACGGTGATTATGCCGGATTCTGTGCCTTGCAAAGAAAATACGGACAAGTGGGTGTAAAAATGACCGGTGGCGAGAAATTCATTTACATGATCAGCAACGAAACCGATACCCCGGTTGAACTGGAAAGTCTACCGTTAAAACAAGATGAAGTGTATTTTAAAATCGACTGCGACTACCGCGACAGAAAAGATATTGCCCGGTTTTATTACAGCCTCGACGGAAAAACATGGACCGCAATTGGCGGCCCGCTTAAAATGGAATATACTTTAATGGAACATTTTATGGGCTATCGGTTTGGGCTGTTTAACTATGCCACGAAGAATACAGGAGGATATGTAGATTTTGACTATTTCAGAATTATGGATCAGATTTCAGCAGACAACTGAAAATAAATAAACTGCATTATTAAAAACTAAATCAAAATTGTAAAACAATGAAACTTAAAACTTACATGCTTATACTGGCTGCTCTATTGGTGGTTCAGTTAAATGGATTTTCACAGGACCCTAATTTTCATATTTATCTCTGCTTCGGGCAGTCGAATATGGAAGGAAATGCACGCCTGGAACACCAGGATTCACTAAATATTGACGATCGTTTTCAAATGATGTCAGCGGTTGATTGTCCGGATTCAGGGCGTGAAAAGGGGCAATGGTACACAGCAGTTCCGCCTTTATGCCGCTGCAGAACAGGCTTAACACCCGTCGATTATTTTGGCAGAACATTGGTAGAAAACCTGCCAAAACATATCAAAGTTGGCGTAATTAATGTTGCCGTTGGCGGTTGTAAAATTGCATTGTTCGATAAGGATAGTTGTGAATCGTATGTAGAAACAGCTCCATTTTGGATGAAGGGCATGTTAAAACCATACGACAACAACCCTTATGCCCGCCTGGTTGAAATGGCCAAGTTGGCTCAAAAAGATGGTGTAATTAAAGGTATTTTGTTGCACCAGGGCGAGTCGAATACCGGCGATTCGTTATGGACTGAAAAAGTAAAAGTTGTATACGAAAACCTGGTTGCAGATTTGGGGCTTCAGGCCGATAATGTGCCTTTGCTGGCCGGTGAAGTGGTTGGCGATGATCAGAACGGACAGTGTGCAAGTATGAATAAAATTATTGCCACGCTGCCCGACGTAATTCCAAATGCGTATGTAATTCCTTCGGTTGGATGCCCGCAACGTGGCGATGGTCTGCACTTTACCGCTGAAGGTTACCGTATGTTAGGAAAACGCTATGGTTTACGAATGCTCTCATTGCTTGATTATAAAAGCGCTGCACCAAAAGTTATCAGAGGCGAGGGGGCTCCCCGGGCAATTGCAGGACAACGAAACTTCGGAGGAATGATGCTTCCCGGTGGTCAACGTCCACCAAGACCTCCTCGTCCGGAACCCGAAATAAAAACCGTTTCGCTGGATGAAATTTCCATGAGTGACCCTTTTATTTTTCCTGATAAAACAACACAAACTTACTACTTAACCGGAACAGGTGGCCGTCTTTATAAAAGTAAAGATCTGAAAATGTGGACCGGACCGTATTCAATTATCGACCTCACAGGAACCTGGATGGATGGCAACTTTGTTGCTGCAGCAGAGATTCACCAATTTGGTGATAAATATTACCTGGCCGGAACCTGGAACGACCACGGTAACCCGATTGAACATGTTGCGCGCCGTTATACTGTGCCTACCAACCAATCTCAGATATTGGTAGCCGATTCGCCCGAAGGCCCGTACAAACCATTGGTTAAGGAGTATGATTTTTGCCTTGGCCCACGTGATTGGGATATTATCGATGGAACACTTTACGAGGAGAATGATACCGTTTACATGGTATTTGTGCACGAGTGGACACAACTGATTGATGGTACGATGGATTACTTTCCCTTATCAAAAGATCTGACGCATCGAACTGCCGAACCAACCACAATGTTCAGAGCCAGTGAAGCTCCCTGGTCGAGAGAAATGAACAGCATTGGTGAAGCTACTTTTGGTATGAAAATGCCGGGTTGGGTAACCGACGGACCTCAATTATTCAAAACACAAACCGGAAAATTGGGAATGCTTTGGTCGAGCTGGGGCGATAGTCGCTATGCACAGGGTATTGCCTATTCTGAATCGGGAAGTATAAAAGGACCCTGGGTTCAGGAAGAAGAATCTTTCAAAGGCGATAACTCCGGCCACGGTATGATCTTTACTACTTTTGATGGAGAGCGGCTATTTATCATTCATCATGCCGAAGAAAAAGGCCCTCGAAAACCTCAGGTTTATAAAATCGACGACTCAGGAGATAAACTCATTCTGGGGAAAAGATACAAACTGTAATTCAAATCAATAAACCAATAAAATAATCATGAGAAAAGTATATATAACATTGGCTGCAATTTTGCTTTGCAGCGTTGTTTCAGCCCAGTTTGCGGGCATTCAGCGTGGACAAAAACCCGAACCACTACCCGAAGGTTTCAAACCGTCTTCAACAAATACTTTTTTGGCGCGTTATCCGGCGGTAAATGCCGAAACACGCGAAGCTATTTTTAAAGTGGTGGCACCTACAGCACAAAAAGTGCAGGTAGATCTGGCCGGGAAAAAATACGACATGACCAAAGATACCAGTGGTGTTTGGACCTGCAAGTCGGATCCGCAGGTGGTTGGTTTTCACTACTATGCTATCTTGATTGACGGAGTGGCTGTGATGGATCGAAATAGCGAAGCATTTTTTGGAAGCAACTGGGAATCATCGGGTATCGAAATTCCTGAAGGCCCCGAAGGCGATTATTACCGTTTCAACAAGAGTATTCCGCACGGACAAATTCGTTCCATTCATTACTGGTCGGATATTAACGGTTTGGAGCGTCACATTAATGTGTATGTTCCTGCCGAATACGAAGCCAATCCGAACAAAAAGTACCCGGTTTTGTATCTTGTTCATGGTTGGGGCGAAGATGAAAATGGCTGGTCGGTACAAGGCCACATGGCCAACATTATGGACGGATTGATTACTGCCGGAAAAGCAGAACCTATGATTGTGGTGATGCCAAGTGGCGATATCAAAACCAATTCCGATGTACGCGAAGCTTCAGGAAACGTAACCGAAATATTTGCCAAAAATCTGGTGCCATATATCGATAAAACCTTCCGCACTAAAACCGACAGGGAAAACCGAGCCATGGCCGGCTTATCTCGTGGTGGTTTCCAAACTACAATGACCGTGTTCAGCAACATGGATATGTTTGGATGGATGGGAACATTCAGCGGATTTTTTGTTCGCGGTGATGCAGTTGATGCTTTTAACGGTGTGTTTAAAGATGCCGATGCATTTAATTCAAAAATGAATCTTCTTTTTATTAGTACAGGTACCGAAGAACGGAATCCGAAAGATCAGGTACTCGAACTCAAAGAACATGGTATAGATAATATCGTATTTCACGAATCTCAGGGCACTGCTCACGAGTGGCTGACCTGGCGACGGGCATTGAATGAATTTGCACCGCTACTTTTCAAATAATTGAAACATTCAATACTTAGGAAAATGTTTAATAAGAACAACAAATTCATAAAAAGAAGCCTGTTTGTATTTGCGGGAGCTTTAGCCATTGGACTATTTATGGCCTTAAAACCTGCTGATGATAAAACAGTGGTTTCTAAAATGCCAATCTACCTGAATACGGCATATTCGTTTGAGGAACGTGCCGCAGATCTCGTTTCGAGGCTGACACTGGAAGAAAAACAAAGCCAGCTTGGAAACAATATGGCACCCGTACCAAGGTTGGGGGTAAAAGCATATAATACCTGGAGCGAAGCACTACACGGTGTATTGGGTTTTGGTGATCCCGGTGCCGGGATTCAGGGACCAACATCCTTTCCCAATAGCGTGGCACTGGGTTCTGCGTGGGATCCCGAGCTAATCCAGCGAGAGGCTAAAGCTATTTCTGACGAAGCCCGTGCAATTAATGGCACTGGAACAAAAGGACTTACTTATTGGTCGCCGGTGGTTGAACCGATCCGTGATCCCCGATGGGGAAGAACAGGTGAATCGTATGGTGAAGATCCGTTTTTGGTGTCACAAATTTCAGCGGGTTTTGTTCGAGGTTTGATGGGGGATGACTCGAATTACCTGAAAACCGTGCCAAGTGCCAAACATTACCTGGCCAACAACAGCGAATTCGACCGACATGTAAGCAGCTCGAACATGGACAGCCGTGATATGCGCGAATTCTACCTGGCACCCTACAAAAAACTGATTGAAGAGGACGATTTACCTTCCATTATGTCGTCGTACAACGCGGTAAACGGAGTGCCAACTTCGGCCAGCCCGTATTATCTGGATACGATTGCACGTAGAACATACGGAATGAAAGGTTACATTACCGGCGACTGTGCTGCTATTGAAGACATTTATACCGGACACTATTATGTTGAAACCGGAGAAGAGGCAACTGCAGAGGGTTTAAAAGCTGGTGTTGATTCCGATTGTGGAAATGTGTACCAGCGCAGTACTATCGATGCGTATAATCAAGGCCTGATTTCGATGGC
The DNA here is from genome assembly GCF_963675065.1 of uncultured Draconibacterium sp. Lineage (NCBI taxonomy): Bacteria > Pseudomonadati > Bacteroidota > Bacteroidia > Marinilabiliales > Prolixibacteraceae > Draconibacterium > uncultured Draconibacterium sp. Next base: position 2,548,623 of record NZ_OY775906.1, on the reverse strand, counting down.
CGATATCGACCGCGCACTGCTAAACATTTTTACCATTAGAATGAGAACCGGGGAGTTTGATCCGCCGTCACAGGTTCCGTATGCGCTGTTCCCGCCAACAACCGTTAACTCGGAGGCGCACCGACAGCTGGCAAAAGAAATTGCCACAAAAACTCCAGTGTTGATGAAGAACAATATGTTGGCAGCAACCAATAGGCAGGCGCTTCCATTATTCCCAAAAGAGTTAAGTAAAATTGCTCTGATCGGGCCACAGGCCGACGAAGTGGAACTTGGCCCTTATTCCGGACGACCGGAAGCCGATAACATGATTTCTCCACTTAACGGAATTGAAAAATACCTGGAAGAAAAAGGATATGATACCGAAGTAGTACACAGTTCAGGAGGAAATACTTTAAGTAAAAGTAACCTGTTGTACGTAGCAAATTTTGAGCTTTATAAAAGCAACGGTTCAGTAAGTAAACATGATGCTACAAAATACTCTGCAGCCTCAGCAGGAATAACCGTGGGCTCAGGAATGGGCGAAACGGTGCAGGTGAGAACCATTGACGATGGCTCGTGGACAGCCTACGAAAACATTGATCTGGCGGATGTCGACAGCATGGGAATTGTGGTGAATATTCCAACAGAAGGTGGAATTATTGAAGTAAGAGTAGGTTCGCCCGACGGAAACCTGGTGGCTACTTTAAACGCTACCGTTGCTTCAGGAAAACGCGCCGGAGGTGTATATGGCGGTGGAAGTATGATGAAAATGAAGGTGAACAAACTTGGTGTTACCGAAGCGCAAACCTTGTATTTCTGTTACTCGGCACCCAACGATGCTCCGATTGATGACGCAACCATTGAAACGGCTAAAAATGCCGATGTGGCTGTGGTATTTGTTGGTACCGATGAAAAAACAGCTACGGAAGAGGCCGACCGTTTGACCTTGTTGCTTCCGGGTAACCAGGCTGATCTGATTAAAGCGGTGGCAGCCGTAAATCCGTATACCATTGTTGTTATGCAAACGCTGGGATGTGTGGAAGTAGAGGAATTCAAACATCTGCAAAATATTCCCGGAATTATCTGGGTAGGTTATAATGGACAGGCGCAGGGCGATGCCATTGCAAGCATTTTGTTTGGCGATGCCAATCCCGGAGGGAAACTCAATGCGACCTGGTACAAATCGTTGAACGATCTTCCGCCATTAACCGATTATACACTTCGTGGTGGAGCCAATAAAAATGGCCGGACGTTGTGGTATTTCGATAAAGATGTTTCTTACGAATTCGGATACGGATTGTCATACACCACTTTTGAATACAGTAATTTCAGGATCAGCAAAGACCAAATCACACCAAACGATAAAATTACCATCAGTGCTGATGTGAAAAATACCGGGATTTACGATGGCGACGAAGTGGTACAGATTTACATGACCACTCCTGAAAGTCCCGCAGAATTGGAGCGCCCGATCAAACGACTGAAAGGATTTCAGCGTGTTATCATTCCGGTGGGGCAGACCAAAACTGTTGACATCGACATCAACTGCGCCGACCTTTGGTTTTGGGATATGGAAGCGGATAAAATTTCCTATGATCAGGGAAAATATGTATTCGAAATCGGAACATCCTCAAAAGATATTAAGGGAACAGTAAGTGCCACAATGAGTGGTAAAGCGAATACTGAAATAAAAACCGTTGTTGCCGATTGTGGCACGGTGGTACTCCGAAAAGGCGAGAGCGCACAAACCAGTGTTACCGCGGCTATGACCAACGACAGTTTCTACGACATTTCGAAGGCTCAGGTAGTTTACAGCTCCAATAATCCGCTTGTTGCTGAAGTAGACAAAAATGGAAAAGTTATGGCAACAGGAACAGGCGTTGCTACCATCTTCGCGCATGTTACTGTTGACGGAAAAACAAAATCCGACGGTTTCCCCGTAAAAGTTATGCCCGATCTGAAAGCGGCATCAATAAAAGTGAACAACAAAGCGGTGAAAGGATTCAGCCCGGAAATGACGCAATACAGTTACCTGATGAAAAATAGTTCTGATAAGGCACCTGTGGTTGAGGTCTTGGCAAACGATGCAAATGTTGAAGTGGCAATTGAGCAGGCCGATGGCGTGCCGGGAACCGCATCCATTGCACTGATCGATCACATCACTTTTGATAGAAATGAATATGCCGTGAATTTTGGTCTGGCCTCAGAAAGCGACGAATTTAAAGCTGCAGAATTGGGTAAGCAGTGGAATATTGTTCGCTGGAATGAGGAAAACCTGAGCTTAACAAAACAAGCAGGTTCGCTGGTTATTACCAGTGCCAAAGGGGGTATCGCAGACGAAAGTAACGATGCAGAGAACATGATTTTGCAGAGTGCCAACACCGACTGGACCATCGAAACTAAAATTGTGTGCTCGCGAAAACCAATGGGATTTTCTGAAAATGCAGGTTTGCTTGCCTATCAGGACGACGACAATTTTGTGAAACTGGTGTACAAGGCAAGTTTTGGCAGAAGAGGATTTGGCCGCGGGGCAGGAGAGCAACCCGGCGCTGTTGAACTCTCGGTTGAATACGGCGGCGATGAGAAATCTGCCGTGAACATCAGCATGGATGGAATCATAAAAGACAACAATACGCTGCTACTGAAACTGGTGAAAAAAGGAGATACTTACACCGCTTTCTGCTCAGCTGACGGAAAGAAATATGAAGAAGTTGGAACTGCCAGTGTTGTCCTGAAAAATATTCAGGCTGGAATGTTAGTATGCGACGGTGTATTGCCTGCCCGCATGGCGCGATTCAGCAGGTTTATGCAGCAAGACAGTCAGCAAAAATCGCCATTTGAAGTGGCATTTGATTATTTCAGAATTGATAACAGCGGATTAAAATAAGCACTTTTTATATCCAGATTATGGAGCGAAGAAACCCGATATCAAAACTGTTACAACCGTTATTATTAGTGGTTGCCTGTTTTGGTTTTGGGTTTTCTTTTTCTTCTGATTTTTATGTAGATAAAAATTTGGAGACCATGTCGGTCACAGCTTTCGGTGATGGATTTGTAGCTATTTCAGAAAATGGCTGCATTAATTGGATTTCAGCTGATGGCAAGGTTGTTCAGTTTCAGGCAATGCAAAATGTAACATTTAACACTGTTGCTGCCAACGAAGATTTCCTTATTTCTGCAGGCAGCGATGGGAAAATTTATTTTGCTAATGAAGATAAAGTTTTTAAACCAATCCACTCGGGAACAGTCAAAGCCGTGAATTGCCTGACCCTTTTCAAAAACAAAGTTTTGGCAGGCTATAATTCAGGAGAATTGCGAACTGGATCTTTAGACGAAAAATTGGAATTTGCCAACGTGGAACTAAAAGGAAACATTCTATCCTTATCATCAAACGAAGCTTATTGTTATGGACTTACGGACCATGGCGATATTTTTTATACCAGCAATGGAACAGAATGGAACGTAATCGATTTTAATGAAATGTACAAAGGGTATTACCAATCGTGTACTTTCAGTAAAATACTGGTTACCCAAAATCAAATTGCAGTGGTGGGTGAAAATACTGATGGGGAACCTGTTTTGTATTTTTCATCAAAAGGAAGCGTTTGGACTGAACGCCCATTGGTGTATACCGATGAGGAAGGTTTTAAAGCAAAACTAAATGAAATACCCCGGGATATTTTTTACGACACAACAAACGATCAATATCTTTTATTGCTGGCACATGGCCGACTAATGACTATTCCGTCCTGTTCGCATTGCCATCAGCTATACAAAATTACTGAGGCTGAAATCCAGGCGATTTCAGGAAATGACAAAAATATCATTCTCGTAGGCGAGAATGATTACGTACAACTAATAAATACTGAATTACTGTGAGTTTAAAAGAATGAGAACTAAACAATAAACATTCGCCGGCTAAATTCCGTCGAAATAATAACCTGACAAATGAAACGAGTATGAGAAAGCCTTCACACATTGGCGGGTAATTAAAATCATGCGAGTTCCATCTTATACCATAAAAAACGAACAATTTTAATAAGATGAAAAAAATAGTAAAACTTACCTTTTGTCTGATGGCAGTTCTAATGCTTTCAGCAGCAGCTTTTGCGCAACAAAATGCTCGTATAAAAATCGATACGGATCGTCAGATTGATACTGTCGACCCAAACATTTACAGCGCTTTTGTTGAACCTATTCGCACTGTGGTGTACGGAAGTATTTACGATCCTGAATCGCCGTTTGCCGATGAGAACGGCTTCCGTCAGGATTTTATTGATTTGTTAAAAGAATTAAATGTTCGCAGTGTTCGCTGGCCCGGTGGAAATTTTGTTTCGGGCTACAACTGGGAAGACGGAATAGGTCCAAAAGACCAGCGTCCGGCAAAAATGGACCTGGCCTGGAAACAAATAGAACGCAACCAGATGGGAACTGACGAGTACGTCAAATTGTGCAGCCTGATTGGGGCTGATAATTTCCTTTGTGTAAACGGCGGAACGGGAACCCTCGACGATGCCCGCAATTGGGTGGAATATTGTAACGGAAAAGCCGGAACTTATTACGCCGATTTGCGAATAAAATACGGTAACGAAAAACCTTTCAATGTAAAATATGTAGGTTTGGGTAACGAAGTGGATGGCCCTTGGCAAATGGGACAGAAAAGCGCCGAAGACTACTGTAAATGGGCGTTGGAAGCCGGAAAACTGATTAGCCTGCTGGATGAAGATATTAAGCTGGTGGCATCGGGCGCTTCCTTGTACCGCCCCGGAAACGATTGGGTGGACTGGAACGACTACGTTCTGGATAAAATGATTGGAAAAATCGATTATTTATCGGTACACCGCTATGCAACCGAAGCACTGCCGGGTGGGCGGTCAAATCAGGTTTTTTCCGATCACATGTCGCTGGGATTGGATATCGACGAAAAAATTGAAACCACACAGGCACTCATCAAAAAAGCCATGGTGAAATCAGAATCCGAACGTCCGGTTTACATTTCTTTTGATGAATATTCTCCGGGTTTTGGAGGGCTGCTCAGTTCGCTGATGTTGGCGCAGCATTTGAATTCTTTCATCCGTCATGCCGATGTGGTGAAAATGGCCAACATAACCATGATTACCAACCTGGTGGGCAATTCACCGGAAGGCGATTTCAAAAACTCGGTCTTTCATACTTTTTCGTTGTATTCGCACAATGCATTGGGTACCGCGCTCGATGTAAAAACCATTTGTGATGATTATGACAACGAGGTTTTCAAAAACATTCCTTACCTCGATGTAACAGCGGTACTGAATGAAGCAGATAACAAAGTGATATTAAATGTGGTAAACCGCCACGAAACCGATGCCATTGAAACCAATATCGATATACAAAGTGGTGAATATGCCGGAAAAGCAACGGCAAACGTGATCAATGCTGAATCGATTGACACCAGAAATACAAAAGATGCGCAGCCTGTTCAGGTAGAATCAGAACAGGTAAGTTTTAGAGGAAATACCTTGTTATACAGTTTCCCGGCGCATTCATTTACACAAATCGAGATTCCTTTTAAATAAACAATACTCCAATATTAGATTATGAATTTTAGACGATCAACATCCCTCATTTTAATACTGTTTTCGCTGTTTGCACTGGCTTTTATTCCACAAAGCCAAATGGCAAAGAAACCGATCTACCTCAATACGGCTTACTCGTTTAAAGAGCGTGCCATCGACCTTGTTTCGCGGATGACTCCCGAAGAAAAACAAAGTCAGTTAGGAAATACTATGCCGCCAATTCCGCGGCTTGGTGTAAACCATTACGATGTGTGGGGTGAAGCGCTTCACGGCATTATGGGACGAAACAATAACAGCGGAATGACAGCCACTTCGTTTCCAAACAGTGTGGCCGTGGGTGCAACCTGGGACCCGGAGCTGATTAAACGCGAAACAAAAGTAGTTTCGGATGAGGCCCGCGGATTTAACCACGACTTGATTTTTACATTGACCTACTGGTCTCCGGTAATTGAACCGGCCCGCGACCCGCGTTGGGGAAGAACTGCCGAAACTTTTGGCGAAGATCCGTTTTTGGTTTCTGAAATCGGAACAGGTTTTATTCAGGGTTTAATGGGCGATGACCCCAACTACCTGAAAACGGTACCTTGTGGCAAACATTATTTTGCCAACAATACCGAGTTTAACCGGCACTCGGGCAGCTCGGATATGGACGACCGTGATATGCGCGAGTTTTACCTGCTTCCTTACCGGACTTTGATTCGCGATTACGATTTACCTTCAATAATGACTGCTTATGGTGCTGTTAACGGCGTTCCTATGTCGGCCAGTAAATATTTGGTGGATACAGTTGCCCGAAAAACCTACGGAATGGACGGTTACGTTACCGGCGACTGTGGTGCAATTGACGACATTGTACGCGGACATCATTTTACTGAAAGTTATGAGGAAGCAGCGGCGCTGGGTCTAAAAGCGGGCGTTGACACCGACTGTGGCGGCGTGTATCAGGCTCATGCCCTGGGTGCTTTGGAAAAAGGTATGATGACGCAAGCCGATATCGATAAAGCGCTAATTAATATTTTTACCATAAGAATGCGTTTGGGTGAGTTCGACCCAGCTGAAATTGTTCCTTATGCAGGTATAAAACCGAATATTGTGAATGATCCGGCGCACAACGATCTGGCCATTGAAGTGGCTACAAAAACACCGGTTCTCTTAAAAAATGAAGTGACTGTAGCGCCCGCTGAAAAGGCATTGCCGCTTAATACCAAACACATCAAAAAAATTGCAGTACTGGGGCCACAGGCCGATAAAGTGGAGCTGGGAGATTACTCGGGGCCAATTGAACCTCATTTGAGTATTTCGCCGCTTTTGGGAATTCAGAATTATATAAAAGAGCATAACCTCGACATTGAAGTGGTTTCTACATCAACAGGAAATACGGATCGAAACACCGATTTCCTGACCATGAATGCTTTTTCCACCGTACGAAACGGCGAAGTGGTAGCCGAATTTGATGCTACAAAATACGATGATTCGGCACCCGGATTAATTGTGGCGGCTCGTTTTGGCCGGACCTCAATTCGCGGAGTAAAAGATGGCGACTGGACAGCTTACGACAATGTTGATATTACCGACGTAGATTCCATTCGTTTTAACGTGGCAGCCTCGGGCAATGGTGGTTTGCTCGAAGTGCGTGTTAGCTCTGCAACCGGAAATATTTTGGCAACGCAAAAGATCGAGGCCGTTCAGCAAGGCGGTGGATTTCCGGGGTTTGCACGGCCACAAAATGTGTCGGTAAAAATAAATACGTTGGGAATTACCGGGCCGCAAACACTGGTGCTGGTTTACCGCGAAGCCGAAAGCCCTGCAACAGATGCCGCAACACTTGAAATGGCTGCTACTGCCGATGTGGTGCTGGTTTTTGTGGGTACCGATCAAAGTACCGGTCGCGAAGAGTCCGATCGTTTTTCGATTACTTTACCCGGAAACCAGAACAAACTTATCGAGGCAGTTGCTGCCGAAAATCCAAACACCATTGTGGTGATGCAAACCATGGGAATGGTGGAAGTGGAGCAGTTTAAAAATAACCCGAATATTCCGGGAATAATCTGGACCGGCTACAACGGACAGGCACAGGGAACCGCCATGGCTCGCATTTTATTTGGCGATGTAAACCCTGGCGGAAAATTGAATGTTACCTGGCACAAATCCTTAAACGACCTGCCCGGATTTAACGACTACACCCTTCGTGGCGATGGCTCGAACGGAAGAACGTACTGGTATTTCGATAAACCGGTTTCTTACGAATTTGGCTATGGTTTGTCGTACACCACTTTTGAGTACAGCAATTTTGCCATCAGTAAAAATACAATTACACCTAATGATAAAGTGACCATAAGTGTTGATGTAAAAAATACAGGCGCGGTTGACGGCGACGAGGTGGTGCAGGTGTATGTAAAAACACCCGACAGTCCGGAAGAATTGGAGCGCCCGATAAAACGTCTGAAAGGATTTAAACGTGAAACCATTCCGGCTGGACAAACAAAACGCGTTTCCATTGATATTGATTGCGACGACCTTTGGTTTTGGGATGCCGAAGCCGGTAAAATTACCTTCGATCAGGGAAGTTATATTTTCGAAATCGGGGCATCTTCAAAAGATATAAAAGCCGAACTCAAGGCAGTTATGAGCGGCGATTACAAACCGGTGTTAACAACCGTTGTTGCCGAAAGCGATAAGATGATATTGCGCCCCGGAAATACAGCTCAAACAAGTGTAACTGCTGTCCTGTCGGATGATAGTTTCTACGATATTTCGAAAGCTGAAATTGAATACAAAAGCAACAATCCGGCGGTGGTAAGCGTGGATGAAAACGGCAAAGTAACCGCTACCGGAGTGGGTGTAGCATCGGTATTTGCTTATGTAACCATCGACGGTGTAACTGAATCAAGCAGCTATCCTGTAAAAGTTATGCCCGACCTAAATCCAAAATCAATTTTGGTAAACGGCAAATCCATCGAAGAATTCAATAAAGAGGTAAAAGCATACAGCTATCTGTTAAAAGATAAAAACAAAATACCAGAACTAAAAGCAACGGCTGCCGGAAAAGGAATTACTGTTGATATTCAGCAGGCAAAACAAATTCCGGGAACTGCCGTGGTGAAATTCATCGATAACATTACGCTTGAAACCAATACATACTATTTCAATTTTGATGTGGAAGCAGTGAGCGACGAGTTTAACGGTGCTGTTGGAAGCCAGTGGCAATGGATCAGGGAAAATGCTGCAACACAAAGCCTTTCGGCAAATGATGGCAGCCTTACCATTACCAGCGAAGTTGGCGATGTTTCGGAAGGTACCAACAATGCCAAAAACATATTGTTGCAAAGTGCCAATAACGATTGGACTGCCGAAACAAAACTGACCGCTTCTCGTATGCCTTCTCAACCTGAAAATGCTGGGATTCTGGCCTATCAGAATGATGATAATTTTGTGAAATTCATGTTCCGTGCAGTTGTAAAAACTACACGTCAAAGAGAGCCGCAACCCGGTACCATTGATTTGATGATAGAAGAAAACGGCATTGCAAAATCGCTGGCTTCTTTCAACCTGAAAACCGAAATTACCGGCGACCAGTCTTTGGTACTCAAACTCGATAAAAAAGGAAGTATTTACACGGCCTCGTATTCGTTGGATGGCGAAAATTTTGAAATTCTGGGAACAGCTGATCTTGCATTAAAAGACATAAAAACAGGCTTAATGGTGGGCGATGGAATTATTACCGGTTATATGAAAAGCATTTACTGGTTTGATTCTGATACAACGAAACTGGATTCGCCGTTTGACGTGGCTTTCGATTATTTCCGGATTACAAACAGTGGACTATAACAGTAAAACATAATTTTTTAAAAACAATCTATGAGATATTTAATTTTAAATTTAATCGGAATTTATTTGATGGCCAGCGGGATTTGCACCGCACAATCATCATCAGTAGTAGAGGACTTCAAACCCTCTTCAGTAAATCAAGAAGGTAAAGAATACCCAATGGTAAATTCCGAAGGCCGGGTTCGTGCTCAACTTTCAGCACCTGAAGCTGAAAAAGTTCAGCTTGATATTGGCGCAGTGAAGTATGACTTGGTAAAAGACGAAAATGGCGTATGGACAGGTGAATCAGCACCACAGGACGTAGGTTTTCATTACTACCAGTTGTGGGTTGACGGAGCTGCGGTTCCCGATCCAAACAGCCTGTATTTTTTCGGAGCAGGTCGTTGGGGAAGTGGTATTGAAATTCCTTCCGACGATCAGGATATTTTTGCCTTAAAAGATGTTCCTCATGGCGATTTGCGCGAGGTACATTACTATTCAAAATCGTCGGATAAAGTGCGTCGTGCATTCATCTACACGCCTCCTGGTTACCAAAAAGACCAGTCGAAAAATTATCCTGTACTTTACCTGCAACATGGTATGGGCGAAAACGAGACAGGCTGGGGAAGCCAGGGACATACCGGGCTAATTATGGATAATTTAATTGCCGAAGGAAAAGCACTTCCTTTTATCATTGTAATGGAAAACAGCAGCGTAAACTTTGAAAGGCCACGCGGGCCGCGTCCTGAAAGAGGTGCACAAGCCGATTCAACACAAAGAAGACGTGGTGGACCGATGGGCGGTTTTGATTTCTCTGCCGATTTCAAAAAAGTTCTTATTAACGACTTGATTCCTTATGTGGAAGCTAATTACCGTGTTATTGCCGACCCTGCCCACCGTGCCATGGCCGGATTATCAATGGGAGGTATGCAAACACGTTTAATTACTTTGGCTAATCCCGAAGTGTTTTCGCAGGTTGGTATGTTTAGTGGCGGAAGCATAAGCACTGAAGATATTGAGAACACTCCTGCTTTTAAAGAGAATGTTAAACTGTTGTTTGTTAGTTACGGCAGTCGCGAGCTTGAAAACCGCGGAATGAGTTTTGGTGGCGATCCGAAAGCCAACACCGAAGCATTAAAAGCAGCCGGTATGAACACCCATTTTTATGTGTCGCCCGGAACCGCACACGAATGGCATTCATGGCGTCGCAGCCTTTATCAGTTTGCTCAACTGGTATTTAAAAACTAAACGATTTCGAAACAATCAATTCCAGAGATATGAAACGAGCATGAATTTTTATTCTTCAAATTCACAGGAAAGAAGAATTAAAATTCATCGGGAGTTACATCGAATACAAATGAACTAAACAATTTTAATGAGATGAAACGATATTCTTTTATTTTAACGGTATTGCTGGCCTTTTCTGCATTATTTGCCATAGCGCAAACAGCAGCTGAGGATTTTAAACCTTCTTCAACTAATCAGGAAGGAAAAGAATACCCAATGGTGAATTCCGAAGGACGGGTACGCGCTCAGCTATCAGCGCCTGAGGCTGAAAAAGTTCAGCTTGATATTGGCGGAGTAAAGTACGACTTGGTTAAAGATGAAAACGGTGTGTGGACCGGCGAATCGGCACCACAGGACGAAGGTTTTCATTACTACCAGCTTTGGGTTGACGGAGCTGCCGTTCCCGATCCAAACAGCTTGTATTTTTATGGCGCCAGCCGTTGGGGAAGTGGTATTGAAATTCCGGCACAAGACCAGGAGTTTTATGCCCTGAAAAATGTTCCGCACGGAGAAGTACGCGAGCTTCAATATTTCTCGGAAAGCAACAAGACCATGCGCAGGTGTTTTGTTTACACACCTCCGGGGTACGACGAAAATCCTGAAAAACGTTACCCGGTGTTGTATCTGCAACATGGTGGTGGCGAAAACGAAACCGGATGGTCAAGCCAGGGACACGCTGGATTGATAATGGACAACCTGATTGCCGATGGTAAATCCGTTCCGTTTATCATTGTTATGGACAACGGTACCTGGGCAATGCCAAGGCCACCACGTAACCGCGAAGCCGGCGAACGCCCGGCACAGTGGCCACCTCAAGGTTGGGCCGATGGTTTTATGAACACTTTGCTGAAGGATATTATTCCGATGATTGATTCGAAATACCGCACGCTGGCCGATTCCGGAAACCGTGCCATGGCAGGTCTTTCGATGGGAGGTATGCAAACACGTGTTATAACACTGGCCAATCCTGATGTTTTTTCGAATGTGGGAATGTTTAGCGGTGGCAGCATTACCATGGAAGACATTGAGCAACATCCTGATTTTAAGGAAAAAGTAAAACTGCTTTTCATCAGCTACGGAAGTCGCGAGATTGAGAATCCGCGCTCCGGGCCAATGGGAGGTCCAAAGGAAAATACCGAAGCGCTTAAAAAAGCCGGTATGAACACTCATTTTTATGTGTCGCCTGAAACTGCCCACGAATGGCAAAGCTGGCGCCGTAGCCTCTATCAATTTGCTCCTTTATTATTCAAAAATTAAAAACATGCCGGTAGGATTAGTAAAGAAAAGCTAGAACCTGTTTTCGACTTCGTTCAATCTGATTATCTCAGTGAGCGGAGTCGAGCTGTTTATCAACGGCTTGTGATTAATTCTGCCTAAAATAGTGAACTATCAACTGTAAATAAATAATTTTAAAAACATGAAGAAATACATCTCAACATTAATCGTGTTCTTTGTTTTCTCACTTACGCTGTGTATCGCTCAAAGCGAAAAACCGGCCATAAAAGAAGACTTTAAACCATCAACATTAAACCAACCCGGAAAAGAATATCCCATGGTAAACTCGCAGGGATACGCGCGTTTCCGCATTGAAGCTCCCGAAGCACAAAGTGTGGTAGTAAGCCTTGGTTTAGGAGGAACAAGAGGCGGAACTCCGCTTGCCAAAAACGACGAAGGCGTATGGATGGGAACCACTGCCGGCCCAATGGACGAAGGTTTCCATTATTACCACGTAACCATCGATGGTGGTGTTTTTAATGATCCGGGAGCGTTGAACTATTACGGATCGGTACGTTGGGAAAGCGGTATCGAAATTCCTGCACACGACCAGGATTTTTATGCCCTGAAAAATGTTCCTCACGGACATGTTCAGCAGGTACTTTTTCCTTCGCCAAGTACCGAAACTTCGCGCAGGGCTTTTGTTTACACACCTCCGGGTTATTATAAAAATCAGTCAAAAAGTTACCCTGTGCTTTACCTGCAACACGGCTGGGGCGAAGATGAAACAGCCTGGATGAACCAGGGACGTGCCAATCTGATTATGGATAACCTGATAGCCGAAGGTAAAATTGATCCGTTTATCATTGTGAATACCTACGGAATGACCAACGAAATCAAATTTGGCGGTCTGCGTAATTTCGACGTTACTCCGTTTCAAACGGTTTTGGTAGATGAGCTGATTCCATATGTTGATGAGCAATTCCGAACTATTCCTGATCAGGCACACCGCGCTATGGCTGGTCTGTCGATGGGTGGTATGGAAACAAAAGATATCACATTGAACAGACCGGAAGTGTTTTCGTATTATGCGCTGTTAAGTGGTGGCGTTTATGCTCCTGAGGATATCAAAGATCATTCGAACCTGAAGCTGGTATTTATCAGTTGTGGTAGCAAAGAACGTCCGGATGGAGTGAAAAATGCGGCCAAAGTATTAAAAGATGCCGGTTACAACGCGGTTTCGTATGTTTCGGAAGGCACTGCACACGAGTTTCAAACCTGGCGCAGAAGTTTGTATCAACTGGCTCCGCTACTGTTTAAAGAATAACTTATGAAGAATATAGTCATATTAATTGCGGCTCTATTCATAAGCGGAATTTGTGCCGCTCAGGATGTGGTTGAGGATTTTCAGCCGTCATCGGTAAATCAGCCCGGCAAACAATTTCCTCAGGTGAATTCTGAGGGCCGGGTTCGTGCGCAGATTTCAGCACCGGAAGCCAACAATGTCAGACTCGATATTGGCGGCGTAAAATATGAAATGAAAAAAGACGAAAACGGCGTGTGGACTGGTGAATCGGAACCTCAGGATGTTGGTTTTCATTACTACCAGTTAAATGTTGATGGAGCCTCGGTACCCGATCCGGGAACCAAATATTTTTATGGTGCCGGCCGCTGGGGAAGTGGTATCGAAATTCCGGCCGACGACATGGAGATTTATGCGCTGAAAGATGTGCCACACGGTATGGTTAGCGAGCAGCCCTATTTCTCTGAAATTACGCAGTCGTTTCGCCGTTGTTTTGTTTATACACCTGCAGAGTACAACGATAATCAAAAAAAACAATATCCGGTACTTTACCTGCAACACGGAAGTTTTGAAGACGAAACCGGATGGGCAAGCCAGGGACATGCAAACCGCATTTTGGATAACCTGATTGCAGCCCAAAAAGCGGTGCCTATGATTATTGTTATGGACAACGGTTATGCCTATAAACCACAAAGTTCAGGCGGCGGTCGTCCTGCCATGGTTTTCGAAGAGGTGATGATGAACGAAATCATTCCGATGATCGATAAACGCTTCCGAACAATTGCTGATCGTGAGCATCGCGCCATTGCGGGCTTGTCGATGGGCGCCAATCAAACCATGCGAATTTGTATGAACAACCTCGATGAGTTTGCTTATTACGGCGGTTTTAGCGGTACATCCAATTACCCTAGTTCCGACGAAATTAATGTGGAAACTTTTTTAAACGGAGCCTTTAAAAACGGGAAATCTGTAAATAAGCAGATGAAAGTTTTCTGGCTGGGTTTGGGAACCAAAGAACCAGAACCTTTTCCCGGCTCAGTTGGTGCTTTCCGAAATATGCTCGAAAAACAGGGCATCGATTATGTGTATTATGAGTCGCCTGAAACTGCCCACGAGTGGCAAACCTGGCGCAGGGATTTACATCAGTATGCCCAGTTGTTGTTCAAATAATTAATTAAATCAAGAAATGAAGAATCTTATTTTAGTGCTTCTACTGTTCGTAATAAGTTCAGTAGGGCATACACAAAACAATGATTTTCCTGCAGGAACAAAACCTGCGTCAACCAATATATTAGGAGCCGAGTATCCTCGTGTCGATTCTTTAGGGCAGGTATATTTTCGCATACAAGCACCTGAAGCAACCAGTATTTCAGTTAGTCTTGGAAATGTTCCACTAACGAAAGGCGACGATGGTGTTTGGACAGGCGTAACTCAGCCACAGGATCCGGGGTTTCATTATTATACCTTAAAAATAGATGGTGTAGACGTTGCCGATCCTTTTAGTGAAACATTTTTTGGTGCAAGCCGCATTATGAGTGGAATGGAAATCCCGGAAGCAGGAGTTGATTTTTACGATATAAAGAATGTTCCTCATGGCCAGGTTCGTTCAGTTTATTATTGGTCAAAATCGTTCAACGAGCCTCGTCATGCTTATGTTTATACCCCTCCGGGTTACGACAAGGATGTTGATAAAAAATATCCGGTGCTTTATTTGCAGCACGGTATGGGCGAAGACAGGCGCGCATGGCCAAATCAGGGGCGCACTAATTTCATTCTCGATAATTTAATCGCCCAGGGCAAAGCAAAACCAATGATTATTGTAATGGAAGATGGTGGAATTGCCAGAGCTTTTAATACGCCCATTCGCGATAAATCGGGTAAAATACTTCCCAAACCTGAAAGACAGGGGCCGGGACGTCCGGGAGCTCCCGGGCAAGGACCTAATTTCTGGGATGAATTTACAGAAACCATTATCACCGATCTGATTCCTACAATCGATAAACAGTTCAGAACATTAAGCGATCGCGAAAACCGGGCAATTGCTGGTCTTTCGCTGGGGGGAACACAAACCTACCAAATTTCGCAGGCCAATCTCGATAAGTTTGCCAGCATTGGTGTTTTTAGTGCTCCGTTTGGATTTCCAGGCGTTGAAACCGGTTATAATGGCTTGCTGGCAAAACCCGACGAATTTAACAAGCAGGTAAAATTGTTCTACGTGTCGATGGGGTCAAAAGAAGGTCCCCGTTCCGGCAGGGCTATTCATGAGGCGCTTGATAATGCAGGTATTAATAATGTGTATTACGAAGCACCCGGAACGGCACATGAATTTCAAACGTGGAGAAAAAGCTTGTATGGTTTTGCTCAACTTCTTTTTCAAAAGAAATAAATTGTTATAAATGAAGCACTTTCTGTTAATATTAATGATTATTGCTCAGGCAAGTATGTTTTGTTTGGGACAAGAGAATCAAAAATCAGTACCAGCTACAAGTAATGTGGCCGGTGCTGAATATCCTAAAATTCAAACTGATTTAAGTGTGATTTTCAGGGTGAAGGCTCCTGATGCTAAAAAAGTTCAGATTGATTTGGGAAAGCTGTATGATATGACCAAAGATGACCAGGGAGTTTGGAGTGTTACAACCGATCCGCAGGTTCCGGGATTTCACTATTATTCATTGGTTATCGACGGAGTAAAAGTTGCCGACCCTGCAAGTGAGTCGTTTTACGGTATGGGCAGAATGGCCAGTGCCATTGAGATTCCTGAAAAAGGCATTGATTTTTATACAATAAAAGATGTTCCGCACGGTGCTTTAAGTTCGAAATACTACTATTCGGAATACACCAAAAGCTGGAGACGTCTCTTTGTTTATACGCCTCCGGGCTACGATACAAATTCCCGCGAGAAATATCCGGTGGTTTATATTCAGCACGGTGGAGGGGAAGATGAAACCGGTTGGGCTGTGCAGGGAAAAACCGATATTATACTGGATAACCTGATTGCCGAAGGAAAAGCCAAACCAATGATTGTGGTCATCTCCAACGGAAACGTTACAGCACCAGGCCGGACTTTTGGCGGCTACAGTAGTAAGGGAATGGCTCCTTTCAAAGAAGAAATGACGAAAAATATCGTCCCGTTTATCGATACAAATTACCGCACGCTGCCAGATGCTGATAATCGTGCTATTTGCGGACTCTCGATGGGAGGTGGGCAGTCGTTTTTTGTTGGACTGGAAAGCCCCGAATATTTTGGTTCTGTTGGCGTGTTTAGCACCGGACTGTTTGGTGGAATCAGAACTTCGGGAAGTGGTTTTGATGCTGAAAAAGAAATTCCGGGACTTTTATCGGAGTCGGATAAATTTAATAAAAATCTGGATTTATTCTACATCTCGTGCGGCGAGCAGGATATGCGTATTGAACATACCAAAAAGGCGGTAAAAGTGATGCGCGAAAACGGCCTCGAAGTGGAGTTTAATTCTTTTCCCGGCGACCATGAATGGCAGGTATGGCGAAAGTCGCTGCATGATTTTGCAACGAGGGTTTTTAAATAGTTATTTGAAAAAATAAAAAAAAGCTTCAGTTCAATTTGAACTGAAGCTTTTTTATTGCCACTATTTCTTTGGTGCTTCGCTTTCATACGATGAAACCTGATCGACAGGTCCATCAACATATTTTTGATAATTCGGATACGAGCACAGCAAATACCCTTCTCCTTCCTTTTCAGTTTTAATTTTACCTTGCGGATCAATAACAAGAGTTTTGGATGGTGCCTTATTTTCTTCAACCCACTCCATCAGTAACTTCATATTATCATCGCCATTGGGGCCTGGAAGGTTTTTAACATCAACAGGTTCACCCAAACCATTCACACTGTTGCTTTTGCCTGATAAACCGTGGCCACCATGAGGTGCAACATACATGCGGGCAAATTTATCAATGGTTTTGCGTCCAAATTTGTCAAGCAACGATTGGTAATAATCAATTTGTGCACCAGACGATGCAATATTATCCATTCCTCCAATTGTTATAATTATTTTACCTCCGTTGTTATAAAACTCTGTCAAATCAGGATCAGTAGAATCAAGCCATGCTGATAGCTCTTCTCTGCGTTTGTTCCATTTGCCCCCTTCAACATAGTCAAGGGTATTGGCTTCTAAATCCTGCATCAGAAAACCGGTTACGCCAAGTGTTCCCAATGAAAAATGTTTTTTTGCATTTTCATCGGCACCCTCTTGTCCTTTGTAGCGGTTTCCCGTAATCATTCCAAAGCCATCGGGCGAAATGGTTGGTATCCACATCCCAAACGATTTTACACCATTTGCTAAAGGTGTTGCAAATTCATAAGGACTGTAAACGAATTCCATGGTTTTTATCTGGCCATCGGTCAATTTCGCATTCACTGAATTGTCTTCCGGATCAGGATCAACATTACCGGGAGCACGTAGGGCAGCCCATGGATCTTTAGGCCCAACGCCATCTTTTACATTGAAAATAGCCCTGGCTGCATAGTAGTTGTTGATGATTCCGTCTGCTAATCCATCAAGCGCATCGCATTGTCTGAAAAATTCAGCTCGTATGGCATTCACTTTTGCTGGAGTTACCCAATTCTCAAGCGGTTTTTCCTGAATCTTCATTAATTCTGGCGCCAACATTAATGATGAAAAATTTACAATAGGCACATTTGAAATGATTCCGTTATAATCTTTTGGATAGCGCTGTGCTACTGTTAAACCTTCGCGTCCACCATGCGATGAACCAACGTAGTAATTGTAAACAGGCTGTTTACCATAAACCCGCTCCATAATAACCATGGCAGCATCGTGAGTTTTTTTCATTTGCATGTAGCCCATGTTCATGATGGCTTCGTCGTTTAAAGCCCAGACATCGCCTTCTTCGGGGCCGGTAGCCAGGTGCTCAGGAGCCGGAGCACCCGGCCACATAGCGCCAGCCTGATGACCAGAATCACTACCGTATAAGCTAAATCCTTTATTAAGCATTGAATTGCGACCCTCACGAACTGTGATTGTACCATTCATACCGCCTCCGCCTGTTTGCATGGCACGTTGTGACCAGATTGATGGTAAAATAACTCTGAAATTAATGGGCCAGCCATTGGGATCGACTGAAAATATTGATCCTTCAATTACTCCATGTGCAGGTGTATCATCTGTTTCTTCAACCCATCGGGGTTCATATAGCTTAACTGAGCCAACCGGCTCTCCAATCATTTCAATGGGAATTGATGTTCCTGCTTTTTCCAAATCGGATTTGCTAATGTTAATGTTAACAGGAGCTTTGGTTTGGCCCAATGCAATGGTACATACTAAAAGCAATAGTGGTAAAAAAGAGCTGAATAATTTTGTCATTTTTTTATGTTTAATATTGATTTGAGCCTGATTCATTGGCTCATTATACTAGATTTGTTATTATGTTAAAATAAATCATGAGTTAGTCTGATTTTGACTTTTAAACCTTTAAACGGTTTAAAAGTCAAAATACAAAATATTTATTCATGAATCATTCAACTTAATTATAACTATATTTTAATTTCGTAAAGTTGAACTTATTAAAACTAATTCCTATAAGATGAAATCCATTATTACTTTTAATCTATCAACTTTGGTGTGCCTTTTACTTTTTCCGGTTTTATTACAAGCGCAGCAGGCCAATGTTAATCTCGATTATAATCCACAAAAAGACACCGAAGGATTAATTCCCTTTAGTGCGCCTTTAAATTCACCTGAAGTGCACGACGATCATATGGTGACTTTTCGATTAAAAGCACCTGAAGCCAAAGTGGTTACAATTACGGATGGAACCATTCTTACGGCTCTTGGCAGAGGGCGTGAGCCACTTCCGCTTGAAAAAGGTGAAGATGGAATTTGGTCGGTAACGGTGGGGCCTTTCGAACCCGATATGTATGCTTATCATTTTAACGTTGATGGCATGCAAATTTGCGACCCGAGCAACACAATGGCTGCTTTTACGGCCATGCCACCTTATAGCCAGTTGATAGTGCACGGCGACGGCCCGGCGTATTACGATGCCAAAAACGTACCTCACGGAAATGTAACACGCCACATATATCATTCGGATGTTACCAATGGCGAACGCGAAATGTATGTGTACACACCACCGGGTTACGATCCTTCTAAAGAATACCCGGTGCTTTATCTTGTGGGCGGTAGCGGCGAATTACCATCGAACTGGATTTACGACGGCCGCGCGAACCTCATTCTGGATAATTTACTGGCCGAGGGGAAAGCGAAACCGATGATTATTGCTATTCCAAACAACCAGGTGATTCACCGTAATCATCCACAGCACGCCGAACTCACTTTCGATATTTTTGAAAAAGAACTGCGTAACCATGTTATTCCATTGGTTGATGCAAGTTACAGCACCATTCAAAATCCAAAAGGACGCGCTATTTCCGGTTTGTCGATGGGTGGACGACACAGTATGTTTATTGGCTTCCGTTCGCTCGATTTATTTGCGAATTTTGGAATTTTAAGTGCCGGAGATGTAACTGCAGAAACTACGCTTTCACAATTTCTGAATGATCCGAAGGTAAACGACAAAGTAGATTACCTTTTTATCGGACAGGGTACTGAAGAAGCCAAAGGATTTTTTAGCCAACGAGTTGATGGATTGTGTAAGGCACTTGACAATCACAACATCGAATACGATTATTATGTGGGCGGTAGTGGCGGTCATGTTTGGTCAACCTGGCGGCACTTACTGTATTACCGCTTTCTGCCAAATCTTTGGAAATAACAAACAAAAATAATAAGCGTCAATGTAGTTTAGATTCATTGATAAAAGACCCTTCGACTTCGCTCAGGGTGACCGTCAGACTGAGCGTAGTCGAAGTCTGATTGTACAAACTAAAAGACTGAAATTTAATAGCTATCAATAATGAAAAAAACATTCTATTTAATTGCAATCGCAATCATCGTTATTATGAATGCTTGTTCTCAGCTTCCGCCCGAGCAGGTAAAAGTTGAACAGGGAATTGTAGAAGGAACCATTGAGGATGGGCTTCGGGTTTTTAAAGGAGTGCCGTTTGCTGCACCTCCGGTAGGCGATTTACGCTGGAAAGCACCACAACCTGCTGAAAAGTGGGAAGGAGTAAAAGAAACCAAAGAATTTGGACCTTCTCCAATGCAGGGAGGTAATCCTCCGGCTGGAAAAAGCGAAGACTGTCTGTACCTGAATATCTGGACTCCGGCAATGACGGCCGACGAAAAATTACCTGTTTTGGTATGGATTTACGGCGGTGGTTTTAGTGGCGGAGCAACTTCGTATTATGATGGAGCGATACTGGCTAACGAGGGAGTAATTTTGGTAAGTGTTGCTTACCGTGTAAATCAGTTTGGCTTTTTGGCGCACCCCGAACTGAGTGCTGAAAGCCCAAATCATGTTTCAGGAAACTACGGTATTCTAGACCAGATTGCCAGTTTACAATGGATACAGGATAATATTGCTGCTTTTGGTGGCGATCCTTCTAAGGTGACCATCTTTGGCGAATCGGCCGGAGGTATTTCAGTAAGTATGTTGTGTGCATCACCTTTGGCAAAAGGTCTGTTTAGTGGCGCTATTTCGCAAAGTGGAGGTTCGTTTGGGCCAACCCGTCCTTCAACTATGCCGGGCGAAAATATGAAAACATTGGAAAAGGCAGAAGCTGATGGAGTGGAGTACATGCAAAAAGCAGGTGTTTCCAGTCTGGCTGAACTTCGTGCTTTGGATGCCGACGAAGTGCCAAGTGGTTTTGGCATGGCCGGAGGATGGCCAGTTGTTGATGGTTATGTAATTCCCGACGATCAGTATAAACTTTACGAAGAAGGAAAATACAACGATGTGCCTGTGCTTATTGGCTACAATTCGGATGAAGGAGCAAGTTTCTCGCGCGAAAAAGAACCAGAACAATATTATGCCGGTGTAAGAGCACGGTACGGAAAATTTGCCGACAAGCTGATTGAAGCTTATCCTGCGGGAGAAAACACGGTTCCTAAAACCGCACGCGACCTCTCACGCGATGCCGCTTTTGGCTGGCAAACCTGGAGTTGGGCACGTTTGCAATCGGAAACCGGACAATCTGATGTGTATTTGTACTATTTCGATCAGCACCCCGATTATCCTGAAGATTCACCACGTTACGGACATGGTTCGCCACACGGACAGGATGTAGCTTTTGTTTTTGGATTGAAGCCCGAAGATCAACATGAGAATGAGTCAGATTTGGCACTTTCAGAAGTAATGGTTGACTACTGGACCAACTTTGCAAAATATGGTAACCCAAATGGTGAAGGAGTTCCTGAATGGCCGGTATTCAGTAACGAAAATCCCGATGTGATGTACTTAAAAGGGGCAACCCCTTTTGTGGGAGAGGTTCCAAGTGCAGCGTCGTTAGAGGTGCTTAACGAGTATTTCGAATGGCGACGTTCGCCCGAAGGCAAAGAATGGGTAAATAGCCTTGAATAATGAAAAATTTAATACAAAGGTCATTGGTAAAATTATTGCCGGTGGCCTTATTTTTTCTATTGGTAACATCGTTTGGCAGCCTTTGGGCGCAGGAAGACATTGATGTTGGCGAAACCGGTTGGGCGGTTAAACGACCGGTAATGGCCTCGGCCTGCGCCAACGGCTGTCCCTGGGGAGAGCTGGGCGATTACGCAAGAGATGCCATGGAACCGCTTGGGTATTCTGTAATTCTTTGCCGCAATTGTAACCGCACTTACGGGCCGCGTTTGGTATCAGAAAACGATTATCCACCTCCGCTTGACGAGGTTAATTTGGAAGACGGAGTAAATGTACGCGTTGATGCACCTGTTGATTTTGGTGTTACATCAAGTGCCATGCTAAGTTCTGCCTATCACGGAAAGCTGGCGGGGAAAGGACCGTTTAAAAACCTGCGGCTGGTTGCCAAAATCGAGGATCCGTTCTACTTTCTGATTGCTGTAAAAAAGGATTCAGGAATTAAAAGTTTCGACCAAATAAAAAAACAGCAAATGCCTGTGCGCATAATGGGAACCGATGGAAACATGAAGGCGGTTTTAGACTTTTATGGTATAAGTCCAGACGACATTAAAGCATGGGGTGGGAAATATGGCGTTTCGCTTGGCGAGGCGAAAGATGGTGATTTTGATATTATCTCTGGCTTCCTTGCCAGTCCGGCAATGAATCCAGAATCATCATACTGGACAAGCATCAGTCAAAAATATGATTTGCATTTTCTGGAATTGCCCGACGAATTGCTTCAAACAATCGTTGACAAGAATGTTGATGCAGAGCTGGTGGATGCGCAACAGTGTTTGTTAAACGGACTCGATAGAAGGATAAAAACAGTTGGTCGTTCCGGCGAAGCTTTTTTTATTCGCGATGACGCCCCGGAGCAGGCTGCTTACGATTTGGCCAAAGCAATTGATGAAAATAGCGGTCATCTGAAATGGTTTATCCGCATTTATACCTACGACCCAAATACCGTTTGGCAAAACTTTGGCGTTCCTTTGCATCCGGGCGCAGAAAGGTATTACAGAGAAGTTGGCTACCTAAAATAATTTAATAATTCAATCATTATTTTAAGACAAAACATAGTATTATGAAAAGAAAGTATCAACTGGTATTTACCATTATTTTTTCAGCATTAGCTTTTTTAGGAGCTAATGCACAAGAACCTGCTTCACGAATTGTTGAAGACGGGGGAACCGGCGAATACAAAGCCATTATGATTTCGGAGCCTTCGTTGGCTACACACACCGTTTTCAGGCCTCAGGATTTGAGCGCTTTTGGTAAGAAGAACAAATTACCCGTTATTGCCTGGGGAAACGGCGCTTGTGCCAACTCGCCATGGGAACATGTTAATTTTCTGAACGAAGTAGCATCGCACGGATTTTTGGTGATTGCCATTGGACCTATGCCTGCGGAAGGCGAGCAAGGCGGTGGCCGTTCGCAATCGTCGCAGTTAGCCGATGCCATTGATTGGGCCATCGCGCAAAACAGCGACAAAAACAGTCCGTATTACAAAAAAGTAGATGTAGAAAATATTGCAGTAAGCGGAATGTCATGCGGAGGGCTGCAAACCCTTGAAATGGCACCCGATCCACGTGTAACTACAGTGGTAGTTTGTAACAGCGGTGTTTTACCAGCTCCAAACGGAGGAATGCCGGGAATGCCGGCTCTGGAAAAAGAAGACCTGAAAAAGTTACATACACCTACACTCTACCTTTTGGGTGGCGAAACAGATATTGCGTACAACAACGGCATGGACGACTACCAACGCATCAACCACGTTCCTGTATTTGTGGCAAACTTAGATGTGGGCCATGGCGGAACCTATCGTGAACCACACGGTGGCGAATTTGCTAAAGTGGCAACTGCCTGGTACCAGTGGCAAATGAAAGACGACAAGGAAGCATCGAAAATGTTTGTTGGCGACGACTGCGGTTTGTGTAACGATGATGAATGGAAATTTGAATCGAAGAATTAGAACTTAATGATAGAGCCCAAAATGTAATACGTAACAGATTCGAGAGCGATTTGTCGCGTATTACATTTGAGGCCTTTTTATTCATAAATTTGGTCAAAGTGTTGCTGGCTGGGGCTAATCGTAACGGGATTTTGGAATAATATCTAAAATTAGAATTAGATTATCTAAAATAGAATATGGATTCTTTGATTTAGGTTTAATTTAGTTTTTGAAATAATCGTTTGATTCTGGATTCATTAAAAATGAAAGATACAGGCGGTTGCAGAGAGAAGTACAGAGAACTAAATCAATTAATACTAATTCTAATTTAAATGGTGAAGAATTATATTCTGGCAATATTTTTAATTCTTATTATTGGCCCAATATCAGCTCAACAAAATCAAATAACAAGTCCTGACGGGAAACTTGTTGTTTCAGTGAAAATTAATAATGGAGTACCTGTTTACAGCGTTGTGTTAAACAGTAAAATCTTTATCGATGAATCTCCACTTGGAATGGAAACCAATATTGGTGATTTTACACAAGAACTTACCCTTTCCGAATCTGTTGAAACAAATCAAATAAAAGATTCTTACGAACTCCGGAACATAAAACAAAGCAAGGTCGATTACACGGCTAACGAAGCTGTTTTTTCATTTCTGAAAAATGATAAAACAGTTTTTGATGTTGTCTTTCAGGTAAGCAACAATAATATTGCTTTTCGCTATAAAGTGCATCCGCAAAAAGAAACCCGGAGTTGCGTGGTAAAAAGCGAATCAACGGGCTTTGTATTCCCCGAAGGAACTACAACCTTTTTGTGTCCGCAAATGAAACCTATGACAGGTTTTGCCCGTACCGCTCCCAGCTACGAAACCGATTATACGCTTGACGATGAAATGGGAAAAAACGGCTGGGGATTTGGATACACTTTCCCCTGTTTGTTTAAAGTGAACGCTGCCGGTTGGGTACTGATTTCGGAAACAGGAGTTGACAGCCGTTATTGTGCCAGCCGCTTGGTTGGAAATGAAGACAAAAGCTACTCGATCGCATATCCTTTAAAGGAAGAAAATAACGGAAACGGCACAAACACGGCCGGTATTCCTTTGCCGGGATTTACTCCCTGGCGAACCATTACAGTTGGCGAAACACTGGCCCCAATAGTAGAAACCACCATTCCTTTCGATGTTGTGGTGCCACTTTACGAGGCCTCGCAAGAATATAAATACGGAAGTGGAAGTTGGAGTTGGATCATAAAAATGGATGGTGCAACAACGTTTGATGTTCAAAAAGAATACATTGATTTTAGCGCTGCAATGGGATTTGAAACCGTGTTGGTAGATGCCTTGTGGGATACACAAATCGGACGTGAAAAAATTGAGGAGTTGGCAAAATATGCTGCCTCAAAAGATGTCGCTTTGTATTTATGGTACAATTCGAATGGTTACTGGAACGATGCTCCGCAAGGACCGCGTGGAATCATGGATAATACCATTATCCGCCGCAAAGAAATGGCCTGGATGCAAAGTATTGGAATTCGTGGTATCAAAGTTGATTTTTTTGGTGGCGACAAACAGGTAACAATGAAAGTCTACGAAGACATTTTATACGACGCCAACGATTATGGGCTGTTGGTTGTTTTTCACGGTTGTACCTTACCACGTGGCTGGGAACGGATGTTCCCGAACTTTGCCTCTGCCGAAGCAGTTCGTGCCAGCGAGAATCTACATTTCGGACAGCACAGTTGCGACATCGAAGCTTTAAACGGTTGTTTGCATCCTTTCATCCGCAATACCGTTGGTAGCATGGATTTTGGCGGAAGCGCCCTAAACGAGTTTTACAATGCCAACAATACGCCGGGAAGAGGAACAAAACGAATGACTTCGGATGTTTATGCTTTGGCTACAGCTGTATTATTTCAAAGTGCAGTGCAACATTTTGCACTGGCGCCTAATAACCTTACTGATGCCCCTGAATGGGCCATTAATTTTTTGAAAGAAGTACCAACCACCTGGGACGAAGTACGTTTTATAGATGGTTACCCCGGAAAATATGTGGTGTTGGCGCGCAGACACGGCGATACCTGGTATGTGGCAGGTATTAATGCACAGAAAGAATCCCTGGAATTAACTATAAAGCTGCCAATGATAGCTGCCGGAAGTAATTATCGGATATATACCGACGATGCCGGATTAATAGGAAAACTTGAAACAGAACGATTAGCTAAAAGTCAGGAAATAAAGATTTCGATTCCTGGCAACGGCGGATTACTGATCGTGAACCAGAAATAGAATTGACAAAAAGAAAATTAGAAAGAATGAGCAAGTTACTGACAGCACTTTTAACTTTAGTTTTAATAAGTACCGGAATCAGGGCTGAAAATGGACACAAGCTGTGGCTGCGAGCCAAAAGCACTATCCCTGTTGAAGTGAAGTGTTCAAAAAAATCGCCCACCATCGATATTGCAATTAACGAATTGAAAAATGGTTGGCAGGGAAAAGCCGGTCAGCTTATCGAGTTGAAGATCGTAAAAGATAAACTGTTGGAAGAGGATGGTTTTCGTATAAGCGATGAAAGTATACAAGCCAAAACTGATGCAGGTTTATTATATGGTTCTTTCGAAGTTTTACGCAGGCAACAAACCGGAGAATCAATTGCTGAAGAAATTGTAAATCCTTCGTACAATTTACGTTTGCTAAACCACTGGGATAACCTGGATGGAAGCGTTGAACGGGGATACGCCGGACGATCCATTTTTTGGCGTGGGATTGATTCGCTGGAAGTATCATCAGGAGATGTTAAGCTATGGGAGGAATATGCCCGGGCCAATGCTTCGGTAGGAATTAATGCCACAGTACTGAACAATGTAAATGCTTCACCAACCATATTAACCAAGCCTGTTTTGGAGCGGGCAAAAGCTGTTGCCGATGTACTGCGCCCCTACGGAATAAAAACGTACCTGGCTGTTAACTTTGCTTCGCCTGAAGTAATTGGCGGCCTCGAAACTGCCGATCCTCTTGATCCGGAGGTGAAAGCATGGTGGAAGGAGAAAGTAAAAGAAATATATGATTTGATTCCCGATTTTGGAGGTTTCCTGGTAAAAGCAAACAGCGAAGGACAACCCGGACCGCAAAACTTTGGGCGTACTCACGCCGATGGAGCCAATATGATGGCCGAAGCACTTGAACCATACAATGGTATTGTAATGTGGCGTGCGTTTGTTTATGATCCATCGGATGAAGACCGTGCTAAACAAGCGTACAATGAATTTATGCCACTGGATGGAAAATTTCATGACAATGTGATTATTCAGGTTAAAAACGGTCCTATCGATTTTCAGCCACGCGAACCATTTAGCCCATTATTTGGCGCAATGAAAAGTACTACGGTAATGCCCGAGTTGCAGGTTACAATGGAATATTTAGGCCAATCTGTACATTTGGTTTTTCTGGCTACCATGTGGGAAGAATTTCTAAAAAGCGAAACCTGGCAGGAGGGGGCTGGCAGTACAGTTGCACGTTGCACCGATGGCAGTATTTTTAATCAGAAATATAGTGCTATTGCGGGTGTGGCAAACATCGGGCTCGATGCCAACTGGTGTGGTCACGATTTTTCTCAGGCCAATTGGTATGCTTTTGGTCGTCAAGCCTGGGATAATTCAATTACCAGTGCTCAAATAGCCGATGAATGGTTGAAACTTACTTTCGGACCACAAAATTTAGATAACGAAACAAGCTCTTATGAGCTGGAGTGGAATCTGTCGTTTTTACAGCCCGTAAAACAAATGATGCTCAACAGTCACGAAGCTACTGTTAATTACATGATGCCTTTAGGGCTTCACCACATATTCTCGGCACATGCACATTACGGCCCCGGGCCATGGTGGGCTCCGCGTGGTATGCGTGCAGACTGGACTCCACCTTATTATCATCAGGCCGATTCGCTTGGAATTGGATTCGATCGTACGACTTCGGGCAGCGATGCAATTAGTCAATACCAGGAGCCGCTTGCCGGTCAGTTAGCCGACCTGAATACCTGTCCCGAGGCGTTTCTACTTTGGTTTCACCATGTTTCGTGGGATCATAAAATGAAAAATGGCAGAACACTTTGGAATGAGCTATGCTACCGCTATGACGAAGGTGTGAATCAAGTGCGGGAATTTCAACAGATTTGGGATAAGGCAGAGCGTTTTGTCGATACAGAACGATTTGCATCTATTCAGCATAAACTTACAGAACAGAGTATGAACGCACAGGAATGGAAAGATGCCTGTACGCTATATTTTCAGCAATTCAGTAAACAACCAGTTCCTTATGAACTGGAAAGGCCATTATATAACCTGGATGAGTTACTTGAACGTGACAGACAGCGTGTTCGACAAAGTCAGTAGCCTGGAAGAGTTAATGAATGGAGTTCATGCTTTCTAGCAGCTTTCGCATAAAACTGAAGGTGAACGAACCGATATATTTGAATAAAACAGGAGAAACAGTTCTCAATCTTGTAAATAATTAAACGATTAAAACCATATAAAATGAATATCAAAAAAACCTTTACTCTTGCCATAATCTTTGCCGTATCGGCGTTTACGGTTTTGGCTCAGAATCCAGTAATCAGAGATCAGTTTTCGGCCGATCCAACGGCTCGTGTATTTAACGGTAAGGTATATGTCTTTCCTTCACACGATATCCCGGCACCACCCAATAAAAACCTGCGCGAGAATTGGTTTTGTATGCCCGATTATCATGTGTTTTCATCCGAAGATCTTGGCGAATGGACCGACCATGGTGTAATTGTTAGTCAGAATAAAGTGCCATGGGTTGATTCTACATCATACAGCATGTGGGCACCCGATTGTATCGAACGTAACGGAAAATATTATTTCTATTTCCCGGCCAATAAAAATGCAGCTGGTCCTAACGGTCGCAAGGGCTTTGGAATTGGAGTTGCCGTTGCCGATAAACCTGAAGGACCTTATGTCCCTGAGGAAAATGCTATTGAAGGTATTTTTGGTATCGATCCAAATGTTCTGATCGACAAAGACGGGCAAGCCTATTTGTATTATTCGATGGGAAACATTTATGTGGCAAAACTAAAGGATAACATGACAGAGCTGGCTTCGAAGCCTGTTGCCATAGACAATTTACCCACAAAAGGGATGAAAGAAGGACCATTTGTTTTTGAACGAAATGGAAAATACTACCTTACATTTCCACATGTAGAAAATGATACCGAACGATTGGAGTATGCCATGGGAGATAGCCCTGAAGGGCCGTTTACTATGACCGGAGTGGTTATGGACGAATCGGAAACAGGATGCTGGACCAACCATCATTCGATGGTAGAGTACAACGGACAATGGTATTTGTTTTACCATCATAACGATTATTCGCCTGATTTTGATAAGAACCGATCGGTTTGTGTCGACAGCCTGTTTTTTAACGCTGATGGCACCATTCAAAAAGTTATTCCAACAAAACGAGGTGTTGGTGTAACCCAAGCATCCGGTAAAATTCAGCTCGACCGTTACAGCGCAAAAAGTGAAAATGGAACGACAATAGCTTTTAACGACACCACAAATACTTTTGCAGGTTGGAAAACCATACTTGATAACAAGGGGGCATGGATTTCATACAACACGGTAAATTTTGAAAAGAAAAATACTGGGAAAGTAGTGGTGAATGCCGGTGCATTAAACGGTGGAAAAGTAGAACTGAGAATTGATGCATTGGATGGTCCCGTTTTGGCAGAAATAAATGTGCCGGAAAGTAAAGAGATGACAGTATCAAAAACAAAAATTAGCAAAGTTAAACCCGGTATTCACAATATTTTTGTGGTAGCCGCAAATGATAATCCGGTAGAAATCGACTGGATTAGTTTTGAATAAAATAGATCAAGGAGAATTTCCTCTTAGCAACAAGAGGGCTAACAATCTGGAAAGATGAAGAGATTTGTATTTTTACTATTCGTTGCCTTTTGCGCCTGCGCACAGCAACAACCCGAAGACGAAACTTTACTTAAGCTGCGCTATGATAAGCCGGCTGAACAATGGGTTGAAGCACTTCCGGTTGGGAATGGCCGTTTGGGGGCGATGATATACGGAGACCCTGAAAATGAAATTATTCAGTTAAACGAGAACACGATCTGGGCCGGACAACCCAATCGAAACGATAATCCGGATGCCAAAGTATCGTTGGAAAAAGTGCGTCAGTTGATTTTCGATGGAAAATACAAAGAAGCACAGGATCTCGTTAATCGTGATTTTATAACAAAAAAATCACACGGAATGCCATACCAAACTGCAGGCAATCTGAAGTTGAGTTTTGATGGGCACAATAATGTTACCAATTATTCGCGTGAATTAAACCTGGAAAAGGCTGTGGCTTCAACAAGCTACCAGGTTGGCGAGGTAAACTACAAAACTGAAGTATTTTCATCTTTCCCAGACCAGGTTATTGTTGCCCATATTTCTGCTGATAAATCAGGTGCCTTGAATTTTTCGGCAACGCTTGACCGGCCTTCAAAAGTAACGGTTACTACCAACGAAAACAAGGAGTTGGTTATGACAGGAGTTACTAGTAGTCATGAAGGTGTAAAAGGTGCAGTTGAATTCGAAACCAGGGTAAAAATAATAAATGATGGTGGCGAAATAACAGCCGATGAATCGGTACTGACAGTGAGTGACGCAAAAGTGGCAACCATTATTATTTCGATGGCCACTAACTTTAATAATTACAACGATATTAGTGGGAATGCCAACGAGCGCGCAAGCCAATATTTGCAGGCAGCCATCCAGAAATCATACAAGGATTTGTTAAGAGATCATATTGCTGATTACCAGAGCTATTTTAATCGTGTTGATCTTGATTTGGGTGAAACCGAATCGGTAAACAAAATGACAGATGTACGGGTGGAGGAATTTGCAACGGCAGATGATCCGCAATTGGTGGAGCTCTATTTTCAGTTTGGAAGGTACTTGCTAATTTCCTCGTCGCGCCCCGGTGGTCAGCCTGCCAATTTGCAGGGGATTTGGAACGACCAGTTAATGCCACCATGGGATAGTAAATACACGGTAAACATTAATGCCGAGATGAATTACTGGCCATCGGAAATTACCAACCTGAGCGAATTAAATGAACCGCTGGTTCAGATGGTGAAGGAATTGTCGGAAACCGGCCAAAAAACTGCGCAGGATATGTACGGAGCAAATGGCTGGGTATTACACCATAATACTGATATTTGGCGTATTAACGGGCCAATTGATGGTGCTACCTGGGGCATGTGGATTATGGGAGGTGCATGGTTATCGCAGCACCTTTACGATAAGTATGCTTTTAGCGGAGATACAGAGTACCTGAAAAGCGTTTATCCGGCCATGAAGGGAGCAACATTGTTTTTCCTCGATTTTTTGATTGAAGAACCCGAAAACGGATGGCTGGTTGTTTCCCCTTCCGTTTCACCCGAAAATACTCCGGCAGGCCACGGATCAAACATTGCAGCCGGAACAACCATGGATAACCAGCTGCTTTTCGATTTGTTTTCGATTACTGTTAAAGCCGCTGAGATTTTAGAAACTGATTCAGCCCTGGTGGAAAAAATTAAGGCCACCATAAAAAAGTTGCCACCCATGCAAATTGGAAACTGGGGACAATTGCAAGAGTGGATGTACGATTGGGATAATCCAAACGATCATCACAGGCATATATCGCATTTGTTTGGACTTTACCCTTCCAACCAAATATCGCCTTATCATTCGCCCGAATTCTTTGAGGCAGCACGCACTTCGTTGGTAGCCCGTGGCGACGAATCAACCGGTTGGTCGATGGGATGGAAAGTAAATCTTTGGGCACGTTTGCTTGATGGTGATCATGCCTACAAACTAATTACCGACCAGCTAAAACCTGTTGCGCGTAGTGGCCGAAGAATGAGCGGTGGTACATACCCGAACCTGTTTGATGCGCACCCGCCGTTCCAGATTGACGGAAACTTTGGTTGCACAGCAGGAATTGCCGAAATGTTGATGCAAAGTCAGCACGGAGCCATTCACTTACTTCCGGCACTTCCCTCAAAATGGAGTAAAGGATCGGTGAGCGGATTAAGAGCTCGTGGTGGTTTTGAAGTAGACATTAAGTGGGAGAATGGCGAAGTACAAACAGCCGTTGTTCGCTCTAAACAGGGTGGAAATTGCCGTATTCGCTCTTATGTTCCTTTAACTTGTGAAGGGTTGAAGGAAGCTAACGGCGAAAATTCAAATCCATTTTATTCCATTCCAAAAATAATGGAGCCAAAAGTAAATACAGAAGAAGTGAAACTACCGGAGTTGAAAAAAGTGTATGAGTATGATTTGGAAACAGTTGCCGGAGAGGAAATTCTTCTTATGAAATTATAAAATACAAATAATGTAACGGGGACGTAAGTTATTCATAACCTGAAGTATGAACAGAAATTGCGAGTAATCTACTAAACCTTTGGAATCAAACTATTTAATCGTATGAATTACAACATAAAAACTACTAGGAATAAAAAAATGAGAAGAACTCTTTGTTTCTTTCTTACGTTGATGCTGCTGGTACCGGCAACCAATATATTCGGACAGCAGCAAGAAATAAAACAAGGAGCTTATTATACAGGGGACTACCGAAACCTTTTTGCCGAAGCCGGGTATGCTCAGAAAGATATTGATGAGAAATTGGAAAAAGCGTATCACGATCTGTTTGAAGGGCCCAATCGTATTTATTTCGAAGTTGAAGATTCGTTGGCTTACGTTTCGGATATTAAAAATAATGATGCACGAACCGAAGGCCTTTCGTATGGCTTAATGGTGGCTGTTCAGTTTGAAAAAAAAGAAGTATTTGATAAACTTTGGCGATGGACCAGAAAGTATATGCAACATCAGTCAGGGGCGCGCGAAGGCTATTTTGCGTGGAGCGTTAACCCGGAAACCAACCGACAGAACTCGGGAGGCTCGGCTTCAGACGGCGAGCTGTATTTTGTAACGTCGCTGTTGTTTGCATCCAACCTTTGGGGCAACGATACCGGAATTGACTATTACGCCGAAGCACGCCGTATTTTAGATGCCATGTGGGAAAAAGATGGCTCGAACAGAGTAAACCATATTATCAACGTCGAGCATAAAAAAATAAGTTTTGTTCCCGAAGGTGATGGCTATAACTGGACAGATCCATCGTATCATGTGCCGGCATTTATGGAAGTTTGGGCCGATTTTGCCAACGATGGACACGAGCAGTTTTATCGCGATTGTGCCGATACCGCTCGGGTTTTTCTACATCGCGCCTGTCATCCTGAAACCGGATTGAACTACGATTATGCCAATTTTGATGGCTCGAAACACGATGCACGCTGGATGCCTCAGGCGTTTCGCTACGACTCGTGGCGGGTCCCCATGAACATTGCCATGGACTACATTTGGTTTGGTAAAGACAAAAACTGGCAAGAGGATTATGCCGGTCGGTTCCAGGGATTTTTACGTTCGGAGGGAATTAATGATTTTGTCGATCAGTACAACCCCGACGGTACAAAACCGGAGTGGATACTTCAGGCAGGTGGTTTCAAAAAATTACGGCATTCGTTGGGATTGGTATCTACTTCGGCAACGCTTTCGATTGTTGACGATGTTGATCCTGAATTTGACTTTGTTCATAAACTTTGGAACGCAAAACTGGAACCATACGAAGATGGATACTTTGACCCATATTACGATGGTTTGCTGTACCTGTTTAGTTTAATGCACCTGAGCGGAAATTACCAGGCCATTTTACCCGGTGAGCACCAATAAAGGAAAATGATTAAATTCGAATTGAAACAACAAAATAAATATCAAATGATGACAAAAATGAAATTAGCAGTGGCCGTTTTGTTAGTACTTACAACTAATGTACTCTTTGGCCAAACCAAACTTACCTTGTATGCTGATCAGGCTGAAACAAAGATTAATAAAGAAATATACGGACATTTTGCCGAGCACCTGGGCCGGTGTATCTATGGCGGTATATTTGTTGGCGAAGACTCAGAAATCCCTAACACCCGAGGTTTTAGAGATGACGTTACCGGTGCTCTAATCGATATGAAGATTCCTGTGCTACGTTGGCCGGGAGGTTGTTTTGCCGATACCTACAACTGGAGAGACGGCATTGGTCCACGGGAAGAGCGCCCATCAATGGTAAATGTACATTGGGGCAATGTTACCGAAGATAACAGCTTTGGAACACACGAATTTCTCGATTTTTGTGATTTGATTAAAGCCGAACCATATATCAATGTGAACGTAGGATCGGGAACTGTTCGCGAAGCTTCGGAATGGATTGAATACGTTACATCGTCGAACATTAGCCCGATGACTGATTTAAGAAAGAAAAACGGACGCGAAGAACCATGGGAGGTTAAGTATTGGGGAATTGGAAACGAAAACTGGGGCTGTGGTGGTAATATGACTGCTGAGTATTATGCCGATGTTTACAAACACTTCGCTACCTATAGCCGTGGAGCTGATTATAAAATTGCTTGTGGTGCCAGCGATGTAGACTATGACTGGACCGAGGTTTTAATGAAAAAAATGCAGGAGAAAAGAAACCTGATGCAAGGTCTGTCATTGCACTATTACACCATTACGCATAACTGGGCTAAAAAAGGATCGGCTACCGACTTTGATGAAAAAGAATGGTTTACCACACTCAGCAAAACCTTGTTTATGGATGAACTGATCCAAAAACACTCAACAATTATGGATAAATACGACCCGAAGAAACGTGTTGGTTTAATTGTTGACGAATGGGGAAACTGGTTTGATGTGGAGCCCGGAACCAATCCTGGATTTTTGTATCAGCAAAGTACCATGCGCGATGCACTGGTTGCCGGTATAAACCTCAATATTTTTAATAATCATGCCGATCGTGTTAAAATGTCGAACATAGCACAAACCATTAACGTACTGCAATCGGTTATTTTAACCAAAGACGACGAAATGGTGTTAACACCAACGTATTATGTATTTAAAATGTATAGTGTACACCAGGATGCGACATTAATACCTGCTAACCTTAAAACCGATAAGTATGAAATGGACGGGGAGTCGGTTCCGGCTGTAAATGCCTCAGCATCTACCAAAGATGGAGTTATTTCAATTACACTATGTAACCTTAATCCTAACGAGAGCGAAAATGTTGAATTATCGCTGCCTGGAAACGAAGTATCAACAGCGAGTGCACAGATCCTCACATCTCAGAATATAAACGATTTTAACGATTTTGGAAAAAACGAAACCGTTAGCCTAAAGGAGTTTAACGTACCAAAACCAAAAGACGGTAAACTTACTTTTGATTTGCCGGCAAAATCGGTTGTGCTGGTTCAACTAAAATAAAAATGCATAGATTTTGGATAGTTATAAAGAGGAAGCAGTTTAGCTTCCTTTTTTTATGATTACGTGTTATACCATTTGAAATCGATTAAAATGCAGGTAGTGAGGTATGTATTAAAATGAAGCCAGGTGCCATGAAATAGAATTGCATTTTTATTTTGGAATGAAATAGCCAAGCACCTTTTTGTTTATTCTTCTTAAATATCTATATTCCCTCTCAATATCAAAACTAAATCATGAATATTGGAAAATATTATTTTTTTCAGCTTGTTTTCATTTTCCTTAATTGTGTATCAGGAGTAATCACAGCTAAGAATTCGAACCAGTTTTACAACCTGAACGAAGACTACGGTATTTCAATTCGCGAAACCAACCAGGTTTGTGAAGGTGATGATGGTTTTATCTGGATTTCTTCAAAAGTTGGGATAGTGCGCTATTCCAGAGATGATATTAGAACCTATCAAATACCTTATGATACCGAAGACATTATCACTGTTCGGATGGAATATACCAATGGGAAATTATATCTATATACCAATAACGGGCAGTTATTCATATACAACAATATTCAGGATCGGTTTGAACTTATAACCAATCTCGCAAAGCAAGTGAAAGACCCTCATGTGGTGGTGAATAAGATGCTGGTTGATTCTGCCGAAACAATATGGGAAGCAAGTACTTCCGGCTTGTTGCGCTACAGTAAAAATGAAGGGCTGAGTACCTATTTTGATAACCGGAACATTCATTTTCTAGAATGGTTAGATAATCATCGTTTCTTCTATGGAACTGAAGAACACATAGGTGTTTTTGATATTAACACGCTGAGTTCTGAAGTGTATTACAGTTTCCCTGAAGAACTAAATATGTTTTTTTCTTACATTGAGTTCGACCGAAAGAAAAATACCTTGTGGTTAGGAACCTTAAACGATGGTTTATATTGCCTGAGAAAAGAGAATACCGAGGCAGAATTAACTGTTGTGGAAAATATTCCTAGTCAACCGGTTCAGGCAATTTGTCCTATTTCATCATCAACGTTGCTGATTGGTGTTGACGGACAAGGTGTTTGGGAAATTGATAAGAATACGCAGGAAATACTAGCCGTTTATAAGGATGATGCAGATGACCCGAACTCCTTAAAAGGTAATGGGGTTTATGATATTTTCTGCGATAGAAATAATAGGGTATGGATTTGCACCTATAGTGGAGGAGTTTCTTTTTTTGATCAAGAAAGCAGTTCTGCGGTAACTAAGGTGTCACATATGGCTAATAACGTAAACTCGTTAGTAAATAATGATGTAAACAGTATACTCGAAGACAGGAACGGAAATCTTTGGTTTGCCACCAATAACGGTGTTAGCTATTGGAACACAAAAACCAATAAATGGAAATCATTCTACCACAATAAGGAACAGCACGCCCAGGTATTTCTGGCCCTTTGCCAGGATTCGAATGGACGAAT
This sequence comes from uncultured Draconibacterium sp., assembly GCF_963675065.1. Lineage (NCBI taxonomy): Bacteria > Pseudomonadati > Bacteroidota > Bacteroidia > Marinilabiliales > Prolixibacteraceae > Draconibacterium > uncultured Draconibacterium sp. Next base: position 2,512,188 of record NZ_OY775906.1, on the reverse strand, counting down.
ATGGGCCGGGTCTTATTCCTCGGGTATTTATATTCTGGATGGAAATACCGGAAAAGAACTAAGGCATTTAAGCCAGGAAAATACATTGGGCGATTTTGCGGGCGATTTTGTGTTTAATATGATTGAAGACCAGCAGGGGGATATATGGATTGGTGGTGTACGGGGAGATTTAATCCGCTACAATAATAACACCGACACCTATACTTCGTATCCGGATTATACAATTTATATTATTGCTGAATACGGCTCTGATAAGTTATTAATGGGAACAACCTACGGATTGTTACTTTTTGATAAGACTGATGGTAGCCATGAAGTATTGGTTGAAGGTTTTGTTGTTTCTGATCTGTATATTTCCGAAGATTTGGTTTGGATTGGAACCAATGGTAACGGCGTAATTCTTTACAATTTAAATAATAAATCAACACATTATTATACAACGGATAACGGACTTCCAAGTAATTTTGTAAGTAGCATTGATTACGCAAATGGTTACTATTGGATAGGTACCGAACTGGGTTTATGCCGGTTGAATGAAGCCGACCAGACCATATTAACGTTTAACTCGTTGTTATACCTTAACAATGTTTCTTTTAACCAGGATGCACATTGTATTTTAAAAAATGGCGATTTGGTACTGGGCTCCAATAAAGGTGCTTTAATGTTCAATCCTAATGATTTGAAGCTTACCCCGGAAGAAGGACGTATATATGTTCAGGATATATCCGTTTCAGGACGATCGATACGAGATATTGAAGATTTGAAACCGGATGTACCTCTTAATGAATTAAAGGAAATTAGCCTCAAATATTTTCAGAATACAATAAGTTTGGAACTAATACCGCTTGGAGTTAATTCTCCAGGTGCGAAGTTCTCATGGAAAATTAATGGTTTGGATCAGGAATGGAGCAAGCCTGTTGATAACCGGGTTTTGTCTTATTCAAATATTCCGTACGGAACCTATACCATCCAACTTCGTATGGTCGATAATTCTTTAACAGGCGTAATTGCCGAGCGTGAGATTAAAGTACAAATCATTCCGCCGTTCTGGAAAACAAGCTGGTTTATCCTTCTCGTAATATTCTTTGTGGTAGGTTTGGGGATTTTCGGGGTATATTTTTACATCGATTTGTTGAAGAAAAAGCACTCGGAAGAAAAGATCAGGTTCTTTGCAAATACAGCACACGATATTCGTACTTCCTTAACCCTTGTTAACGGGCCAATTGAAGAACTTAACAAAGAGTCAGGATTAAGCGAAAAAGGTTCAAATTATCTTCATTTAGCAACTGAACAGGTTCATCGCTTGTCAACGGTGGTGACTCAATTGCTCGATTTCCAGAAAGTAGATATCGGTAGGGAAAGAGTGGCATATAACTTTGTTGATATTGTTAAAACAATAAAAGACCGGGTGATGATGTTCGAGGCATATGCCAAAAGCAGAGGTATTGATCTGATTTATAGGGCTAATTGCGAAAAATTCGAAACTTCTGTTGATGAACGAATGATACAGAAAGTAGTCGATAATCTTATTTCCAACGCCATAAAGTATTCAAATCCGAATTCTCGAGTAAATATCGAGCTCAGGTGTGCGTCAACAAAATGGATCCTTGAAGTTCAGGATCATGGAATTGGAATTACCAAAAAGGCTCAGAAAATGTTGTTCAGGGAATATTACCGTGGCGAAAATGCAATCAATTCAAAAATAGTTGGCTCGGGAATCGGACTACTATTAGTGAAAAATTATGTCTCCTTACACGGCGGTAAAGTCACTTGTTACAGTCAGTCTGGTGTTGGATCCACCTTTTTAGTTACCATCCCATTTATTGCCAAAGAAAATGTGGTACGAAATAAGGAAGTGGATTCTCAATCGGTTGAAAAAGATGTTCTAAAATCATCAATAATTAACCCTGCAACCGAAAAGCAGTTAGCTGACAAGAGAGGGAATAAAATGACGGTTTTAATTGTTGAAGATCACGATTACCTGAGAGAATTTCTTCAATCGGCTATGCAGGATTCATTTAATATTTACCTCGCAGAAGATGGAGAGGAGGCTTGGAAAATAGTACAAAAGCAAAGCCCTGATCTGATTGTTTCTGACATTATGATGCCGAAAATGGACGGCTTTGAATTGTGCGAAAAAGTAAAATCAAATTTCCTGACTGCGCATATACCGGTTATTCTTTTAACGGCATTGGCCGGAAAAGCACAACAAATGCGCGGATTAGGACTTGGAGCCGATGATTATTTAACCAAACCATTTGACGTTACTTTACTTCAGCAAAGAATAAAAACAATTCTTAAAAACCGCGAAATTATCAGGGACAAAGCCATGAAAATGACCAGTGAAAGTAAAGAACCCGTTATTTTGGAAAATGAATTGAACGATAAGTTTCTAAAACGTATGATAGCGGTTGTAAATAACAATATTGGTAATCCCCATTTTTCTAAAAATGAATTTGCTGCCATAATGAATGTAAGTCCTTCGCTTCTTTATAAAAAAATAAAGTCATTGACCGACCAATCACCAATCGAATTTATAAGGACAATAAGGCTAAACCATGCTTATGATTTATTATCTTCTCAAAAACACTCGATTACAGAAGTTAGTGAGTTATGCGGATTTAGCAGTGTAGGCTATTTCAGTACCGTCTTTAGAAAACATTTTGGTAAATCGCCAACAAGGGTTCTGGAATAATATTCCAGGAATTAAATTTTCTGCCACTTTCGTCTAATATTATGATAGCTACTCTTTATAATTTTAGACATTTGGTGGATTAGTCACCAACAAAACGGTGGAACCCCATCTTGTCTTGTGATTTTAATGTGTTGTCATACAGGGTGTTGTCGTACTTAAAGACTAGAATGTCTCATTTTTAAAATCAAATGTCTAAAATTGAAAGCCCCAGCATGTAATGGGATCTATTTTTGAAGTAGTGAAGGTGTGATAAATACCTGTGTGCTACGAATAGAACTATTTAACTAATTGGACAACTTTGATGAAACTAAACATTTTCGTTCAGATATCAATGATAACTCTTGTTTTGGCTGGAGTCATAGTTTTTGATTCCTGTCAATCCATATCCGGTTCCGGTAGTCCAAAATTTGCAAATGATAGTATGGTTGCAAATTTTGATTATTTCACATACAAAGGCAACGATGATTTTTACAATGATAATCCACTTCCGGGGGAAGATTATTATTATAATCCAATTCTTCCAGGGTGGTATTCCGATCCAAGTGTATGTACAAACGGAAAAGATTATTTTCTGGTAACATCTACTTTTAGTTATTTCCCTGGTGTTCCAATTTTTCATAGTACCGACATGCTAAACTGGAAGCAGATTGGTAATGTGCTGAACCGCCCCGAACAATTACCTCTGGAAGGACAGCGTGTAACTCGTGGAATTTTTGCTCCTGCTATTAGTTATAATCCGCATAACGAAACTTATTACATGATTACCACAAATATGCAAGGTGGTAATTTTTTGGTGAAGACTCAGGATCCGTTTGGCGACTGGTCAGACCCTATTTGGTTAGCTGATGTACACGGTATCGATCCATCGTTGTTTTTTGATGACAACGGCAAAGCCTATATAGTAAACAATGATGAGCCGGATGGAGGTTCAACCTACGAGGGACATCGTGCCATTCGCGGTATTGAGTATGATGTAGAAAACGACAAAACCATTGGCGAAAGTATAATGCTGGTGAATGGTGGTGTTGACCTGTCTGAAAATCCAATATGGATTGAAGGGCCACACATGTATAAATTCAATGGCAGCTATTACCTGATGTGTGCCGAAGGAGGAACGTCGGTTAATCACCGCGAAGTAATTTTTAGAAGTGATTCGCCATTTGGGAAATATGCTCCATGGGATAAAAATCCGATACTTACACAAAAACATCTCAATCCGAACCGGGAATTACCAATTACTTGTGCCGGACATGCCGATATTATTCAGAAAGACAACGGACAGTGGTGGTCGGTATTTTTGGCCTGCCGCCCAATCGATAATAAATTCGAGAATTTGGGGCGCGAAACTTTTATGATGCCTATTCGCTGGAGTCGCGACGGGTTTCCGTACATGACCAAATATGACGAATTGGTGCCACGCATAATTCGCATGGAAGGTGTAAAAAGAGATTCATCGATCACTTTCGGGAACTTCGAAAAGAACGATGACTTTAATTCCACTGAACTGGGAATGGAGTGGCTAACCATTCGGGGAAATGCTGCCGGCTTATACGATCTTAAAGAGAATCCTGGATTTCTTACATTAAAATGTACAGATGTAGCTGCCAACGAATTGAAGGTGCCGGCTTTTGTGGGGCGTCGTTTACAGCATCACAAATTTGAAAGTACCACTAAAATGTACTTCACCCCTGGTTCTGAAACGGAGTCGGCAGGAATGGTTTTAATGAAAAACGAACAGCATCAGTATTTAATGGTAGTAGAGAAAGTTAATGAGCAGAAAGTAGCTAGTGTAAAAATGGTTACTGATACAACAGTTGAAGTTATTAACTCAGAAGCCATTGAAACTGAAGACGAGCCAGTACTATTGAAGATAACATCGACTGGTTCTGAATTTAGTTTCTATTATGCGCTGGACGACAACGACTGGAAACTACTTGCTGATAAAGTTGATGCTTCGTATTTATCGACTGCCAGAGCCGGCGGATTTACCGGAACAACCATTGGGATGTATGCTTCTGGAAAGAAGTATGAATTTAAACCATAAATAATTACGTACTTAATTCAATGTCAAATATATAAATGAAAAACTTAGATCTTATGAGGAAAAACACTTACGGACATTCTGTCCTTCATTATTTCTATTCGACAACTCATTCTTCACCATAGTTAAAATGCGGTGTAAAGCAGAGTGAATAAAATCAATTTCTAATGAAAATTAGAATTCTTTTGTCAATTTAATAGAGAATATAATGAAACACAGAATTAATTTATCATCTCAAAAAGCTTTGTCAGCTTTGATGAAGAACTACTTGATAAAAACACTGGTAGTTATACTTGGGATTTTTATCAATTTATCGTTGTTTGCTCAGGATACCAAAACCATATCGGGAACGGTTGTTGATGAGCAAGATAATCCGGTAATTGGTGCTACAGTAATCGTTAAAGGTACGCAAATTGGTGTGCCTACCGATTTAGACGGAAATTTTGAGCTGCAAGTTCCAACCGATAAGGAGATCCTGCTGATCTCGTTTATTGGAATGGAACCACAGGAAATTAACATTGCTAGCCAAACTAAACTAGAGGTTGTACTTGCGCCATCGAGCGTACAACTGGAAGAGACTATTGTTGTTGGTTACGGCCAGCAAAAGAAGGAGAGTGTTGTAGGGGCTATCACCCAAACAACAGGTGAAGTACTACAACGTACAGCCGGTGTTACCGATATTGGAATGGCATTAACCGGTAACCTGCCAGGTGTAATTACCATTAACAGCTCGGGTATGCCGGGCGAGGAAAATCCGCAAATTATTATTCGTTCGGCAAGTTCGTGGAACAACAGCGACCCACTAGTGTTGGTTGATGGTGTTGAACGCCCGATGAGCAATGTAGATATGAACTCGGTTGAGTCGGTTTCAGTACTGAAAGATGCTTCGGCTACAGCGGTTTTTGGTGTGAAAGGTGCAAACGGAGTAATCCTGATTACGACAAAACGTGGTAAAGAAGGATCAGCACGTATTGATGTTTCGGCCAACATGACCATGAAAGTACCATCGAAACTACCTAACAAACTGGATTCGTACGACGCTTTAATGGCGCGTAACTATGCTATTGAGCACGAATTGGGTGTTTCTCCTGATTCGTGGGGATATATGACTCCACAGAATATTATTGAAAAATACCGTTACCCGGCTGATTTGGCTGAGTCTGAGCGTTACCCGAATGTCGACTGGCAGGATATACTGTTTAAAGATTATGCCATGTCGTACAACGCAAACTTAAACGTATCGGGAGGTACTAAGTTTGTTAAATATTTTGCCTCGGCAGACTTTGCAAGCGAGGGCGACCTTTTTTATGTTTTCGATAACGGACGTAACTACGATTCGGGTTATGGCTACAACCGTATTAACGTACGAAGTAACCTCGATTTTCAGCTTACAAAATCTACCGTTTTCAGGTTAAACCTGGCCGGATCAAACGGGCAAAAGAAAACTCCATGGGGACAAACCAATTCAGGCGACTGGGCCGTTGCGCAGCAGTGGGCAGGTGCCTATAACATTGCTCCTGATGTGTTTTTGCCACAATATTCAGATGGATCATGGGGATTCTACCCAAACATTTCGAATGTTTCGAACTCGGCTGAAAACCTGTCGCTTTCAGGAACCATGCTTTCAACAACAACACAAATCAACACCGACTTCATTTTGGAGCAGGAGTTGAATTTTATTACTGAAGGCCTGAAGTTCCGTGGTGCGATTTCATGGGATAACACTTTCCTTGAGAATAACAGGGGGATTAACGACCTTTTTAACGATGCTCAGCGCAAATGGATTGATCCTGCAACGGGTATCGCCACTTATAAAAAGGAATATGAAAATAATAATAAATTCGATTTCCAACAGGGCGTGCTCTGGAGTACATCTGCCGGTTCGGTTCAAAACTATGCAACTCAACGTAACCTGGAATACCAGTTGCGTTTAAACTGGGATCGCCAGTTCGGTAAGCATAGTATTACCGCGATGGGTATGTTTAGCCGTAAAGAACGCGCACGTGGTAACGTGATTCCTTCTTTCCGTGAAGACTGGGCGTTCCGTACCACCTACGACTATAAATCACGCTATTTTTTAGAGTATAATGGTGCATATAACGGATCAGAAAGATTTTCCAAAGACTATCGTTTTGCCTTCTTTAGTTCAGGTGCGATTGGATGGATGATTTCTGAGGAATCATTTATGGAAAGTCTTGGATTTCTGGATATGTTGAAAGTGAGGGCTTCTTATGGTGAAATTGGTGACGATAATATCAGTGGCAGATGGCTGTATCTTACACAATGGGCCTACGGTGGTAACTCATCACTTGACTTAAACCAGGGAACCAGCCCTTACGACTGGTATAGGGAATCTCTGGTTGGAAACCCTGATGTACGTTGGGAGACTGTTAAAAAGTTTAATGCCGGTGTGGATTATGCTTTCTTCGACGGACTTCTGGCCGGTAGTGTTGAATATTTCCGCGATAATCGTGTTGATATCCTTATTGGCGGAGGCGACCGTGCAGTTCCTTCATATTATGGACCTACACCTCCAACCGCTAACCTTGGAGAGGTAGAAACCAACGGGTACGAAATACAAGTACGAGTAAATAAAGTACTAAATAACGGCGTTCGTTTGTGGGGAGATATGAGTATGACGCATGCAGTAAATGAAATTATTGAAAGAGATGACCCTGCGTTGTTCGAAGATTACCGTAAACAAGCCGGTTACAGCCTTGGTCAAACAAGAGCTTATGTTGATGCCGGTTATTTTAATACCTACGATGCATTATACGGAAGCCCAATGCATGATACCAACGATCCGTATAAAGTTCCGGGAGATTACAACATTATTGATTTTAATGCCGATGGCGTTATCGATAGTAAAGACCAGATTCCTTATGGATACGCTGGATCTCCACAAAATACTTACAACGCTACAGTTGGGGCAGAATGGAAAGGCTTTAGCGCATTTGTTCAGTTTTACGGTGTAAACAATGTTACCCGTAACGTACCATTGAGAAGTTTCGGAAGCAAGCTGAATACTGTTTACGATTTCGGAACGTGGTGGTCGCAAGAAACACCAAATGCCGATGTAACTGTTCCGCGTTGGTTGTCGGAACCTAGCTATAATAATGGTACTCAGTACTTGTTCGATGGTTCGTATGTTCGATTGAAAAATGCTGAATTAGCATATACTATGAATGGAGGTTGGATCAACAATATTGGCTTCCGCACCCTGAAAATATTTGTTAATGGTAACAACTTGTGGGTATGGTCGAAAATGCCTGATGACCGCGAATCAAACTTCGCCGGATCGGGTGGACAGGGAGCTTACCCAACTATGAAACGATATAATTTAGGAATAAGATTTACACTATAATTATGAGTACAATGAAAAATATACATAAGACGCTTTTGAAGAGTGGTGTACTGCTCATCATGTTATTGGGGCTCTTTTCCTGCGAAGAATACCTGGATAAAGCACCCGAATCGATCGTATCGGAGGAGGTAGCGTTTAGTAATTTTACGAATTTTCAGGGTTATATTGAAGAGATTTACAACTGTATTCCTGATAAAGAAAAGAAATACTGGACCACCTCGTGGAACTGGGGTGACGATGAGCTGTTTAACCTCGAAGGTAGCTGGCACATGACCAACCAGGTTGATATTGGTAACTTCTGGGCATGGCAAAACAATGATGGTACCTGGTTTGATGATAGTAATGCAAATCCAACTTCTACCAATAAATTTGATCATGGTTTGTATGCGCATGCATGGTATTGCATTCGTAAAGCGAATATGGGCCTCGAAAATCTTGACTTGCTAACTGTGGCAACACAAGAGGAAAGAGATTTTATCGAAGGACAGCTCTACTTTTTCAGAGCATGGTGGCATATTGAAATGATGCAGTATCTTGGCGGTTTGCCATATATTGATTACGTATTGCCTGCTGGTGAAAAACTGACTTTAGCACGACTTAGCTATCAGGAATGTGCCGATAAAGCCGGAGCCGATTTAAGAAAAGCTGCCGACTTATTGCCAATTGACTGGGACGAAACCTCTGTGGGTAAAAATACATTAGGTAAAAACCAGTTACGTGCCAATAAAATTATGGCTTTGGGTTACCTGGGTAAAAACTACCTGTGGGCTGCTAGTCCGTTAATGAAAAACGGTGCCGAAACAGGTGGTGGAAACACCTATAACTACGACGAGGATTATGCACGCAAAGCTGCTGATGCTTTTGGTGAATTACTAAACCTTGTAGAAGGTGGGCAAACCCAATATTCGCTGGTAGATTTCGATTATGAAGACATTTATAATCACAAGAAATCGAGCGGAGTTGATACGAAGTATAGTGATATGTTCTATACTACCGGACAAAACTGGTTAATGCCGGGTTCTACCGAAGCGATATTCCGCGGTCCTTCAACCGATTTCAACGGTAGTAACTGGAACACCACAAAAACATTCGGACCAAAAGTAAAAGGTATAGTAGAACACGATAACATCATTCACCATCCTACAGCCAATTACGTGAAGAATTATGGTATGGCCAACGGTTTACCATTGGATGATCCTGAATCGGGTTTTGATCCTGAATATCCTTTTAAAGACCGTGATCCACGTTTCTACCACGATATTGTTTTCGATGGATTTAAATACGTGAATGCCACCATGCCTGCAGATATGGAATACCTGCGCTACACTGGTTTGGCAACAAACGGTACAATGCGTAATGCTGCTGATGGTAGCCGAACTGGTTATTTTATTCAAAAACTGGTACCACATACGGCAAATAAATACGATGGAGCCTATAACTGGAGTGATAACCTGCATACATACCTTCCATACATGCGCTTAGGCGACATTTACACCATGTATGCCGAAGCATGTGCTGCTTTTGGTGGTGCATCAGGGAAAGCGTCAAATTTCACAAAAACAGCTGAAGATGCGCTTAACACGCTTCGCGATCGTTGTGGTGCCGGTCATGTTGCTGCTTCGTATACGGCAAGCCGCGAAAAATTCATCGACGAGGTGAGAAGAGAACGTGCTGTAGAGCTTTCATTCGAAGGCTTCCGCTTTAACGACTTACAACGTTGGTTGTTGCTTACCGAGTATCCTTACAATGTAAAAACTTCTCAAGAGTTTGACCGGGTAGAAGACGCTGAGTTCTATGAGAACAATGATCCAAGAGATGCAAGGGTAGCCAACTTTAGAGAAGAAGTCATTTTAACACGTCAGTTTGGAGTTAAGCACTACTGGTTCCCGCTTAAAATAGAGGATGTATCTATGTATCCTGAATTTGGGCAGAATCCAGGTTGGTAGCCAGATTGAGTTAAAGTATTATGTAATTATAATCGAATAAGCAATGAAATATATACAAAAGAGATTCATTTTATTTGCCCTGTTTGCAGTAGTTCCGTTTTTGATGAACGCGCAAACTCCGGCAGGAAATGAAACCGATACGATCATTATAACCGATGACCCATTAGTGCAGGTACCTTTTCGTAAGGTAGCTAAAAGCGACATTTTGGGTGGTGTTTCGGTGGTCGATCTCGAAGAATTAACCAAAAAGAACTATAATACGTATAGTTTAGACAATATGCAGGGCTACATTGGTGGTTTCACCGGTAATGCACTGTGGGGCATGGGCGAATACCTGGTGCTGGTTGACGGAATACCGCGTGCAGCCAACAATGTGTTGCCAACAGAGATTGAGCAGATCACTTTCCTGAAATCTGCTGCTGCGGTTGTACTATATGGTAGCCGCGCTTCAAAAGGTGTTATTCTAATTTCTACAAAACGTGGTAAAGACACACCACTTGAAATTAATGTACGTGCAAATACCGGTCTCCATGTATCAAAAAGCAATCCTTCTTATTTAGGATCGGCACAATACATGACACTATTTAATGAAGCTCGTGTAAACGATGGTCAGTCGCCTTTGTACGGCGATGAAGAAATTTACCATTCCGCATCAGGAAGCAATCCATACCGCTATCCGAATGTAGATTTCTATTCATCGGATTATTTAAAATCGTACTACAACCGTACCGACGTTTCTACTGAGATTTTGGGAGGTAATGAACGTGCTAAGTTTTACACCAATATTGGATATTACCGCCAGGGCGATGTTTTTGACTTTGGCGAAGCGACTGATAATTATACCGACCGCTTGAATATCCGTGGTAACATTGATTTGAAACTGAATGATTTTATCAGTGCCTATATCAATACAAATGCAACTTTCTACAATTCAAGAAGTGCAAATGCCACCGACCGTGATGCAGATGATAATATTACCGACAACTACTGGACATACGCTTCAATAATGCGGCCAAACAGAGTTGCTCCGCTAATTCCACTTGATTTTATCGATCCAAACGATCAACAATCGTGGAATTTAGTAAACGGTAGCGAAAACCTTATTGGAGGTCAGTATTTCCTTGGAGGGACCCAGGTGGATCAAACCAATGTATTTGCTGATTATTATGCGGGTGGTTACAGCAAGTGGACAAGCCGACAGTTTCAGTTTGATACCGGTTTGGATTTCGATCTGAAAGGAATTACAGAAGGATTAAAATTCCACACACAGTTTGCTGTTGATTATGCTACTTCGTACAGCACATCATATAATAACTCTTATGCAGTGTATGAACCAAGCTGGTACGATTACAACGGCACCGATGTTATTGCCGGCATAACAAAGTATAATAATGATGAAAAATCGGGTCAGCAAAACGTTGGAGGAAGTACCAGCAATCAAACTATTGCGTTCTCAGGGTATTTCACATACGACAAAACCATAAATGCAGACCACAATCTGAATGCAATGTTAATTGCATCGGGTTATCAAATTACAAACTCTGGTCAATATCACCGTACCAGCAGTGCAAATGCCGGTTTGCAGTTAGGTTACAACTACAAGCATAAATACTATGCTGACTTTAGTGCATCGGTAATCCACTCGGCAAAACTGCCCGAAGGAAATCGCCAGGCACTGTCTCCAACTGTAAGTTTAGGATGGAAAATCAGTGAAGAGGATTTTATGGACAACTCATCTGTATTTGATGAATTGAGCCTGAACTTGTCGGGAAGTATCCTGAATTCAGACCTTGATATTGAAGATTTCTATATGTACGAAGCCACCTACACGCAGGCTAACGGTGCATGGTGGGGATGGTACGATGGAGCATCTGAACGTTCAACCAACTCGAAACGAGGAGGAAATGATGAATTGGACTTTGTAAAACGCAAAGAAGTATCAGCTACTTTGATGGCTTCTCTTTGGGATAAACTGTTGACAGTGAATTCCTCGTTTTTTATCAATTCTACCGAAGGATTGTTGATCGAGCCTTCAACCATTTTTCCAAATTATTTCTTTACGTGGTGGCCTGAAGCTTCATTTATTCCTACTGTTAACTTCAACAACGATAAACGTGTTGGATTTGACTTTAATGTGAAGGTAAACAAACAGGTTGGAGAAGTAGATCTTACCTTGGGCGTTTCGGGTATTTACTATACCACCGAAGCTACACAACGTGATGAGAATTACGAATACGACTATCAGTACCGCGAAGGAAATGCCATTGACGGACTCTGGGGGTTGGAAAGTGCCGGTTTATTCCAGAGTGCTGAGGAAGTTACTGGTTCTCCTGAACAGAAATTTGGAGGAACGGTTAAACCCGGCGACATTAAATATGTAGATCAAAACGGTGATAATATAATCGACGATAAAGATCAGGTTTACCTTGGCCGTGCCGGATGGAGTGGTGCACCACTTACTTTGGGTGTAAACTTTACAGCAAAATATAAAGGCTTTACATTCTTTGCTCTGGGTACCGGAAATTATGGCGCTTATGCTATGAAAGATGACGCGTACCACTGGGTTTACGGAGATAGAAAATACTCGGAAGTAGTGCTCGACCGTTGGACGGAAGAAACAAAAGCTACAGCTACTTATCCACGACTGACAACAGAAAATGGAAGTAACAATTTCCGTAGCTCTGATTTCTGGATGTACAAAACAGACCGTTTTAATATTGCGAAAGTACAGATCACTTACGATCTGCCACAAAGCCTGATTCAAAACAGTTTGTTCGAAAACATCTCGACATATGTAAGTGGAGCTAACCTGTTAACTATTTCGAAGGAAAAAGATATCCTGGAACTGGAATTTGACAGTGCTCCGCAAACGCGATTCTTTAACATTGGTTTAAAGGCCACATTCTAATAAGTAACACTAAAGAATTTTAACGATGAAGAATATAATAAAATTAGTGGTTCTTGTACTTCTGTTCACCGCCTGCGACGACATGTTCGATCCGGCTTTGGAGAACAATAGGGGACTTGACGCGATGTACAACGAGCCTACATATGCACAAGGTATTTTGGCCAACGCATACATATTATTGCCTTATTCGTCGGCTCCGCAAAGCGATGTGGCAACAGATGATGCAGTAACCAATGATAACGATAACGATTATCTGGCAATGGCCACCGGATCGTGGACAGCCAGTACTAATCCAATGTCGCAATGGCAAGGCCGAAGAAATGCTATTCAATATATCAATCTGTTTTTAGCCAATACCGACGAAGTGGTTTGGAGTAAAGATGAAGTGATAAACACCATGTATAACGACCGTTTGAAAGGTGAGGCTTATGCGCTGAGAGCCGTTCAAATGCTTGCACTTTTGAAAGCACACGGTGGTTGGACTGCAGGTGGAGAATTACTGGGGATTCCGATTATTACTGAGCCTGAAACGGCTGAGTCGGACTTTAACTTGCCACGTAATACATTCCAGCAATGTATCGATCAGATTATTGCTGATGCAAATACTGCAATGGATCTTTTACCCTTGGATTTCGGCAATATTTCTGATGGCGAAGTTCCATCAAAATACCAATCACTGGGAGTTACAAACGCCGGCGATTACAACCGTGTAAACGGTAACCATATGCGTGGCCGTATAACCGGACGTATTGTTGAAGCTATTCGTGCTCAGGCTACTTTACTGGCTGCAAGTCCGGCTTACAATGCCGGTACAACTGTATCGTGGGAAGATGCTGCGAACTTTGCTGCCGATGTTTTGGACCGTGTTGGCGGACCAAATGGTTTGGCTGCGAATGGAAATACATGGTATGCCAATATCAGCGAAATTGAAGGTTTGGCTTCAGGTGTAACACCACCCGAAATTATCTGGAGAGGTGATGTAGGTCAGAATAACGATCTGGAAACCGATAACTTCCCTCCGTCGTTATATGGTAACGGACGTGTAAATCCTACACAAAACCTTGTTGATGCATTCCCATCTGTTGATGGTTATCCGATTACTGATCCTTCGAGTAACTACGATCCTGAAAATCCTTACGCAAATCGCGACCCACGATTGAATGATTATATTGTGGTAAACGAAAGTACACAAGGACCAAACAGCGATGTAATTGTAACCGGAACTTACGCCGACGACAATGACGGAATTAATCAGGAAAACGGAAGATCGACCCGTACCGGTTACTACTTGCGCAAACTGTTGCGCTACGACTGTAACCCAAATCCTGAGTTCGATACCGATCAAAAGCACTACGCTGCCCGTATTCGCTACACCGAAATATTCCTTGCTTATGCCGAAGCGGCTAACGAAGCATGGGGGCCAACAGGTAATGGTGGAAACACGTATTCTGCTTACGATGTAATTAAAGCAATCCGCGAAAGAGCAGGTATTGGCCTGGATAATGGCGATGCCTACCTCGAATCGGTTAAAGGCGATCAGGATGCAATGCGCGAATTGATCAGAAACGAACGTCGTATTGAGCTTTGTTTCGAGAATCAGCGCTTCTGGGATTTACGTCGCTGGGAGGTAGCAAACCTGAACGAAACGGCTCGTGGTATACAAATCGATGAAACGGATGGTACAAATACTTACTCTCCAATTGATGTGGAGTCGAGAAATTATGCCGATTACATGTATTACGGACCAGTTCCTTACGGTGAATTACAGAAATGGAGTAACCTGGAACAAAATGCAGGTTGGTAATTTTCTGAATATTAATTGAAAATATTGAAAGAGATGAAACAGATTAAATTTTTAATGATAGTGTCGGCCGGAATATTTGCAATGCTATTCACGTCTTGCGAGAATCAGGATGTAGAGTTTCCGGATTTTGACTACAGCACTGTATATTTTGCCTATCAATATCCGGTAAGGACCATTGTACTTGGCGAAGATATTATCGATAATACGCTGGATAATGAATATAAGTGCGAAATTTACGCTACCATTGGTGGTGTTTACACTAACGATCAAAGTATTGGTATCGATGTAACTGTCGACAATAACTTGTGCAACAATCTGTATTTCGATAGCGAATTTACGATGCCGGTTCAAGCTATGCCAAGCAACTACTATTCGTTGGCTGCTGATAAAATCTATTTGGATAAAACCATACAAGATGGCGTTGAAGTTCAACTTTCGGATGCATTTTTTGCCGATCCGGAGGCACTGAAAAATACCTATGTTATTCCTTTGCGAATGACTAATGTGGTAAATGCCGACTCCATCCTTTCCGGAGTTCCTAAGTTTGACGGAGCTGTTAGAGGAAAGGAGACTGACTGGGATGTTCTACCAAAAGACTTTATACTTTACTGTGTAAAATTCATCAATCCATGGGAAGGTAACTATTTACGCCGTGGTGAAGATGTAATTACCGAAGGCGGAGCAACCAGTACCGTTACCCGCGGGGCTGAATATGTTGAAGATGATGAGGTGGTTGCATTAAATACTGCTTCTTTGAATACGGTTGAATTCCCGGTTACACTTGTTGATGAAAACGGTGAAAACGTAACATGCACTTTGCTACTTACCTTCGATGACCAGAATGCCTGTACTATTTCTTCAGTAACTGAAGGATTTACCGCATCGGGTAGTGGTTCTTTTGTTATCGATGGAGAGAAAAACAGCTGGGGAAACAAAGACCGTAATGCGCTTTACCTGGACTATACCATTGATATGGGAAGCAAAAGTTATGCAACAAGTGATATACTGGTTGTTCGCGACCGGGGTGTTACGATGGAAACATTCTCGCCATCATATAATGTAAACTAATCGCTAAAACCAAGATGAAGATGAAATACATAAATAGACTTTTGTTGGGTGCCGTTTCTATTCTTTTTATGGCATCCTGCGTTGATGATAGTTTACTCGATTACAGAGTTGATAAACCGGAAAGTGTAGTCCAACAGGAGTATTTGAATGAATACGATGTGTTAAAATCATACGTTGACAGAAGCGCCAGCCCCGATTTTAAATTGGGAGCCGGAGTTTCTCTAAACGCTTTCAACGAGAAAGGATTGGTTTATAGTCATATCATGTCAAACTTCGATGAAGTTACAGCAGGATATGCAATGAAACATGGTGCAATTGTGCAAAACAATGGAAGCCTGGACTTATTAGGAGTGGATAAATTTATTGCTACCGCACAAGAAGCGGGTGTTACCATTTATGGACATACGCTTGCGTGGCATGCCAATCAGAATGCTGAATACCTTAACGGTATAATTGCTGATCGGGAAATAGAAATTGATCCTAATGATGCCAACAACGCTTTGCATGCTAATACACCCGAAGCGAAGACCAACAGTTGGGATTGGCAGCTTGAATACACTCTACCTACGCCATTAACACAGGGGGTGGAATATACATTAAAAATGCGTGCAAAAGCCTCAAGCGCATTTACCGTTGACTTTTGGCGAACTAACGGATCATCAACCGATTACGGTCCGAACATAGCCTTTGGCGAAAGCTGGGGCGATGTTTCCGCAACATTCACACCGACTATGGATGCTACCCGATTGCAATTTTGTTTCGGAGCATTTGGAGGTGATCTTTATTTTGATGACATGGTTCTTAC
Organism: uncultured Draconibacterium sp.; assembly: GCF_963675065.1. Classification (NCBI taxonomy): domain Bacteria; kingdom Pseudomonadati; phylum Bacteroidota; class Bacteroidia; order Marinilabiliales; family Prolixibacteraceae; genus Draconibacterium; species uncultured Draconibacterium sp. The sequence goes on along the minus strand of NZ_OY775906.1, from coordinate 2,495,557 downwards.
CGCAAGTGGTTCGGAAGAAAATTTAATTGAAAACGGAGCTTTCGATGAGGAAGATTTAAGCGGATGGCAAAAACCAAGTTGGCATAGTTACTCTTTCTTGGTTGAACCTGTTGCAGCAGGGCCTGCTACGTGGTGGACAAACTTGGTAACTAACAGCAATGTGGAAAGTGACGATGTTTCCAGCTTTTTCGCCACAGAAATAACTGTTGGGCCAGATCCCGCTACTATTGGTGCCGCGGGTACAGGAGCCGACGGTGTGGGTAGAGCAATTGTTGTAAAGTCGGGAGATAACCCTACTAACACATGGGATACTCAGTTCTTTGTAAAAGCACCCCAGCAGCTGCAAGCAGGTCAAGCTTATCGGTTTAGCATGAAGGTTAAAGCAGATAAACCCGCAACAATATCTTCTCAATCGCATAATAATCCAGGGGGTTATGTATATTGGTCTATGATTGGTAACCCTGCAGTTACTACCGAATGGCAGGAATATACAAATTCAGGAGTTATTTCAGCCGATCAGGCAGGCGCTAATGGTATGAACACCATAGCTTTTAATCTTGCAGAATTAGCAGAAGCCAATACGTATTATTTTGATGATATCGTATGGGAGATCGAGGAGTCGGGAAATAAAATACCATTGACACCCGAAGAAAAGGCAGATACCCTTTCCTGGGCATTGGAGAACTGGATTTCCGGAACTCTGGAAGTGACCAAAGGATACGTAAAAGCTTGGGACGTTGTGAATGAACCAATGGATGATGGCAATCCGTATGAATTGAAATCCGGTGTTGGTAAAACAGATATGGCTGCTGACGAATTCTATTGGCAAGACTACCTTGGAAAAGATTATGCAGTTATGGCTTTCAACCTGGCAGTGCAATACGGTAGCCCTGAAGATAAATTATTCATCAACGATTATAACCTGGAATACAACATTGATAAATGTAAAGGGCTTATAAAATTTGTTGAGTATATCGAGGAACAAGGCGCTCGTGTTGATGGAATTGGAACACAGATGCACATTAACACCAACTCTGATAAGGATAAAATTGTGGAGATGTTTAACCTGTTGGCTGCTACCGGGAAACTGATAAAAATATCAGAACTGGATATGGGTATTGCTGATGGAGTAACAACAGCAAATGCAACAGAGGAAGACCTGCAAGCTCAGGCAGACATGTATCAGTTTGTTGTTGAAAAGTACCTGGAATTGATTCCGGCAGGTCAACAATACGGTATTACTGCATGGAGCCCGCTTGATAGTCCGGACGACTCTTCATGGAGAGCAGGACAGCCAATTGGTCTTTGGAATGAAGGTTATTATAGAAAACCGGCTTATGCCGGATTTGCAGATGGCTTATCTGGTGAATAGTATCACATAGGTTTAGTTTAGGTTAAGAGACTGTCTTTATTAGACAGTCTCTTTTTTGTAGAATATATTACCGCAATTTTCTGAACCTCGTAAAGTGCCCCGATATAAATTCTGGACTGATTGGCAATAGTCATTTATTTTGAATGAAGGTACTTATAATCATTTTATTCTCAGAAATGATGAAATATGTGTAAAAATAGAAATCAAATATTCAAAAACTAAACCCCAAAGAAGGACATAGTCTTATTTTTGATGAAAAAGTACACTATTTACATGCCTAAAAAAGAGAAGTAATAAAATTATGACCATTCGCGATATTGATTAATCAAAAACAATTAAATGACGAATCAATACGAATACTGAAATAAACCAATAAAATGAATAAAAAATTATTTGAGCTTTTTAAAGGTGCAACCGTTTGTTTAGTCTTTGTTCAGTTTGCACTTTTTGCACCCCTGTGTACAACAGCTCAGGACCGAATGGATTATATCGCGTTTTCAGAAGAAGGGGGATCTTTTGGGCTAATCGAAAATGGTCTGCCGGCTACAGTAATACTTGGTAATAATGACTTCCCGGGAATAAAAACTGTAGCAGAGTGGTTTGTAAACGATATAAACAGGATAACCGGTCATACTCCCGCAATTTCATCTGCAGATTCTTCCTTGCCTGAAGAAATTATTTTGGTAGGTACTTTGGGTAAAAACGAATTAATCGATCAATTAATTCGTTCCGGTAAAATTGAAGTAGCTGATATTGATGGCCAGTGGGAATGTAGTTTTACCCAAGTGGTTGAAAATCCGTTTCCGGGTGTAAAAAAAGCTTTGGTTTTAGCAGGAAGCGATAAACGTGGAACAATTTATGCCATGCTCAACCTGTCGCGCGAAATGGGTGTTTCTCCCTGGTATTGGTGGGCAGATGTTCCGGTTGAAAAGAAAGATCAATTGTACGTTAAAGCGGGGCGTTGGGTAACCGAATCTCCAAAAGTAAAGTATCGTGGAATTTTCTTAAACGATGAAGAACCGGCTCTTGGAAACTGGGCACGCGAAAAATTTGGCGGAATCAACCACAAATTTTATGCTCATGTTTTCGAACTTATTCTTCGCTTACGTGGAAACTTTATGTGGCCCGCAATGTGGGGAAAAGCATTTTACGATGATGATCCGGCAAATGGTCCGTTAGCTGACAAACTGGGTATTGTTATGAGTACTTCGCACCACGAGCCCTTGGGAAGAGCCCAGGCCGAGTGGCACAAATACGGTTCGGGCCCTTGGGACTATACAAAAAATAAAGATGTACTATCCGATTTCTGGCAAAAAGGAATGGAGCGAAATAAAGATTGGGAAACAATAGTAACCGTTGGTATGCGAGGCGATGGTGATGAAGCTATGAGTGAAGGGACAAACATAGCTTTGTTGGAAAATATCGTAAAAGATCAGCGTAAAATCATCAGCGATGTAACGGGTAAAAAACCGGAGGAAACTCCACAGGTTTGGGCTTTGTACAAAGAGGTGCAGGATTATTACGACAATGGTATGCGTGTGCCCGACGATGTTACACTTCTTTTGTGCGACGATAACTGGGGTGATGTGCGCAAATTGCCCGATGTAAACGCCCCAAAACACGAAGGAGGTTTCGGAATGTACTATCATTTCGATTATGTAGGTGGTCCCCGTAATTATAAGTGGATAAATGTTACTCAAATCCAGCGGGTTTGGGAGCAAATGAACCTTACCTATAGCCACGGAGTGGATCGCATTTGGGTGGTAAATGTTGGCGATCTGAAACCGATGGAATATCCCATTAGTTTTTTCCTTGATATGGCCTGGGATCCCACACAATTTAATCCGAATAATTTAAAGGATTATATAAAAAACTGGAGTGCCGAGCAGTTTGGTGAAAACTATGCCGACGAAGCAGCCAGGATTCTCAATCAATACACAAAGTTCAACCACCGCGTTACCCCCGAGTTACTGAATGCAAGAACCTACAGTCTTGAAAATTATAATGAATTTGAACACGTTCGTAACGAGTATCGCGACTTGGCATTTGATGCACTTCGACTTTACAACCTGATTCCGAATGCGTACAAAGATGCTTTCGATCAATTGGTATTGTTTCCAACAAATGCAACAGCCAATTTGTACGAAATGTATTATGCGGTAGCCAAAAACAAGCAGTTGATTGCTAACAACGATATCGAAGCCAATTATTGGGCCGATGTTGTAGAAACCTGTTTTAAGCGTGATTCAGCGCTAACCGTTCATTACAATCAGCAAATTGCCGGAGGAAAATGGAACCATATGATGGATCAGATTCGTATCGGATACACCTATTGGCAGGAACCCCGACAAGCAAAAATGCCAGCTGTTGAACGCGTGGAAATCCCTGAAGTGTTGAATGAAAAAATGGCATTTATAGAGGCAGATGGTTATGTCTCTATCGAAGCAGAAAACTATCAGACAGCGAAGGGAACCGAATCAATTAGTTGGGAAGTTATTCCTGATCTGGGGAAAACGGCTTCAGCAGTAACCACCTTTCCGCAGAATGCTTATCCTGCAGATGACGAGGAAGTATATCTGGAATACGCTGTTGATTTTACATCAACCGGAGATTTTGAGGTTCAAGTATTGGTATCTCCAACGCTAAATTTTAATGCCAATAAAGGATTACGTTACGCTGTTTCGTTCGATGGTGGACCGGAGCAGGTGGTAAATATTAATGGAAAGTACCGTGGCGAATTGGGACCATGGCAAGCTAATCGTATCATTAAAAAAATTACAAATCATAAAATAAATAAAGAAGGCATACACCATTTGCGTATTAGGGTGCTGGAACCTGGAATTGTTTTTCAGAAAATAATGATAAACACCGGAGGCTTGAAACCGAGCTATTTGGGAGCACCTGAAAGTAAACAAGTAAAACTTTAACAAATGAACAGAAATAGAATACAGTACAGTCTTTTAGTATTATTACTTCTTTTCGTGTTTTGCGGAGAACTAAACGCTGCTGTAAAATTACCACGTTTGGTAAGTAATGGAATGGTGCTTCAGCGTAACGAGCCGGTTACGATTTGGGGTTGGGCTGATGCCGAAGAAAAGATTAAAATTGAATTTTTAGGAGAAGTATATAAAGTCAAGGCAGACAGGAACGGAAACTGGCAGCTTGAGCTAAACGCAATGGCTGCCGGTGGTCCGTATTCCATGACGATAAACGACGTGGAGCTAAACGATATTTTAGTTGGAGATGTTTGGCTGGCTTCGGGGCAGTCGAATATGGAGTTGCAATTGCGCCGGGTAATGGATTTATATGCTGATGAGATTTTGAAAATAAATACCGACCAGATTCGCCTTTTTCGTTCTTCAACACGCGAAAATGCTGAGCAAGAAAAAGCCGACTATCCCGATGGAAAGTGGTTATCATCAACGCCTGAAAATATTATGGAATTTTCGGCCATTGCCTGGTTTTTTGCCGATAAGATTCATCAATCTAAAGATGTTCCGGTTGGCATAATTAGTACCGCAATCGGTGGTTCACCTGCTGAAGCCTGGTTGAGTAAAGATAAAGTAACACCATTTCTCGATGAATGGTTAGAGCAAGGTAAAAAGATTGATTCGATGCGCGCAGCCTACGTTGAAAAGAATGGAGAAATAAAACGATACAACTGGGGAGCAGAAGTTAACAAAAACGATCCGGGCGCAGGAAAATGGTCGAAAAATGATGTTGATGTTTCCGGCTGGCCGCAAATTTCTCTGCCGGGTTACTGGACGGATAAAGGTGTTAACTTTTGGAACGGATCAATATGGTTTTACAAAGAATTTGAATTGGATGAATCGTTGGCCGGAGAAGAAGCCATTTTACGCTTGGGACGTATTATCGACAGCGACTCAGCTTTTGTAAACGGAACTTTTGTGGGCAATATTACTTACCAATATCCACCACGAATTTATACTATTCCTGAAGGCGTTTTAAAAGCCGGTACAAACAAGGTGATGGTACGCGTATTTAACCAGGGCGGACGAGGTGGTTTTGTGGAACAAAAACCTTACGAAGTGCGTGTTGGTAACAAAGTGATCGATATTACCGGCGACTGGCACTACCATATTGGAGCTGAGTTAAACCCTCCAAGAACAAATTTTGGTGGTCTTGGATTTCGTCCGGGAGGTTTGTACAACTCATTGATTAATCCGATGAAAAAGTACACGGTTAAAGGAGTGATTTGGTATCAGGGAGAAACCAACGCCGGACGTGGCTTTCAATATCGTCAGTTATTTAAAGACCTGATCGTGGATTGGAGAGATCAGATGGAAAATTCTGCTTTGCCTTTCCTGTTTGTACAGTTGGCGAATCTTGGCGTTCCGAATAAACAACCTGTAGAAAATGGCTGGGCCGAAACACGCGATGCACAACGCCGTGCACTGGAACTTCCAAACACCGGGATGGCAGTAGCTTATGATATTGGCGAATGGAACGACATTCATCCGCTCAACAAAAAGGAAGTGGCTCGTCGTTTGTTTTTGGAAGCCGAAAGAGTGGCATACGGAAATGATGAGATTGTTAGTGCAGGTCCGCTTTACGAATCGATGAAAGCAGAAGATGGAAGTATTTTGCTCACCTTCTCATCGGTAGGTTCGGGATTATATGCAAACAATAAACTCGAAGGATTTCAGATAGCAGGAGAGGATGGCAAGTTTGTATGGGCAAATGCTGTGGTGATGAGCAAAAACACAGTTAAAGTTTGGAGCAGAAGTGTAAAAGAACCGGTGGCCGTTCGTTATGCCTGGGATGGAAACCCGGCCGGATCGAACTTAAAGAATAAAGAAAATCTGCCTGCATCACCTTTTACAACCGAAGACTAAATTAAAAAAATCAAATAATAAAAAATCAAATGAAAACTACTTCACAGAAAGTTTCTGTACTGGAAAAAATTGGATACAGCCTCGGCGACCTGGCTGCCAACCTCGTGTTTCAAACCCTGGTTACTTTCCTTGCGTTTTTCTATACCGACATTTATGGACTGCAGAATGATCATGCCTCAGTAATTATGCTTGTGGTAGGATTGGTTGCTGCTTTTGGCTTTAACCCAATTATTGGCGCTTTAGCCGACCGAACACGTTCACGATGGGGGAAATTCCGCCCCTGGATTTTGTTTACAGCCATTCCCTTGGGAGTTATAGCCTTGTTGGCTTTTACAACACCCGATTTTTCATACAAAGGAAAACTTATATACGCTGCCGGAACTTACACCTTATTACTGCTGGCTTATGCTGCCAGTAACCTGCCATATTCGGCATTAAGTGGCGTGCTTACCGGCGACATGTCGGAGCGAAACAGTTTGTCGTCGTACCGATTTGCGGCCGTAATGTTTGCCCAGTTTTTTGTACAGGTATTTATGTTGCCTATTATTTTGCATGTAGGAAATGGCGATAAAGCCGCCGGAATTGAATCGGTAATGACCTGGATGGCCATCATCGGTACCGTACTATTGCTGATCACTTTTCTTACCACAAAAGAACGTGTAATTCCTAGTCCTGAGCAGGAATCGAGCATAAAAGACGATTTGAGCGATTTGTTTAAAAACCGTCCCTGGATCATCATGTTAACCCTTACTATTCTTGTTTTTGTAACGCTGGCTATGAAAGGTGGATCGTACGTTTATTATTTCAATAATTACGTTGATGAGGTGGCGCTGCAAAGTTTTATTCAGCCAATTTTAGATTCACTGTCGGCCATAGGATTGAACTTTTTTGAATCGGATGTTGCATCGGCAGGGTTTGGTTTGTTTAACGCCGGAGGAATTATTTGCTCCATGATAGGAATTGCCGTTTCCAGTAAGCTAGCCAACAAATTCGGAAAACGCGATGTATTCGGAGCAACTTTATTTATTGCCACTCTGTTTATAGTATCCTTCATCTTTTACAATCCCGAAGATGTTCGTTTGATGTTCCTGGCACAGGCACTGCACATGTTTTTCTATGGTGTTACAACACCAATTCTTTGGGCAATGATTGCCGATGTTGCCGACTACTCGGAGTGGGTTAATAATCGTCGTGCTACGGCTATTATCTTTTCTGCAATGATGGTGGGCTTAAAAGCCGGATTGGCCATTGGAGGTGCAATTGTTACCTGGATTCTTGGTTTATACGGTTACCTGTCGAAAGATGCGGTGGCGGCTGGTCAGGAACTGATTCAGCCCGAAAGTGTGGCACAGGGAGCAAAAATGCTTGTAAGTGTTTACCCGTCGATCCCGTTTTTGATCGGAGTTGCTTTACTGTTTTTCTACGAAATCAATAAAAGTAAAGAAGTACAGATACAAAAAGACTTAATAGAAAGAAGAAAATAACAATTTCCAACGAAGTGTTTTGAAGGAAAAAATATTTTAAACCATATAACCATAAAAGAATGAAAAAAATTAATGGATTTGTTTTGATGGTGCTGCTAGCTGGCATTTTGGGGGCGTGTAACAGTGGCACAACGACACAGTCGAAGAAAACACCAACTTTAAAAGATGCTTTTGCCGGTAAATTTCATATTGGTACAGCTTTAAATGAATGGCAAATTACCGGAAGGGATACTGCCGGAGCTGAGGTGATTAAAGATCAGTTTCAAGCAATTGTTGCCGAAAACTGCATGAAAAGCGGACCGATACATCCAAGAGAAGACGAATACAATTTCGAACTTCCCGATCAGTTTGTAGAATTTGGCGTAGCAAACGATAAATTTATAACCGGCCATTGTTTAATCTGGCACTCGCAGGCTCCTCGCTGGTTTTTTACCGATAATGAAGGAAATGATGTTTCGCGTGAAGTTATGATTCAGCGCATGAAAGATCACATTTACACGGTAGTAGGCCGTTACAAAGGTAAAATTAAAGGTTGGGACGTTGTAAACGAAGCCATTATGGAAGATGGCAGCATGCGCAACAGTAAGTTCCTCCAAATTGTTGGTGACGACTTTATTAAGCTGGCTTTCCAGTTTGCACATGAAGCCGATCCTGATGCCGAGTTGTACTACAACGATTATAACGAATGGTTCCCCGGTAAACGCGATGCAATCGTTGAGATGGTACGTGACTTAAAAGCGGACGGAATACGTATTGATGGCATTGGTATGCAGGGACACGTCGGTATGGATAGCCCTTCACTGGAGGATTATGAAGCAGCAATCGAAGCCTATGCTAACGAAGGAATGAAAGTAATGGTTACTGAACTGGATATGTCGATTTTGCCGAACCGAAACAGGGACGTTGGTGCCGATATTGCTACCAGTTTTGAATATCAGCAAAGCCTGAATCCATACACTGAAGGTGTTCCGGTAGAAAAAATGAACGAGTGGGACGAACGTATGCTCGACTTTTTTCGCCTGTTTTTGAAGCATTCTGATGCAGTTACTCGCGTAACCATGTGGGGTGTTTCTGATGCTACCTCGTGGAAAAATAATTTCCCAATTCGCGGACGTACTGATTATCCTTTGTTATTCGACAGAAACAATGAGCCAAAAAGTATTGTGGCAAAGTTAATTGAAGAAGCAAACAATGCTGAAAAATAAAATAATTGATTTAAGTTAGTTAGTTAGTTAGTTAGTTAGTTAGTTAGTTAGTTTCTCCGGGGGTTGCGCAATTGTGTGGCTCCCGGAAATTTTGGTTAAATTGGGACGATGAAAATTGAGTAATTAGCAAGCAAAATTTATAGAAAAATGAAGAAAGCACGATACCTTGTTGACAACCTTTATACTGCCGATCCGGCAGCACACGTTTTTAACGGAAAAATATACATTTATCCTTCGCATGATGTGGAGTCGGGAATTCCTGAAAATGACAATGGCGATCATTTTGATATGCGCGATTACCATGTTTTCTCGATGGAAGATATTGATGGTGAGGTAACCGACCATGGAAATGTGTTGGATGTAAAAGATATACCTTGGGCAGGCCGTCAGTTGTGGGATAGCGACTGTGCCTTTAAAGACGGGAAGTATTACCTGTACTTTCCTTTGAAAGACCAAACCGATATTTTTCGCATTGGTGTAGCTATCAGCGATAAACCTGAGGGACCGTTTGTTCCACAAGAGGCACCTATGAAAGGAAGTTACTCCATTGATCCTTGCGTTTTTGAGGATGAAGATGGTAGCTACTACATGTATTTTGGTGGTTTGTGGGGTGGCCAGTTGCAGCGTTACCGCGACAACAAAGCCATTGAATGCGGGCAGGAACCTGCCGACGATGAGCAGGCATTGCCGGCAAGAGTTGCCAAACTAAGCGACGATATGCTGGAGTTTGGCGAAGAACCAAAAGCATTGGTCATTCTGGATGAAAACGGCGAGCCGATAAAAGCCAGTGATCACGACCGACGTTTCTTCGAAGCCTCATGGATGCACAAATACAACGGCAAATATTACTTCTCGTATTCAACCGGGAACACGCACAAACTGTGTTATGCTATTGGCGACAATCCTTATGGCCCGTTTACTTATCAGGGTGTAATTTTAACGCCGGTTGTGGGCTGGACAACACACCATTCAATTGTTGAATTTAAAGGCAAATGGTACTTGTTCCATCACGATTGTGTACCTTCAAATGGCAAAACCTGGCTGCGCAGTCTGAAAGTTGTGGAGATGGAGTATGATGCCGAAGGAAAAATTATTACAATTGAAGGTACTGCAGAATAAATTTTATAAGAAATAGAAATGTTTAGTTTAAAAGATAAGGTTGCCATAGTAACAGGTGGTGGTGGAGTTTTAGGAGGAAGTATCGCCCGCAGTTTAATTGAGGCTGGCGTTAAAGTGGCCGTGCTTGATATTCGCGAAGATAATGTAAATAACCGGGTTGAAGAACTGAAACAACTTGGAGGCGAGGCCATAGGTTTTGTTTCGAGTGTTTTGGAGATGAGTGATTTGAAACAAACCCGCGATGCAATTCTTGAGAAATGGGGGCAGATTGACATCCTAATAAATGCTGCCGGAGGAAATCTCCCGGGGGCTACCTTAACCGAGGAGCAGACTGTTTTTGATATGAAAATCGAAGACTTCGAACGGGTGAACGATTTGAATATGAATGGAACAGTTTATCCAAGTCTGGTGTTTGGCGAAGCCATGGCAAACAGGGGAGAGGGAAGTATCATTACCATTTCATCGATGGCTACTTATTCGGCCATTACAAGGGTTTTAGGCTACTCAACAGCCAAAACGGCTATTAACATTTTTACGCAGTGGATGGCCATGGAAATGGCGACCAAATTCAGCGAAAAGATCAGAGTGAATGCAATTGCTCCGGGCTTTTTTATTGGCGACCAGAACCGGAATGTTTTGATCAATCCAGATGGGTCGTACACCGAGCGTAGTAAAAAAGTTATTGCCCGCACACCAATGGGGCGCTTTGGCGATATAAAAGAACTAAACGGAGCGGTGCAGTTTTTATGCTCCGATGCGGCATCATTCATAACAGGTGTAATTCTTCCTGTTGATGGTGGTTTTAGCTCGTTTAGCGGTGTGTAAAAATTGAACCCGACTATATTTAATTTGTTTAAGTAATAGATAAAACGAAAGTGGTGTACCTGTTTTGGTGTTGCCACTTTCGTTATTTTTAATGTGCTGAATATTACTTGCAGATATCGCGGAGTTATTCAAACACGAAGGTAATTTATCGGCGAGATCTGCAGGAGGTATATTTCATGTTTACTATGTTCATGCAAAAAAATATAAATAGATAGAAAATGGCTTTAGAAAAAACGTGGCGTTGGTTTGGAGAGAAAGATTTGGTAACTCTCGATGATTTGCAGCAAATGGGGGTAGAAGGAGTAGTTACAGCTCTACATCACATTCCAAATGGAGAAGTTTGGCCGGTTGACGAGATTTTGAAGGTAAAAGCAGCCATTGAAAAAAGAGGCATGCGTTGGAGTGTTGTGGAAAGCCTTCCGGTTTCAGAGGGGATAAAAATCTGTTCGAACGAACGCGAACGTTTAATTGCCAATTACCAACAATCGGTGCGAAACCTTGGCGAATGTGGCATCGACACCATTTGCTACAATTTTATGCCTGTTTTAGACTGGGCACGAACCGATCTGCATTTCAAGCTAAAAAATGGAGGTGAATCGATGTATTTTGATTTTCCCACTTTTGTGGCTTTCGATGTTTTTATTCTGAAACGCCCGGGAGCAGAAGCCGATTATCCAGCCGACATTGTTGAAAATGCTAAAGCCGTTTTTGAGAAAATGACAGAAAAGGAAGCAGAAGAGTTGGCTTACAATATAATTGTGGTTACACAGGGGTTTATCGACGGAGTTATTGATGGTTCGGTTTCCGACCCTAAAGGCCTTTTTCTGGAGTTTATTGATCGTTACAAGAGCATTGGGAAAGAACAGTTACGGAAGAATTTAAAAGCTTTTCTCGACGATGTAATTCCGGTGGCTGAAGAAGCAGGAGTAAAACTGGCCATCCATCCTGATGATCCACCGTTTCCGGTATTGGGACTACCTCGTATTATTGGTCAGCTAGATGACTACGAGTGGCTTTTTAATGCAAACACTTCTCCAAACAACGGCGTAACTTTTTGCGCTGGATCGCTCTCTGCACGAAAAGAAAACGACTTGTTGGAGGTGATCGAAAAAACCCATGACCGTATTCATTTTGTTCATTTACGAAATACCCTGCTGCATGAGGATGGTAGTTTTTACGAATCGGGGCATTTAACCGGTTCGCAGAATATGATGAAAATAATGTTCGCCCTGATAAAAGAGCAGAAGCGCAGAATACAAGCAGGCAGAAGCGATGTTAAAATGCCTGTACGACCCGATCATGGCATACGGATTATGGACGATTACAAATACGATTACAATCCCGGATATCCGCTAATCGGACGTTTAAAAGGACTTGCCGAGCTGGATGGGCTTATGCATGGAATTGAATTTATGCTGGAGGATGAAGTCTAACGAAGCAACCTTGCAACGAACAGAATAAGGTGATCTAAGTTAATCCAGAAAAGCTTATAAAAAGAAAAAGCTCAATAATCTGATGATTATCAAGCTTTAAATGAGTCGGGATGACAGGATTTGAACCTGCGACCCCTGGTCCCCCAGACCAGTACGCTAACCGGACTGCGCCACATCCCGAATCAGGATTGCAAAAGTAACTCTAGAAATTATTTTTACAAAACTTTTTTCTTTCTTTAATCTACTATTTTGAAGAGGAATATAGAATTCGGTTATATTGCTTCATTATTATCGATTGAATTTATGACAATCAATAAGGTATGTTTTGTATTTTTGTGCAACTAAAAATTTAAATGATGTTTAAACCACTTGATATTAACGATAGCAACGAAAATAAAAACGTTGAACCAACTGACATTGAAAAAGTAAAATGTTTGATTGTGGGGTCGGGTCCTGCAGGTTACACTGCTGCAATTTATGCTGCCCGCGCTAATCTGAGTCCGGTAATGTATGAAGGACTTCAGCCGGGAGGCCAGTTAACTACAACAACCGAAGTTGAAAATTATCCGGGTTACCCGGAAGGAGTTACCGGTCCGGTAATGATGGAAGACCTGAAAAAACAGGCAGAGCGTTTTGGTACCGATGTACGTTGGGGAATGGCTACAAAAGTTGATTTCTCGGGCGATATTCATAAAGTATGGATCGATGACTCAAAAGTGATCGAAGCTGAAACCGTGATTATTGCAACCGGAGCAACGGCAAAATACCTTGGACTGGAAGATGAAAAGAAATATGCCGGAGGTGGAGTTTCTGCTTGTGCAACCTGCGATGGGTTTTTCTATAAAGGAAAAGATGTTGCTGTTGTCGGTGGTGGTGATACTGCTGCCGAAGAAGCTATGTATCTGGCCGGTTTGTGTAACAAAGTATACCTGATTGTACGTCGAGATGTGCTTCGTGCATCGAGAGTAATGGCAGAGCGCGTAAAGAAAACGCCTAATGTGGAAATACTTTGGAAACATCAGACCAAAGGATTAATTGGAGATAATGGTGTTGTTGAAGGTGCAACATTGGTTAAAAATCTTGGAGAAGAAGGAGAAGAGGAAGTTAACATTAAAATTGACGGATTCTTTTTGGCCATCGGTCATAAACCAAACTCCGATATTTTTGCAGAATACCTTGATACCGACGATGTGGGTTATATTTTAACCCAGCCGGGAACAGCAAAGACAAAAGTTTCGGGCGTGTTTGCTTGCGGCGATGTGCAGGATTCGCAATACCGTCAGGCGGTAACTGCTGCGGGATCGGGTTGTATGGCAGCCATTGATGCTGAGCGTTACCTTTCTGAAAAACATTCGTAAAAGAAAAATACACTACGCGATAAATAAAAAAGCAGGATGATTTCTCATCCTGCTTTTTTGTATCTCAGTTTGTTAATTCCTAATTTAAACTGTAAAGTACCGAAAAGAAATGCATGATGCTTCCGGCCAAAACAAACAAGTGCCAAATGCCGTGTCCGTATTTTAAGTTTCGCCAGGTATAGAAAACAACACCCACCGAGTATATAATTCCACCTAACAATAAGAAAATGAGGCTAGTACCCGGAACATGCTTTAATAGTGGCCCAATGGCAACTACCATCATCCAGCCCATGGCAAGGTACAAACCAACCATAAGTTTTCTGAAGCGTGTTAGATAAATCGATCGGATTACTACACCAGTAATTGCTACAGCCCAGATTATGCCAAACAATGTCCATCCCAGTGTACCACGGAGTACTGTTAATAGAAATGGAGTATAGGTTCCGGCAATCAATAAAAATATGGCTGCATGGTCAAACCGTGCAAACAGATTTTTAATTTTTTGTTTTGTAAAACTGTGGTATAATGTGGAGGCGAGGTACAATAAAACCATTGTAGTTCCAAAAATTGAAAAGCTAACTACGTGCCATGCATTTCCATTAATGACTGCAAATATAACCAAGACTACCAGGGCTGCAATACTTAAAAGTGTTCCAATTCCGTGTGTAACACTATTAAAAATCTCTTCGCCAATTGTTAATGTTCTGTAGTCGGCTTCGACTTTTTTCTTCATAATAGTTGCTTTTCGAATAAAACTTAATTCTGTTCGAAATTAATTAAAAAATTATTGTTTCGAACAGAATAAGTCAATTCCAAATAACTAAAATTGCTAATGTTTTATTAGAGAGTTTGTTAGTGAAGCTGTTTTGGTTGTATTTAGAATCTGAATAAAATTATTTTGGACCAATCAACTCAATAAAAGTTCCGTCGGGATCCTGAATGAGAATGAAATACCTGTTGTCGCCAAGCATTGATGGTTTACCACTTAAAACTTTAATGCCATGTTTGTCTGCACGGTCAATAACAGGTTGCAAGTGTTTCACCATTAAGGTAATATACTGCATGCCGGTATCGTCGCTCATAAATTGCTGTTTTGGGTGTTTAGCTTTTGTGCCCAGGCTCATCAGTTTCCATTCGCTGGCTTCTTCGGTGTCTTCCAGTTTTAGTACGGTAACATCCAGTTGGTAACTGTCAGTAAGTCCCAATTCTGTGCATTGCTCCTTCGAAACTGAAAACTCTCCGGTTTTAACCATCCCTACAACATTGGTGTAAAATTCGATTGATTTTTCGAGGTCTTCAACAACAAGGCCAACGCCAATTGCCGATTTGCTGAAATTGCTTTGAGCAATTGAAGAAAATGCAAAAAGAACGAGCGTAAGAGAGAAAAGAGTTTTTTTCATTTTAGTAGATTTAATTGATTTTTAGTATCTGTAAATTTAATACAATAAAAGGAAAGGCCATAAATTGATTTGGCGAGAAATAAAGTTCGTCTATCTTTATAAAAAGAACAAAAATGAAACGAGCATATAAAATATTACATCCAGGAGGAATATTAAAATACGTGCGAGTTCTATACTATACCGATAAAAACAAACAATTTTAATAGTATGAAACTGCCTGTTGTAAATAATACGAATCTGGAAAACTTGATGGATAAAGCTGAAATTGTTCAGCAAACTGCCGAACAGATAATGAAAGATTTTGGAATGTTTGGGGTGGAGATCACGTTCTCAGGTGACACTGATAATGCCTATCAGGAACTGCATCAACAACTGATTGACCAGATTTCCGGTTTAGTGGAGACCAACTACGACCTCTTGTTATCGGTGCTTTACCAGGTGGATATTACAAACCGCGAAATAGTTCAGGCTGAAAAGGATCTACCTCATTATTCGCATATCGAGATTATTGCTCATCAGGTTATCGCCCGCGATTTGAAAAAGGTTTTACTTCGCAGGTACTTCAAAATGAAAGATGAGGAGGGTGGAATAGGAAAAGCAATTGATAGAACATAAAAAAAGCGTCGGAAGACGCTTTTTAATTTCATATTGTATATTTCTAATAGCCAAAAACATATCGGATATTAAAACCGAAACCCTTCGCATGAAAGTCGGTTTCTTCAACGATACTTATTGCCGGACGCCAATCGGCTCCCAAAGCAATAGGGATGTTGTTAAAATGATATTCCAAGCCAATCTCACCGACTGCTCCCAGCCAAAAAGGATCGTCAATCCAAACATAGGGGCCAGCTCCAACATACCAGTAAAACGCTTCTCCATCTATTGGCCGGTACAGGAAATCCCATAAGAGGTCAATTCCAACTCCATCACCAATCGAAACATCTGCGTGAATCCGACTAAACTGACCCGTGCTAAAAATACCATCAATAGCAACACTTCCTCCGGAAATATCACCAAATCGAACACCAAGTTCCTGTGCATTTGATGAAACTACACCACCAATTACTATAGCCAAAACAGCTATAAATTTTACCATTGTTTTTTTCATAATAATAATAAATTTAATGTTATGTGTTTTTGAATTTGAAAAATGAAGATTACTAATAAAGCACAAAGTTTGTTTAATCCATTTAACAAAAAGACACAGTAATAGTTTCCATGCGGAACAAAATCTGGTGAAAGAAATGTTTAATTGTATAGTACTACAAAGGGCGGGCAATCATTATTCCAGTGGACGGTTTCCGATTGAGCAGATATTCAACCAGTGTTTCTTCCGATAAAATCACTTTTCCGGCTTTTGACGAGGCGTGCAGAAAGTGAAGTTCATCACCCTTGAATGCAGCTATTCCAACATGTGTTATATCCAGTCCGTCAACAGTGGTAGTTATGCCAAAAATATCACCATTTTTAATTTGATGTTTTAGTGTTTCAAGTTTTTCAGTTGGCAGGTAGTACAGTTTGGCATTTGTTAATTCCTGTTCTTGTTTGTTCAGGGCTTCAATAAATACCGCATTGTTTTTTAATTGTTTGTAGCTGTTGGGGTGTTGGCTCATAAAATTAATCGTTTTATCAAACTCGATATTACCAATTGATTGCGAAATTGATTTTACTGTGTGCTTTTTGTCGTTATCCAAAATCCAGTCGCTGAAATAATGTAAACGTGAGGGGTAACCGCTAATCTCTCCTCCTCGATAACGGATGAACTGCAACTCGTTTTTGAAATGTTTATACGAGGGTTTTCGCGTTTTGGCAGTTCGTGCCAGCGCCAGGCAATTTTCGGCAAACGTAGTACAATCCAGTTCCCGCAGATTAACGATTAACTGTTCGGGTTCCGTTTCTAAAGTGTGAGCAACGTAAGGCGTATTCATCAACAGTTTTGCGGCATCAACAACAAGTTCCGCGGTTGGTTTATTGTTATGCTGTTGCAATTCGGCAAGAATGTGTTTACATATTTGCTCATCAGAATTATTAGTTCTATTCTGGGCAAAAAGGATTGTGAGGCCAAAAAGCAGAGCGCTAGCTAACAGAAAAATTCTCTTGTTCATTCTTGATACATTTTTTGTAAAAATGGCAATTCGTCCAAAGTACAGCATAATACTATAATAGCTCAATGAGGCGAATCCCAAACCAAATGGTTAAAAAAAGCAAAGCAAAAGTAAGAATCGAATAGAAAATTATTCGGATTTGTCTGCTCTTTTTGTTTTTTCTTTCACCCATATGTGAAAGTAAGGAATTAATATTTTAGATGATATACGAAAAATATCTGTCGGGGTTTATATTCTTGCATTTTTTTTGCGTGTTGTTGAAAAAGGTAAAAAAAACTGATACTTTTAGAAACATTACGTTTTAATTAACTTCATGAAAAAATTAATGCTGTTGTTCTTGTTTATTAACTCTTTTGCCGGTTTGAGTTCTGCTCAAATGTATTTGGCAGATGTTGAGTTCGACAGAGTGGGCTGCGCTCAGGTTGAGCATTTCGTGCAGGGGCAAATTAAAAACAACAACGAAACTTTTGGGGATGTAAGGCCTTCGCTGGATCCGACAGCCAGCACGGATGGTTTTCGTTTTCATGAACGCGAATATGTTATAAAAGACAGCTTGCCCAAAGTGTGGTCTTTTTACGTGAACACCAATCCATCTATTGCCTGGAATGCGTCGCGATTTTCATTTGCAATGTTGTTTTCGAAAAGTAATAATGAGATGATATATCCGAACGGACACGTGGCTGGAATTGATCCGGGACAGGTAATTTATTTAAACCTGAATGTATTGAAAGTTAAAAAGCTGGCCACTGCTTTTGAGATTACAACGGTTGACGACAATAAGAAAGTAATTGAATTTAGCTACGTGGAGGATAATATTACACACGGCAAGCAGCAATTAACTTTTATAAAAATGCGAAAAGGATACACAAAAATTATACACCGCACTTATTTTAAAAGTGAGTCTGTTTTGCGTGACCACTTTTTGTACCCTTATTTTCATACACGCCTTACTAATACATACCACAGAAATATGAAGCATTTACTTAAGGCATCGGAGAATTAGTATTTTCTACCACAAATATTGAGTTCTCCCACGAAAAAAACTACTTCTCCTTGCTTTGGAGGCCGTTCTCCCACGGTTTTCTGCTGTTCTCCCATGGCTACAGATGGTTCTCCCGTGGAAAATTTTACAAAATGTCAGGGAATAGTCGTTTTTTTTGTGGGAAAATATACTTTTTGTTAGGGAGAAGTACTGGTCTCAGAAAGAAAGACATCGATTAGGTGAGCAGATTATTATAAATGTTGTAATTCTCTTCATCAAACACACAAAAAATCAACTTTTTAATCTCCTGATTATTAGCCAGAATATCTTTCACCGTTTGTGTGGCAATTTGTGCAGCCTCCTTTTTCGGGTAACCATAAATGCCTGTGCTGATATTAGGAAAAGCAATGGACTTTACACCGTTTAGCAGCGCTACTTCCAAACTTCGGCGGTAACACAATGCCAGTTTTTTTGCTTCGTTGTATCCGCCTCCGTTATACACCGGGCCAACGGTGTGAATCACATATTTTGCCGGAAGATTATATCCTTTTGTAATTTTTGCATCGCCGGTTTCGCAGCCGTTAAGCTGGCGGCATTCGTTTAAAAGTTCGGAGCCCGCCACCCGGTGAATGGCTCCGTCGACACCGCCGCCACCCAGCAACGATTTGTTGGCTGCGTTTACAATAGCATCAACGTTTAGTTGGGTAATATCGCCCCTGTGTAATTGAATTGTACTCATAACCGTGGCTTTTTAATCTAATAACTCCCCAGGCTTTGCCTTGGGGGCCGCTTTTTCTCCCCGTCGAGGGGAGATGTCATCCGGCAACTGACGGATGACAGAGGGGTGAAATAAAGAAAATTCGGTTTTCTGCTATTTTGCCTGCAATTAAGTTGGCGTATATCCCTTTGGCTCTGCCGGGAATAGTCAACATTAAGAATTTTCTTTATCCAAGATACAAAGTTTTCGAATACATCGGGGCAATTCATTCTAGTCGTCAACCATATCTTCAATGTTTTCGTCAGAATCGGGAACGGGCAACTCAGCCGACTTAGCACGAACACCATCGAAGTTCAGTTTTTTACGGGCGGCCTTAACAACCATGCCGATCACAAATTTTATGGCTATATGTTCGGCCACTTCCGGCAGGTAAGGGATATCAATTTTATCGTTGGCAAGGCGTGTTAAACGGCGTACCAGACGTTTGGCTTCCTTTTTCGAAATGCCCTGGTCGGTGCTGCGGATAAGGTCGTAAAATTCGTTAGGTAAATGGTCGTATAAAAAGGTGTCGATTTTTAGAATCACTTTCACCAGTATTTTTTCTTCGCCGCTTTCTTTTATAAAAGGAACATCAATCCTTTCGTTTAAACGAACAGCGAGATCTTTAATTTCTTCTGGTGACATTTTTTGACGCTTAATAGGTTCTGCATAAAAATCGTCGAGAAGCGCTACAAATTCTGCGGGGGTAAGGTCTGCTACTTTAGTTGCCATAATTTTATAATTAAATGATGAGTAAATTGTGTAATGTTTAGTTTTTAAGCCTGAAATAATGATTCCAGTAATTCGCGGGTTTCACTATTGTAAACACCGTTTATTTCCAGTTCCGGTTTGCGTGTTTGCAGCTCTTTTACACCATTTTGGGTTTTTGGGCCAAAATCACCGTCGGAAGTTCCCACGTTAATATTCAGTAATTTTAATGCGTCCTGCAAAGCCACGACAGTAGTTCCTTTACTGCCTGTTTGTAGTATGGGATCGGGAATAATAAGTTGCTGCTGCGCCGCCAATCGTTGATAAGACAAAACGGTATTTATCCGGTAAGCCGAAACCGATACGCGATTGCCCTGGTTGCCGCCCAAACAGTAAACACGTTTTTTGTCGGTAGAAACACCCAGGAAAAAGCCAACATGCCCTTTCCACGATTCGGGACTTTCGCGCCAGAAAACCACTATGTCACCCGGCTCGGGATTTATGGTTTTTACCCCTACATTGAGCCACGAACGTGCATTGGGCTTTTTCGAGTATTCAAGACCGGCTTTCATGGCCACCCAGTTAACAAAATTGCTGCACCACGGAATTTCGTCGGTGGTGACGCCTGCAATGCCTGCTTCTTCTGCGTATTTTAAAACTTCCGGGTTATGTTCCGAGCCAACAATTTCTTCGGTTCCCAACTCGGCAAAAGCTATTTTTAATAAACCTTCCATACCAATTTATTTTACGGATTTATACTTAAGAATCGTTTCGGATTAGTGCTGGCAATGGTGTCGAAATCATCGCCAAATGCTGTTTTGAAATCGTTGAAATATTGTTCCATGCTCGGCCCAAAAAACTGGGTGAGGTAATAATCGGAGCCATAAAGAATTTTCGATCTTTCGTAGTCAGTTAGTTTGTCGAAGAAACTGGCTTTAAAGGTGCTAAGTGTTTCGCGGATGCTAAATACCATTTCCTGAGTGGTTGGCGATTCAATAATCGTTCCTTCCGAAAAACAGGAGAGGTCGGTGTAGGCATTCGGGTAATTCGGATTTTTAATAATATCGAAAATGGCTTTTGCCCAGTTGTCGATAAACCCCGTTCGGTAAAGTGCATTCCACACTTTAGCACGTTCGGCAATGGTAAGGTCGTCGCGCAGAACGCGTTTTTTACGTTTTAAGGTGTAGGCCTCGCGAATAATCGCTTTGTCTTTGTTCGACAGCGACATAATAGCATCTTCAAATTCTTCTTCATCTACTCGTTTTTGTTCTTCAGGAAAATTGTAGTTGATGTAATCCATTATCTGGCCACTGCCTCCAAAATGCGCAAAATTGATGGTCAGTTCAGGATACTTTTTCATCACGAGTTCCCACAGTTTTGGGTGGTTGAGTTTTTTCGCCCGCTCGGCAATGGCCTTATGCACTTTTCGACTAAAAAAGCGGTAGTCGAAAACAAGTGGCTTTTTAGGCTTAATGGTATTCCCGTTTAAAAGTACATCGCCACGTACCTTTAGCACCGACGACAAACAGGCAAATCCGCTGTTTGAGTTGTGAACTGTAATCGGAATATTATGCTCCTGGCACAAGGCATAAATTCCGGGAGAGTTGCGGGTGCCCATTAATATCGGGTCGGTAGGCGAGAAGCCGGCCGGAGCATACAGTTTCACACCGGCAAACCGGCCATCTTCGTCAACAATTTTCTCTTTCAGTTTGTCAACCAGGTTGACTTTGCCTTTGTATTCGCGGCGCGGATCGACACTGAAGAAAGGTTTTATGGTTTCATATTTATCTGCCAAGTACTCCAGGTCTGCAATTTGCTGGACGTAGTTGGCATTGTCGAAAATTTCCACTTCCTCATCCGATTTCCGATCGAAACTGTCTTCAAATTTTTTTACATGGTCTCTGATTTTGTCGAATGCCTCGGCCAGTTCATCGCTTTGAAGTTTACGGTTTACCCGTCTTTTAATAAAAGGCAGTGCCACCGAAAGCAACCAGAAAATACGTTTTATTCGTTTACGATAACGTTTATTCTGGTTCTCGTCGTCGTCGTTATCGTCGGCATAAGTCAGGTCAAACATTAGCGGAGTGGTCACCACATTACCCTGGTAAACTTCGTCGAGCGCCTCAAACACGTCTTCGCTCGATGGCTGCGTAACTTCTTCCAGCGTGCGGTTAATACCGTCAATTTTAAATCTCAGTTCGGCCGATGTAACTCCTTTGTCCACCAGGTCTTTAATGGCAAGTAGCGATTGAACCACATTTACCAGTTTGCGTATAATCACGTCTTTGTTAAAAATGTGGCAATGAATGTCATAGTAAGTTGTCATAATTATGGGTTTTATAAATGTTATGCTTTGTTTTAGGCGATGCTAATGTCGAAGCAGCAGTTCCATAAGAAACCGTAACTACAGGCAAAATCCTTGAATCGTGTTTCATGCGTCATTGGTTTGTGTTTGCAATCTCCGGGTCACAACTTAAGGATTTGTAAATTAATTGGATATACAAGTTAAGAAATGGAGGAATAAATAACAACTAATTAGTATGAATATATTAAGGTGTTCTTTAAAAATGAAAAAGTCACTACCGTATATTGATAGTGACATCTTTATTTAATAGAAAGGTGAACTTACTTTAACAAAAACAAAACAGTGCTGCCGCCAGGGCAGCTCCAGCAATTGGTCCAAGGATTGGAACCCATGCATAAGCCCAGTCGGAACTTCCTTTGTTCGGTGCTTTTAATAGGCTGTGAACGATGCGTGGTCCCAAATCTCGGGCAGGGTTTATGGCGTAACCAGTTGGGCCGCCAAGACTTAAGCCTATTGCAGTTACTAAAAGTGCAACAGGAAGTGCCCCAATCGATCCTAATCCAACTTCGACATTCTGCATCTGCAGTGTCTCAAACTTAAAATCGGTGATGTAAAAGATTACAAATATTAGAACAAAGGTGCCGATAAGCTCGGTGACAAAGTTCTTTTTATAATTTCTGATGGCAGGTGTGGTGGCAAATACACCGAGGAAACCAGTTTCATCTTTATGGGCTTTAAAATGATCATGGTAGGAAAACCAAACCAATATGGCTCCAAGCATTGCGCCAATAATTTCGCCAGCAATATAAATCGGAACTTTCGCCCACGGAAACAATCCGCCCATTGCAAGGCCAAGTGTTACAGCCGGATTTAAGTGAGCACCGCTTATGGGGCCGGCTACAATTACGGCCATCATTACGGCCAGTCCCCAGCCCAGCGAAATTACAATCCATCCACCATTATGGCCTTTTGTATCTTGCAATACTACATTAGCAACAACTCCGTCTCCCAGGAGTATCAATATCATTGTGGCGATGATTTCTGCTACAAATTCATTCATTTCAGTTATTCGTTTATTTAAATATAGTTCCTTAAAGCTTAGTTTTATTTTTTGCTGTGGATTATAAGTAATAGCCTTTTGCAAGCTGGGAAAATTCTTCGACTTGTTGATCTATCCACCCGGAATCTTTGCCCAGTTCGCTTGCCATTATTTTGGCTACTTTAGGAGCCATTTCTTCGGCTGCGCGTGCATCAAGATATAAGGCTCTTACCCGGCGTGCCAGAACATCGTCGAGGGTCATTGCCATTTCTTTTTTACATGCCCAAACTACTTCGGCAACTGTAAAGTCCAAACGCTCATGCAGTTTTTTCCCCAATTTAGGATTATCCTCAATCATTTCTTTAATGGCTTTTGCTTCCGATCCGTACACATAAAAATGATCATTAAGATCTATGTTTTTTGTGTAACCATGAATGGCCAGATTTTCGGTTTGGCAAGGACGTTCCGGCAATCCGGCAAGTATTACGGCGTTGTTTATGGTGTCTTCACCCATTTTGCGGTAGGTTGTCCATTTCCCGCCTGTAATGGTAATAAGCCCGGATAAACTCACAATTACTTTATGACTGCGGGAAATTTCTTTTGTCTTTTTCTCGCCATCTTCTTCAGGTGCGGCAAGCGGACGCAATCCTGCAAAGATACTCCGTACATCGCTTCTTTTTGGCGGGCGAGTGAGGTAGCGGCCGGCTGTGTTTAGTATAAACTCAATTTCTTCTTCCAAAGCTCTTGGTTCAAGGCTGGCTTCTTCAATAAGCGTATCGGTGGTTCCAACAACAACTTTTCCGCGCCACGGAACGGCAAACAGTACACGCCCGTCGTCGGTTTTGGGAATCATAATGGCGTGGTCGCCTTTTAGAAATTCATGATCGAGTACGAAGTGAATTCCCTGGCTGGGCACCACTTTTTTAGGCACACCGGGTTCATCCATTTGTAAAATTTCGTCGGTAAAAACACCGGTTGCATTTACCACTGCTTTGGCTTTTATCTCCAACTCGTCGCCACCAATCAGGTCTTTTGCTTTTACCCCGCAAATCATTCCTTCTTCGTCTTTTAGTAATCCGATAACCTTGGTGTAGTTTACTGCCACGCCATCGTAATCGATAACAGTTTGTGCAAGGTTTATCGAAAGTCTGGCATCGTCAAACTGTCCGTCGTGATATATTACACCGCCTGTTAATCCTTCTTCTTTAAGTGTTGGCAGGGCTTCCAGTGTTTCTTGTTTCGAGAGGTGAACGGAAGGGCCAAGCCCCAGCTTTCCGGCCATCATATCGTAAACTTTCAATCCTACAGTGTAGAACGGGCCTCCCCACCATTCGTAATTCGGAATAATAAACGATTGATTTTTAACCAGGTGAGGCGCATTTTGCCGCATTAATCCTCGTTCGCGGAGTGCTTCCAAAACCAGCGAAATATCTCCCTGGGCAAGATAGCGTACTCCGCCGTGTACCAGTTTGGTACTTCGGCTCGAGGTTCCTTTGGCAAAATCGGCACCTTCAAGCAGCAACGTTTTGTATTTTCGGGTAGCAGATTCGAGCGCGACTCCCAGTCCTGAAGCACCACCGCCAATTACAACAATATCCCATTCAATATCGGCTTTGGCTTTACGTAATTGTTTGTGTCTTTTCATAAATTTCAGGCTTAGTAAAACGTTTATTCATCATCATCGTCGTCAATCCATTCTTTGGCTTTTGTAAGTGCCTTTTGCCATTTGCGAATAGATTTATCCATGATATCCTTTGAAATTTGTGGAGTAAAAGTTTTGTCTTTTTCCCATTGCGACTGTAATTCATCCAGATCTTGCCAGTAACCCACTGCCAAACCGGCAAGATAGGCAGCTCCCAAAGCGGTGGTTTCCAATTGGCGCGGGCGTATTACCGGAGATTGCAGGGTCTCGGATTGAAACTGTAACAGAAGGTTATTGGCTGCTGCACCACCATCAACACGTAGTTCTTTAATTTCAATGCCGGAGTCGGCTTCCATCGCCTTCAGCACATCCATCACCTGAAAGGCAATTCCTTCTAATGTGGCTCGTGCAAAGTGTCCGTTCGATGTCCCACGGGTTATGCCAACCACAATACCACGTGCGTACTGGTCCCAGTGCGGAGCTCCAAGCCCGGTTAATGCCGGAACAATATAAACACCTCCGTTGTCTTCAACCGAAAGCGCCAGGGCTTCAATTTCCGGTGCACTTTTTATCAGTCCCAGCTGGTCGCGAAGCCACTGAACTGCAGCCCCTGCAATAAAAATGCTTCCTTCCAGTGCATACGATACTTTTCCGTTTATCTTCCAGGCAATCGTAGTTACCAGGTTGTTTTCCGAGAGGATGGCTTTTTCGCCGGTATTAAGCAGCATAAAACATCCTGTTCCGTAAGTGTTTTTTGCCATTCCCGGATGTATACATTGCTGGCCAAACAAAGCAGCCTGTTGGTCGCCGGCAATACCGGCTATTGGTATTTCGTGTGCAAATATGGTTGTTTTGGTGTGTCCTACGACTTCGCTTGATGCACAAACTTCAGGCAACATACTTTCCGGTATATTAAAGAGTTCAAGCAGCTCTTTGTCCCAGCAGCAATCGTTTATATTATATAGTAATGTTCTGCTGGCATTGGTAATATCAGTAACGTGTTTGTCGCCACGGGTAAGTTTCCAGATTAACCACGAATCCACCGTTCCAAAGGCCAGTTTCCCGGCTTCTGCTTTTTCTCGCGCTCCTTTTACATTGTCAAGAATCCATTGCACTTTGGTGCCTGAAAAATAGGCATCAATTACCAGCCCTGTTTTGGTGCGAATCAATTGCTGGTATCCTTTTTCTTTTAATGCATCGCAATATTTGGCTGTTCGCCGGTCTTGCCAAACAATGGCATTGTATACCGGTTCGCCGGTTTCTTTGTCCCAAACAATAGTTGTTTCGCGTTGATTGGTTATACCAATTGCGGCAATATTTTTTCCGTTAATTCCAATTTTTGTAATGGCCTCGGCTGCAACTGCTGCCTGCGACGACCAAATTTCGTTTGGATCATGTTCCACCCAACCCGGTTTAGGAAATATCTGCTCAAACTCTTTGTGAGCAACCGATTTTATTGCACCAAGCTGATCGAAAACAATGGCACGCGAACTGGTTGTGCCCTGGTCAAACGCAAGTATGTATTTATTCATAAGGTTTATGGTTTAAAGTTTTTAATTCTGAGTATCGAATTATCGATCATCTCAAACCAGGCATTCACAAGTTCTATCTGTTTGGTGCCTATATTGGTAATCCTGTTTTATTATTGGTCATAAATTTTGTTTCAGAAAATTTCCAACTAATGTATAAACAGATACATCGTAATACAAGGTAAGTAGTGAAATGGAATACTGTTTTATAGCATGTGTACTTAGTGGCTAAAAATAGGAGAGGTTACAGCGTTCGGGGATTTTGCATGTATTTCTGGTAAATGTCGGTAACGCTGCTATCAGCCATTAAACTTAAGCGGCGCAAAAAACTCAGGACGATGATAGTCCGGATTTTCAGTGTTGATGGCATTCCAGGTTACAAAGTGTGGATCAGAAGTTTCATCGCCACACTTGTAGAAATTGGCCGTCGCTTCCAGTCCGTTTAAGTTTTCAATCTTGTCAAAAGCAAAACATTGTGTTGGAATACAAATCATCATTTCCCACGAGAAATCTCCCGACCTTTCCGCAAAAGGCTGGTTGCCAAGGCTTGATTCAATATCGATTTGATTGACCACTTCGGGCAAAATGGGCGTGCGGTTTCCACGCCCCGGGCCATACCCTACATGAGGTGTGCCAATACAATTAAACTCAAAATTGTAATAATTCTTACCGTCAATTGAAATAAAAAACTCAACAGTACTGTCTTTGTAAACATCGCCGTTTATTTCGGTTTCCTGTGCCAGAATATTCTTCTCCTGAACGTAAAATTTCAGCCAGATCTCATTTCCCGTGTGTGCAATTCTGAATTTAATGTCGGGCTTGTACGGAAAAGCTTTTTCCCAATTCAAAATGTCAATGGCTTCAGTTTCAGTATTTCTTTCCAGAAGTAGAGCTGCTTCCTTTATTGATAGTGAAGTTGTTGTGTCGATTTTGCTGACTGAAAGATTCTTCATGCTGTATGTTTTATGATCGTAAAGATGTTATTTTTCTTTAAACATTTTTGCTGAATAAAATCAGGTTACCGCGCAGCTTTTATATATTTGAGGTTCTTTAATTCGAACTGCTACGCCAGATAAAACTGAAAAGTTAAGTGCGTATCTTTTTTAGAAGTGTTAAATGGACAGATTTGAATTTATAATAGCCTTAACCGAGCACCGTTATTTGGGGCTGGTTTTTCAGCCCTTTTTAATTGAAAAGAAGGAGCGTTTTTATTCGGTGGTGCGATTGGTAAAACCGCACGATCTGAATGATCCGGAGTATATTTTTAAGCCCTACGAAAAAGAGCTGGTTCTGTTAATTGAGAAGTACAGTGATGAGGTGCTGACCAAAAAGTTTTCACGTGCCGGCAGTGTGTCCGATTTTTTTTCATCGTTACGGCCCGGCTATTTTGAAAAGCAGGTAACACCTTTTATCGAGAAATGTATGATGCAGGTGTGCTCCATTTTAATGCTCAGCCCGGTACGTTTGTTTCGTAAAGAGGCCAAATATTCGAACCTGTACGATGAGGATGAATTAAAAGTGCCACCGTTTTTTGCCCGCCCGAAATTTGAATTTGAACGCACCGAAACTCAAACCCGTTACAGGCTGCGCATATTTCTGGAAGAAAAGGAAATGATGTTATCAGCGCGGTCGGTGGAAGTGGTAACCAATGAGCCGTGTTTGTTGATTTACCGAAATCAGTTGGTGGCGTTTGAAAAACTGAATGCCAAAAAGCTAATGCCCTTTTTCGAGAAAGAATACGTTACGGTGCCCAACACCATCGAAGACAAGTATTATTCGGGTTTTGTGCTGAATACCGTGCGCGATTATGATGTAAAAGCTAAAGGTTTTGAAGTCGTTCATGCGTCTGCCGGAAAAAAGGCGGTGTTATCTCTTGAAAATAACTTGCAACTCCGGCCGTGTTTGGTGTTGACCTTCGAATATGGTGACGAAAAATTCCTGCCCGATTCTTCCCGAGAGATGGCGGTTAGCGTGAAAAAACAAAATGGCACCTTTGTATATTATAAAACCACGCGCGATTTTGTCTGGGAAAAGAAGCTGTTACAGGTGATTAAAAAGACCGGCTTAAAGGATGATAACGGATCGTATACCTTAAATGGTGTTGCGTTGCTTGAGCCGCAAAATGCACTGTACTATTTTGTAAACTGGCTAAACGAAAAACGGCCGCAGCTGGAAGAAAATGGGTTTGTAATAAAGCAGGAACAGCTGGAAAAGAAGTTTTATACCGGCAGCCAAAAACTGGAATTAAAAACACAAACAAAAGGCGACTGGTTCGATGTTTATGCAGTGGTGAAGTTTGGCGAATTCAGTATCCCTTTTATTCAGCTAAAAAAATACATTTTAAATGATATCCGGGAGTTTGAATTGCCAAATGGTGAAGTTGCCGTGTTACCTGAGGAGTGGTTTGCCCGCTATAAAGGGCTTCTGCCTTTTGGCAAACAACAGGGCGAACACATCAAATTTGAAAAACACCATTTTACTTTGTTGCAAAATTCCATTCAGGAAGTTGATAAGGAGGTAAAACAAAAATACGAGAAGCTGGTAAACGCCGAAAAGGAGAGTCCGGTGTTGCCTGCTAACTTAAAAGCCAAACTGCGAAATTACCAGGAAGAGGGTTTTAACTGGATGTATGGTTTGTACCGAAACGGACTGGGCGGTTGCCTGGCCGACGATATGGGGCTGGGAAAAACCCTGCAAACACTTACGTTGTTGCTGAAATTGAAACGTTTGAAACAGGAAATTAAAATTCACGACCCTGTTGATGCAAACGGGCAGCGCGATTTATTTGCTTGCGAAACAAAATCAGAAGCGGCTGTGCAGCCAGCCAGTTTAATTGTTGTGCCTACATCGCTGGTGCACAACTGGAGCAACGAAATACGGAAATTTACACCAGCACTAAAAGTTTATCAGCATGTGGGAACGCAACGGAAAAAAGCTGAGGAATTGGGGAAAGTAGCTTCGTACTACGACATAATTATTACCACCTACGGAACGGTACGTAACGATATCGACAAGTTACGGGGCACTGAATTCTTTTACCTGATTTTAGATGAAAGCCAGTCGATAAAGAATTCAAGTTCGAAAACCTACAAGGCGGTAATGGATATTAAAGCGCGCCACAAGCTGGTAATAACCGGAATGCCGATTGAAAATTCACTGTCGGATTTGTGGTCGCAAATGAATTTCCTGAATCCTGGAATGTTGGGAAATCTGGCATTTTTCCGCCGTACATTTATTACGCCAATTGAGAAGCATGCCAACGAAGAGCAAATGGACAAACTGCAGCTGATGATCCGTCCGTTTGTCTTGCGCCGGAAAAAAGTGGAGGTGGCCAAAGATCTTCCACCGCTGATGGAAGAAGTACGCGTTTGCCCAATGGCGGGCGAGCAGGAAAAATTGTACGAGCAGGAAAAATCAGTGATTCGAAATACCATTCTGTCGACCATTGAAAAAGAAGGGCTCAAAAAATCGCAGTTTGTAGTTTTACAGGGACTAACCAAATTACGTCAGTTGGCCAATCATCCATCGTTGGTTGATGATGAAGCATCGGAAAGATCGGGTAAATTCGATGAGATCTTCAGGATGTTAAGCAACCTTGTTGCCGAGAAACATAAAGTGCTGGTATTCTCCTCGTTTGTAACACACCTGGAGCTACTGGAAAGCAAGATTGAACAAGAAAAGTGGAAGTACAGTAAATTAACCGGGCAAACCACAAAACGTGAAAAGGTGATAAAAGCTTTTCAGGATGATGAGGATAACCGGATATTTCTGATTTCGTTAAAGGCCGGT
Source organism: uncultured Draconibacterium sp. (assembly GCF_963675065.1). NCBI lineage: Bacteria > Pseudomonadati > Bacteroidota > Bacteroidia > Marinilabiliales > Prolixibacteraceae > Draconibacterium > uncultured Draconibacterium sp. The sequence goes on along the minus strand of NZ_OY775906.1, from coordinate 2,465,649 downwards.
GGAGTAGGACTTAACCTTACCGAGGCCGACTATGTTTTTATTATCGATCCGTGGTGGAACCCCGCCGCCGAAAACCAGGCGATTAACCGCGCGCACCGCATCGGTCAGGACAAACATGTTTTTGTGTATCGTTTTATTACCGAAAATTCAATCGAAGAGAAGATCCAAAAACTAAAGGATCGCAAAAGCTCGCTGGCCGATAAATTTATCAATTCGAATAATCCGTTTGAGCAGGTTACGCAGGAGGAAATTGTGGAGTTGTTCAATTAGGAGTTGGAAAAGGCAAAAGGTAAAAGTTGCTGTCATTTCGAAGCGAAGCGAGAAATCTGTTACAAATTTTCAGAGAATAGCGTTCAAAGCTTCGTTGCTAGTCACAGTTTCCGCAACTCGAAACCTGATTCACAGATCCACCCATTTCAATCTTAAAATCAATCTAAATTTCAATCTGTTTTAATGCAGCTATCGCTTCTTATTCCGAACGTACATCAATTTGTATTTTCCCTGCCCAACGCGCTGATCGATTTCAAACATGCCAGTGGAGTCGATTAGCGGCGTAAGCTTTTCAAAACCGTAGTTTCTTGAGTCGAAATTCGGTTGTTTCTTTTGCAATAAACTTCCCACATCGCCCAGGAAAGCCCAGCCGTCGTCGTCGGCCAGGTCCGAAATGGTTTTCGAAATCAAGCGAATAACTTTTGGTGTAACTTTGTCTACGCTTTTTTTCTCCGATTTATTAGAAGGAGAAGTTTCATTCTCTTTCGAGCGGCTTTTCAGAATTTCGATATAAATAAAACGGTCGCATGAAACGATAAACGGATCCGGTGTTTTTTTCTCGCCAATGCCAATTACGTGCATCCCCGCTTCGCGCAATCGGGTAGCCAGTCGGGTAAAATCGCTGTCGCTTGATACCAGGCAAAAACCATCAACTTTTTCGCTGTAAAGGATATCCATTGCGTCGATGATCATGGCCGAATCGGTAGCATTTTTACCAATGGTATAGCCGTACTGTTGTATGGGTGTTATCGCATTGTCGAGTAACAGGTTTTTCCATTTGTTTAAACCGGGCCGCGTCCAGTCGCCGTAAATACGTTTAATGGTAGGATTGCCATATTTGGCAATCTCCTCCATCATTTCTTTAACGTATGCAGATGGAATGTTATCGCCATCGATAAGCACCGCTAACTTTAAATCTTTTCCCATCCTGTAAACTGTTTTTGGCAGAAGTTGCCGATTGTTTTGTTGAACGGATTAGCCTGAGATCTTCACATTCATCGCCGCCGGGCCTTTTGGACCTTGTCCTTCTTCGTAGGTTACACGGTTACCTTCTTTAATCTCGCCATCTACTTCGTTAATATGAACAAAAATATTTTGGTTATTCGACAGGTTACGAATAAAACCGTATCCTTTTTGGTCGTTAAAGAATGTAACTATACCTTGTTTTTCTTTAGGCTCTGCTTCTCCGTAACCTCCTTTTGGAACACTTACATCAATATCTTCAATGTTTACTTCTTCTTTTTGTGTTTCGTCCGGCGGAGTATCGGTGATGTTACCAAACTCATCAACATAGGCAATCATATCGTCCAAGCCTGAATTGCCGCCAGTTTCTTTACGAGCCTGCTTTCTTGCTTCTTTTTCTTTTCTCTTCTTTGCTTGTTTTTTTCGTACTTCTTTTTTACCAAATGTTTCTTTCGATCTTCCCATATATATCTTTAATAGTGATTTCAGCTTACTGACCTCGAATTTAATAAATATCAGCAGCTATTAAAAATGTTTTTTAATGTTAAGAAATGAGATTTAAAGAAAAGTCAAATATCCTAAGACGGGGGATCAGGAGGTAGTTAAAAATTCTTAAACCTAAAATCCGGGGCAAAGGTACATTAAATTTAAACACTAAATAAATTCGGTAGAACTGTTTATTGATATTGTTGGTTTTTCGCCTGTCTTATGTTTTTAAATAGTTACTTTTTTTTCACAATGAGGATATTCAGGTCTTAAGTTCATTTAGTTTGTCAATGTGTGTTCTGCACACAAAAATTAGTTCAAATCTAACCTTAATGTTAACTGCTTGATTTTTATGTTGTAAAGCAGGTGCTTTGGAAATATATTTTTCGGGAGCCTATAACCTATTCATAGTTAGATATTTGTATATGTAAAAAGAAATAATTCTTTATTTGAACTTTCAAAATGATATTAAAAATAACAAAAAAGTATCAAATCGTAAGGTGAACGAATCGCTATGTGATAATGAAATATATATTTGCAAACTCTAAAAAATCAATTTAAACAAAAAATACAATGATGAACGAAGCTTTAAAATTGATGCTAACGGGCATGAGTACCGTCTTTTTTATCCTCATCATGGTGGTGGTTTTGGGTAACATTATTATTCGTATTACCAATCGTTTTGAAGTCGCAGTTGTCGATCCTTCGGGGGCTGCATCAAATTCGCAAAAAGAAATTAAGCCATCAAAACTGGCCGCTATTGTTTCTGCTATAGAAATTACCACTAAAGGAAAAGGCAGAGTAACATCGGTAGAGAAAATGAGTGAGTAGTTAACGGATATCAACTTCAGCAACCTTTTCCGTGGAGGCGATTCGACGAACCAGACAGAATAGAGCAAACGAAGGAAAAAAACGGCGACGAAGTAAAAGGTATCTTTTTATCCGATAAACCAAAAATAAACAGAAATGAAGAAAGAGATCAAATTTAGCTTGCTGTATAGAGATATGTGGCAGTCTTCAGGGAAATACGTTCCCAAAGTAGAACAACTGGAAAAAGTTGCACCCGCAATTATCGATATGGGATGTTTCGACAGGGTCGAGACCAACGGTGGTGGATTTGAACAGATCAACCTTTTATTTGGCGAAAATCCAAACATTGCCAACCGCAGATGGACGCAGCCTTTTAACGATGCCGGTATTCAAACACACATGTTAGAGCGTGCTTTGAACGGTATTAGGATGAGCCCGGTACCTGCCGACGTTCGTAAGCTGATGTTTAAAGTAAAGAAATTACAAGGTACTGATATTGCCCGTTCATTCTGTGGATTGAACGATCCGCGTAACCTTGAAAACTCGATTAAGTTTGCCAAAGAAGGTGGAATGATCTCGCAGGCAGCTTTGAGTTTAACCATTTCGGAAGTGCACACAGTGGAGTATTACACTAATCTTGCCAACACTTTAATAGAAATGGGTGCCGACGAGATTTGTGTAAAAGATATGGCCGGTATTGGCCGTCCTGCTTTCATCGGAAAAATCATCAAGAATATAAAAACTGCACATCCTAAAACTACTGTTCAGTACCACGGTCACTCTGGTCCTGGTTTTTCAATGGCAAGTATTTTAGAAGCTGCACGTGCCGGAGTTGATTATGTTGACGTGGCTATGGAGCCACTGTCATGGGGTACAGGTCACGCCGATGTACTGGCTGTTCAGGGTATGTTAAAAGATGCCGGTTATGCCGTAAAAGAGGTTAATATGAAAGCGTACATGGAAGTTCGTGCGATGACCCAGGAGTTTATCAACGATTTCCTTGGTTATTACATCAATCCAAAAAACCGTCACATGAACTCATTGTTGATTGGTTCAGGTCTTCCCGGCGGAATGATGGGTAGTTTAATGGCCGACCTGGATAACAACCTCGAGAGCCTAAACAAATGGCTGACAAAACGCAATAAACCAACCTTATCGCAGGACGATCTGTTGATTAAACTGTTTGAGGAAGTAGAATATATATGGCCTAAATTAGGTTACCCACCGCTGGTAACTCCATTTAGTCAGTACGTGAAAAACCTGGCACTAATGAATGTGTTGCAGGTGATTAAAGGACGCGAACGCTGGAGTATGATTGCTGATAACATCTGGGATATGATCATCGGTAAATCAGGAAAACTTCCGGGAGAATTAGCACCTGAGATTATTGAGCTGGCCAAAGAAAAAGGAAAAGAATTCTTTACCGGTGTACCACAAGAGCAATATCCTGATAACCTTGATGTGTTCAAGAAAGAAATGGATGACAACGGTTGGGATTATGGTCAGGACGACGAAGAGTTATTCGAGCTGGCTATGCACCCCGAGCAATACCGCGCTTATAAATCGGGTAAAGCAAAAGCTGATTTCGAAGCCGACCTTGCCGAAAAGAAAGCTGCTGCTGAGCCAAAACAAGAGGTGGTTGAAGTTCCTGCCGGCGCATTCGAGCCAAAATCAATGGTGATTGATGTGAATGGCGAGAAATTTAAAGTAGGTGTTAGCTACGATGGTGCTGAATCTGCTCCTGCAGCTGCAAGTTCTACTCCTGTTAAAGAAACTGCTGCACCGGCAGTAAACGGTAGCGTTGCTTCAGAAGTGATTGCTCCGCTGGAAGGGAAATTCATGTTAACTAAAGATACATCGGAAACCGCGCTTAAAGTTGGCGATACAGTAAAAGAGGGTGATTTGGTTTGTTACATCGAATCGATGAAAACCTATAATGCTATTGTTGCTGAAAGCGATGGTACTGTAGTTGCCATTTTAAAAGCTAATGGCGACAACGTGGACGAAGACGATGTTTTGGTACAATTGTCATAAACCAGATTTATGGATATTTTATCAGAACTGTTTAACATGACCGCGCTTGGCGAGATCACCTGGCAAACATTAATAATGTGGGCGATTTCGTTTGTGCTGCTTTATCTTGGGATAAAGAAAGGGTACGAGCCCTTGTTGCTTATCCCGATAGCATTTGGTGTTTTACTGGCCAATTTCCCGGGGGGACAAATGGGAGTTGTAAACCCCGAACTGATTGAGCTGGAAGGACACCGCTATATGAACCTATTTGAAATTGCGCATGATTACGGGATAATGAATTACCTGTATTATTCGTTGATTAAAACCGGTTTGCTGCCTCCTGTAATTTTTATGGGGGTTGGTGTATTAACCGATTTTGGTCCGATGTTGCGTAACCTGAAACTTGCCTTGTTTGGCGCCGCTGCACAGATTGGTATTTTTACCATTCTTCTTGGCGCTATTGCTGTTGGTTTTACACCTAAAGAAGCTGCTTCGCTGGGTATTATTGGTGGTGCCGATGGCCCTACCGCTATCTACACAACCATAAAACTGGCTCCGCACTTACTTGGCCCTATCGCTATTGCTGCGTATTCGTACATGGCGCTGGTGCCTGTTATTGTTCCCCTGGTTTCAAAGTTGTTTATCTCTAAAAAAGAGTTTACTATCAATATGAAACAAATGGAGAAACAGTACCCGGCAAAAGTTCAGATAAAAAATATGAAAGCTGCCAAAATTATTTTCCCTATTGCTTTGGGAACGTTGGCTGCCGTTCTTGTTCCATCGTCGGTGCCGCTTTTGGGAATGCTGTTGTTTGGTAACCTGATTAAAGAGATTGGTTCGTCGACAAGCCGTTTGGCCGATGCTGCACAGGGACCAATTATGAATACTGCAACCATTTTTCTTGGGCTTACCGTTGGAGCAACTATGACTGCTGAAGTATTCCTTTCGGCAAAAACACTGGGTATTGTTGTTGGAGGTTTTGTGGCCTTTGCCATTTCAATTACCGGAGGTATTTTTGCGGTGAAACTGGTAAACCTTTTTAGCAAGAAAAAGATCAATCCGCTTATTGGTGCAACCGGATTGAGTGCGGTGCCAATGGCGTCGCGTGTGGCTAACGAGCTGGCATTGAAATACGACAAAAAGAACCACATTTTACAGTACTGTATGGCCAGTAACATTTCGGGTGTAATTGGCTCGGCAGTTGCTGCAGGTGTGCTTATTTCGTTCTTAATGTAGACTTTACCAATACTTTAGTTATATATAGAATTTAATATTGAAGGGGAAGCCGAAAGGTTTCCCTTTTTTGTGCTTTATTCAGCAGGTGACTCTCAGTCACCTGCTGAATTTGTTTGCAACTGTGCCGCAAACGAGGAAAATTTGAATCCGACGGATTCAGATGTTTATAACCAACGGGTGTTTTGAAAAGGATACGACTCCGGCCGAAGTCGCACAAATTCTTACGGCAACTTCTCTATAATCACACGATGCCGCAGCATCATTAAACAGCCCACCCCAAAAGGGCAGGCTGCTAATGTCAAAAATTATAAATGAAAAACAGAATCCTGGATTCTGCAGTTTTTTGCTTTACGGCAGACTTGGCCTTAAATTATTCTGTTTCGTTGTTGTTTTTGGTTATGATTAAGAATAACGATTTTTTCTAACAAGATTAAACAATTTAAAGGATAGTCGAATTTGTAAGTAATTTACTGATATTCGTTCATAAAATCAAGAGCAGGTAATATTTTGTTTTTTTTTAACTGATATTAACCTTTTGATCATTCTATATTTTCTTTAAAGACTTTGGAAACGAATTTTGAAAGTATTTTTGATCACCAGAACGCTGAAGAAGTTTTTGAACGTTCGTTTTCTGCGAGAGGAATACGTTGAAGTGCCCAAGTTTCCAAACAAGCATAAACAATAAACGACATTTTAAACCCAGCCCATCGGAGGTTTGAACTTTAAACTAATATTTATGTCCCAGCCATGGACAATCTGGCGTTTAAATGTATGTTTATGTCCCACCCGTGTAATTTTTGACGTTTAAAAAGCCTTTAAACCATTCCCTACGGTTGTTTGACCGTTAAAAGTTTGTTTATACCTCCACCATCTGAAAGTTGGCCTTTAAACAAACCTTTAAAGCTGTTCGACGAGTTTTTGGCTTAAACTTTTGCCATTTTGCTGCTACCAATTTGTAGTCGATATATTTTTAATCAACAGACAGATTTCTTTCTCTCATATCTCGTTCGAAATGACAATTTATTTCAACTGCAAACTAAAACCGCTTTCCCCACCAAAGCTTCAAACGCTCCAATATCTTCGCCTCGGATGCGTTATTCTGTGGCTGGTAAATGCGGTTGTTTTTTATCTCTTTTGGTAGGAAATCCTGTTCCACAAAATTGCCGTCGTACGAGTGCGCGTATTTGTAATCTTTGCCGTAGCCAATCTCTTTCATCAGCTTGGTTGGTGCATTTCGTATGTGCAGCGGCACCGGAAGATCGCCGGTTTGTTTTACCAGTGCAATGGCATTGTTGATGGCTTCGTAGGCCGAGTTACTTTTTGGCGAGGTAGCCAGGTAAATTGTACATTCCGATAAAATAATGCGCGCTTCGGGCATCCCGATTTTATGCACAGCATCGAAAGTGTTTTGTGCCATCAGCAGCCCATTCGGATTGGCCAGACCAACATCTTCGGCGGCCAGTATCAGCAAACGGCGGGCAATAAATTTAATGTCTTCGCCACCTTCAAGCATTCGGGCCAGCCAGTACACCGCCGCATCCGGATCGCCACCACGAATACTTTTTATAAATGCTGAAATAACATCGTAGTGCATTTCCCCTTTCTTATCGTATATCGAAAGGTTTTTCTGCAGCTTGTCGGTTACTTTTTTATCGGTAATAACAATGTTATCGCTGTCTTCGCCAAGCGTAACCAGCTCTAATACATTTAGCAGTTTTCTTGCATCGCCACCTGAGTAACGCAGTATCGCCGAATCTTCGCGTAGTGTTATTTTTTTTTCCTTAAGTACCGTATCCTTTTTTGTGGCTTGTTTAATGATCTTTAGCAAAGCGGCTTTATCGAGATGCTCCAGAATATAAACCTGGCATCGCGAGAGTAGGGGAGAGATCACCTCGAACGAAGGATTCTCTGTTGTTGCACCGATTAATGTAATGGTACCGTCCTCAGCAGCACCCAGCAACGAATCTTGCTGCGATTTGCTAAAACGGTGTATCTCGTCGATAAACAGTATCGGATTTGGGCGATTGAAAAACTGTTGCTTTTTGGCTTTGTCAATCACATCGCGTATGTCTTTTACGCCGGAATTAATGGCGCTTAGCGTGTAAAATGGCCGGTCAAGTGTGTTGGCAATAATACGGGCCAGTGTCGTTTTTCCCACTCCCGGAGGTCCCCACAAAATGAGTGACGTTATCTTACCCGAATCGATCAACTTGCGCAAAACGGCATTCTTGCCAACAAGGTGTTCCTGTCCGATGTAATCGTCTAAAGTTTTTGGTCGTAAGCGTTCTGCAAGTGGCTGATTCATAATTCAAGTAAAATGTGACAAGGCAAAAGTAAAAAGTATAAAGTAAAAAGTGCAAGGCAAAAGTAGAAAGTTGAGAACAGCTACGAGTAACGAGTAACGAGTTACAAGTTTCAAGAAGTGAGCGTCTGGCATCCAGGTTACAAGATTCAGAACTGCTGCTTATGAGTTTAACAATTCAACAATTCAGCAATTTATCAGTTTTGCAATGACCAATGACTAATGGCCGGTTTCACAATCTTCTTCAATCTCTTAGTCTCACCGTCTCAAAATCTAATTACAGTACCGTTTAATAATGTTGTAGGCTCCGTCTATTCCAAGTTCTCCGGCCCGGCTCAAATCCAGCGCTCCTCCCTCAATATCGTCGAGATAAATTTTTGTAAGTCCGCGGTTAAAATAAGCTTCTGCAAATTCCGGTTCTAAGTTGATGGCACGATTCAAATCCTCCACCGCACTTCGGTATTCGCCCAGGCGCAGTTTTATAAACGCACGGTTGTAATAGCCAAAAAAGAAATCGGGATCAAGAAATAGTGTTGCTGCGTAATCATCAAGAATTTCCTGGTACTCTACTGTTGTAGGTTTGTCGTTGCTGTTATCTTTTATCTTCCCTTCGTTCAGAGTAAGCGAATTGGGAGAACCGTTTCCTGCTAAAAGTTCCACCTGTTCTTTCAGCTTGTATCGTGTGTTGGCACGTGTAAAATAGGCCAAAGATGATTTTTCATCCAACTCTAAAGCTTTATCCAAATCGGCAAACGCATTGTTGTAATCGCCCGTAAGGCTATAAAAAATACCACGATTCAAATAATTCTGAGCATTTTCCTGCACCTCAATTTTTTCGTTAAAAAACAGAATAAAATTCTCGAAAACCGACTGGTAGGTGGTTACCGGTTTATTTGAAAGCGAAAGCAGCGGGTTGTAATTGTTTGATGCATTGAGCTCGTCAATTATGCCATTGTAATATTGGAAACGTTCGTAATCGACCGCATTTTTTTCAAATGCCGAGATAAAGAACATGGGCTGCAAGTCGATAACAATGTTTTTATTCTGAATACGGCCATCGTCAACCTCCTCCACTTCTTCCGGAATGTCGCGGGTGTCTTCAATCACCAAATCCATGCGCATCCGGCGCCGACGTCTTTCAGCTTCCATTTCTTCTTTACGTTTTTCTTCATCCGATTTCTGATCGTCGACAGAATCATTGTTTTGCTGCGGCGATTGCTGCTGATTGTTTTGTGCCAGCGCCTGTTGGTTCGCCTGCGAATTTTGCTGATTATTATTTTGCGACGATGATGAATTTTGCTGTTGTTTTTGTTGCTGCTGTTGCTGTTGTGCCAACTGCTCGGCATTAATTCGTCGCTGGCTTAAATCGAATTGCGGATTAAGGCGTGCTGCAATTTGGTAATCCTGCTCGTAACCGGGACGGTCTAATATTTCGCGGGCCATTGCACGGTTAAAATAGGCACTTGCCATTTCCGGATTAAGCTGTATGGCCATGTCGTAATCCATAATGGCACTTTCGTAGTCCTCCAGCTTGTGTTTAACAATACCGCGATTATTAAATGCCAGGGCGTTTTGGGCATCAAAACGAATACTTTGGTCGTAGTCGCGCAATGCCGATGCATAATCTTCCAGTTCAAAACGCGCCAAACCGCGGTTTAAGTAGGCGGCAGCATAATGTGGTCTGATAATAATTACCTGGTTTAAATCGCTGATGGCTCCTTTGATATCGCCGCTTACAATTTTGGCGTTGCTTCGGTTCATCAAGGCATGCGTCGATTTTGGATTCACCTCAAGCGCCTTGTCATAATCTTCAATGGCGCCTTTCAGGTTCTTCAGTGCCAGTTTAGCAATTCCCCGGTTGTTGTATATCGATTCATCTGAAGGGTCGAATTCCAGTGCCCGGTCATAGTCTTCAATGGCACGTTTGTACAGCCTGAGGTTGTGGTACGCCATTCCTCGATTGTTGTATGCCCGCGGGTAATAAGGTTTTATTTCAATTGCCTTGTCATAATCGGCTATGGCGCCGCGGTAATCTTCCAACGAATGTTTGGCAATTCCGCGATACAAATAAGCTTCTGCCAAATAAGGCTTAAATTCAATAACAATATTGAAATATTCGATTGCCCCCGTGTAGTTGCCAATTGATATACGCGTTCTTCCAACCCTTATAAAGTGGTTGATGTTCAATTGTGCTTCGGCCAGGAAACTCATCGACAACAAGAGTGCAAAAAGTATGGTAAGTTTCTTCATCTTTTTAATTCTTTTGTACCCTTTTCTTGTCAGGGGTACTTCGTCCCGCTTTTGTAAACAAACAAAAATAGTATTTTCATAGTTGGAAGTAATATGTTGTTAGGTTTTTTAACGAATAGCGACTAAAATCTAAAATTATGTGTAAACGCTGCGCTTGGGGAACAAAAAACGAGCTGATGATCAAATATCACGATGAAGAATGGGGAGTGCCGCTTCATGACGACGATAAATTGTTTGAATTCTTTGTTCTGGAGGGATTTCAAGCCGGTTTAAGCTGGCAGATTGTGTTGAATAAACGCGAGAATTTTCGAAAAGCATTCGACCATTTCAACCCGCAAAAGGTGGCACGGTATTCCGAAAATAAAATTCAGGAGCTTATCCGGGATAAGTCAATTATCCGCAACCAGCAAAAGATTAGGGCCTGTGTAAATAATGCACAACGTTTTCTTGAAGTGCAAAAAGAGTTTGGCACCTTTGATCGCTACATTTGGGAGTTTGTAGATTTTAAGCCTATTCTAAATAGCTTTAAAATGATTGAAGAATTGCCGGCAAAAACAGAACTGTCGGACACGATATCGAAGGACCTGAAATCGCGCGGATTTAAGTTCGTGGGGTCGACAGTAATTTATGCGCACATGCAGGCCACAGGAATGGTAAACGATCACCTGGTTGATTGCTTCCGTTACCACGAAATTCAGTGATCTTAGTCACACAACTCATTACATAACTTTTAATCTGAAAAACGACCTCTAATTTTTATTAAGTCTACCTTAAATTCTCTTTTCTGAAAAGAATTAATTGTTAATTTTGAGGCTGATTCAAAAAAAAGAGGGGTAATAATTTAATAATTAATTGATGAAGTTGCGTTTTATTTTAACCGTATTGATTGCGGTATTTACACTCAGTGTATTTGCAGAGAATGATAAAAAGGGGGAGGAAAAAGGTTATGTTTTTGAAGACGAGATTTCGTTAGCAGTGACGCCTGTAAAAGACCAATACCGTTCGGGTACTTGCTGGTCGTTTTCGGGGCTTTCATTTTTGGAGTCGGAAATGATGCGCCTGGGAAAACCTGAGGTTGACCTTTCCGAAATGTTTGTTGTATGGCATACCTATTCCGATAAAGCCGAAAAGCACGTACGTGTGCACGGCAATCTGAATTTCTCAGCAGGTGGTGCTTTCCACGATGTTACCAATATGATTGCGAAGTACGGCATTGTTCCGGAGTCGGTTTATGATGGTTTAAACTATGGCGAAGAAAAACATGTGCATGGAGAAATGGATAATGTGTTGAAAGACCATGTTGACGCTGTGGTGAAAAACGGTAACCGAAAATTGAGCACGGTATGGCACGAAGCCATTGATGGGACATTAAACTCGTATTTGGGCGAGTTGCCACAAAAATTTGAGTACCAAGGAAAACAATATACACCACAAAGTTTTGCCAGCGATTATGTTGGGTTGAATATGGACGATTATGTGGAAATCACTTCGTATACACACCATCCGTTTTACGATAAATTTATTCTTGAAGTTCCTGATAACTGGTCGTGGGATCAGGTGTACAACGTACCTCTTGAGGAATTGGAAACGATTATTGATTATTCGTTGAATAATGGATTAACCATTGCATGGGCAGCCGATGTTAGCGAAAAAGGATTTGCCACCAGTAACAAAGGTGTGGCTGTTTTGCCGACTGCGCCGGAAGAGAACATGGATGATGCCGAAATTGCAAAATGGGAGGCTCTGCCACAAAAAGACAAAGAAAAAGAATTGTATAAACTGGACAACCCGGTACCTGAATTGGTAGTTACCCAGGAAATGCGCCAGAGAGCATTTGATGATTACGAAACTACCGACGACCACGGAATGCATATTATAGGTACTGCAAAAGATCAGGAAGGACATACTTTCTATAAAGTGAAAAACTCGTGGGGCGATTACAATAAATACGATGGTTATTTCTATGCCTCGAAACCTTACGTGAATTACAAAACAATGTGCATAATGGTGCACAAAGACGGCATACCCCAAAGTATAAGAGAAAAACTTAAACTTTAATTTTTAAGCCCTTCAGTAATCCTGAGGGGCTTATTTTTTTACAAGCTCATGTTTTTCTATACAGCGCATTGGCAGCATTAAAAAATCGGTTACATTTGATATATCTTAACAACTTCTGAAGAAAGGGTCTTCTTCACGGGAAAAGATAAAAAGGTGTGAACCATCAATGAAGCGATTACTTATCATATTACTTGTATTCGCAAGTACACTAAAGTTTGTTTCTGCTCAGGAAGACTGGTCGTGGTGGAATGATGCGCACGGCTGGGAATCCGGCGATCCGGGCTGGCGAAACTGGCTGATTATTTCGCCTGCATACCTGGGACCAAATGCTCTACCGGTTCCGGAACTTAAGAAAGGTTTTATTGAAGAATATATGGAGTTTGAGCTTGCCGTTTCGAACCACTTTTTGTCTGGCGATCCAACGCAGGATATTTCGGGGCGGGTCTACATTCCTTTTGCACAAAACAAAATAGCCGTTGAAATGTATGGAGTGTTTTTTGAACATTATGCCTACACCGAAGAAATACGAGATGAGCGTTTTTCACGCGATGAAAATGGAAAAGGCTATGCAATTGGCGATTTCTATTTCTCAACACATATTCAGCTTTTTAAAAACCGAGCTTTCCCAAATACGATGTTTCGTGCGATATTAAAAACAGCATCAGGAACTAACTTTGAAGGAGCTCGATACGCTGATACGCCGGCTTATTCATTTGATTTTAGTTTCTCGAAAAACTACGGATCGCCGGAATCTCTATTATTTCGCCCACATGCAATGCTGGGATTTTATAGCTGGCAAACTAATGATGAGTTGAACTTGCAAAACGATGCTTTACTTTATGGCGCAGGTGCTGATTTTCAGAAAAACAACTGGAGTTTTACGCCGTCGTTCTCGGGTTATTTAGGCTATAAAAATAATGGCGACCGGCCCATGCAACTGAATTTTGAACTCCGGAAAGAATACAATAAAAAGGCAATTTCAATAAAATACCAGCACGGATTACACGATTGGTTGTATAAAACTGTTCGTTTTTCGTTCATTTGGAAACTTAATGGAATTGAGTAAGTTATCGTAAAACAGAATTTATACCTTTGCAATCGCAAAATCAAGGTTGTATTGATGCAGCTCAAAACAGATAAGAACAGATCATGAAAAAGCTTTCACTCGTAATTTGTGTTTGGAATGAAGAGCCAAACATTAAACCATTGTCAGAACAAATTAAAGCAGCTCTGGAAGGAATTGACTACGAAGCGATTTTTGTTGATGATGGATCGACCGATAAAACACGCGAAGAAATCCGTAAAATAAACGACGACAGGTTTTTATTGGTAGAGTTAAAACGGAATTACGGGCAGAGTTCGGCATTGCAAGCCGGAATCGATCAGGCGGAAGGAGCTTTTGTAGCCTTGATTGACGGCGATTTGCAGAACGATCCGGCAGATATTCCTATGATGCTGAAAATGATCGAAGAAGAAGAATGGGACATGGTTGCAGGTGTGCGTGCCAACCGAAAAGATGGAATGTTTCTGCGTAAAGTGCCTTCAAAAATTGCCAATTATTTGATACGCCGTGCTACCGGAATTTATATGAAAGACCTTGGGTGCACCCTGAAAATATTTACTAACGATACCATAAAAAGCATCCATATTTATGGTGAACTTCACCGCTATATTCCTGCGCTGGTAACCCTCGAAGGTGCCACAAAAATTACGCAGGTAGATGTGAACCACCGTCCGCGCGAGTTTGGAAGTTCAAAATACAATCTTAGCCGTACAACTCGCGTAATGAGCGATCTTGTACTCATGGTTTTCTTTAAGAAGTACCTTCAACGCCCGATGCACTTTTTCGGTCAAATCGGTATTTTTACCCTTGCAATTGGGGTACTAATAAACATTTATCTGCTCATACTTAAAGTTATGGGCAATGATATTTGGGGTAAACCATTATTATTACTTGGTATTTTGTTGGTATTGGGTGGTATTCAGTTTATTACAACGGGTATTATTGCCGAGTTGCAGATGCGTACTTATTTCGAATCGCAACAGAAAAAGCCTTACCGGGTGAAGCGTGTGGCACATGCTAAAGAAAATATTTAATATAATTTTGGCATCTTGGCTTTTTGTTAAATTGTTATACCTTTAACAAACAATAAAACAAAAAAGCCAATACAATGAAAACCCGAATTTCTCTAGCCCTTTTATCGCTATTCTGTTTAACTACCATGAATAGTTTTGCTCAGGAACGTTTAGTACAAGGTATAGTAACCACTTTCGACAGTATTACCATTGTTGGTGCCGAAGTGATGGTGAAAAGCTCCAAGGAAATTGTGAAAACTGATTCGTTGGGACAATTCAAAGTTACAGTAAACGGTAAGGAAAAATTGAAAATATCCGCAAAGGGATTCATTAGTCAAAATGTGAAGCTGGATGAAAAAACAAAGTTGGTTGCCGTTAATTTGAAACTTAAAGCAGGAGTCAAAGCCAGGGAATATGCTGTAGGATATGGCTATGTAAAAGATGGCGAGCGACTGAATGCTCTGGCCCAAATGACAAATAATGATGTTGATTTTTCGCAATATGCCAATATGTATGATCTGATGCGAGGTCGTTTTGCCGGTGTGCAGGTTCAAAGTAACGGAGATATAATAATCCGGGGGCAAAATTCTATAAATCTAAGCAGTGCTGCTCTTATTATCGTAGATGGTGTGCAGGTTGATAAAAGCGTTCTGGGTACGTTGGTGCCTACGCAGGTAAAAAGTATAAATATAATTAAAGACGGTAGCGCGGCAATTTATGGTGCGCGCGGGGCAAATGGAGTGGTTCTTATTGAAACCAAAAAAGGGATGGATGATTAATGATATGAAAAATCATTAATCATTAAGGGTGTAGGTAGGATGAGATTACTTTCTGGGAGACCGATTACCTGCTTTTTTGCTGAATAAAATAAAAATAGAAACGAATGAGTAAAGCCGTAACTGTTGCTACATTCACAAGCAATTTCGACATGAAGTACATGTTGTTTAAAGAAATGCTTGATGAGGCCGGCATCGATTTTATGCTGGTAAACGAGATAACAAGTACTATAGATGGTACTTTTAGCGGAAGTCCTACCAATATTGGTATTGAAATCAGGGTAATGGAAGAAAAATTTGAAGAGGCGCTGGAGATTTATAACTCAATAAAATAAAAGGAATTTCGAAAGCGATGTATTTTTCCTCGTTATGGAAAAATACATCGCTTTCGTTTTTATTCTACCAACTCATACCCCATATCAACACCTTTATTTATTGCCGGAATACCTTCGTCCATCCATTTTGGCATTGGCGCACCTTTTAGGTAGTGGTCGAAAAACTGAGCCATTCTGATTTGGAAATCGTGCATATCGCGAAGTTTGGTTGGCCAGTGGTCGGCTTCATTGTAATTAAGTAACCAGCTTGGTTTTTGCAAACGTCGAAGTCCGATAAAAAACTCAATTCCCTGGTACCATGGCACAGCACCATCATCGTCGTTATGCATGATCAGAATTGGCGTGTTGATCTTGTCGATGGTAAAAAGTGGCGAATTCTCCAGATAACGCAACGGAGATTCCCAAATCGATTTACCGATGCGGCTTTGTGTGTGTTCGTACTGGAATGACCGGTTTAAGCCCGATCCCCAGCGAATACCGCCGTATGCACTGAACATATTTACTACCGGAGCTCCCGATTCAATAGCTGCAAACATATTGGTTCGTGTAGCCAGATAGGCTACCTGGTAACCGCCCCAACTGTGTCCCTGGGCGCCAATGCTCGCTTCATCAACAAAACCTTTGTCGATTAACGAAGTAATACCCGGCATAACACAATTAAATGCCGATTCGCCCGGATATCCTTCCTTGTAATACACATCAGGATTGAATATTATATAACCATTACTAGTGTAATAATGATAATCGATGGTTGACCGATGGTTTTCCGGCATACGGTAGCTTAGCAGCCTGTCCGAACTTTTCTCGTAAAAATTTACGATCATCGGGTATTTTTTTGTCGGATCAAAATCTTCGGGTTTATGCAAAGTGCCCTCCAAAACCAGACCGTCGAGCGAGCGCCAGGTTACGAGTTCGGCAGTTCCCCATTTAAATTCGTTTTGCTGAGGTGCGGCATCGCTAATTTGCACTTCCTTTTTAAACCGCAGGTCGGTTGCAATCAGGTTGGGGTAGGTTTCAAAATCTTCTTTTGTAAAAATGATCAGATTGTCATCCTCGGCTTTAGCAGGTCTTCCCAATCGATAATTCTGACTGAAAAGAACTTCAGGTGCTTTGTTGTTACTTAAGTCAAAAGCGTAATAGGCATCAGCACGTGAAACTTCATTATGACCTGTTAACAGAACTGTTTCCGATGGATCGATACTCGTATTTGGTTCCGGATTAAAACGAACAAAGCGGTAGTTGATCTTCCCGGTTCTTCCATCTTTAGTGAGATTTACCGGATCAGTTGAGTTGGTCGGATCAACTTTCCACAGATCGTAACGATCATAGATCAATATCGCTTCATCGTTCTTTAGCCAGCCCGCATTTCGGTAAGAGCTCGACAACATTGGGCGATCATTTAGCTCATCGGCTGTCTGAATTGTTTCGGGTTGTGTAATTTCATATTCAGTACCTGTCGAAATTTCGTAGGTATTCCATGTTGTGTCGATGGCATTGTACCAGTACACAAATTTTCCGTAGGGGGAAACCGAAGGAGTGGCCCGACAATCGGTTTTAATTTTTTCAGCCTTTCCTGAATTGATGTCGATCAGGTAAAAATCGTTGTGGTACGGGCCACCTTCCCACATGGTTTGAACCGCATAAGGACGGTTACTATATGCCAGTAATTTATCGGCATCGCCATTTTTAATTTTTCGTATTCCTGAAAAAAGTTCTGTTTCCAACTGAACCATTTTCTGATCATCAAGATGAACAACAGCCAGATAGGTTTTCTTCAAATCTCGTTCTCTTTTATTGAGCTGAACAGTTTGAAGTTGCTCTTCATTCCAGGTCCAAACATCAAGGGCCGGGATTTCTTCTTCCAGTATTGTAGTGTCTTTTCCGGGTAGGATTGGAGCCGTTCCGAAAAACAAACGTTCGCCATTGTCAGAGAAAGAAAGATTGCCGTTGTCGCTTATTTCCCAGTTCTCGGGAATGGCATCGCTGTTATTGTCGGCAACAATTGTTTCATTTTCGCCACTCCAGTAGTAAAGTGCAAACGATGGTTTTTCTGCATCAGTAGTATCGGCCAAAAAGGCGAGTTGATCACCATTGTCGGCGATACAAAGTTGTTTGAATTTACCCTCTGCTTCTAAAATTGGCTTGAGCACTTCATTCGCTAAATCAAAAAGGTAAACACCGGCTGAAAAAGAACTGTCACCTTCAGAAATGAAACTGATAAACGGCTGGTCTTTTGCCAGTTCGTAACTACTAACTGCAGGATATGTTTTTGTTGATCCGCTGTTGAGATCTTTGATGTAAAGCGGGTGTTTTTTGTCTTTCTCACTTTTTGTAGAATCATTGGGATCTTTTGCCTGATAGGCTATCCAACCCGACCATTCATCGGGAATTTTAACCGATTTAAGGTTTTCAATTTTTTCCGATTTAATTTCCTCGATATTGAAAACAACCAATTTATTCTGAGGCAGATCTTCTTTTTTTGTTTTTTTCAATTTAAGGTTACGAATTGTGTCCGCTGGTGGCACTTCCGTAAAAATCAGAAACCGCGAATCGGCAGTGAAATTAGCTTTGGTTCCGTAGCTAAATGATGCAATTTCTTCAGCATCGGGAGTGCTGATTTTCAAAGTAGCATCACCTTTCCATGGTTCTTCTTTCCAGGCAACGTATTTCCCGTTGTTCGAGATATGGGTTTCGGTAATTCTGTTCCACTTCAAAATTTCTTCAAAAGTAAGTGGCCGTTTTTCTGTTTGGGCCGATAAACTTGCCGAAATAATCAATAGTGCAAGAAAAGACAAAATTTTTTTCATGTTTATTACAGTTGTTGGTTTTTACCTAATTGAATAAAAATTTGATCTAAAGGCAGAACGCTTTTCAAAGCATTTTATGAAGATAAAAATAATTCTTATTGAATAAGAACAAACTTGATTCTGCTTGTGAAAACCGACAATATCCGGGAGGGGTAATGGGCAAAAGAATGTTTTAAGCTTCGGCCATTAACATCCGGGCCTCACTTTTTAAAATGGCCGGAAGTTGAATGTGCCGGCGCTCAATGCTTAGCAACCAGAATTTTATTTCGTCAGTTTTTAGTGTGTACAAAACTTCGCGAAACTGTTCTATCTGGTTGTTTGAGTATGAATTTTCGTCGATATTTTTATACGCGTCAAGTTCCTCGTCGTCGTAATATTCAACAACCGATTCGTTCATTTTCATCTGATCGAATTCACAGATCTCGTGAGCACCGCAACAGTCTGATGGTGGAGCAACCACTTCTTCTTGTTTGTTCTCTATCTTCCCGCTTTTTTTATTTGCTTTTACTAAAAG
Organism: uncultured Draconibacterium sp.; assembly: GCF_963675065.1. Lineage (NCBI taxonomy): Bacteria > Pseudomonadati > Bacteroidota > Bacteroidia > Marinilabiliales > Prolixibacteraceae > Draconibacterium > uncultured Draconibacterium sp. The sequence continues at coordinate 2,446,753 of NZ_OY775906.1, read as the reverse complement.
AAAAACACCAATAAAGGTGAGTAGTAAAAAACCAGATCCAATAATCATTTCCATGGTGCAAAAATAGCAATTTGCTACAAATGATTATTTGCTTTGGGTTAAGGTTAAAATAATTTTAAGTGAACCAGTTGCAATTACTCCGAAAGCTGGTAGATTACGCCACGTTCTTTAAGGTACTGGAAGATATAACTGAGGTTTCCGGGTTGTGCTCCCACGGCTTCCGGGGCATTAACGCCAGGCGTGTTGAAAGTGCCATCGAGCACAAGGTTGGCAACCGAGGTGCAGGCATAGCCGGTTGTTCGGGCCATTGAAATGGTTTGCGATTCGCGGTCGTATTTATCGAGCAAATGGTAGGTAAATGTTTTTTCGGCTCCGTTTCCCACTCCTTTAATAACAATGCGCATTATCGTAAAATCTTCCTCTCCGGGTTTTAGTTGCCACTTGGGGAACAGTAACTTGGCTGTAACATCAATTGGCCTCACTTTAACCCCATTTACTTCAACCGGATCATACGAGAAAAATCCTGATTCCCGTAAAACGCGAAGGTACTCTATACATCCCGGGTAACGCAGTGTTTTTTCAATCATGTCGGGCACATTTTTCATCGTCTGCATCAGCGAACGTAAACCATCGGAGTTCCACGATTCAAGAGTACCAATTCCGTCAAAATGGATTAATTCAGGGTCGGAGAGTGCTTCTTTTTCTACCAGTTCATAGTTTTGAATGTATCGCGCAGGGCGGGTGTATTCTTCAATTACGTCGATAGGCGAGAACACTGCTTTATATTCGTACGGCCATTCACGGATAACGGGCAGGCCGCCAACCAGGCATTCGTATGATTTTACTGTAATTTGCTGATTATGATGCCCCAGAATTATATTTCCCATGCCGGGAGCAACGCCACAATCGGCCACTACACAAACCTTATTTTTTTTAGCCAAACCGTTTAACGACAGAAAATCTTCGGGCATAAACGAAATATCAACCATGTTCTTTCCGGCTTCAATTACCGCTTTCATAGTATGGTAGCCCATAAAACCCGGAACTGCTCCAATTACAAGATCGTGGTTGGAAACTAAGGATTTAATTTTTTCAGATTGGCTAAGATCTTCCTGAATACATTTAATTTCGGGAAAGGCAGAAAATTTGTCTAATGCTTTTTTGTCAAAGTCAACACTGGTAATCTGATGGTTTTTCGATAAATCTTTGGCAATTGAACTTCCTACAAGTCCGGCACCTAAAACGATAACATTCTTCTTCATTCGGTTTAAATTGGCTTTTGGTTTAATAGGTGAACATCCCCCTAGTCGAGCTGGATTAATCCTTTTTTCAAGGCATATTTTACAAGGTCGGAGTTGGTTCTTAAATCAAGCTTTTCAAGAATATTTTGTTTGTGTGTACCAACCGTTTTTACACTGATAAAAAGTTGGTCGCCAATTTCGCGTGTCGATTTTCCTTCTGCAAAAAGCAGGAAAATTTCTTTTTCGCGGTCGGATAATTGCGAGTACGAATCGTTATCATCGGCATTCGAATTAAGGTACCCGTTAATAACAATTTCTGTAATGTCTTCGCTCAGGAATTTTTTACCGTCGTGTACAGAGTTTACAGCATCGGTAAGTTGCCGGTAGGTACAGTTCTTTAAAAGGTAACCATCGGCACCTGCTTCCAGCATTCCTTTAACATATTGTTTGTCGGAGTGCATCGATACGGCAATAATTCTTACTTCCGGCATTCTATCTTTTAAAATCCGTGTCGCTTCAATGCCGTTTATTTTATTCATAGCAATATCAACCAAAAGCACATCGGGTTTAAATGCTTCCACTTTGTCTATCGCGTCTTGTCCGTTCTCGGCCTGGGCAATTACTTCAATATTGTCAGCCGAGTGTAAAAGGTTTATTAAACCTTCCCTGAAAAGTTGGTGATCGTCAGCAACTATAACCTTTATTTTCATACTATTAAAATTGTTTGTTTTTATTGGTATAGTATGGAACTTGCACGTATTTTATATACCTCTTGGATGTAATGTTTTACGTGCTCGTTTCATTTACTTTTTATTTTAAAAATCTATAGCAAATCAGTTGTGGATATGCTATAAAGACCTGTTGTTATTAGATTAATTTTGTTCAAGAGAATATGGTATTTCAATTTCGGCTTTTGTTCCTTTAGCCAGGGCTTTAATAATGAAAGTTCCATTCAAACTTTCAATTCGCTCTTCAATGCTTAATAGCCCAAAACCACCTTTGTTTGAAATCGGTTTCGAAGGTGATTTTTCTATGCCTATCCCATTGTCTTCTACAGAAATATAGTACATTCCGTTGTTTGTTGCCTGTTTTACAGTAACCTCAGTAGCTTCGGCATGTTTGGATGTATTTGTTAGCAGCTCTCCAACTGTGCGATACAGAAAGATATTATTCTCTTTACTGAGTTGCGTACTCTTGTTCTCAACAATAAGTTTTGTTTTGATTTTAAAGTCTTTCTCAAACCGTTCAAGTTTCCACCGAATGGCAGGCAATAAGCCTAATTCATAAAGTATTGGCGGACTTAAATCGTAGGTTAATTGCCGCGATTCCTCAATGGCTTTATTGAGTAATTTTGAGGTGAATTTAATGGTATTTTTTATGGCAGGTGAACATTCATCTACGTCAATCGACGACAAGTTCATAAATGCCAGCCCCAGAGTTTGCCCCAAACTGTCGTGCAGGTTTTCAGCAATTCGCCTTCTTTCCCGCTCCTCAACCAACGTAACTTCGGAGTTTAACTTTTTAAGCTGTAACTGGTATGATTTTATTCGCAAAGCAACATTGATCTGTGCTTTCAATTCAACCTGGTCGAACGGTTTTGAGATAAAAGAATCAGCTCCAGCATTCAATCCTTTGGTGCGTTCAACACTGTCGCGCCCCAAGGCCGATACCATAATAATTGGTATTTGTTTTGTCCGGTTATTCTTCTTTAATAACTTACAGGTTTCATACCCATCAAGATCCGGCATCATAATATCCAACAAAATCAGGTCGGGGTTTTCATTTTGAGCAATAGTTATTCCCTCCTGGCCGCTTAATGCGCCAATGAATTTAAAATCGGGGTAATATACCTTTACAATCTGCGAAATAAGTTCCAGGTTGATGTTATTGTCATCAATAGCCAGAATTTTCTTCATATATTCCATTTCATTGTTTGGTACCAACATAGTAAATAATCTCTTAGGGTTTTAATCTCCAAACGTCAATTGGTCTAAAGATACCAAAACTGTCGGTAAGAATGAAGTGTAGAGGTAATAAATACTTAACAAAATATCAGTAAATTACTGAGGTGTCTCAAAGGAGTGGGGTAAATAGCTGAGTAATTCGTTTATTGATTGAGGATTACAATTGTGAAACGAGTGTGGATTTATTAATTGTTTCTAATTAGTCCATACATAATTCCTACTCCTGCGCCAATGTATGTTTGATTACTGTTTACAACGATCATCGGCCCTACAGAGCAGCCAACTGTAGAGTGCAAGGGGATTTCAAGCTTTGGATTTAATACCAAACTTAGTTTTTTTGATGTTTTTGTTTCAAAGTTGTATTGGCTGTTTGAATTGACCAAGGCAAATTCTGGTTCGCGAAATGTGGCAATTCCCGGTCCGGCCTGAAGAACAATACGCAAATTCTTTTTATCATTAAGGTTAAAAATTCGTCCCACCATCATATGTAAATTCTCAGAATTCTCGAATGGTTGGGCCGAAGTGGCAGGTGTAAGATTCGTTGCTGATTTAAGAAAGTTGTCAGATGGTATGACCGTTGATTTAAATGTGGCGGAGTACCCAACGCTTATTATATACGTACTGTTATAGGTATAGCTCATCCCGATTTTCCCTGCTTGTTGATCACCAACCACGTATTCTCCCAACGAATATAAATTATGTTTTGTTGTAGTTGAAGACTTTTCAGCCCACTGAGCATGAGATACCAAGGTAACGATACTAAAAACCGTGATTAATAGAAGTGGTTTCATAAGCGAACTATTTTGGGATCTTCAACTTGCGTAAACATTGGGTTTGAAATGTTTACTGAAAGTAAAAGTCCGTTTTTGATTTAATAGAGTACTATCACCATATAAAATTATAGAGTTTGAGGGGGTTAAATGGAAAGGATGTTGCTGATTTCTGGGGTGCGAACTGACCATAATGTGTTCAGTAAAATGGAAGTTGTTCTGAACTTCGGGCGTTGGAGAGGTTATATGTCAATAAACAAAACAATAAATAAACAAACAAAATACGTTGCGGGAACAGACCAAAACCGAGCGCTTATACTGATTTTTGATGACAAATTTTCTTTGCTAAAAAGAACGGAGCCATAAAACTGGCCCCGTTATCAATAAATATTTTGATATTTCGTCAAGAATCTATTACTATTCCCATTCCGGAAACTGGGTTTTATCCAGATCCAGCGTGGCAATGGTTTTCATGTCCGAATCATTTAGTTCGAAATCAAAAATATTGAGGTTTTCCATCATGTGTGCTTTTTGCGATGAGCGCGGAATGGCAACAATACCACGCTGATAGTGCCACCTCAAACTTACCTGTGCATTGTTTTTATTGTACTTTTTGCCAATGGCAGCCAGTGTTTTGTTAGTAAACAATCCGTTTCGGCCTTGTGCCAACGGCGACCAGGCTTCCATTTGTACACCATAATCCAGTAACGATTTTCGCGCTTTACTTTGCTGAAAGAATGCATGTGTTTCAATCTGGTTAACGGCAGGTTTTATGTTGGCATACTCCAGTAGTTCATCAATCTGGTGATCTTCGAAATTACTGATACCAATGGCTTTTATCTTGCCTTTTTTGTGCAATTCTTCCATAGCTTTCCACGAGCCTTTTACATCGCCACGCGGACGGTGGATGAGGTAAAGATCAAGGTAGTCGGTTCCTAGTTTATCTATGGAAGTTTGAAAGGCTTTTTTCGCCTTTTCATAACCCGAGTCGTCCACCCAAAGCTTCGAGGTAACAAACAACTCTTTTCGGTCGATACCGCTTTTTTTAATGCCGGCACCAACAGCTTCTTCGTTGCCATAAATGGTGGCTGTGTCAATCAGTCGGTAACCCAGCGAAATGGCATCGGCAACACATAGTGCACCCGTTTCGCCATTCAGGTAAAGTGTGCCAAATCCTAAAATTGGCATTTGTACTCCGTTGTTCAAACTTACGTTTTCGATTGTGTTTTGAGCTACTGAGTCATTGCCGCCTCCAAACGCTTTGTAACTGCCAAGCCCCATAACACCGGCACCGGCAGCAAAAGTGACACCGGCACGGATAAACTCGCGGCGCTTCATTTCTTTTTGAGGATTCTCTTCGTTGGATTTTTCTTTCATGATCTAAGTTAAGATTTAATTGGTAATAGAAAACGGGTTTAAGTTACTGAATTAGAAACAAAACCTAAACGCTATTGTTCGTTTTTATAGAGGGGGTATGTAACAATGAGAAATCAGATTGGCCAGGACTTTAAGGTTGTGGTTTCATTTCACAACTTGTGGAAATTGTACCCGCATAACTTACTCATTCCGGCTTGAAATCAGCTATTTCCGTTGTGGCACATTATTTTCATTACTAATTTAAGCAGTCATTTTTCTGCGAAAAATTATACAGATTATGAGTGAATTAAAAGAAAAGCACTGTACACCGTGCAAAAAAGAGACAACACCGTTAAATGCTGAAGAGATCAGGCATTTTAAGGAGAAGATTAGCGACGACTGGAAAGTAGTGGATAACAAGAAGATTCGGAAGAGTTTTTCTGTCGGTGATTTTAACGAAGCCATTGCATTTGCTCAAAAAATCGCTTTGCTGGCTGATGAAGAAGATCACCACCCCGATTTAGGTGTTCACTATGGTTCGGTTGATGTAGAAATCAGTACACACAACATTGGTGGCTTGTCGCCCAACGACTTTATTCTGGCTGCCAAAATCGATGCGATCTAGCTGTATTTTATAGCAGAACTTTAGAGACAATTTAAACGAAAAGAAAACAGAATTAAAGGAGGAGTTATGAATTATCGCATAGAAAAAGACACATTGGGAGAAATAAATGTACCTGATAAAAAGCTTTGGGGGGCACATACACAGCGATCGCTGGAGAATTTCAGGATTGGTCCGGAGGCGTCGATGCCTGGCGAGATCATTGAGTCTTTTGCGATTATAAAAAAAGCGGCTGCCCGGAGCAATCATAAACTGGGAATACTTTCCACAAACAAAAAGCAGTTAATAGAAGCAGCTTGCGATGAAATTTTAGCCGGAATGTTCGAAGAACATTTTCCGTTGGTCATCTGGCAAACCGGCTCGGGCACGCACACTAATATGAATTGCAACGAGGTGATCGCTAATCGGGTAAAGCAAATTGTAGAAAACGATTTTCAGTGGGAAAACATCGAGTTGCACCCAATTGATGATGTGAATAAATCGCAGTCATCAAACGATACATTTTCGGCAGCCATGCACATTGCCGCTTGCAAAAAGCTAACAACTTATTTATTGCCAGCGCTTAAAGATTTGCATGATACTTTTAACAAAAAATCGGAGGAGTTTAAAGCGATAGTGAAAATTGGCAGAACCCATTTTATGGATGCAGTGCCAATTACTTTAGGGCAGGAATTCTCGGCTTATTCTACCCAAATTGAAAAAGGAATAAATGCATTGAAAAATACCCTGCCCGATTTACAGGAGTTACCACTGGGAGGCACTGCTGTTGGAACAGGATTAAACTCACCGGCAGGTTTCGACGATGAAATTGTAAATGAAATAAGCAAGGAAACAGGATTGCCGTTTACAAAAGCCAAAAATAAGTTTGCATTGATTGCCGGGCACGATGCTTTTGTGCAATCGCACAGTGCAATAAAGCAACTGGCCGTTAGTTTACTGAAAATTGTAAATGATTTGCGGGTAATGGTTTCAGGGCCGCGAGCCGGAATTAGTGAATTGAATATTCCCGCAAACGAAGCCGGTTCGTCTATTATGCCGGGTAAAGTGAATCCAACACAAATTGAAGCACTTTCAATGGTTTGTACCCAGGTAATGGGTAACGATACAACCATTTCGGTGGCCAATTCTTACGGGCATTTTCAGCTAAATGTTTTTAAGCCTGTGTTGATTGCCAATTTCTTACAATCGGCAACATTGCTGGCAGACGCTTGCAAATCATTCAATAAAAATTGTTTGGAAGGAATCGCACCCAATACCGAAAAAATTGATGCACATGTAAATAATTCGCTGATGCTGGTGACCACTTTAACACCTCACATTGGCTACGACAAGGCAGCACAAATTGCCAAGCATGCACATGCAAACAAATGTAGTTTAAAAGAAGCAGCTACTCAATTGGAGTTAGTAAGCGAAGAACAGTTTGATAAATGGGTGAAGCCGGGAGAAATGACAAGCCCGAATGTTACAACGAAAAAGAACAAGTAATCATTTGATAAAACAGTAAAAATGGAACATAAAATAGAGATAAAGCAAAAAAAGTGGTTAACACATAATGTGATGCAGTTTACCCTTGAGAAACCGAAGGGATTTACCTACAGTGCCGGTCAGGCTGTTGAAGTAACACTCGATGATCCTGAATTTAAGGATAAGTGGGCACCGTTTACGTTTACAAGTTTGAATAAGTATGCGCATTTGGAATTCACGATAAAAGCATATCCAAAACACGAAGGAATAACATTGGCCCTTTCAAAATTGGAAAAGGGTGATCATCTGGTTATCTCCGATCCCTGGGATTCGTTTAAGAATAAGGGGCCTGGTGTTTTTATAGCAGGAGGAACAGGCGTAACTCCGTTTATTGCACTATTGAGACAAATGGAAGCAGATGGTAAGGTTGACGGAAGCAAACTTCTGTTTTCAAACAAAAATGAGGCTGACATTTTTCTTGATGAAGAGTTTAAAAGAATATTGGGAGACAATTTTATTAAGGTATTAACTCAGGAAAAAAAGGAACCCTATTTCTACGGGAGAATTGACAAAGCATTTCTTAAAAATGTAGTTAACGATTTCGACCAGCCGTTTTACCTTTGTGGCCCTGAAAATTTTGCAGATGAAATAAAGGGCTACCTAAAAGAATTGGGGGCCGGAGACGATCTGGTTAATATTAGTCTATGATGATATAAATGCCGTTTTCGGCATTTTTTTTTTTGCATAAAAAACCGGTTGGGCAAATAATGCCACAACCGGTTAAACAACAATTGATATTGATGTATTATTAATCTTTAACCCACTCCCGGGCTTTGTCAATGGCCGTAAATTCAAAATATTTTACTTCGCCGGAAATAAATGGTGCAGCCAGTTCCGACCACAATTTTTCCCAACGAGATTTTCCAACAACTGCAATTTTCTTCATGTGGTTAAAATGTTTCAGGTAGGTTTTTACGTCTTCCCAAAATGCTTTCGGCGAAATTCCATCTACATAATTTAGCTGAATGTAAAGTTTTACCTTGCCAAAATCCTGAACCGCTTTATCAATAAGCGGAGTAATTTTGTTGTAGTCTTCTTCTGTCAGTTTTCCTTCAACTTCGAGGGCAATCAGCTCTTCTTTTGTAATATCAATTATTTTAAACATAACTTTTAATTTTAAGTGTAATTTGCTAATTGGAGTTTTTTCCCTTTTTGATAATTTTTTTATTAAACCTTTTGCATGCTTTCGCTGGGAATAAGGCTGTAAAGTATTGTTGTTAGTTGCTCTCTATTCATTCCCAGTTTAAGCTCCAGGTTATGCATAAATTCATTCTCGTAACCGTCGATATACGTAAGGTCATTTTTTGATAACTGTGGATATCTTTCATTTAGCCCGAGTTTTATAAACGACCAATTGTTTTTGATTGAATCATTTGTTTTCATATCTCATTGTTTTAATTCTGTTTACACTGATGCTACTACTTAACTTATCACGCAGGCATTTAATCTGGTTTTTCTTTTTGTCTTTCCAGTTCTTTACTTGTTTTGTTCACTGCAACTTTTATATCGTTCTCCAATTTACGAATCTGACTTTCGAGCCCTTTAATTGTTCTATCCCTGTTTCGGATTTCATTATTTTTACGTGCACGATAGGGTAGCGATAATATAAAACTGGTCATGGCTCCGAACGTAACGGCAATTATTAGAACAAGCGATAAATTTGATTCGATGTTCCATTTCCAAAAGTTCAAAGTAACCACCGATGAATTATTTAGCGCAAACAATACAACGGCCAAAATCACTAGTAAAATTCCTATAAATGTTTTTTGCATGGTTATATATTTTTATTCCTAATTCAAGTCAGCATCGAGTGGGGATTAGGCGGGTGAAAACATTATTTCGTTTCAGTATTTAATCAGCCTGTTACACCGTTTATAAGGCAACTTACGTGCCCCGGCATCAATGTTAAAGCTTATTCAACAGAAAGTGCGACAAATACAGGCTTTTAGCAGAAGGCCGGCAGTTGGGTACTATTGCTTTGGAAGTTTGAGGTTGTGGAATTTTACAGAATAGTGTGGAAAAAATTCACTTTAAACAGCATGTTTGAGGGGTAAACAACTACATGAGGGGGCATGGCATAGTATTTTCACTCTTTTCTACTGTTGAATTAAAACAAGTAACATGAAAATGAAAAACATCACAATGAAAGCATTTACAAAACAGATGAACTGGATTTTTATCCTATTACTTTCTGCCACTGTTCTTTCGTGTAGTTCTTCGAAAAAACAAAACGACAACAAAGAAGAATTGGCTGAAGACCTGCAGGAAGTAAAACAGGATGTTAATGCTTTTCTGGAAAAGGATAAAAAGGAGTTAAAAATGGAAATAGACTCTGCAATTACCGATTTTAATGAAAAGCTTTACGATTATGAAGATGAGTTGAGAAAAGGTACCAAGCAGGTAAACACCGAGGCGGAAGATTTGATTGAGGAGCTAAAAATTAAAAGCGACTCGTTAACCGTTCGGGTAGATGAAATAAAAGACCAGGGAGAACAAACCTGGGACGAATTTAAAGAAGAGCTTCAGTACGATACCGAAAATTTTAAGGAAAGTGTTGCAGCCTTCTTTGAAGATAATAAATAGGAATACGAAATAAGCCCCGGCAACTATATAGTTGCCGGGGCTTTTTGTTTTATTCAACTGTCGTGTCCTTCAATTTTAATCTCTCGTTGCGCCCAGGTTTTTGCTGCCAAAAACAGACGCAGTAATACCGGGATAAATTTTTTAGTAGTTTCATAATTCTGCTTTTTCCTTGTTTTGGTGGAGGACAGAAGATTTTACCCCACCGTAATTTCATTCACTACCTTCTTTACGCCTACGGTGTGCATGGCCTGGTCCTCAATTTCTTTTCTGATGGGATCGTTGGTCACACATCCCGAAATGTAAACGGTACCTTTCTCCACCTCTGTTATAATTTTTTTCTCGTCAATGAGGGCACTTTTTTCAAAGGCATGTTTTAGCGATTGCTGAATGTGTTGGTCGTTACTAATCATTTTCTGATTTACCTGTATGCGGTTATCCAAGTCGAGAACTCCCTTGGTTGAGCTGACAATTTTTCCGGCAGCAATGCTCTCGCTTTCATTCGAAACATTGCCCGACAATATTACTTTCCCCTTGTCAACCTCCACAACAACATTCATCGGGTTAATGCTTTTTTGCCACTTAAAATACTTTTGAATATTATCCCTGATCTCTTTATCTGAAACGGTCGGCTGATTGGGTTGAAAATTTACCTGCAGATCGTTTACCACGTTAAAATCTTTGGCGACTTCAGTCGCATCGCGAAGTGCTTCAATTTTTGCACTGTAACTGGGCACATGTCCCTGCAGATGAACTACGCCATCCTTAATACTTACAAATATGTGGTTGATATTCACTGCATCGTTATTGGTTAGCCGGTCGATGATGTTCTTTTTAATAATTTCTTCTGGTAATGGTTTCATAATGTATCTGTTTTTCTGTTTTGCACTAAAAGTGTGTACGATATCTGTACCAGTCAGGGGTTTTGTGGAAGTATATTTTTTGATTCATTAAACTGCTTGTTACCAGTGGTTTGTGGCGGTTGTGTTTTTGAGTAAGAATTCGAACGCCGAAATACTGTAGAAAGATTGGCCGTTAAGTGTGTAATATGTCAACAGGATGTGGAAATGTTAGAGGTGGGTTTTTGTACAAACCGGCATTGTGATTCCCGACTGAAATTCGTAACTTAAATTAAAACAAAAGAACCAATAAAAACCGACTTGTTATGCTTACACATTATATATTGCTTGCCGTTTTTGGTGTCGCCATGGCTCATCTCGAGGGAGTGGTGGTGGTTTATCTCCAGAAAGCCATCGGATTGTTGGATACTGATTCGGAAGCGGGAAATAAAGAACTGCTGGAACAGGTTCCGAAGCGCACCATAAAAATTGAAATGACTCGCGAGGCTGCAACCATTGTGATGCTGATTACACTGGCATTAGTGGTTGGTAGTTCATGGCTCGACCGTATAATGGTTTTCCTGTGGACCTTTGCTTTCTGGGATTTATTTTATTATGTGTCTTTGTACGTGTTATTAAAATGGCCACCCAAACTAACCACTACCGATGTATTGTTTCTGATTCCGGTTCCCTGGATTGCCCCGGTTTGGTTTCCGGTTGGCATATCAACGCTAACCATAGTTTTGATTGCTGTGTTTTATTTGCTACCGGGGCTGTAAAAAATAAAAAAGCACCTAGCCAAAATATATTGTTATTATCTCATGATAAGGGCTTTGAATGGTATGTTATCCGAAAGGATCAAACCCAACAAATGCTGTTCTGTTTTTTTTGTTTATCATTGCAACTGCAATTTCACTAACGAATGAAAGCACTAACTAACGAGATATTACAACTTTTGAATAACAGTCAAGAGGCTGCTTTTGAAGTGGTTTTCAAATTGTATTATCCGCGTTTGGTATATTTTGCAAAAGAATTTGTTCCCGAAAGTGAATCGAAAAACCTGGTTCAGGATGCCTTTATTTCCATGTGGGACAAAAAGCCTCAGTTTATCAACGAATCGCAGCTGCAAAGTTATTTGTATACCAACGTAAAAAACAACTGCCTCATGTTTTTACGTCACGAGAAGGTGAAGAAAAAATACAAATCGGAGGCAGCTTTTCAAAAACAAAATCAGATTTATACAGAAGCCTTAAAAGGCCTTGATACTTCAACGGTTACTTTTCAGGAAATTGAAACCATTATTGAAAAAACGCTTTCGGAACTACCGGATCGTTGCCGCGAGGTTTTTATTTTGAGCCGCATGGAAGGTAAGAAAAACAAGGAAGTGGCCGACGCATTGGATATTTCAGTAAAAACCGTTGAGGCACAAATTACCAAAGCCCTAAAAACACTCCGGATTTCACTCAAAGATTATCTCCCTTTAGTTGCTTGGTTACTTCTTTCTGTAAAATAATCAAAAAAATACATCTGTTTAATGTGCAGATATTCAGTGTATTTGGCTCTGTTGTGTCAGAAAAATTCAAAAAAAATGATTTTTAAGCAAGGGTAATGCTAGGCTTAGTCATTATACATGTAACAATCGCAAAATGGATTCGGAAAAACTACTACATAAAATAGCAGAGAATAAGTCGCTAACAGATTCAGAGGAATTATATGATTTTGTGAATGAATCGGGCGAACACACCAAACAATATATTCGATACAAAACGCTTTGGGCCATGCTGCAAACCGGAAGTGAAATGGATGAAATAACCATTAATAAAGGATACGAGGCCGTAAAGCGGGGTGTTAAAGGCCGGAGAAAGTCGGTTTTAAATGCTATTGCAAAATACGCAGCGATAATAATATTGGCTGTATCTGCAGGTTATTTTTTGCAGTATGCAGGTTTCGATAATGAAATTGCTATGAACGAAATAATGGTACCAAAAGGTAACCGCACTTCGGTTGTTTTGCCCGATGGATCAAAAGTGTGGCTTAGCAATGGCAGCCGTTTGGTTTATCCCGAAAGTTTTGTTGGCGATTTTAGAGATGTGCAGTTGGAAGGCGAAGGCTTTTTTGAAGTAACACACGACAAAAAACATCCTTTTATTGTGAATGTTGGGAAACATCGCATAAAAGTGTTGGGGACAAAATTTGCTGTAGTAGCTTATCCCGAAGATGATCAGGTAAAAGCGGAATTGGTTTCAGGGAAAATACAATTTGATATTCATTTAGGGGGCACCGAAGAAAATTACAAGTCTTTTATGGTAAGTCCAATGCATAGTTTAGTTTATGAGAAAGCTTCCGGGAAGATGTATGATTCAACTATCCCTGATGGTTTTTTCGATTATTGGCAAAAAGGCGTGTATAGTTTTAAAGATGAACGTTTTGATTCGCTGGCAACCAAAATTTCCCGTATTTACAATGTTGAAATTATATTCGGCGACGAAGAGCTTAAATCACGCACTTTTACAGGTACTTTAAGTGTGGATGACAATATCTATACTCTTATGGAAGCATTTAAAATCGCCTCAGGAGAACCCTTTGAATACACCTTTGAAAGTGGAAAAATTTATATTGATAAATAGCTAAAAGCAATGCGTATGTGACAAACCAAATTTATGAACTAAAAACGGGAAATGCCTGGCCGCACTTCCCGTCTGTCAGGAAATACTTCTAATATTTCCTTTTTTAATCAATAAATAAGCCATTAGGCTCAATTATCGAACTTTAACACGTTAAATGTATGAAAAAAACTAACATTTGCAATGAGGAGAATTGTGTCACTCATTTCAAAAAATTTATGAAAATTATGAAGATTACATGTTTGCTAGTCATGATTGCACTGGTGCAGGTTTCGGCTTCTACCTATGCGCAATCAACGAAGTTAACATTGAACATGAAAAATGCCCGGTTAGCTGAAGTATTTAAACAAATTGAAGAAAACAGTGAGTTTCGCTTTTTTTATGACAGTGACGAGATTGATTTATCACACAAAATAACCATTCGTACCGAAAAATCGAATATCAACGAAATATTAACAAACGCATTTTCGGAAACCAACTACTCTTACGAAATTATCGACCGACATATAATCGTTAAAAACTCGGGGGTGGCCGATGGAAAAGAATTATTGGGGCGTGGAGTACAAATGCCAATTACGGGGATGGTAACCGATAAAGGTGGTATACCGCTGCCGGGAGTTACCGTAATTGTTAAAGGAACCACAAAAGGAACCGTTACCAATGCTGACGGACGATATTCGCTTCCTAATGTTGCTGCCGACGAAACCCTGCAGTTTTCGTTTATTGGTATGATGTCGCAGGAAGTGGAAGTTGGCACCCAGCAGGAAATAAATATTACCTTGGAAGTTGATGCTATTGGAATTGAAGAAGTGGTTGCCGTAGGTTATGGCTCGATGAAAAAGAGCGATTTAACCGGGGCAATTACCAATATTGATATGAATGATTTCAGAGATCAGTCGAGTACTACTTTAACACAGGCATTGCAAGGTGCAGTTGCCGGTTTAAATGTTGGACAAGTGAATACTGCCGGACAGGGACCATCTATTTCCATTCGTGGACGTACTTCGTTATCAGGGACTCAAAATCCGTTAATTATTCTTGACGGAGTAATTTTTCGCGGACGAATTATTGATATTAATCCAAACGATATCAGTTCAATCGATATCCTGAAGGATAATAGTGCAACGGCAGTTTACGGATCGCAGGCCGCTAATGGTGTAATTATTATTACAACAACCCGAAAAAACAGCAAACCAAACGGACGACCAATTATCAATTACTCGGCAAAATACTCGTTTGATACGCCAATTAACGAATTAAAACCAGGAGATTCTGATTATTTTGTTGAAAAGATCGCTGAAAACGAATGGCGTGAAAGTCGTACTGAAGAGTCGGGGTATATCGATCCAAATCCTGACTGGGATGTAAGCCCGTACTTTAAAACCAACCAGCAAAGCGAAAATTATTTGGCTGGAAAATCAACCGATTGGTACAATTTGCTTACCAACGATAACATGTACACGAATAGCCACAACCTTAGTTTGGCCAATCAAACCGATTACAGTAACTACTTTATTTCGGTTGGATATACCGATCAGCAGGGGTACATGATTAATGAAGGTTATGAGCGTATTAACGCCCGTATAAATATCGACAGCAAAGTAACCGACTGGTTGACTGTTGGTGTGCAGTCTTTTTTCTCAACGTCCGATTATTCAGGTGTTTCGCCGGGTACAAGCTCGCGTTATATTATGCCATTTGAAACGGCTTATGACGAAAACGGTGATGTGCTTCCAATGTTGGAAAACAATGCGTGGTTAAACCCTTTAGTTGTAGTTGAAGCTGATAATGAAGATGTAAGGCAAAATTTATTTGGGAATATTTATGCCGAAATTAAGTTCCCGTTCTTAAAAGGTTTAACCTACAAAGTAAACTATGCCAACAACCAAACCATGAACCGGTATTATATTTTCCGTCCATGGGATGAGAACTTTCAGGGAAGGGGAAGCAAAGAAAACAATCGCCGTGTAGATGTATCGTTAGATAACAACTTAAATTATAAACGCAAGATTGGCGACGACCACAGTATTGACGTAACATTTGTATATGGTATTGAGGAACGTGAATACGAATATACTACCGGAGTTGGATCGATTTTTATAAACGATGTATTGGGTTACAATGCCCTGCAGTTTGGAGAAAGCGAATTGCAGGAAGCCAAATCCGGCGGATGGAAAGAATCAAGTCTTTTCTCGATGGGGCGCTTTTTCTACAGCTACAAAAACAAATACATGTTAACCGGTACTTTCCGTAGAGATGGATTTTCGGGTTTTAGCGAAAACAACAAATTCGGTTTCTTCCCTTCAGGATCAATTGGTTGGACAGTTTCGGAAGAACCATTTTTTGAGCGTATTTCCGACGTAATGAACTACATGAAAGTACGCGCTTCGTATGGACAAAGTGGTAACCGAACCGTTGGAAGATACCAAACCATGGCCAAAGTTAGTGGTGGTTATAATTATGTTGATGCAAGTGGCTCAAGTATTTATACACAGGCCGTAAATAGTCTTGCGAGTCCTTCGTTAAAATGGGAAACAACAACTGGAATAAACCTTGGAGTGGATTTTGGTTTTCTTGATTCAAGAATAAACGGATCAATTAACTATTACAATAACAATACATCCAACCTGTTGTATACGGTTGATATCCCTAATATTGGTCGCTTTAATAAGTTTCCCGATAACCTTGGAAAAATACACAACAGCGGTATCGAGCTTTCAATTAACTCGGTTAATATTCAGAATAAAGATTTTAGCTGGACCAGCGAATTTTCATTCTCACGAAACAGAGATGAGTTGAAAGAACTGTTGGGAGCCGACAATGACGGAGATGGAGTTGAAGACGACCTGATATCGGAAGGACTGTTTATTGGTCATCCGCTCAATACCATATATGGATACGAAATTAGTGGTGAGATTTATCAGTTGGACGAGGAAATTCCTTCAGGTTTTGATGTGGGAACAAATAAGATCGTTGATCAGGTTGAAGGTGACGGTGGAATAAATCCTGAAAACGATAAAATTATTCTTGGTTATTCTGATCCGGGTTACCGTTTCGGACTAAACAACCGTTTTCAATACAAAGACTGGTCGCTGAGCTTCTTTATCAATTCAATACAGGGAGGAAAAGATTTCTATATGCAGGCTAACGATTTGAATTACGTTCAGTATGGCGATCAATACAACGAAAATTATCCTAAAGGTTACGATAATTACTGGTTACCTGAAAACCCAGATGCGAAGTATCAGAAAAACTCATTGCGACAGCCCGGCGATATGAAGGGAAGAACCTATGCTCAGCGTAATTTTATTCGCTTACAGGATATGTCGTTGGGATATAATTTTAACAGCAATATTCTCAACAAACTAAATATTGAAAACTTACGCTTATTTATAAGTGGTAAAAATTTACTAACCATTACCGACTGGCAAGGATGGGACCCGGAAACAGGTCAGAGTGTAACACTTGATGGGCGTCCGGTAATGAAGAGCTATACAATTGGACTGAATATTGAACTTTAAAAAAGGACATCAAAATGAAACATAATAGAAATAAATTCGCTGTAATAAGCAAAACCCTGATGAGCAGGGTTGCAATTTTAATCCTTTTTTTCACGCTAGGAGTTTCTTGCGATGAAGAAGCTTACTTAAAGGAAGAACCGGTAGATTTTTTAGCTCCGTCAAACTCTTATGTAACATACCAGGATTTTGAAGCAGCTGTATATCACTTACATGTTATTGTGCGCAACCGTCTGTGGGGCGAACGAGGACGCGACGACAACCCTCGTTTTACATGGTACGGAACCGATTTGGCATTAACTTATTTCGATACTCAGGGAAACAATGATTTTACATCTCGCTGGGGAGCGCAGGGAAAACAACTGGATTTGTGGAAGATTTTCTACGAAATTATTTACGATGCCAACGTTATTATTGGTCGTTCGGTTGGAGAAGATAGTGACCTAACTGCCGACGAGCAGAAGGAAATAGAGGCAGAAGCACGCTTTTTCAGAGGATTTGCTTATATGAAACTGGCACACCTTTGGGGAGGAGTTCCTATTGTTCTAAAAGAAACATCGGAACCTAAAAAGGATTATGTACGCGCTACACGTCAGGAAACATATGAGCAAGCTGCAGCCGATCTGGAATTTGCCGCCGCAAATTTAGCCGATATCGATGTGGCTCCTGAATCAAGAATTAATCGCCTGGCAGCAAGTCATGTTTTATCCGAGGTTTACCTTAGTTTAAACGAATGGGATAAAGCAATAATCGAAGCTTCTAAAGTTATCGATCATCCGGCAACAGCCTTAATGACAGAACGTTTTGGTACACGAATGAATGAAACCGCACATCCTGATTTTTTCTGGGCAAGAGGCGATAATAAAGACGTTTACTGGGATTTGTTCCGTCAGGGAAACCAGGATCGTTCAATCGGAAATACCGAATCAATATGGAACCTGCAATACAGTTATAATGTGCCGGGTGGTGGCGATCGCCAATATGAACTGGAGCGTTTTGTAGGCCCTTACATTACAAGAGCCACAGTACGCCAAAGCGATGGAACAACGGCCACAATATGCCGATTGCCAAGTACTTATTACATGGGCCGCTCGCAAGGGTATGTTCGTCCGAGTGATTACTTCTTTACAACTCTTTGGGAAAAAAGTGGTTGGGATGAAGACATTCGTAATGCGCCTCATAACATTGTTCGCGACGTGAAAGTGAACAATCCGGGAAGTGAATACCATGGAAAGTGGGTTTATGCAGATAATCTGCCACTGGTAAAAGAAACCAACGTGGATTCAATGCGTTATTTTTATCCAATGATTATGAAAGTGACTACTCCGGAAAAACATCCATTAGAATTCTGGGATACGGATCAAACCATTCCGGGTACCATGTTGGGATCTGCTGAGCAAACCTGGAGAAAACATTATATGATTCGTTTGGCAGACACGTATTTGTTACGTGCAGAAGCATATCTTGGGAAAGGAGAAAAAACCAATGCTGCCGCCGATATTAACGTAGTTCGCAGCAGGGCAAATGCTCCGGATGTTGCAGCTGCAGATGTTGATATTGATTATATTATGGATGAGCAATTGAGGGAGTTACACTTTGAGAAGCTCCGAATATTTACACTAGGTAGGTTAGGCCAACTTGTTGAACGTAACCGCAAAGTAAACCCTATTGTGGGAGCTAACATTGGTGACCATCAAGATTTATTCGCAATTCACTACAGTGAAATTCAAAAAAATACGGAAGCTGAGTTAGAGCAGAATCCGGGATATTAATTTATAACTACAATACAACCTTGGAGCAGATGTAAAATCATTTGCTTCAAGGTTATATCTTAAAAAGGAGAGAAGTACAATCTAAAGTTTAAGGTTTATAAGGGGGATAAAAAGTAGTTTGTTTAATAGATAATAACTGATAAGTGAATGTCAGGAACTATGGTGAAATACAGATTAATAGTCTAAAGTACATTTGTCTTTTAAAAAGAACAATTTTACTATGAAAAGTATACCGTAACTGTTATTTTCAACCTTTACTTTGAAACCAATCTAAACTTTTAATAAATCGATTTAAAAATGAAACTTTCATCCTTTTTATTATTAGCAATTGCACTGTTATTGACTAGTATTTGCCTAGCTCAAAATTATTTTGATGATTTTCCTGTAATGGCAAATCCCACAACTGTTGGAGAAAAGCTGAGCACACGTTTTCTGGAAAGTAAACATCAGCTTTATGGCGACAGAGGAATACACTATGCTGAAGTTTGTACATGGTACGGCGCGCTTAAATTCGCCGAACTAACCAATGATCAAAAATTATTAAAGGAGCTAAGAACACGTTTTGAATTATTGTTTCATATCGAAAAAGATCTTCTTCCTCCTCCGATTCATGTAGATCAGAATATGTTTGGTAGCCTGCCTTTGAGATTATATACCATGACCAAAGATGAACGTTACCTGGAACTTGGATTACCCTATGCTGAATCGCAATGGACTCTTCCAGCCAATGCCAACGAAGAAGAACGCGAATGGCACAAGAAAGGATATTCGTGGCAAACCCGCCTTTGGATCGACGATATGTATATGATCACAGTCGTACAAAACCAGGCATATAAGGTAACTGGTGATCCGAAATATATTGATCGGGTGGCAAATGAAATGGT
Organism: uncultured Draconibacterium sp.; assembly: GCF_963675065.1. Lineage (NCBI taxonomy): Bacteria > Pseudomonadati > Bacteroidota > Bacteroidia > Marinilabiliales > Prolixibacteraceae > Draconibacterium > uncultured Draconibacterium sp. The sequence goes on along the minus strand of NZ_OY775906.1, from coordinate 2,427,059 downwards.
GCTTTATTTGGATGAAATACAACGTCCCAACGGACTTTTCTATCATGCACCTGATGTGCCTTATTACTGGGCAAGGGGAAACGGATGGATGGCAGTAGGGATGGCCGATTTGCTGCTTGATTTGCCCGAGAATCATAAAGACCGTCCTCGTATTATGGAAGGTTATTTAGCCATGATGAAAAGTCTGAAAGCGTATCAACAACCAGGCGGTATGTGGAATCAACTCATTGATGAACCCGATTTTTGGCCCGAAACATCAGGAACAGCAATGTTTACCTATGCCTTTATTATGGGCGTAAAACATGGTTGGCTCGATGTTGAAGAGTATCGCCCTGCAGCGCGTAAAGCATGGTTGGCAATGGTTACGTACATTGATGAACAAGGTAATGTAACCGAAGTTTGTATAGGAACAGGCAAAAAGAACGATAAGCAATATTACTATGATCGTCCTCGCCCTGTTGGAGATTTTCATGGACAGGCTCCGTATATAGGGTGTGTAAATGCTCTTTTGGAAAAATAGGCAGCTTCGTCAAAAAATCTCATAATTAATAAAGAAAATAAATATTCTTATCCTGTTGTAAGTGTAGTTTCATAGAACTATTTGAAGTGGAGAAGAACAAAGAAAAAATTGTATTGGAAAGACGATAATTCAATAGTCAAAATGTAAGTTTCATGAAGGGAGTAAAGCCTGTTTTATTCATATTACTTCTGTTATTTTCGTTTGTAGCGTTGGCAAACCAAAAAAATAATAGGCCAAATATCCTTTTTGCCATCAGCGATGACCAATCATTTGCACACACAAGCTTTGCCGGTTGTTCGTTTGTACAAACTCCTGCCTTTGACCGGGTAGCCCGTGAAGGAATTTTTTTTAGCAACTGTATTGCAGGCTCGCCGGGCTGCGCGCCAAGTCGTAGCACCATTGTAACCGGCCGTTACCACTGGCAAAATGAGCAGTCTGGTCAACACGCTTCTTCGTGGATGAAAAAATACATTCCATTCGTTGATGTTCTTGAAGCTAACGGTTATGCTACCGGAAGAACAGGAAAGGGCGTCGATCCGTTTCAATATGCCCGTTCATCGAATGATTCGCTTTGGCGATCGATCAACGCTGCCGGTGTTGAGCACAGCCACATTGTTTACAAAAAAGGAACGCCAGAGGATGAACGAACTGCCAAAGGAATTAGTGACATCAATTATTTCACGAACTTTAAGTATTTCATTGAAAACGTTCGGGAAGATCAACCATTCTTTTTTTGGTATGGTGCTAAAGAACCTCACCGGGGCTACGAACAGGATTCCTGGAAACGAAACAACAAAAAGCCAGATGCCATAAAAAAAGTACCTGAGTTTTTCCCTGATAATGGGATCGTTAGGGGCGATATGCTGGATTATGCGATTGAAATAGAGTGGTTCGATATACACTTGCAACATATGCTGGAATATCTTGATGAAATTGGCGAACTGGAAAATACCATTGTAATTGTAACATCCGACAACGGCATGCCATTTCCGCGGGCAAAAGCTAATGGGTACGATTACGGTATCCATGTGCCAATGGCCATTCGTTACCCAAAAAACTTTCCGGGCAAACGGATTGTCGACGATCCGGTAAGTTTTGCCGACCTTGCTCCAACTATTCTTGACATAACAAAAAACAGTTCTAAAGGAATGCTTCCAATGGCAGGAAAAAGTATGCTGAATATTCTTGAATCGAAGAAACAGGGAATTGTCGATCCTTCAAAAAAGTATGTGTTTTCAGGGCGTGAAAGGCATTCGTCGTCGCGTTATAAAAACTGGGGCTATCCTCAGCGTATGATTCGCAGTAAGGATTTCCTTTACATCTGGAACATGAAGCCGGAACGCTGGCCCGCTGGTGCTCCTCAGCGGATAAAACCCGGAACAGAGGATGAATTATTGCCAATGTATGGTATTGATGAAGATGGGAAACATCATTCCGACTGGGCATTTACTGACATTGATGCGGCACCCACAAAATCGTATATTGTGGAACATCACAATGAGCCGGAAATAGAACCCTACTTTAACTTGTCAGTAGCCAAAAGACCTGAAGTTGAACTTTTTGATATTAAAAACGATCCGTTTTGTATGAAAAATCTGGCTGGGAATCCGGATTATTCCGCAATTGAAAAGGAAATGAAAAATGCGCTGATGAACGAATTGAAGAAATCAGGCGATCCGCGTGTTGTAGGGCCCGATAAGGAGGTTTTTGATTCGTATATTCGTTACAGTCCAATGCGCGAATTCCCTACACCTGAAAATTATAATTAAAAATTCGTACCTATTAGCTATGCATATTTATTTGTATTTATATCGTATTGTGTTGCTGACTGGCCTGTTGCTGGGCTGCTCGCAGACAAAATCACAGAATTCGTACACAGGAGAAGATGGTTATAGAACCTGGTTGCGTTACGAATTGGTTGACAACCAGCAATTGTTACAAGCCTATAAAAAACAAATTCAACAAGTACATTTAAATACCAACTCGCCAACAATGCAAGCTGTTGAAGAGGAACTTTTGCGTGGATTAACGGGCTTGTTGGGGACAAAAGTTGAAAATAGCCTGAAACTAAATTCGAATGGAACGTTGGTCTTGGGAACTCCGGAAAATTCTCCGCTTCTCGCGTCATTAAATTTTAATGAAAAACTGGAGCAACTCGGTACTGAAGGTTTCTTAATTGAAGAAAAAAATGTTGAAGGGCACCAATGTATTGTTATAGCGGCAAATACCGATTTGGGAGTTTTGTACGGTACTTTTCATTTTCTTCGAATGCTTCAAACACAACAAAATATTAGTGATTTAGAACTAATTAACGAGCCTCAATGTAAGCTTCGTTTGGCAAATCACTGGGACAATCTGGATCGTTCTGTTGAACGGGGTTATGCAGGCCGTTCTTTATGGGAGTGGGGCACACTGCCCGAATATGCGCATCCGCGATATACGGATTATGCCCGGATTAGTGCATCGGTTGGAATTAATGGTGTTGCCATAAACAATGTGAATGCTGATGCCCGTTTTATCACCAGTCAGTTTTTGGAGAAAATTGCAATGCTGGCCGATATTTTCCGGCCTTATGGTGTAAAAGTTTATCTGGCCATAAATTATAGTTCGCCGGTGACATTGGGCGGGCTAAAAACGGCAGATCCCTTAGCTCCCGAAGTAGTAAACTGGTGGCAAAAAAAGACAAACGAAATTTATTCGCGAATTCCCGATTTTGGAGGTTTTTTAGTTAAAGCTGATTCTGAAGGGCAACCCGGCCCCAAAACGTACGGACGAAATCATGCTGAAGGTGCCAATATGCTCGCCAATGTAATTAAACCCTTCGGCGGAATTGTTGTTTGGCGCGCTTTTGTATACGGCGAACGACAAGCAGACCGGGTGCGTGAAGCTTACGATGAATTTGTTCCCCTTGATGGTAAGTTTGCCGATAATGTGGTGCTGCAAATAAAAAACGGTCCGCTTGATTTTATGCCACGTGAACCATTTTCGCCCCTCTTCGGAGCTTTGCCACAAACCAATACCATGATTGAATTCCAGGTAACACAGGAATACCTGGGAAATGCGAATCACTTGCTTTATAAAGGCCGCATGTTTAAAGAATTGTTAGATGCCGATACCTATGCAAAAGGAAAAGGAACTACGGTTGCCAAAGTGCTTTCCGGCGAAGCTTATGATTATCCAATAAGCGGGATGACAGCAGTGGTTAATCCGGGTACCGACCGAAACTGGACCCGCCATCCGTTTGTACAATCATCCTGGTTTGCTTTCGGGCGTCTGGCATGGGATTACAATTCAGATGCAGAACAACTGGCTGAACAGTGGATTCGTCAAACTTTCTCAAATAACGAGGCGGTCGTTGAAACCATAAAAAAGATCATGCTTTTATCGGATGAGGCAGGTGTAAATTATCGTGAGCCTTTGGGATTAACGCACATCGGCACCGGTATGCATTACGGGCCGGCGCCCTGGTCGAACCGCTCAAAACGTTTTCATCAGGCCGACGATTATGGAATTGGTTTCGATCGCTCGGAAAATGGATCAAATGCCGTAGAACAATATTTCCCACCTTTAAATGAAATTTATAATGATATTGATCGCGTTCCCGAGAAATACCTGCTTTGGTTTCATCATGTTTCATGGAATCATCAGATGAAATCGGGGCGTACATTATGGGAAGAGTTGGTGCATAAATATTACGACGGAGTTAAAGCCGTAAGACAAATGCAGCAAGATTGGAATTCGCTGGAAGGACGAATTGACGAGCAGCGTTTTTCGCATGTTAAAGCATTACTCGAGATTCAGGAAAAAGATGCGGTAATATGGCGTAATTCGTGTGTGCTGTATTTCCAAACCTTTTCTCAAAAACCAATTCCCGCGGGATTGGAAAAACCGGAATTTGACCTCGATTATTACAAACAGCTCGAACACCGAATTTATATCTCCGAATAAATAATTTTTGAAACAAAATAAGATGATGGGTTTAATAAATAATTCTCTTACTAATAGCCAGCTAAAGTTGTATGGTTACTTTCTTTTAATACTGAGTACGTTGCTGTCGTGTACTGCACAGCCCAATAGTTTTGAAATCAATAAAGACGTAAAAATTTACCTTCACCCGGATGAGCTTGGCCCGGTGCAACAGGCGGCAAATGATCTACAGCGTGATTTAACAGCTGTTTTGGGAGAACAACCTGAAATAGTTAGCCAACTACCCGATACGGGCGAAGTAATTATTATCGCAAGTGGTGATTACTTTCATGGGGAAAAGCCTTCTGTAGAAGGTTGGGAAGCACATCAAATCTATGCCGATAACGGCCGGGTGGTGTTAAACGGAGCTGATATGCGGGGAACCATTTATGCAATCTACTCTTTTTCCGAAGAGTTTTTAGGAATAAATCCGCTTTGGTTTTGGGCCTCAGAAACTCCGGAAATGAAGGAAAGCATTGAAGTTGACGCTGATTTTCATAAAATTTTCTCATCTCCTGCTATTAAATACCGTGCATGGTTCCCTAACGACCGGGATTTGATAATTCCATGGCAATTCCGTTCGGAAGAAAATTATGAGGCTTTTTTTGAAACTATGTTGCGATTAAAACTCAATACACTTGAAGGAGGTATCGCCGATTATAAAAGTTTTGAACCACCTTATCCGGCAGGGAAAGAGGCTTCAACAGCCAGTAAACGCGGTTTGATGGTGACCGGGCATCACATGCTGGTGTTCGGATCGGGCTACAACAACTGGAACAGGTACTGGGAAAAGGTGAGGCAACAGCCTGCGCCGCAAATCAGTATTTACGATAAGAAAAGTTTGAGTGAATTCTGGGGCTTTCATATCGACCTTGCGCAAAAAAATAACCTGGATCCAATTTGGTTGGTCGGTTTCCGTGGAAACAGAGATATTCCTTTCTGGGAATTTTTCCCTAACTCGCCAAAAGATGATCCTTCGCGAGCCAAAGTTATTGAGGAGATGGTGCAAATTCAAATCGACCTGTTGAAGGAGAAAACTAAAAAGAAAAATCCTTTAATGCGTCTTACGCTTTACAACGAAATGTCGAGATTGGTGGCCAATGGCGATTTTCATATTCCTGATGAAGATTCACTCATACATAACTTTGTTGCTGCACGCCGTGATCATTTTCCGAATAAGGACTTACTGACCTATTCTTTTAATAACGAACTTGTTGGTTATTACATGAATCTACAGTTTAATTCAAGCGGCTCGCATTTAGCTCAGGCGGAGGGACCGTATAAAATGGAACAAAATTACCGAATGGTAGATAGTATTTGTGGCGGGAACCTGATTTTTTCGGTGGTTAACGCCGGCAATATCAGAGAGCATGTTTTAACACTTTCGGCCAATGCTGAAATGATGTGGAACTTTGGCGATTACAATTCGGATGCTTTCTTAAAAAAGTTTAGCTGCAACTATTTTGGAAATCAGTTTGGTGAAGAAATAGCGGCACTTTATAAGGATTTTTTCAATTCTTACTGGCAACAAAAAAAGGTTGATTTACCGGGCTTTAAAAGACAGTATTTGTTTCATGACCTTCGTTACGCCCGGGCGGCTGAAATGATTTTGAAAGATATGGAAGCAGGGAAGTATCGCCCGAATGTTTTGCACGGACATAAACTGGATAACCCTGATAAAGGAAGTGTTGGTTATTTTCGTGTAGAACCTGCTGATAATGGCGTTGAAAACCAGGTTGAAGCCATGTTGAAAGGGACTTCAGCAAGTATTGAAAAGCTGGAAAAGGTAACGCAAAAAGCGGACGAAATTTATCCGGAACTTGAGTCGGGGAAACAGTTTTTCAGCGATAACCTTCGGGGGCAAGCCTATTTGATGTTATATTTAAACAGAATGTTGTTTCATCTAAACGAGGCTTATAAAGAAACATCCGATATGCAAAAACGCCGGCAATTTTTGCAGGAAAGTATTCGTGACTTGCAAATGGCACACCAGCAACTAAAAAATGCAGAAAATGGTAAATTTACCGGATGGTATGCACCCGAACGGGTTTTTGGAATGAAAAAGCTGGAAAACCGGATGCAAAAGTACATGGAGAGACTGGATAGCAAATAGACGTAACTAAATAACGTATTAACTACAATAAAATATGAAACATTTAATGAAAAAGGCAATACTTCTGGTAATTGCCGCCCTTTTAATTGGTAGTTTAAATGCCCAGGAAAAAAAAGACTGGACTCCTCTTTTTAACGGCAAGAATTTAAAAGGCTTGAAAGTATTAAACGGAACTGCCGGGTATAAAGTTGAAAATGGCGAGATAATCGGCACCAGTAAAACCGGAACTCCCAATACCTTTCTGGCTACGGAAAAAAACTACGGCGATTTTATTTTGGAATACGAAATGAAAATGGAAGCCGGACTGAATTCCGGAGTGCAAATACGAAGCAACAGTTTTAAAGATTATAAGGATGGCCGCGTTCACGGCTACCAGGTAGAGTGCGACGATTCAGAAAGACGCTGGTCGGGAGGAATTTACGACGAAGCACGTCGTGGATGGCTTTACCCGCTGGAATATAATCAACCGGCAAAAAAGGCATTTAAAAACGGCGAGTGGAACAAATACCGTGTGGAAGCCATTGGTAACACCATCCGCACATGGATAAACGGACAGCCGGTAGCCAATTTGGTTGATGATTTAACTGCTGAAGGTTTTATCGCACTTCAGGTGCACTCGATTGGTAACGACACCGAAAAGGAAGGCAAAACTATTCGCTGGAAAAACATCCGCATTAAAACCGAGAATTTGGAAAGTGCCCGAATGCCAATGCCGGAAGATGTTCAGGAAGTGAGTTATTTAACCAATACACTTACCGCAAAAGAAAAGAGCAACGGCTGGAAATTGCTTTGGGATGGCAAAACAACCAAAGGCTGGCGCGGAGTAAAACTGGAAAACTTCCCACAGCGGGGCTGGCATATCGAAGACGGCACTTTGGTGGTTGAAAAAGCCGATGGGGCAGAGTCAGGAAATGGTGGCGATATTGTTACCGATAAAATGTATAAGAACTTTATTCTGGAAGTTGATTTTAACCTCACCGAAGGTGCTAATAGCGGTATAAAATATTTTGTACAAGGCAACCTGAACAAAGGAGGAGGCTCGGCGATCGGATGTGAGTTCCAGATACTTGACGATAAAAAACATCCAGATGCAAAAAAAGGAGTGCTGGGTAACCGTACGCTGGCATCGCTTTACGATCTGATTCCGGCCAACGGAACTTTTTATGATCCAAATCATCAGCAAAAAAGATTTAACGGAATAGGTAGTTGGAACCGTGCCCGGGTTGAAGTACAAGGCAATCATGTTACGCATTACCTGAATGGAATAAAAGTAGTAGAATACGAACGCAATACGCAACAGTGGCAGGCGCTGGTAAACTACAGCAAATACCAACAATGGGAAAACTTCGGAAATTTTGAAGAGGGCCATATTCTTTTACAAGACCATGGCGACAAGGTTCAGTTCAGAAACATAAAAATAAATGAACTGGATTAAAACCAACCTAAACTTTAACGCAATATTTTAATCGTAAATCAACTAAAAATGCAAACAAACAGAAGAAAATTTATACGCAGCACGATGCTTGGAATTGGGGCAGTAGCTATTGTTCCAAGCCATGTAGTATTTGGCAAACCGGGTCGTGTAATGCCCAACGATAAAGTAAACCTGGCTTTTTGTGGAATTGGAAACCGGGGCGGTCAGATCCTGAAACAGTTTATGAACACCGGAATGGTAAATAACGTTGCCATGTGTGATACCGACATGGGGGCCGCACACACCCTGGCTTCCATCGAAGCAAATCCAAAAGCAACGCAATTTCAGGATTTCCGTGTAATGTTCGATAAGGCAGCGAAGTCGTTTGATGCTGTTGTGGTTGGAACACCCGATTTTTCGCATTTCCCGATCACCATTCTGGCCATGTCGATGGGGAAAGGTGTATATACAGAAAAACCACTTACGCGCACGTTCCAGGAATCGGAGTTGTTGATGAAAGCGGCCAAAAAGTATGGAGTAGTTACGCAAATGGGAAACCAGGGCCATTCGGAAGCCAATTACTTTCAATTTAAAACATGGGTGGAGAACGGCATTATTAAAGACGTAACAAAAGTAGTGGCGCACATGAACAGTGCCCGTCGCTGGCATGGTTGGGATACAGGTATGACTAAATTCCCAAAAGCCGAACCAATTCCTGAAACCCTGGATTGGGATACCTGGCTGGGTACAGCACAACACCACGATTACAACCACGATTTTGTAAACGGACAATGGCGCTGCTGGTACGACTTCGGAATGGGAGCATTGGGCGACTGGGGTGCGCATATCATCGATACTGTTCACGAATTTTTGGATTTGGGCTTGCCTTACGAGGTTGATCCGGTAAAAATTGAAGGGCACAATCCCCTGTTTTACCCGATGGCAACAACGCTCGATTTTAAATTTCCGAAAAGAAAAGGTATGCCACCGCTTACCATAAGCTGGTACGACGGGGTGAACAACCAACCCGAACTGCCCGAGAATTACGGTAAATCCGAACTGGCAGCCGGTATTCCTGCAGCAAGTACAGGTCAGATCGAAAAGCGAAACCTGAATCCTGGCAAAATTATTTATAGCAAAGACTTGATTTTTAAAGGTGGTTCTCACGGAAGTACTTTATCGATGCTACCCTCGAAAAAGGCAGAAAAAGTGATGCAAAACCTACCTGAAGTTCCGAAAAGTCCATCGAGTCATTTCGAAAACTTTGTGCTGGCTTGCAAAGGCGAAGAGAAAACACGTTCGCCATTTGAAGTTTCAGGTCCGTTGAGTCAGGTATTTGTTTTAGGAACACTGGCGCAACGCTTAAATACCACCCTGAAATTTGATCGCGAGAGCAAGCAGATCTCAAATAGTTCGCTGGCAAATGATTTACTACAGGGACCACCTCCACGTAAAGGTTGGGAAGAATTTTATCGTTTGTAGTCGATTACATTTATCAGAATAGAAAGAAGTAACATAAAAACGGGGAGGCATACTTGTACGCCTCCCCGTTGAAATAATAAAAAATGCAGTTAAAGATTTTTATAACATTGATTTTGCTGGTGGCGCTTATTGCCTGCGCCAAAAGCGAAAGTTTGCCAACTGAAACTGATTCGGTGGAAACAACTTTTATCAATCCGGTTTGGAATGGTGCCGATCCGTGGATGGTAAAACAGGGAGACGATTACATTTATTGTTTTTCAAGAAATAACGGAATTGATGTTTACAGTTCAAAATTAATGACCAAACGAACCAAGGCAAAAACCATTTGGAAAGCACCATCAACAGGTTGGAATAGTAACTGTGTATGGGCGCCGGAAATTCATTTTATCGACGGGCACTGGTATGTTTATTATGCTGCCGGTGTATCGGGGCCACCTTTTATTCATCAGCGAACAGGGGTTTTGCGCTCGGTAAACGATAATGTTTATAGTGAGTACGAAGATATGGGAATGTTGAATACTGGCGACGATCCTGAAGATAGCTCAAAAAATGTTTGGGCCATTGATATGACGGTGCTGGAACATAACGAAAAACTGTACGCAATTTGGTCGGGATGGCTGAAACAAGTGGATACCGATGCCACACCGCAACACCTTTTCATTCAGGAAATGGAAAATCCATACACCTTGAAAGGGAAGCGTGTTTTGCTGTCATCGCCCGAAGAAAGCTGGGAAACCGGTGGTCCGTTAAATTTAAACGAAGGCCCCCAGGTTTTAAAGCACGATGGACAGGTATTTATCATTTATTCCTGTCGCGAATCGTGGCTGAAAGAATACCGCCAGGGAATGTTACAGCTTAAAAATTCTGATGCCGATCCGCTTGATCCTGAAAGCTGGATTAAAACAGGCCCGGTTTTCGAAGGAAATGATTCTGTTCACGGAGTGGGGCATGTTTCGTTTGTTAAGTCGCCGGATGGCACTGAAGACTGGATTATTTACCACTCGAAAAAAACAACAGAACCCGGTTGGGATCGCGATGTGCGAATGCAGCCTTTTACATGGAGTGCCGATGGAACTCCTGATTTTGGCGAAGCTGTGAAAGCCGGGAAACAACTGAAGCGTCCTTCGGGAGAAATAGAAATAGAACAAAATTAAATAAACTAATAGTATGAAATTAAAAAACTTATTTGTTGTACTTATTTTGGCGGCACTTGCTGTTGCCTGTAATCAAAAACCGGCAGAGCAACTGATTTGCGGAAGTCTGAAGAAAGAAAATTTTAAAGCTACAATCGGCGGTAAAGAAACCGGATTGTATGAGTTGAAAAACGGAGAGCTCACCATGGCTGTAACCAATTATGGTGGACGTATAGTTAGTTTGCTGGTACCCGGCAAAGATGGTGAAATGGCGGATGTAGTTCTGGGATTCCCGTCAATCGATGCTTATCTTAACGCCAAAGAAGTTTTTCATGGCGCATTAATCGGTCGTGTTGGAAACCGTATTGCAAAAGGTAAATTCACTTTGAATGATGTGGAGTATACCTTGCCAATTAACAACGACCCCAATCATTTGCATGGTGGACCCGAAGGATTTCATAATGTGGTTTGGGATGTTAAAGCGGTGAACGACACTTCCATTGTTCTTAGCTATTTGTCGAAAGACGGCGAAATGGGCTATCCCGGGAATTTGAATGTGGAAGTAATCTACACACTTACATCACAGAATGAAGTAAAGATTGGATACGAAGCCACAACCGATAAGAGTACGCCGGTGAATTTAACCAATCATGCCTTTTTTAACCTAAAGGGTGAAGCCAACGGAACCATCAATGCTCACCTGTTGACCATTAATGCCGATAAGTTTACCGCTGTTGACTCTACATTAATTCCATTTGGCGAAAATGTACCTGTTGAAGGAACACCATTCGATTTCAGAAATGCAAAGGCAATCGGTGCTGATTTGGCATTGCAAAGCGAAAACGAACAATTGCAGAACGGTTTGGGCTACGACCATAATTTTGCACTGAATAAAACCGTAGCTGGAGAAATGTCGTTGGCAGCAACTGTAGTTGAGCCGGCAAGCGGAAGAAAGATGGAGATATATACTGAAGAGCCTGGTATTCAATTTTACGGTGGAAACTTTATGGATGGAGCAGATACCGGTAAATATGGAAAGACCTTTGATTTTCGTGAGTCGTTCGCTTTGGAAACACAACATTTTCCGGATTCACCAAATCAGCCTGCTTTCCCGTCGATTATTTTAAATCCGGGAGAAACCTATACTACAGCAAGTATTTACCGTTTTAGTGTAGCCGATACACTATAAGAATTTAGAAAATTAATCGATTCACAAAGGGAATACTTCTACCTGTCCGAATCCGAAAATCCGGTTTGGAAGAATCCGGTTTCGGGCAGGTATTTATTGCCATTGGTCTGGATTTGTTTATTTTTACATTGTATACTGAAACCAACAACCTGTCAGATGAATATCCTGAAAATGAGGATCGGATCCTACTAAGTCAGGAAAGATTCAATTGAAGTTTGTTCGGTGGACATTTTTTAACTTAAAACCACATACCTGTCATGAAACAGAATCGTTTTCGTAACCTTTCTCTTGTTTTGCTATTCCTGCTGACCACTTTTTTTACTGCCTGTAAGTCGGAGAAAGCGCAACTTAAAATCGAGAATCCTTTACCCGTTGAATTTGGAGATCCGTATATACTTAAAGCATCGGATGGAATGTACTACATGATTGGAACCGGCGGAGTAACCGACGGTTTTAAAATGTATTCATCTGCCGATTTGAAATCGTGGAAAGACGAAGGTCGTATATACCAGGGAAATACTTCAGACTCATGGAATATTGCCAATTTCTGGGCACCTGAGTTATATGAGAAAGACGGCAAATTTTACCTGCTGTTTAGTGCCGATTGGCGCGAAAATCCAACAAATGAATTGGAAAATTTCCGTATTGGTGTGGCGGTGGCCGATAATCCAACCGGACCATATACCGACTTATTCGATCGTCCGATTTTTGATCCGGGTTACCCGGTTATTGACGGTAATCTTTGGTTCGAAAACGATAAAGTATACCTGTATTATTCGCGTTGTTGCTACAAAAATCCGGTTGAAAGCGAAGTGGCCGACTGGGCACGCGAAAAAGGAATGTTCGACGAAATTGAAGAAAGCTGGGTGTACGGAGTTGAACTTCAACCTGATTTTTCGGGAATTATAGGCGAACCAAAACTGTTGTTGCGTCCTCCGTTAACAATGGATGATGAGCAAGCAGAATGGGAAAGCCGCTCGGTAACTTCGGGCGAGGTAAACCGCCGCTGGACAGAAGGATCGTACCTGTTAAAAAATGAAGATACCTATTACATTATGTATTCGGCCAACTATTTTGGTGGAAAGAATTATGCGGTGGGTTATGCCACTTCTGATTCGCCACTCGGGCCTTTCCAAAAAGCCGATAATAATCCTGTTTTGCAAAAAAATGTTGAGCAAGGGGGAATTGTAACCGGCACCGGACACAACTCGGTAACGGTAGCGCCCGATGGAAAAACAATGCTTTGTGTTTACCACGGAAGAACTTCTGAAACAGGTGACGAACGTGTGGTTTTTATTGATCCGATGGAAATTACCACCGATGGGAAATTAGTTGTTCACGGGCCAACCACAAAATAAATTTGCTCCCGGATGAGGATACAACATATAGTTATATGGGCGATTGCATTTTTGTTGCTGGCATCGTGTACATCGGTACAAAAAGAACAGGAGCAGGTATTTTATAAAAACCCTGTGATAAAAGGAGATTTGCCTGATCCTTCGGTTATTAGGGTGGGAGACAAGTATTATGCCGTTGGCACAACCAACGATTTTGCTCCGGTTTATCCCTTATTCGAATCAACTGATCTTATCAACTGGACAAGTATCGGAGCCGTTTTTAATAAGCCTCCTACATGGGCGTCAGAAGATTTTTGGGCACCGGAACTTTATTATAATAACGGTACATTTTTCGTGTATTACACCACCAAACGAAAAGATACAGGAATTGCCTGTATCGGAGTGGCAACTACAACGGATATTCACAAAGGATTTACCGATCAGGGGATTATAATTGAATGGGGCGACGAAGCCATTGACGCTTTTATTTTTAAAGATGACGATGGAAAGTTATACATTACCTGGAAAGCTTACGGACTAACGCCCGACCGCGAGATTCAGATTTTAGCCTCAGAATTAAGTGATGACGGTTTGAGTTTAATCGGTGAACATTTTTCCCTAACCGATCAATCAAAAGGTTGGCAAGGCTCAGGACACGAAGGACAATGTCTGATAAAACGAAACGGGTATTATTACCTGCTTAATTCTGCCGGAGGTTGTTGCGATAACCGTTGCGATTATCATGTACTGGTAGCTCGTTCCAAAAATCTGAGAGAAGGTTGGGAGCAATTTCCGGAACCTATTTTGCAGGGTGGAGAAACCTGGCGATGTACCGGTCACGGGACTTTGGTAAATGCACCCGACGGAAGATATTTTTATATGTATCATTCGTATAATGCCACCGATTTTGAATTTATTGGAAGGCAGGTAATGCTGGATGAAATGTTATGGAATGAGGAAACAGGTTGGCCTTATTTTAAAGGTGGTATGCCATCGGAAATGGCTCCGGTTCCGTTTGAGAAAACAGTTCAAAAAGTGGATTCTGTTTTTACGGATGATTTTTCAACCGATAAAAATTTGTCCGGCTTTGAGTGGGATGTAAAAGGTGCGAAATTTGAATCGAAAATTGATGCCGGCGAATTGGTAATTACTACTCAGGAAAGCGGACCAGCATTTTTGGGATTACGTCCTGAAACCGGAAATTACAGTCTCTCTTCAGAAGTTATTCCTGCAGAAGAGCTCAGCGGAATAGGCATCTACAGCAATCAGGGCCATGTATTGAGTCTGGCCGTGGAAAACTCGAAATTGGTGCTTTATCAAATAAACAAGGGCGAAGAGCAGATTCTTGTCGAGGAGAAATTAGATAATCCCGCATCGGTATTTTTGAAATACGAAGCTGTATCGGGGCGTTATTTTCAGTTTTTCTGGTCGGAAAATGGCGAAGACTGGATTCCTGTTGCGGTTAGCAATGAAGAACAGGTTGACGGAACATTTTTGGCACAGTGGGGATTCGCTCCACGAGTTGGATTCGTGACCCGTGGAAAGGATAAAAGCTCTTTCCGATTTTCAGCATTAGAAATTAAATACAACTATAAATAATTGATATGATGACATTCCGTAAAATTTCAAGATTATTACTCATTTCCTGTTTTTTAGTATTGTTTCTGAATAGTACAGCTCAAAAAAGAACAGGCGACAACCATAACCCGGTTTTTGAAGGCTGGTATGCCGATCCCGAAGGAATTGTGTTTGGCGATGAATACTGGATTTACCCAACCTATTCGGCACCCTACAACGAACAGGTTTTTATGGATGCTTTCTCGTCAAAAGACCTGGTGACCTGGGAAAAGCATGAGCGAATTATCGATACTACAGAAGTACAGTGGGCGTGGCGTGCCATGTGGGCACCGGCCATTATTGAAAAAGATGGAAAGTACTTTCTGTTTTTTGCCGCTAACGATATTCAGAGCGATGAGGAAGAAGGCGGAATTGGAATTGGTGTTGCAGATACTCCGGGAGGACCGTATAAAGATTACCTCGGGAAACCATTAATCGATAAATTTTATAACGGCGCTCAGCCTATCGATCAGTTTGTTTTTCACGATAAAGACGGCCAGTATTACATGTTTTATGGTGGCTGGCGGCATTGTAACATTGCAAAGCTAAAGGACGATTTTACCGGCTTTGTTCCTTTTGAAGATGGTGAAACTTTTAAAGAAGTTACGCCCGAAGGTTATGTGGAAGGTCCGTTTATGTTTATCCGTAACGGGAAATATTATTTTATGTGGAGCGAAGGTGGCTGGACCGGCCCCGATTACAGTGTAGCTTATGCTATCGCCGACTCGCCATTTGGGCCTTTTAAACGCGTTGGAAAGATTCTGAAACAGGATCCGGATGTTGCTACAGGCGCCGGACACCACTCGGTAATTCATGTGCCGAATACCGACGAATATTACATCGTTTACCATCGTCGTCCGCTGGGTGAAACCGATGGAAATCATCGCGAAACCTGTATCGACAGAATGTACTTTGATGACGAAGGATTTATCAAACCGGTAAAAATTACCTTCGAAGGAGTGAAAGCCCGGCCAATAAAATAAAATCTAAAAAATTATAACTTAAACCAATGAGAAAACTACTACTACTTTGTCTTGGCCTGATTCTGATCTCTTCTTCATCGAATGGAAAAGAGAAAAGAAACAGTCATTATATTACTAACCATGCCCCGTTGGTGGCGAAGCCCTATACAGCCCTGCCTCTGGGAACAGTAAAAGCTGAAGGATTTTTGCTCGAAATGTTAAAGATCCAGCGCGATGGGTTAACAGGTCATTTGGATAGTATTTACGAAGTAGTGTGCGGCGATAATAACGGCTGGTTAGGAGGAACCGGTGATGGCTGGGAACGCGGGCCGTACTGGCTTGACGGACTTGTTCCCCTGGCCTATCTTTTAGATGATGAAGAACTAAAAGCGAAAGCTCAGAAATGGATTGAATGGAGTATTAATAACCAGCAGGAAGATGGCTATTTTGGCCCGCAACCATTGCCCGATGGAGTGGAGCATATTCCGGGAACCCAACAGGGAATGCGCAACGACTGGTGGCCAAAGATGGTAATGCTGAAAGTATTACAACAATATTACACCGCAACAGGCGACGAGCGCGTGATCACTTTAATGACCAACTACTTTAAGTACCAGTTAAAAATGCTGCCCGAGAATGAACTGGGGTATGTTACCTATTGGGCAAACCGCAGGGGAGGAGACAACCTTGCAGTGGTGTACTGGCTTTATAATATTACCGGCGATAAGTTTTTGCTCGATCTGGCTGAAATTATTCATGAGCAAACCTTCGACTGGACGGGTGTTTATGCCGGAGATATGATCCGGCGTTTAAATCCGCTTCCCGATTTACATTGTGTAAATGTGGCGCAGGGATTAAAAGAACCAATTGTTTATTACCAGCAGCATCCCGAGGAGAAATATCTTGAATCTGTTAAAAAGGGATTGGCGTCATTAAAAGAGGTGCATGGTTTTGTAAACGGTATGTACGGAGGCGACGAGCGTCTGCATGGAAACGATCCGACACAAGGTTCGGAGCTGTGCTCGGCTGTTGAAATGATGTTTTGTTTCGAAAATATTATTCCAATAACCGGCGATGTATATTATGCAGACTATCTGGAGAAAATAGCATATAACGTGCTGCCTACGCAAAGCACCGATGATTATATGCGGAAACAGTATTTTCAGCAGGCGAATCAGATTAAGGTTTCTGACGATGAACGAAACTTTTTTGACGACCGAAATGGAAGAAACGTTTTTGGAACAACCACCGGATATCCGTGCTGCCTGACTAACATGCACCAGGGATGGCCAAAATTTGTTCAAAGTACCTGGTTTGCAACAGCCGATAATGGTTTAGCGGCGCTGGTTTATGGGCCAACATCAGTAACTGCCAGGGTTGGTAATGGCGAGGAAGTAACAATTTCTGAAGAAACCGGCTATCCGTTTAAAGAGCAAATTCAATTTACTATCGAATGTGAAAATGCAGTAGAATTTCCTTTTCATCTGCGAATCCCTGAGTGGTGCAAAACATTCACTTTAAAGGTAAATAATTCTGTTCAGCAAGTTGAAGTACAGAATGGAATTGTAATTCTTGATCGGGAATGGAACACAGGCGACAAAGTTGAGTTAAATTTAGGAATGGATTTCAGATATAGTTACTGGCACGAAATGTCGATGGGTATTGAGCGTGGACCACTGGTTTATGCGCTCAAAATAGCCGAGGAATGGAGGGAAGTAACAAACGATAAATATGATGATACTTTTTGGGAAGTGTTGCCCAAATCGCCATGGAACTACGCTTTGGTGAAAAGCGAGATAGATGAAAACAGGTTGAAAGCGGAAGTGGCAAGCGAAATTTCTGATAATCCCTGGAATCCGGAAAATGCACCGATTATTGTAAAAACAAAAGGCAAGCGTATGCCTATCTGGACCGAGGATCGTAATATGGCAGGTAAAACACCTTCGCCATCGTGGCCATACCGGATTGTTGAGGATAACGAGGAGGAGATTATTTTAATTCCTTATGGCTGCACAACTTTGAGGATTTCAGAATTCCCGGTATGTAATTAAAGAAAAATATTTTTCATAAACTGATAGAATAGCTGAAAATATTAGGATGTACTACATCTAAAGCATACGGCAAATAATCGTAAAAAAGGATTTGACCATGTATTGTAGAATTAATAATTAAACTACTATTACTATGAAATACAAAATTCCGTTTACAGTAATTATTCTCTTGAATACGCTGGCTGTTATAGCACAGCCTGAAATGTATTATGGAGACACTTCCCGTGCGGGAAAACCCTTTTCGAAAGATCCACATGTTATCCGTTTCGATGGAAGGTATTTAATGTACACAAGTGCTCCGCCTTCAGAAGGCGGAGATGATGGGATGCAGGGCTGGGAAATAGGAATTGCTGAAAGTACAGACCTTGTTAACTGGGAAAAAATTGCCAGTGTGCCACCATCAGGAGAATTGGAGGCAAAAGGAATATGCGCACCATGTGCACTGGTAGTAAACGATACCGTTCATATTTTCTACCAAACTTACGGCAACTGGAGAAATGATGCAATTTGTCATGCCTGGTCTACCGACGGTATTCATTTTACACGAAATACAACAAATCCCATTTTCCATCCAACGGGAGAATGGACCAGTGGCCGTGCCATCGATGCTGAAGTTTATTCATTCAATAATCAATATTATCTCTATTTCGCCACGCGCGATCCCGATATGCAAGTACAGATGATGGGTGTGGCAGTTTCTCCGCTTAATGGTGGTTTCAAACGTGAAAGCTGGACCCAGAAGTGCGACAAACCAATACTGGCTCCGGAATTTCCGTGGGAAGGAATGTGTACAGAAGGTGCATCTGTAATTCAAAAAGGCGAATGGTTGTATATGTTTTATGCCGGAGCTTACAACAACAAACCTCAGCAGGTTGGAGTTGCAAAAAGTCGTGACGGATTGAAGTGGGAAAAATTATCGAATAAACCTTTCCTGACTAATGGTGATCCGGGAACATGGAACTCAAGTGAGTCGGGGCATCCGCATATTTTTGAAGATTCTGATGGCCGGACTTATCTGTTCTTTCAGGGAAATAATGACCAGGGAAATACCTGGTATATATCAAAAACGGAGGTCGGCTGGAATGAAAGCGGACCCTATTTAAAGTAAATTATAAAACCAACTAATATTTTAAAATGAAACAAAGATTTATTGTTCTGATTTTTGCGCTTAGCGCATTAACGAGTGTTGCCCAATGGAAGCCGGCGGGCGACAAAATTAAAACCCCGTGGGCCGAAAAAATTGATGTAAATAATGTGTTGCCGGAATATCCGCGACCCATTATGGAGCGAGCCGACTGGCAAAACCTGAATGGTATATGGAATTATGCCATTACAGATGCCGGACAAATGCAACCCGCAAATTTTGATGGCGAAATTTTGGTTCCTTTTGCTGTTGAATCAAGTCTTTCTGGTGTTCAGAAAACTGTTGGCGAAAACAAGGAACTGTGGTATCAACGTACTTTTGAAGTGCCTTCTGCGTGGAAAGGTGAAAAGATACTGCTGCATTTTGGAGCTGTAGACTGGAAAGCAGATGTTTGGGTAAACGACATTAAAGTAGGTTCACACAAGGGTGGTTACGATGCTTTTACGTTCGATGTAACTCCATTTCTCAACAAGTCGGGAGAACAGAACCTGGTGGTAAAAGTATGGGATCCGTCAGACAAAGGTTATCAACCACGAGGGAAACAAGTGAGCCGACCTGAAGGAATCTGGTACACTCCGGTTACCGGAATCTGGCAAACGGTTTGGTTAGAACCGGTAAACGAAAAACACATCACCGATGTTGTGGCCATTCCAAATATCGACAACGGAAGCTTAAAAGTGGATGTGTCGACGTGTGGAACTGTTTATGGCGATTTTTATGAAGTAATATTAAAAGATGGAGACAAGGTTGTTTCAAGCCTGAAAACAGTTGTTGGCGAGCCGGTAGAATTAAGCGTTGCCGATGCAAAACTGTGGAGCCCTGAATCGCCATTTCTGTACGATCTGGAAGTAAAACTCATTAGCAATAGTAAAACCGTTGACGTTGTTGACAGCTACACCGCTATGCGTAAAGTTTCGACCAAGCGTGATAAAAACGGGATTGTACGCTTGCAACTAAATAACAAAGATTATTTCCAGTTTGGCCCGCTCGATCAGGGCTGGTGGCCCGACGGTTTGTACACTGCTCCAACTGATGAAGCATTGAAATACGACATCGAAAAAACCAAAGATTTTGGCTTCAACATGATTCGTAAACACGTAAAAGTAGAGCCTGCCCGCTGGTACACACATTGCGATGAAATGGGAATTTTGGTATGGCAGGATATGCCTAACGGCGATCATTCTCCACGCTGGCAAAATCGCAAATATTTTGATGGTGCTGAATTGGTGAGATCAGCAGAATCGGAAGCCAATTTCCGCCACGAGTGGAAAGAAATCATGAACGAGCGTATGTCAAATCCGTCGATTGTATGCTGGGTGCCGTTTAACGAAGCCTGGGGACAGTTTAAAACCGAAGAGATTGTGGAGTGGACAAAAGCGCACGATCCAAGCCGCGTGGTAAACCCGGCAAGTGGTGGTAACCACTATCAGGTTGGCGATATACTCGACTTGCATAATTATCCCGGACCAGACATGTATTTAGCAGATGGTAACCGCGCTAATGTTTTAGGCGAATACGGAGGAATTGGCCTGGCATTGGAAGACCACCTTTGGGCAACCGACAAAAACTGGGGCTATGTTCAGTTTAAAAACTCGAAAGAAGTTACTGATAAGTATATCGAGTATGCTGAGCATCTTATAAAACTAATAAAAACAGGTTTTACCGCAGCAGTTTATACACAAACAACCGATGTTGAAGGTGAAATAAACGGTTTGATGACTTATGACAGAAAGGTGATTAAACTGGATGAAGCCCGTTTGCGCGAGATAAATCAGAAAGTTATCGATGCTTTAAACGAAAAATAGAATTGGGACAAATTCAGTTTGCGAATAGTCTTTTATTTGATATGGAGTTTAACGTTGCAAAAACGTTAAACTCCTTTTTTTTCTGAAAGTCCCCATCTTTTTATGTGTATTGCTGTTTGAGTTTCGTCCGGGAGAACCATCTGGCTTCGATCTGCTTTCTTTGCCGGACGATTTCCCTTTGGTCATTTCAGCCCGGCGCTACGCACCGGGTTATTCACATTAGACGCTTCCAGCGTCATAAAAACTTGCAATTGCGACATTGCAGCTCAGTAAAATCGTCTAAACTTTGTAATTCAGTTCAATATCCCGAAAGGATAAAATGTGACTAACCTCGGGTGAAACCCGGGGTTGATGTGCCGTAATTTAAAGGCGCAATCAGTAAGCTGTTCAATGCACAATCGTTATGTGCGCCATGTAATCTGGCCATTTTTATGAAATGCTGTTAACAGACTTTACTTTCGTTCCTATTGGTGATACCCGGGAATCATGAATGTTTTGTTTTACAGACAATTTGATACTATGAAATGTCTATTCAAAAACCGGTAGTGAATTTTCAGTTGATGGAGACTGCCCGGTGATTTCCGGCCAGCCATTAACCCAATGAACCTGATCCATTACTAATACACGACCTCTGTTAGGATTTTGTCGTAGGTATGAATGGTAGAAAATCCAGTCGCTTCCTTTGTCATCGGTAATAATCTCGGAGTTGTGCCCGGTTCCCACAAACTTATCGTTTCCTTCTATAAGAACTTCATAATGGTTTTCCAGCATCGGCTCTCCATTTTTGTTTACATACGGGCCAAACAGATTTTCCGAACGCCCTACAACGGTTCTGTAGCTGCTGTTGGCACCTTCGCAACACGATCCTACCGATGCGAATAAATAATAATTTCCATCTTTTTTATGGATGTAAACGGCTTCAAAAGCTGTTCCTGCTACTTGTCTTGTTGTGGCAGGTTTTATGCTCAGGCCATCATCGTTAAGTTCCTGGCTATAAATTCCAAAGAAACTTCCCCAGAACAAGTATTTTTTTCCATCTTCTTCTATGTAAAAAGGATCGATAGAGTTGTGCACTCCGATCTCGTTACTGCGAAACAGTTTCCCATGATCCGTAAAAGGCCCTTCTGGTTTTGTGGCTGTTGCAACCCCTATTCCGCAGGTATTTCCGCCGCCCCAAACCGACAGAGAATAATACAAAACATACTTCTCGTTAATGTAATTAATGTCCGGCGCCCAGATTCCACCGTTGGGTTCCCAGTTTGGCCGGGTTTCGTTGGTAAAGGCAGTTCCCAAAAGCTTCCAGTCGGTTAAATTGTCCGACCGGAGTATGGGGGTGTTATGAACATCTTCGGTTGCATACAGATAAAAATAGCCGTCGGCAGCCTTTATAATGGTGGGATCGGGTAGACTTGTCGGTACTACCGGATTATTGTAGGTTGAGTTTTTATTCTCATCAGAGGGTTCATCATCTATATTCAAATCGTTTCCGTTTGAACACGCTGTGAGAAAAAGGTATATCAAGGGTAATACAAAAAGGTAGGATCTCATAATTTTTAATTTAGTTGTTTAGCAGAAACCTTTCGTTTTAGCATAATTAAATGCCGAATAAAAGAGAATCAGAAATGTTTGTATAGTTTATTTTATGAATTTTCTAACAATCCTATTGTCTGTTTTGGTAACAAAGGAGATGAGATACAAGCCAGAAGGTAAGTCGCCTGTATCTATTGTAAGTAGATCGTAGTATTTTTTGTTGTTGCTGTAAATCGTCTGACCTTTTACATCTATAATTGTAGTTCTTATGATCTGTTGATTGTTTGGTTTGATTTTAATGAAAGATGTTGCCGGATTCGGGAACACCAGAATATCATCTTCTGCCTGTTCGATTAAATCAGAAATGGCTGTAAGCGGGTTTTTATCGTGTAAAAACAGTTGAGAGCTTGGAACTACTTCTCTTTGCTGCTGGGAACTTTCCCATTCGAGTACAACGTTTGCTCCACCAATATCATCAAAAAACTCTACCTTAATATCGTAGCGCTGTCCAGCACTCAGAGTTATTTTGCCGGAGTATGTAACATCGTAGTCATTTAGCCACTTATCAATAATTAATTCGTTGTTTATCCAAACCCTACGTCCATTATCCGATGTAATGTAAAAAGTATATTCACCAGAATATAATGGTTCTATTTTTCCGGTCCATCTTACTGAAAAATAATCGGCAGGAACTTCTGCAGCAGGATATAGTTCTTCCCAATTAAAGTTGACATTCGGATCAACTCGTTCGAGAAGCATTGTTTCAAAATTCATCCCATTAAAGTATTGGCCAATCAATCCGTTTGTGTCAGAAACAGGTGATTCTGCTTCAATAAATTTGAAATTATTAATGTTGCAAATGTATCCCGTTCCTTTATATACCAGGTAAATATTTTGCAGGCCTTTTACATTCTCAACAGGACAAGTAATTGTTGTATAATTTGACCAGCTACCAGTATTATCAGTTGTGGCAGTTCCTATCAACTCTCCGTTTGGCGCGCCTAACCTTATTTCAATACTATTTCCTGCAGCAAGGCTGGAGATTCTGAACTCAGCAGATACTGCTCCGGTGGTTCCGAAATCGACATTGTAATATGCTGTATGATACTCGTTCTGAATTCCTCCTAAGTTATAAGTCTCATCATCAGGTGTTGATTGAACAGCCATAACACCTTTCAGGTAATCAAAATCCTCCGACTCTATTTTTGAATAAGCATCTTTAACCGTTGAAGCTTTAATCGGGCAGTTTATCATTAATGATACCGCTGTAGAAGCATTAAAACCCTTATATTCTATCGTTTCTTCGGCTCTTTTACTCCAAATTGTAGAAATAATATTTTCTGAATTCCTGTTGTTATAAGCAACCTTCGCATTTAGTTGTAACCACGGAATAAAATTTGGACGATTACAGTCAACCACATACTTACGGGCATAACGCATTAAAATTCCTTTAAAACCATCTAAGTCGGGGCCTTCTTCGTACCAGATCACGCTTGAATGAAACATGTTTTCTTTTGTATACCTGGCTATCCGATCGGCAAATTTTAGGTAAGTTGGGTCTTTTGTATAATTGTAAAGCATAACAGACGCTCCAAGGTAAGTTCCTTGATTATAAGTAGAGCTCCAGTAATTTGTTGCACCGTCGCCATTAGTATTATAGCTGTCGTACACTTCCCCTGTTCCGGGTACGAATAAATTGTTTTTCGACCAATTATATAATTTAACCGCCTTTGTATAATAATCATTGTTGTTTGTTGCTCTGGCTAAATAGCAGCAGGCAACCATCGCCGGACCATTTATACACGAATTGGTTCCGGGTACGCCCATTTTCCATGTCAGCCAGCTACCGTTGGCATGAATGGCTCGTTCATACATTTTATCGAACTGGTCTTTCGCTTTGTTTATGTAGGTTTGGTTATTTAAAATTATTCCTGCCCGTACACAGGCTAAAACCATCCAGGTAATGTCGTCGTTAAAGTCATTCCACATCCATTCATGGCCATATTTAACAAGAAACTGATTATACATCTCGCTAAACATGTTCGCATATTTTAGGTCTCCAGTCACTTCATAGGCATCAACAACAATCTCCATCATTTCAGCCACTCCCCAAAAACCTTCATTGGGAATTATTTCATCCCCTGTCCGCGAATCGTAATATTTTTCTTTCCACGCAGCAAAAATCTTGTCTGCAATTTCAGGCGTTGGCGCTGCCTGGCTATTTTCCTGTAGCTCAAAATGCCAACTTTCTGCTCCGGCTGATTCCTTTAATTCAACATTTGAACCATCGATGGTTTCTGTTCCCGCAACAGACAGCGCAAAATCTGAGTCCGATGCGCATTTTATCGAAAAAGTGCCATCTGTATTTTCATCAATCTGCCATAAAACTGTAGCATCGTTTGTATTTTCATATTGATTGATGTTTAGCTGGTTCTCCGGTGTAGTTCCGTCCAGGTGAAGTAATTTACCACTTGCTATGTTGGTAAGGGTGAATTGATTGTCGCTTACAGAAGTTAACAACCATCTCTGCGCATCAGATTCCGTATCCGTCCAAATACACACATTGGCGTTATCAGCCATCTCAGAATTAAGCACATCAAGTACTTTGCCCGATGCCTTTGAGGTGATTTTATATATGCTACCGGAGGTAATTGAGCTGGATGAGGTATTCTCGCTACTAATTGTTACATCCGGGTTGGCGGTTTGTAGAGGATAATCTTGAGTGATATCTCCCGCAACAGTACTTAAACGTGTGCCGTTAGTGATACCTTTTACTTCGTTCGAAAATATGGACAGCCAAAAAAGAATTGCTATTGAAAATAGTAATTGCTGAGGTTTCATGAAATCTTAGGTTATAGGTTGGTTAGGTATAAATAAATCGAAAGAAGTACTTAAAGTACTTCCTTCGATATTAAATTTTATGATTGTTTCTTGCTCCATTGAAGCAAGAGAGAAGAATAGATTTTATCTATCTTTTTTCAAGCGTAATTGTTTCGTTCAGTGCATCGATTGTTACAATGGCGGGGCCAGCTTGCTCTTCTGTAACCCACCATTTTAAATCATCACCATAACCTGCAGGTGTTGCCTGAATACGATTATCATCCCATATATTTGCGTTGGCAACTATCGGGCGAAGGAAAGGACATCCCCAACCTGCACTTTGATCATTGTACGGCAGTTTGAAGTCATTGTTGGCCTGCATATTACACTCAAGAGTGAAAATGCTTGGATTTTTCGGATCCCAACTAAACTCGGTTGAAGATGGCATATTCCATGCAACACCAATTCCGGTACCTACGGCCCAAACATGGCTAAATCCTTTATATCCAAAAATGATCTCTTTGTCGTTTTTGTTTAAAATAATCGAGTACAAGCCGGACTTGGTCACGGTAAATTCCATATCAGAACTACTGTTCGTTGAATTCTGCACTAATTCGGTAGAACTTGCGCCCATACTCCATGAGCCTTTATCCTCAACCAGAGAATTAACGAACTTAAAGGTTCCAATCTGTAGATTTCCTTCCCATTGATATTTGTTACCAATATCTTTGCCTTCGATAATTTCAGTTAGCTTAATGCCATCACTGATTTCCGATCCTTTTGGGTTAGCAGAACCTACCAGGTAAAGATTTACCGGAGCGATCTCGAAAGTGGTTACCATCACTTTTGTGGTTGAGATTTCAGGTTTTACAAAATAATCTCCTTCTGATGAGGCAATTATTTCGGCTTCAATCTCGGTGCTGCTTCCGTAGTTTACTCCAAGCCCATAAAGCATGGCATTTAAATCGAAATGCGAAATGCTGTATTCGGAAACGCCTGCATCCAGTTCAATTTTATCGATGGCAGTGGTAAGCCCGGGTAGTCCCAGTTTAAAGTAGTAGGTTATAGTACCATTGTTTGCGCGTTCCTGTGCCGGATCCCAACTGAATGTAATGGCGGTTTCATTCATTAAATCCTGTGATAATGTAAGCTCCTCAACGCTGGGAGTCAGGTGCATGCCGTCTTCAACGGTGTCTATTTCAATTTTCACATCGTACTCTTCATCGCAACTGCTAAAAAGTAGCATGCCCACTGCGAAGATTACGAATAGTATATTTATTTTTTTCATCTGTTTTAATTTTGATAAAGTAATTTCCACAATTATTCAGACTCTGTCCAGTAAGGTGATTGTACCAGGTTTGGATTTTTGTCAATTTCATCCTGAAAAATAGGGAACCAGTAATATTTTTTCTGATATACCCTTTTCTGGTATTGCGTACGCACGTAGAACGCTTTTGGATTTGACGGATCATCCGATTTATCGGTTCCTGAGAAATTCATTCCATAGAAATCTCCATCCAACACGTCTTCGGCTTCCTTCCAGCGTCTCAGATCATCATAGCGAACACCTTCACCGCATAGTTCAACCCTACGCTCGCGACGAATAATTTCGCGCATCTCATCCTGGTCAT
The DNA here is from genome assembly GCF_963675065.1 of uncultured Draconibacterium sp. Lineage (NCBI taxonomy): Bacteria > Pseudomonadati > Bacteroidota > Bacteroidia > Marinilabiliales > Prolixibacteraceae > Draconibacterium > uncultured Draconibacterium sp. Next base: position 2,400,345 of record NZ_OY775906.1, on the reverse strand, counting down.
TCAGATTTACTGCGATATAACCATCTTGTTGAGAAGTTGCATATTGTGGAATACCGGCCCGCTCACGAATCAGGTTCAGGTAAGTAAGAATTTCCTGGTTTCCGGGGCTTACTTCGTTTAGTATTTCGCAATAACTAAGGTAAGCTTCGGCAAGTCGGTAAACGATTCCGGGACGGTATTGCCATGAACCATTCTTTGAATCCGAATTTGGATGTTTTCTTTTTAACCCTAAATACCCGTTTTGAGGTGCATCGTGGGTGTAATTATTGTCTTTTCCATACTGATAAAAATCAACATTCCGACGGTCCCATATGTAATAACGTTCGTTCCAAAGAATAGCATTGTAGAAACGCGGTTCGCGGTTTACATACATGTTGAAAGTTCCTGCTTTTGCGGCAACTTTTTCTTCGCCGTCGTACCAGTTCCAGTTATCGGTATTTCTTACATCATTGGCGTCTGAAAAACCACTTTCTGTATAACCCGATTCCGGATTGATGATTGGTTTTGTTTTGTCGCCGTTCTCATAGCCCAAAATTGGCGATAGGCCGTTATCCATAAAGAAAGCATCAACTATAGATTGAGTCATGCCCAAACCTCCGTTACCTCCTGCTCCGTATGGAGAAATGTGTCTATCGAATTCCGTTTGGTTTTGCGGACGTGCAAATAGTATTTCCTTATTACCATCGGAATAAGTACGGGCATGCACCCAGGCTGTTGATGCAAATGCATCGATACTACCATCGTCGTTATACATTTTATACAACTCATGGCCTGCAGCTTCAGCTTCCTGAATCAGCAATCGGTGTGCCTCCAGAGCTTTTGTCCATTTGTTTTGATCGTATGAGCTGTTGAAAAGCGGAGTGCCTTCAGTATCAGTGAAGTTAGTATAATCAGGATTGCCGTTTACTAACGGAGACGCTGCAAAAAGTAGCATGCGGGCACGTGCCGCCAAACACATTACTGAAGTAACACGGCCATATTTTATTGCCTGTGTATAGCTTGCCGGTAAGATTTTGGATGCTTCCAACATTTCATTGTCGCACCATTCAATTATTTCATCGTAAGGAACGGGGCCAGTAAGAAGTTCCTCAGTCGATCCATCGGTAGGTGCAACATAATCGGGTTGAAAAGGGCAAACACCATAACAGTTTACAAACAAACTATAGTAGTAAGCCTGTAAAAAACGACATTCAGCCTGAATGTATTCAACTTCCTGTGCTGTAATTGTAGTTCCGTCGATAGGTACCACATTGGCACGCAAAATATTTGCTGTACGAATGCGTTTAGGTAGATCTCCCCAGTAAGAACCATCCCATTCAGTTGCAGTGTTCCAGTTACCAGTAATTTTAGGAATGGCATCCCATCCCCATTGTTGCCAACGTTCAGAAGGTGTCCAGTCGTCGCCCATTACGCCCCATCCGGTTCGGTTTAAATAGCCCCAGGTTGGGTCGGGTATACCGGAATAAACATAAGCCAGCATACTTTCCATTCTGTCTTTGTCGGTGAAAACCATATCCATGGTTAATTCTGTATCTGATTCTTTATCCAGGTAATCCGTGCAGGAAAACATGGTGCCCAGCAGCAGTATCAGGAATATATATTTTAGTTGTATTTTCATCTTTCTATATTTTATAGGTGATTTCATCTGTTTATAATTGTTTATTTTTTAAAGTAACAGATGTAACTCCCATGATTATAATCATTCGTATTTTCGTATAATAATTTCTCATGGTCGTTTCATTATCAAAATATTAAGTCAATTCCGAGCATAACTGATTTAATTGGAGGGTATTCAGTTCCGTTGGAAGTTGAAAGTTCAGGATCCCACAATTTGAAATCGGAAAAGGTTAACAGGTTATTTCCATTGATGTAAATACGACATGCTTTAAACATATCTTTCTTTACCGAAGCCGGAATGTTATATCCAATTTCAATTTGTTTCAAACGCAGGAAGCTCATATCCTTTTTCCACCAGGTAGAATTTGCGTTATTGTTGTAATTTGTAGCATACGACAAACGTGGATAGAAAACATCCTGCGATGGATTTTCTTCGGTCCAGCGATCGGTATAGTTGGTGAAGATATTTCCCTGAATTCCCTGGCCTGATCCCGGAATAAAGTACTCACTTTCGTCGCCAATAAAGCGGTAGGTGTCTTCAACTCCCTGGAAGAATACACTAAAATCGAAGCCATGTAACGAAATATTTCCGCCAAATCCGTAAACCATGCGCGGATCGTTGGTTCCGCCAACATAACCTTTGTCTTTTGAATTGATTACGCCGTCTTCGTTCCAGTCAAGAATTTTAATGTCACCGGGACGTACTTCAGCCAGTTCGTTTTGTGGTAGTTCCGGAAGCAGATTGCCCGAACCGTCGAAATCCTCAGCTGTATACAATCCGATTGCCTCATAGCCGTACAGTTCGTTTATTGAGTGGCCGGTAATATCCTGATGGGTTCCTTGTTGCCCTGCCGGAACATCATATTCCAGTATTTCGTTTTTAGCATAACTTACGTTGGCAAAAAACGAGATGTCGGCTTGGTTTATTCTCTTATTGTAAGTAATTGCAGCTTCACCCCCATGGTTTTTCACTTTTCCGAAGTTGGCATAAGGAGTGCTTAACAAACCTGCCTGTGTGGGAATGGTGCGGCGTTGCATAAAAATATTGTCGCGGTATTCATGAAATGCATCCAGTTGAATACGTAGTGCCGATCGAATACTGAATTCAATACCTACGTTCTTTTTTGTTACCGTTTCCCAGGTAAGGTTATTTACTCCTATTTCTCCTTCCGTTACTCCATCTTTTTGGTAGTCGGCAGTATTACCCCAGTGGTAACCGTCGGCATCGGTATTCATTGTGGTTAAGTAAGCAAAGCGTCTGGCAGATCCAATTTGGTCGTTACCGGCCTGACCCCACGATGCACGGATTTTTAAGAAATCAATCGTCTCTTTCATGCCGGCCCAGAAATTCTCCTCAGACACCAACCATCCCAATGCAAACGAAGGGAAGAATCCGTAACGTTGTCCCTTGGCAAAGTTCTCCGATCCGTTATATCCGAAGTTAAATTCTCCTACATATTTACTCTTAAACGAATAGGTAGCACGGCCTGCAATACCCTGGTTTCTGTAGGGTTGGATGCCTCCATCGTCGTAACTGCGTTGGTTAAAAAGAAGTAATCCGGTAAGGTTGTGGATTTCGTTAAAAGTATGGTCGTAGTTCAGTATCCATTCCAGGTAAGTTTGATTGTTTCCATAATCACTTCCTTCTTCATAGTTCAAGAACTCAGACCCTGAGCTTAATAAGGTCAGCTCCAATTCTCCTTCATCATCGCGCGTTGTGGCCGGAAGGTAGTAAGTTGGGTCCTTACTCCGCGTTAATGAGCTATAGCTGTAGTTATCGAAAGAGAAAGACAGTTTTGTGCTTAAGCCCTCAGTAATAAAATCCAGTTTTTGCTCTAACGAAAACAGCGATTCCAGTTTACTGCTGGTATAAACGCCGTATCCATACTGGGTAAGGTAGGCCCAAGGGTTAACCCTTGAACTGCGTACAGGAATTTTCCCATCGGCATAAATGGCAGGGTGTACCATTGGCGGCGTGTCAAAAGCATAATCCCATACGTTATTTGTTCCATTTGACTGTTTGCGTAGTTTTTGCAGGTAACCCCCAACACTCAGGCGTATTGCTGTTGTTTTTGTAAGGTTCAAATCAACATTCGAACGCAGGTTGTAACGTGTTAATCCTGTGCTGGTATCGTACGAAAGTGAATTATCTCTTTTCATAATACCATCCTCATTATAGGCCGAGGCAGTGAGGTTATAGCGCAACATGGCCGATCCTCCGTTAACATTCAGGTTGGCCCGGGTATTGTAGGCGTGTTCTTTCGAAATAGCCTTTATCCAATCAACGTTTGGATACAACTCCGGATCATATCCACTTCGGGTACGGTCGATCGCCAATTGCTCGTAATACGGAACTTTAAATTCGCTTGCTGCCAAATCATTTAGTAATTGCATATGGTCGGCAGCACCAATAAACTCAGGCATTTGAGTTGGAGCTGTTACAGCACGCTCAACACGTATGTTTACAACTGGTTTTTGAATTTTTCCTCTTTTCGTATTTACCAGAATAACACCGTTTGCCCCGCGAACACCGTACATGGCACTGGCTGCAGCATCTTTAAGTATCGAGAATGATTCGATTTCTGAAATATCCAGATCATCCAGCGAACGTTGAACACCATCAACCAATACCAATGGATTTGTGCTTCCGGAGAAGGAAGAAATACCACGAATCCAGAAATTCGACTGGTTGTATCCCGGTTCGCCCGAACGGGTTACTGCAATTACACCGGCAAGTTTTCCGGCCAAAGTATTTGAAATATTTTTTGATGAACTTATCTGTAATTCTCCGGGATTGATATTTTGAATAGCACCAACAACCGAGGCTTTTTTCTGGGTACCGTAACCAACTACCATTACTTCATCCAGGTCGGTAGTTGCGTCTTCCAAAACAATGTCGCGAGGAACGTTATTAACCGAAATCTCCTGTGTTTGCATTCCTATAAAGGAGAAAGTAAGAATGGCATCGTCTGGTGCATTCAGGCTATAAACACCATCGGCATTGGTAATAGTTCCGGTAGTTGTTCCTTTTATAACCACTGAAACCCCGGGCAAGGGAATACCTTTGTTGTCGATAATTCGTCCGCTAACCGGTTTTTGATCCTGTTCTGCAGGTTCTTCAACCTTTGTCTCTTTTTCGGGAACCAGAACAATTTGCCGGTCGATTATTTTATAGGTCAGATTGGTGTTGGCCAATACTTGTTCCAGAATTTCCGTCACCGATGATTGATCAGCGATCACATCAATTTTTCTGTCCAAATCAACCTGGCTATCCTTATAAAAGATGTTAAACTCGCTCTGGTCCTGAATTTTTTCAAAAACCTGTTTCACGGTTACATTCCTTAACAGGAACGAAAACTTGGCACTTTGTGAATAAGAAGTGTTGGCAAAAACACTGCTCATTCCAACGAGCAAAAGAAAGATCGTTATCCTCATAATCCGAAGAAATTGGGAATCCACTTTGCCAAAAGAGCAATACGGATACCTCGTTTTACTTTTTTTCATAAATTTGTTTGATTTATAAATTTTAAGATTCATTGCCTGACGGCAATGTTGATTAATTTTACAGCCTGCAGATGTTCCAGCATCTGCAGGCTTTCTCATTTTTAAGACAAAACAATTGGTTTTACATAGGCTTAACTAGTTTAGATTTATGATTAGGTTATTGTTTTCTTTGTTTATTGAAATTTGAGTGGTTTCAGCTATAATATCCAACACTTCTTCCGCGGTGTTTTTTAAGTTTAAATTTCCCGAGAATGTTTCTTTTCCAATGGCCGGACTTTGTAGTTCGATGTTGACGTTGTAATAACGGGATATCTTTTTAAGAATAGTCTCAAGTGGTATTTTTTCAAGAATTAAGTAGCCTTCGCGCCACGATAAATAGTTTTTTACGTTTACCTGAGTTTCCTCAAAAGTTTCCTTATTGTTGTCGTATACAATTCGTGTTCCGGGTAAAATTGTTCTTTTCTCGCTGCGGAACAGTGTACTGTTAGTCGGACTGATCTCTATTTTTCCTTCAGCCAGAACAGCACCGCTGTTTTTATCATCTTCGTAGGCATTTACATTAAAAACAGTTCCCAGAACTTTTATTTCAAAGTCTTTGGTTTTTACGTAGAATGGTTTTCCATCCATATGAGTAACGTCAAAAATAGCTTCTCCGTCGATGTACACTTCTCGTTTGTTACCCGTATTTGTTGCCGGATATACCAACTTTGATCCGGAGTTCAACCACACCTTTGATCCGTCGGCAAGTGTTATGTGTGTTCGTTTCCCGTAAGGAACAACCAGCGTGTTAAAAACAGGCTTTTTATCCACTACCAACTGCGTAATTTTTTGAGTAGAATCGATGGTAATATTCTCGCCCTTCTCGTCGTATAAAATGTTCGATTCTTCTTCGGCAATTAAAACCTGTCGACCATCCTGCAGAATCAGCTGTGTTGCACTATCGGGTTGCGAAAGTTGTAAGGTCTCAACCAGGTTGTTGAAGTCAGTTTTAGTACTGCTTTGTTGTACTTGCCATATCGAAAATGCAACAATAAGGAAAGACGCAGCCACAGCCCAGCGCGCAAGTGTTTTTCTCCGCTTTTCCCGTTGGATTGAAAACCTGAGTTGTTTACGCACGTCTTCTTTATCCTCTAAGGATGGTGCTTTTTTATAAGAAGTCAAAAAGGAATAAATCGTATGGGCCAGATGCAATTCTTCTGCTTCCGAATCATTTTTATTTTCAGTTACTTCTACGATGGAATCAATGCTGAATTGTTCATCTGCCAGAATGTCGTATGCCTTTTTTACTTCGTTGTTATCCATTATGATTTTAATCTACATCTACATAAAGTGGATGGAAGTAAAAACATAGACAAAAAAATAAAAAAAAAATTGTCTACCCGGTTTGAATTCTGTTTCTAAGTAAGAAAAACAGGAGTATTGAGTTAAACGTTTTATTATTTTTAATGGCTTTTCGTAATTCTTTTAATGCTCTGTATATCATTGTTCTGGCCGACTCGACAGAGATGTTTAAAGTGTCGGCAATTTCGGGGTAGCTTAAATTGTGTTCAAATTTTAGGGAAAGTGCTTCCTGTTGTTTTTTCGTCAGTTTTTTCATCACCTCGGCAAGTGCCCTGAAATGTTGTTTTTTTGTTTCGTCGGCTATAATCTCTTCTTCTAACGATATAACCGGTGTATCGTTTAAAAGTAAAAGTTGTTCGTCGTGCAGAAGTGTGTTTCTTTTTGTTCCTTCTTTATGCAACAGCCGCCTTAGAGAGCGTAATAGGTAAAACTCGATGTTGTCGGTTTCAGAAAGTGTTTTACGGTACTTGTAAAGATTTAGAAAAAGATCGTGAATGCAGTCTTTTATAAAATCCTGGTCTTTCGAAAAATTCAGGGCATACGAGTATAATGTCTTAAAATACTGGTCGTAGATACGATAAAACGCATCATCGTCACCATTCTTAAAACGCTCCCAAAGAAAATATGAAGGATTTTCTTTTTTCGCCATTTGTCCCTATTTCGTAATTGTCCCTCTAAAAAATTGTGCTAATATATATAAAATGATCTTCAAACATCATTATTCTGGCTATACCTGTCTCATTATGTTATGTATAGCTTGTCAGTCCATGCACACTTTTATTGAGAGTATTTTTCCTTTATCACTATCATCTTTTAATTTTCAGATATGGGATAAAGTCCAATTTAAAACAAGCTATATGGCATTTAGTTTTTTATTTCTCTGAATCATTCAGAACTAAGAAATTAGAAGCATCTGGAACTGTGAACTTATACCGTAGGATATTTTTGCAGCTATTTGCGCTCACTCTCCACTGAAAACACAAAACTATCTCCCCGGTAATATCCCAAATTGAACTCAATTGGACGTTTATTCTCGTCGTACACCAAACGGCGTCGAAAAAGCACGGGGTCCTCGTTTGGAATATTTAGTTTCTTTGATAAAAATGGCGTTGCTTTTATTGCACTTATTTCTTCGTACGAAAGAGATGCTTTTACGTGGTACTTTTGTTCCAGGATCTCATACAGCGGATTGGCAAAATTTTCATCACTGCTGATGCCAAGTTCCGGGTTGAAATAGGAGATGAAGTAAACAAACGGGAAGTCTTTTTTTCCGCGCAACCGTTCTAAAGTCATCACTTGTTTGTCGGGCTCTATATCGAAAAAGGAGCTCACTTCTTTGTTGGCTTTTTGCCAACTTATATGAAGTTCAAAATTCTGAACCTGAATTCCCATTGCCTTCATTTCCTGCGAGAAACTATACCAGTTTCTTGCCCGCCCCGATATTCCTTTTGCGGCTACTTTTGTTCCATATCCCTTCTTTCTAACAAGCAATCCTTCGTAAACCAGTTTGTTAATCGCCTGGCGTAGCGTGTTTCTCGAAATATTAAGCTGCTTGGACAAATCAACTTCATTAGGTAGCAGTTTCCCTTTTTGGTATTCTTCCCTTTGTATCATTTCCCTAAGAAGCGCTTCTGCTTGTATGTGCAGTGGCGTTTGGCTTTTATGATCGATGTTCAACTTCATGTTTATACATTTACCAGCGCTCAAAGATACGCTAAACACAATAATATAAAATATTCCTCAATATTTTGAAATTTTGAAAAAATATATATGTTTGCACAATAAATTAAATGTATGAACATATCGTATTTTTCACAGGAGGTTTAAATTTTCTTGATTATCCTATATTAGTTTAACGAATAACAAAAAATAAAAGACAACAATAATATGAGAAGCATTTTAGGTTTTATTACAGTATTGCTGGTGAGTTGTTTCTGGGGAAACAGTTTTGGTCAAGAGCTAACAAAATATGTCGATCCAAATATCGGAACCGCCCATTCGCGCTGGTTTTTTTACACACCGGCAGCAGTACCTTTTGGTATGGCAAAACTGGCTCCGTCAACCAATGCCCATTACGGAAATGAGCAGGGCTGGGAAGCGGTTGGCTACGACGACCGCGATAGTTCAATTGAAGGATTTGCAAACTTTCATGAGTTTCAGGTGGGCGGAATTGTTTTTGCTCCATCGGTAGGCGAACTGCAAACTGTTCCGGGCGATTTGAAAAACCCGGACGGAGGATACCGCTCGCGTTTTGATCGTAAAAATGAATATGCCACAGCCGGTTATTATTCGGTTTGGTTGGACGATTACGATGTGAAAGCCGAATTAACCGCAACAAAACGTGTCGGATTTCACCGTTATACTTTCCCTGAAACAAAGTCAGCTAATATTCTTTTCGATATTGGTAACCAACAGGGAGAGAGCGGTAAAGTAAAAGATGCTGAGGTTGTTATAACAGCAGATGGACGAATTGAAGGGTACGTGATTACCGAACCTGAATACGTTAAGAAATACCAGAAAGGTGCCGACGTTAAAATGTACTTCTCGGCGGTTTTAGACAAAAAACCAACAGCATACGGAACTTTTAAAGGAACTGATATTTTCAGAAACGAAAAAAAGATTAGCGGCGTTGGAGCCGGAGTTTTTCTTACATTTTCTACGAAAGAAAATGAGGCGGTAACCATAAAAGTAGGCTTGTCGTTTACTTCAGTAGAAAATGCCCGATTAAACATGGCTACAGAGGCTAAAAACCTGACTTTCAACAAGGCTAAAAAAACCAGCCTGAAAACCTGGGAAGATTACCTGGGCCGGGTTACTGTTGAAGGGAAAAATGAAGCCGATAAAGTAAAATTTTACACCGGACTTTATCATGTGCTTTTAGGGCGTGGTTTAGCTAGCGATGTGAATGGCGCATATCCGAAAAATGATGGTGAAGTAGGACAAATTGAACTCGACAGCAAAGGAAAGCCCGTTCATAACCACTACAACACGGATGCCATTTGGGGAGCATTCTGGAACCTGACACAATTGTGGACCATTGCATATCCTGAATATTATTCGGAATGGATTCAGAGTCAGTTGCTCGTTTACAAAGATGCCGGATGGCTGGGTGACGGAATTGCATGTAGTAAGTATGTTTCGGGAGTGGGAACCAACTTTACCAGTCTGGCAATCGCAGCGGCATACAATTGTGGAATTCGTGACTTTGATGTGGAGCTGGGGTATGAAGCAGCTTTGAAAAACGAAATTGAGTGGAAAGGCCGTATTGAAGGAGCTGGGAAAATGGATGTTCGCCAGTTTGTGGAGCGTGGCTACAGTCCGTACGACGAACGTTATGCCTGGATGACCGTTGACGAAGGATCGGGATTTTCAGCCTCACACACGCTGGAATATTCGTTCAGTAGTTTTGCGGTGGCTCAATATGCTAAACATCTTGGCAAAACCGACGACTATAAATTGTTATCCCGCCTGTCAAACGGATGGAAGTTGTTATTTGATGAAGAATCAAAACTAATCCGACCAAGAGATCTCGACGGTAATTTTATCCAAAACTTTGATCCGATGGCAGCATGGATCGGTTTTCAGGAGGGGAATGCTATTCAATACACTTTCTATGTGCCGCATCAGCCGGAAGCATTGGTAAAAAAACTAGGCCAGGAACCCTTTAATAATCGTCTTGACAGCATTTTTATCGCATCACAAAAAAATGTTTTTGGCGGAGGAAAAGAGGTGGATGCATTTGCCGGAGTAAAGGCTTTATACAATCATGGAAATCAACCGAATTTGCATGTTTCATGGATGTTTAACTTTTCGGGAAGACCCGACTTAACACAAAAATGGGTACGTGCTATTTGCGACGAATTTTATGGAACAGAAGGTGTTCACGGCTATGGTTATGGGCAGGATGAAGATCAGGGACAACTTGGTGCGTGGTATGTAATGGCCGGAATTGGCTTGTTCGATGTGAAAGGTCTAACAGCTATTGATCCTGAAATGCAGATCGGTAGCCCGCTTTTCGATAAAATAACAATACAGCTAAATCAGGATTATTACAGCGGGAAACAGTTTGTTATTGAAACTGAAAACAACTCGAAAGACAATGTTTATGTGCAGAAGATTGAATTGGACGGAAAAGTTCAGGATTCACCATTTATCAAGTTTCAGGATATTGTAAATGGCGGCAAACTAAAACTCAATATGTCGGGAACGCCTAAAATCAATCAGTAATTATTTGAACTCAATTCTCTGTTTGCGACCTGAGTCGTATAAAATGTAAATTGGATAATGGAAAAACGAAAAACAACACAGTTTTTAATGCCTGTTGAAAAAGACGGTGCGGTGGTGAATGGCTATGATATATATCCCTCGTTAAAATTGGGAAGCGATGTAATTTCAACTGATTTGTCGGTACTTGCCGAGAAAATAAAAGGAGAAAACACAGTTATTATAGATGGCTATGTTGGAGTATACTTCGAAAACTTCAGGTCGTTGTTAGATAGTGCGCTCAACGCATTGGGAAAAACAACCAACTGGGTAAATGTAGAAACTGCCTTCAAACCGGAAAATGAAATCGATGAACTGATTTCTCCATTTTTAGGCGAAGAAGATTCGATATTCGGAACAAGAGCCACCATTAAGCTGGAAGATTATTTTGATTTAGATAAGCTTAAAGAAATAACGCCGGAAACCAGTGCCGATATAAACCTGATTTACGGAGCAGGAGCTTCTCTTGCCGGTTGGGAAGGAAAGTTGCTATATATCGATTTACCCAAAAACGAACTGCAGTTTCGTGCACGTGCCGGGAGCATAAAGAACCTGGGAGCCAGCCAGTGTTTCGACATGAAGAAGATATACAAGCGTTATTATTTTGTCGATTGGGTGGTGCTGAATAAACACAAAAAAGAGATTTTAAATGCCATTGATGTGATAATTGATGGCCAGCATGAGGATGTATTTTCGTGGATGGAAGGCGAAAATTTGCGTACAGGATTGAAAACAATGGGTGAGAACTTTTTCCGTGTACGTCCGTGGTTCGAGCCTGGCGTTTGGGGAGGAACCTGGATTAAAGACAATATCGAAGGTTTAAATTCGGATGTGCCCAATTATGCGTGGTCGTTTGAATTGATAACCCCCGAGAATGGGATTGTATTTGAAAGCTCACGAAAATTGCTCGAAGTTTCTTTCGATTTGCTGATGTTTGGCGAGGGTGAAGCAGTAATGGGAGCAGACGATCATACAAAATATGGCGATGAGTTTCCCTTGCGATTTGATTTTCTGGACACTTTCGATGGCGGAAATCTGTCGGTACAGTGTCATCCGCGTCCTGAATATTGTAAAGAGCATTTTGGCGAAGATATTACGCAGGAAGAAACCTATTACATTCTCGACCGAAAAAATGATGCTTCAGTGTATATCGGATTTCAGGACGATATAGAACCGAAGAAATTTGAAACCGCTTTGTGGGATAGTTTCAACACAAACACGGCGATTGATATTACCAAATATGTGCAGGTTTTTCCGGCAAAGAAGCATGATCTTTTCCTGATTCCACCGGGAACCATTCACGGATCGGGTATCGATAACCTGGTGTTGGAAATCAGTACAACACCATACATTTTTACCTTTAAAATGTACGATTGGGTACGCCCGGATCTGGATGGAAATCCACGTCCGCTGAATATAGAACACGGAATGAAAAACCTGTATTTCGACCGAAAAGGGGAGAAGGTGAAGAAAGAGTTAGTTTCTCACCCAAGCCTGATTCAGGAAGGTGAAGACTGGCAGTTGTACGAACTTCCAACGCACGAAAAACACAGTTACCGCGTAAAACGGTACCATTTTAATTCGGTGATAAATGTTGAAACCGAAGGGAAATTTCACGTACTTAGTTTGGTTGAGGGAACTTCTATTGAAGTAGAATCGGAAAACGGACGAATGGAAACTTTCCAGTTTGCTGAAACCTTTGTGGTGCCGGCTGCTGCAAAATCGTACACCATTCGTAATTCTTCGGATGCTGAGGCTAAAGTTGTTGTGGCGTTTATGAAATAATGACTATGAACGAAAAATATGCAATAGGAGTAGATGTTGGAGGAAGCCACATTAGCTCCGTTTTGGTGGATGTGAGCTCCGGCAACATTATAACGGAGAGTTTGTCAGAAGTGAAAGTTGACAACCAGGCATCTGCGAATGAAATTCTGGATAACTGGGCGGCTGCAATAGCTCAAACCATGTTGTTTACCGATCGGGAAAAACTGATTGGAATTGGTGTTGCCATGCCAGGTCCATTCGATTATAAAAACGGTGTGGCCTTGTTGAAAAACGTTGCCAAGTACGACAGTTTGTACGGAATGAATATCGGCGACGAATTAAAGAAACGCCTGGAATTGCCGGCTGAAATGCCTTTCAGGTATTCGAATGACGCGCTGTCGTTTGCCATAGGAGAGTGTTGGGGCGGAGAAGCCTCAAAATACAAAAATGTAGTGGCTATTACTCTGGGAACGGGATTTGGATCGGCATTTCTTACCACAGGAGTTCCCGTAATCGAAGGAGAACGTGTACCTGAAAAAGGCTATGTATATAATATCCCATATAAAAATGGTATTGCTGACGATTGCTTTTCAACACGTTGGTTTGTTGGTGAATATAAGCGCCGAACCGGGAAAGTATTTGCGGGAGTAAAAGAAATTGCAGATTGCGTTAACGAAGATGAGGATGCCAAACTTCTTTTCGAAGATTTTGGACATAACCTGGCGATTTTCCTGTTGCCACTTCTTACTACTTTTGATGCAGAATGCCTTGTTGTTGGTGGAAATATATCCGGAGCCTACTCCCTGTTTGGCAATGCCTTTCAGGATGTTTTAGAAAGAGAGAAACTAACGGTTAAAGTAGTAATTTCAGAGTTAATGGAGTCGGCAGCAATGGTAGGAAGCGCCCGGCTTTGTGATAAAGATTTCTGGACTAAAATGGAGCCTTTGGTGGCTAAAATCTAACAAGCAAAAAAACTTATGAGTAAAAAATCGAATTTAGCCGTACTGCCGGTTTTGTTTAGCTTCTTTATTATGGGCTTTGCCGATGTGGTGGGCATTTCATCCAGTTATGTAAAGCAGGATTTTGGATTGAGCGATTCAATGGCCAACCTTTTGCCCATGATGGTATTTCTTTGGTTTGCCGTGTTTTCGGTACCAACAGGAGTGTTGATGAACAAGCTTGGACGAAAAAATACCGTATTACTAAGTATTGTTGTTACACTGCTGGCTTTGCTGGTGCCATTGGCAACCTACAGTTATACCATGGTGTTAATTGCCTTTGCCTTGCTCGGCATCGGAAACACAATTTTGCAGGTTGCATTAAATCCCTTGCTAACCAATGTGGTTAGCGGCGAGAAATTAACCAGTAGCCTTACACTTGGCCAGTTTGTAAAAGCTATTGCTTCGTTTATCGGGCCTATTGTTGCTGGCGTGGCATCCGGCATGTTCGGAAACTGGAAACTTATATTCCCGTTTTTTGCTTCAGTTACCTTGTTATCGGGTTTATGGCTTTTATTGGCTCCGATTCAAAAAGAACAGTCAACCAGCGAAACAGCCGGTTTTGCAGCAAGCTTTAAGTTGTTGAAAGATAAGGTTATGCTGAGTTTCTTTTTTGCAATTGTAGTGTTAGTGGGCATCGATGTTGGGTTAAATGTTACTTTTCCTAAGTTTCTGATGGAACGAACCGTTATGCCGTTGGAGAAAGCAGGATTGGCAACAAGCTTATATTTTGCAGCCCGTACCATCGGTACTTTTATCGGCGCAATTTTGTTAATGAAATATTCTGGTCGGCTATTTTACATCGGGAGTGCCATTTTAGGAATTGTAGCACTGGTGGTTATGGTTGTTGTTCCCGGTCCGGTTTCTCTGATGTATATAATGATATTTTGTTCCGGCCTGGCAGTTGCCAATGTGTTTTCCATTGTTTTTTCGGCCGCATTGCGTCGAAAGCCGGAGTATGCTAACGAAGTTTCGGGTTTGCTGATAATGGGAGTAGCCGGAGGTGCAATAGTTCCGCCAATTATGGGATTCGTTTCTGATAATGCCGGACAAACCGGGGCGATGCTTGTCGTGTTATTGTTATTTGTGTATCTATTGATAAACGCGTTAAAAATGAAATAGCGGATACCGCCGGAGCTGTTATTTGGAGTTGACAAACAGGTCGATAAAAAGCAAGGCAATGAAACCGTATTCGGTTAAATTCTTTTTTATGAATTTGCTGGCTTTGCTTAAATGGTCTTCAACTGTTTTTACTGAAATACCCAGCTCTGTTGCAATTGTTTTATTCGCTAAACCACGTTCTTTGCTAAGCTGATATATTTTTTTTCGTTGTGGAGGTAGTTGTTCTACCAGGTCACTGAGCTTGTCGGATAACTGGTTGTAGTTAAACTGCGATTCAGTATCGATACTATTGGTTATTGATTTGTTTCTCAGATGTTCCAAATAGTCTTTTTCCGAAAGCTTCTTGCGAAAAACAGAAACTAAGGTGTTTTTGGCCACAGTAAATAAGTAGGCGTCAAGATTTGAGTCTTTTTTTAGTTTGTTTCTGTTTATCCAAACATTAACAAATACTTCCTGAACGATGTCGAGAACTTCTGATTCCGATTTTAGGTAGGCTATGGCAAAGCGATACAACCTCGGGCTATATTCGGCATACAAATCGTTAATGGCCGTTTTATCGCCATCAATAAATCGATTAATTAGTTTCTCGTTATTCATCTGTCGCTGCTAGCTAGAACTCACAAATCTATAAAATGTTTTCAGATTTTGACTGAATGAAATAATGGAGTTTGATTCTTGAAGGAAAAAAAATGGGTAAATTGTAGAACTGAAGCAGGGGTTTTTTATTCTTTATGCGTTTAACAAGTGACTACAAAATTATATGAAAGAATATTACATAAAATATCTCGAAAACAATTGCTCGGAGAAGGAGTTTCAGCAATTTGTTGAACTGTTTGTAAAGCCGGACCAGCAGTCGGTTTTGGATGCCAATATGAAGGAACATTGGAAAAGCACAAAAGCAGGGGAAGGAGAAACTCCCGATTTGTCGGATACGCTACACAAAATTCATTACGAAATAAATAGCCAGGAACCACGTAAAGGCAAACCCCGAATATTATTAACTTATTTAACACGGGTGGCAGCAGTTCTTTTTATTCCGTTGGCTATTGCTCTATTTTTCACACTTGATAAAACGAATAGTAGTGCCGAGCTACAAACTGTTTCAACGCCGCTTGCCTCAAAAACCCATTTTGTTTTACCCGATGGTTCTGAAGTTTGGCTCAACTCAGGTTCTTCCTTAGAATATCCGAAAGAATTCAGCAGAAAAAAGCGTTTGGTGAAACTGAGTGGAGAAGCCTATTTCGATGTTCAGAAAAGCAAAACACCATTTGAAGTTATTGCCGAGAATGTACAGGTAAATGTACTGGGTACAGCTTTTAATGTAATGAGTTATTCAGATACCAACCCTGAGGTGACATTGGAAAGGGGAAAAGTACGATTGATTTCAAACGCCGGCGAACAACAAATTCTGGCACCCGGACAACAGGCTGTAATTGATGCAGAAAACTCATCAATTCAGGTGCAAAAAGTTGATACCGAAATTTATTCGTCGTGGATTGACAATAAGTTGATATTCAGAAATGAATCGTTGAAAGATGTTGTTGAAAGGTTGGAACGGTGGTATAATATTGAGATTGAACTGGATGATCAATATATATCAGATAAGAAATTGACGGCAACAATCGAGTACGAGTCGATTACGGAAGTTATGGACTTGTTGGAGATAACATTGTCATTAAAATACGAATACGATAAGAACGAAAGAAAACTGATTGTAAAACCAATAAAATAACAGATCTGCCTATGGAATAAGTAACTAAAACTAAACCTCCAAAAACATAAAGAAGTGGAGAAGCCACCAACTTCCCCACCTCCGAAAAATAATTATTAGAATTATTAATCTTAATACGTCAAATCTATGAAAAAAAAGAGATTGAAGGAAATCCCTTTAGGGAGTTTCTTCTTAAAACTTTTAAGACTTATGAAAGTAACTTTGTTTTTGTTATGTGTAAGTGTTTTTTCGGTAATAGCTAACGAAAGCTATTCGCAGGCAACCAAATTGTCTGTAGAACTGAAAAATACAGATGTAAAAACTGTTCTGGAAGAAATTGAGAACCAAAGCGAGTTCTATTTTTTCTATTCAGAGGATGTAATTGATACAGAACGAAAAGTGTCGGTAAGTTTCCGAAATTCAAATATCGAGAAAATTTTAACCGAGATTTTTTATGACACCGGTGTTGACTATAAAATTGTTGGCCGGCAGGTAGCCCTGTTTAAAGGCGAATTTGATGATGCAAACATACTGGCGGCTCAGCAACAGGCAGTAAGTGGGCAAGTTACCGGAGCTGATGGTCAGCCAATTCCGGGTGTAACAGTGTTTGTAAAAGGTACAACCCAGGGAACGGTTACCGACATTGATGGAAATTTCCAGATAAGTAATGTTGGTCCTGATGCTGTTCTGGCTTTTTCATTTGTTGGGATGCTTTCGCAGGAAATAGTTGTGGGCAACCAAAGCAATATTTCGGTGGTGATGAAAGAAGATGCCGTAGGTATTGAAGAGGTTGTGGTAATTGGTTACGGTACCATGCAAAAGAAAAACCTGATTGGTTCTGTTGATCAGGTAAACTCAGATTTAATTGAAGATCGTCCGGTTGGAAATGCGGTGCAGGCTTTGCAGGGAGCTTCGGCTAACCTTGTTATTCAGCAACGTAGCATGAACCCGAACGATAATAACATGAATATCAATATTCGTGGTGTAAGTACCATGAATAACAATAGCCCCTTAATCGTAATCGATGGAATGATTACAGAGATGTCAAGTTTGAACAACATGAACCCGGCCGATATTGAAAATGTATCGGTACTTAAAGATGCCGGTAGTGCTGCTATTTACGGTTCGCGTTCGTCAAATGGGGTAATTCTGGTAACCACTAAAAAAGGTACCACAAATGATAAACCTACTGTACGTGTAAGCACAATGACAGGTTTTCAGGATCCTCACGTATTGTTTCAGCCTGTAAAAGGATATGAAAACGCATTGCTTAAAAATCAAGCTTTGTTAAATGTGGGATCTTCGCCAAAATATACGCCTGCCGAAATCAGGGATTTCCAGGAGAACGGTGATGGACAGTGGTTCCTGGACGGCATTTTGCAATCAGCCTTACAGCAAAATTACAACGCCAGTATTTCAGGTGGTAACGAAACTTCTACCTACATGGTTTCTGCAGGTTACTACAATCAGGAAAGCAACTTCGTTGGTAGTTTCGGAATTGAGCGTTATAATTTCAGAACCAACCTGGTAAGTCAGTACGGGAAGTTGAAATTAAGTGCTTTAATGGCTTTTAACCGCACTATGCAGAAGGCGCCAAATGCCAGCACCGGATTCCTTATTGTTGACGGTTCGCGTATTCCGCCTTACTACACTTACCAGATGAAAGCCGACAATGGCAAGTACCTGATTAACGATGTGCTTTCGCAATTTAACCCGCTGGGACAATTGGAAGCCGGTGGTTTTCAGAAAAAAGACGATGATAACTTCCTTGGAAGTTTGAACGCGGAACTGGATGTGGCAAAAGGTTTAAAGGCAAAAGCAATGGTGGGACTTGATTTAGGAGCAAACCACCGTTTTATCAGAGGACTGGAAGTTCCGTTTTACTCAAGCCCAACTGCTGAAAAACCCAACTCGTATGCTAACGATACCCGTCCTACCGAAGATTACAACGAGAAAAGGTACATTCTGAATACGCAGTTTTTGTTGGATTACAACCAAACCTTCAACGAAGACCATAATGTTTCCGGTTTGATAGGTGTTTCCAACGAATCATATACACGTCAGGCCAACGAAATAAAAATGAAATATACCGACCGCGATCTTGGTCTTCCTGAATCGGAAACCGAAATAGATCCGTCGAGCTACAATACACCGGCACAAACACAGGAAAGAAGTATTTACTCCATTTTTGGTCGTGCAGGTTATAATTACCGCGACAAGTATTACGGTGAATTTAGTTTCCGCTACGATGGTTCTTCAAAATTTGCTGAAGACTACCGCTGGGGATTTTTCCCGTCGTTTACTGCGGGCTGGCGTTTGTCTGAAGAAAGTTTTATGGATAACTATAAGAGCAATATCGGCGACCTGAAATTACGTGGTTCGTACGGTGTGTTGGGTAACCAGAATGTTGATGATTACTCATACTTTACAACCTACACTGTTTATAATAACAGTTACGGCTTTAATAATGGAGCCGTTTCCGGAACCGGTTTCGATTTTGGAAACAGTGTGTTGCAGTGGGAGCAATCGGCCAACTTTAACATTGGTGCCGATGCTACATTTTTCGATTATAAATTATCGGTTTCATTGGACTACTTCAATAAACTTACTTCTCAAATCCTGTTAACTCCTGTTGTGCCTTCGGTATTTGGAGGTGCAGTTGCAAAAGAAAATGCCGGAGAAATGAGAAACCGTGGATGGGAAGCAACCATCAACTATCACGCAAAAACAGGTGCTGTTGACCACAATGTGCGCTTGAACATTGCAGATTCGAAAAACGAAGTAGTTGACTTTGGCGGTAGCGAACAAATTGATTCGAACGACCAGATGCGTAAATTAATTCGCGAAGGCGAAGCTTTGGGATCGTACTTTGGTTATAAAACCGATGGTTATTTTGGTAGTTACCAGGAAATTGAGAACAGTGCCTTGCCCATTGGAGCAACTGTTGAACCGGGCGATGTAAAATATGTAGACAAGAATAACGATGGTGTTATTGACGACAAGGACCGTCAGGTTTTAGGAAACGCATTTCCTCGTTATACTTTCGGATTAAACTACGACGTGAGTTGGAAAGGATTTGATCTTGGTGTTTTAATTCAGGGAGTAGGTAAACGCGATATGTTTTTGCGTGGTGAGCTGGTAGAGCCTTTCCATGCGAATTATTCGTATGTAATGTACCAGCATCAGTTAGATTTCTGGACACCGGTAAATCCTGAAGCAGAATGGCCCAGATTGGCAGCTCCAGGATCATCATCGCAACAAAATAACTGGGCAAAACCTTCTGATATTTACATTTTCAACGCAGCTTATGTTCGCCTGAAAAATATCCAGTTGGGATACACTTTGCCAAAAGAACTGACCACAAAAGTGGGGGTACAAAAACTACGACTGAGTGTAAATGCACAGAATCTGTTCACACTTTCAAATGTTTCTTTTATCGATCCTGAATCGACTGAATTTGGAAGTAATATGGGAGGCACCGGAGGAGTTGGTGCAAACAGTGGCCGGAATTATCCTACGCTTAAGTACTACGGTTTTGGTTTAGAATTAGAATTTTAAAATTGATTGACATGAAGATGAAATTTCTAAAATATAGCGCAGGCGTTGCAAGTTTAATTTTAATACTTTTTACCTCTTGTAACGATTTGGATTTGGCTCCAACGAATAAATTTACAGAAGCCAATTACTGGACATCGCCCGAAAAAGCCAACATGGTTTTGAATATGGCCTACAGTCAAATGTATAACTCGGGCTATTTCTTCTCTACCGAAGCACTCAGCGATAACATTTATGAAGGACGTGGATCTAGTTCGGAGAAAATAATTTCTTCAGGACAGGCCGACGCTTCAAACAACCGTTTTGCCAACGAATGGAGAGATTGTTACGGCGGAATTAAAACCTGTCATACTTTTCTCGAAAATGTTGATCGTGTAGAAGGAATGGACGAAAACTTAAAAGCTAGAATGAATGCAGAGGCGCGTTTTATCCGTGCTTATCTGTATTTCCGTCTAACCACCTGGTACGGCGACGTTCCGTTGTTTGAAACCGATATTACGCTGGACGAATCGAAAGAGATAGCAAGAACTTCGCACGAAGATGTGTTGGCTTTTGTGCGCAGCGAGCTTGATGCGGTTATTGGTATTCTGCCAACAAACGAAGAATACAGCGAAGAAGATAACGGAAGACTTACTTCCGGAGCCGCGGTGGCACTAAAAGCAAGAACATATTTGTACAGCAACGACTGGCAAAATGTGGTGAGTACCTGTGAGCAGTTGATTAATTCTGATCAGTACGGTTCTTACAGTTTGTTCCCATCGTATGAAGGAATTTTCCTTCCTGAAAATGAATACAACGGTGAAGTGATTCTTGATTTGGGTTATGTACCGTCGTTGCGCACCTGGGGAGAATACTTCGATTATGCACCACTTTCGGTAGGGGCTCGTGTAAATCAAATGGCGCCAACACAGGAATTGGTTGACGACTACCTGATGCTGAACGGAAGAACCATTGATGATGAAAACTCGGGATACGACGAAAACGATCCGTATGTTCGTCGCGACCCACGTTTAACAGCAACTGTGGTTTATCACGAATTTCCTTGGCGCTTGCCTGACGGAACCATTCAGACCATTTATATTAAACCGGGTACTGCTCCCGACGAGTCGGCCGAGGTAGATGAATACAAAGGACAAGGTACCAACTCTACATCAACCGGATATTATATGCGTAAGTATTACGATCCGCAGGCATTGGCAGCGTTTACTTCGGGCCTCAATTTAATTTTGATTCGTTATGCCGATGTGCTTCTGATGTATGCTGAAGCCAAAAACGAACTGGACCAGATGGATGAAAATGTATGGAACGGTACCATAAAAGCCTTGCGCGAACGTGCAGGATTTACCGATGCCAGCGCATTAGATTTTGATAGTTCATTAAGTCAGGCCGAACTTCGTGAGCTTATTCGTCGCGAGCGTCGTGTCGAGTTGGCATTGGAAGGACTTCGCATCTTTGATATCCGTCGTTGGGAAACTGCCGAAAATGTGTTAAATGGAAATCCTCATGGTGCTCAGTACGGCGATCCGAGTATGGACAATGGTTATATCAGACTTGATAAAAGAACATTTAATCCTCAACGCGATTATTTGTGGGCGGTTCCGCAGTCGCAAAAAGATTTAAATCCAAATCTGGGCCAAAACCCGGGGTATTAATTTCAGGTAAATCAATAAATGAATAATAAAAACAAACATATATCGATTATGAAAACACTAATTATAAAACTTACCATAATTACTTCTTTGCTTATCGCATTTGTAGGATGTGAAGAGGATGTATTAAGAGATACTCGTGTAACGTCTGTTCAAACCTTATACGAACCTGCCGAAAACGCAACGATTGTATTACAAACTTCGGCATCGGCAGCTCAATATTTCGAATGGGAACCCGCTAAAGCTGAAGACAGTGGAATGGTACTTTACGAAGTGGCTTTTGATGTTGAAGGTGGCGATTTCTCGGAACCGATTTACAAAATGGCTTCAGATAATAACGGTGGTTACAACCATGCAACAATTTCGCACAAACAATTAAATAAAATTGGTGCATTGGCGGGTATCGGCTCTGCTGAAACCGGAAAAATCATTTGGACAGTTTTCTCTTCAAAAGGGATTAATGACCTGAAAGGTGAGGAAGTACGCACCATGGAAATTACCCGTTTGGCAGGATTTGCCGATGTTCCAATTGATGTTTATGTAACTGGTGCTGGTTCTGAAGGTGGAAGCGATTTAGCCAATGCAAGCATTATGAAAGGAACTGCTCCGGGTGAGTTTGAAATTTACACAGAACTTACTGCCGGCGAAGAATATTTCTTTACCGATGCTAACGAAGGCGACACCCGTCAGTTCTTTATCGACAATGGTGTGATTAAAGAAGGAGCCTCAACAAGTACAGTTGAAAATACCGCAGTTTACCGTATCAATATCGATTTTAACGTAGGTTCTGTGGTAATGACTGAAGTTGTTGCCTTCCAGCTACATTTTGCTCCTACCGATGAATTCCTGTACTCGTTAGAGTACCAAGGCGGAGGTATTTTTAAAGCCAGCAATCAGCCTCTTGAATTTAAGCAGGAAGGTTGGGGACGCGATGAACGTTACAAATTCAGAATGACTATTAAAGACGCCGATGGTAACGATGCTTACGAATGGTGGGGAACGCTGAATCCAACCGATGGCCGTCCAACCGGAAATGAAGAATATTACTACATGGCGCCGGTTCCTGAATCGAGATGGGATGACAAATGGAAGTTTGACGGAGAAATGGATATGGCCTACATTGATGTAATTGCCTATTTCTGGGCTGAAGGACCATACACTCACAATGTAATAAAAGTTGGTGATCAATAAATAGAGAAAAGGAAAACTGGGGCAGGGGCAACCCTGTCTCAGTTTATTTTTTTAGCAGTAGAAGTATGAATAAGAAACTGATTTTTTTAATGCTGATAAGCCTGATTATTTTTCAGGCGTGCGAGAAGGATGAAATTGATCCTGGAAATGAGGGTGGAGAAGAAACTACAATAAATTGGGCAGCAGCTGCCGATAGCAGTAGCTCGTCGTTTATTTATTCATACTGGAATCCGGCAGAAGCATATTTCCAGTACAACAACCTGGATAACACCGATTTCCACTACTGGCCACAGGCACACGCACTTGATGTTGTAATTGATGCCTACGATAGAACAGGAGACAATTTATACCTGACCACCATAAATGATTGGTACGAAGGTGTAAAAGCTAAAAATGGTAATTCGTTTTTCAACGTGTATTACGACGATATGGAATGGAATGCATTGGCCATGCTTCGTGCGTATAATGCAACAAACCAGGAACGTTACAAAACAGCAGCCATTTCGGTATGGGAGGACATACAAACCGGCTGGAACGATAATGCCGGTGGTGGTATTTCGTGGAAAAAAGATCAACCGTACAGCAAAAATGCCTGCTCAAACGGACCGGCTTGTATTTTAGCCGCACGACTTTACCAGCAGTTTGGCGACGACAGCGATAAGGAATGGGCATTAAAAATCTACGACTGGGAAAAAGAATACCTTTTTAACCCGGCCAGTGGAGCTGTTTACGATAACATAAACAGCCGAACCGGGGAAATTCAACAAGCCTGGATTTTTACCTATAACCAGGGAACATTTCTTGGATCGGCATTGGAACTTTACAACATTACAGGTTCGAAAACCTATTTGAACGATGCACAAAAAGCGGCAGATCATACCTTAAACGCTTTGGTGAACAGTGCCGACCGCCTGCTAAAAGATGAAGGTGCCGGCGATGGTGGTTTGTTCAAAGGAATATTTGTACGCTATTTCACACAACTCATTCTTCATCCCGATTTATCAGACGGTACCCGGAACCGCTACCTGCAATTTCTGAAATACAATGCAGAAAAACTGTGGCAGGAAGGAACCGATAAGAATAAATTGCTTTACGGTACATACTGGAAAAACAAACCGGGAAGTACCAGCGATTTAACCACTCAAACCAGTGGAGCCATGTTAATTGAGGCAGCAGCCCTACTTGAAGCAGAAGGTTTGATTACACCTTAAAACATAGAGCCAAAAATTTATGGGGAAGCATTTTTTTTATAAACGAAACAGAGGTTATGAAATTTTGCAGGCTGGTGCACTGCTAATGCTAGTATTGTTAATGGTATTTTCTTTACCGTTAGTTGCACAACACTCCAATATTCAAACCGCATCTACCTCCGGATCAACTCAGTTTAAAATTGAAAAAGGAGAAGATGTTTTAATGCTGACCTATTTCAGGCAACGTTACCCCACCCGAATAGAAATTGATGAAAACGGTAATACCGTTGAAGTGCCTTTGCCCGATCCCATGTTGGAGGCAAAGTTACACATTGCCTTATCAAACGATGGAAGACATTGGGTTCCCCTCAACAATAATAAACCTGTCTGGGACCACTGGATGCGCGATCCTTATGTGCGCCGCGGTCCTGATGGGATTTGGCGAATTCTTACAACAGGAACAACCGAAGGATACAGCCGGGATGCGTCGGGGCCGGGATGTTTCTATGCAACTTCAAAAGATTTAATACATTGGAAAGAAGAAGGAACGCTACCACTGATGAAGGATGTGCATGACGATTCCGGAAAATTTCTTGCCAATAACATTTGGGCACCCGAGTGGTTTTACGACGAAGAAAATCAGGAGTACGTTTTAATCTGGTCGTCGTCGTTTAAAGATGCAGGCTGGAAAGAAAGCCGGCTATGGTACAGCAAAACCAAAGACTGGAAAAATTTTACACCGGCAAAAGTTTTCTTCGAACCTTCGTATTCAGTTATCGACGGTACACTTTTGAAGCACGACAACACCTATTATCTATTTCATAAAGAGGAAGAGTTTGGCGCCAAAACCGGCGAAAGGCGTGCCATCAGGGTTGCCACTTCCACAAATCTTGAAGGGCCTTATCAAATTGTTGAAGGTAAGCTAAATGGGGGCCAGATTGTTCCGGTAATCACCGAAGGGCCTACTGTTATCGAAGACCCTGAAAAATCGGGTTGGTTGCTTTATTACGATTACTGCATGACGAACCGATACGGAGCCTCGTTTTCTGAGGATTTGCTGAATTGGGAGATTTTGGAAGATGTAAATTTTCCGGCGGATGCCCGACACGGTTGTGTTTCCAAAATAACCGGGGAAGAAGCCAGATCTTTAATTAATTCTTATTCAATTTCTGATGGCCCAAAATAAGTCACTCAACATGATTAAAAATAGTATTCAACAAAGCAGCAGATCGATAATCATTGGAGTCTTTTCACTGGCTTTGCTTTCCTTTTCAATAGCTTCAAACGCGCAGTCGTATGTGCTGAAATTCAATGCTTCTGAACAGGAAAGTTATATCGATTGCGGAACTTTCAGCGATTATATCTCCGGCGATTTTACCATTGAAACCTGGATTTTTGTCGACAGTTGGGCAGGAAATTATATCCTGGCCGATGAATCGTGGAATGCAGGTTCCGGGGCGGCTGGATTTGCTTTTCGGTTAAATTCAAACGGCAAAGTGGAAATGAATGTGGGAACCGGCAATTGGGAAGAGGTAGCAAGTTCAGAAAACCAGATTCAGATCGGAAAGTGGCAGCATGTTGCCGTTTCTGTTAACACCGGTAATGAAGTGAAAATATTTGTAGATGGAATTTTGGCGGGTAACGGAACGCTGAGTAAGCCAATGAATGTTTCGGGATCACACTTGTTTATGGGCGAAGGTTCTGCCTGGAAAGAACGCCGTTTGGACGGTAAATTATTTGATTTCAGGATTTGGGATATTGCCCGGACTAACGAAGAGATTAATTCAAATAAAGATATTCAGCTAAATGGCAACGAAGATGGATTGGTAGCCAATTGGTTGTTAAACGAAGGACAAGGCGATTCTTTAAACGACCTTACCGGCAATCATAATCTGGAAAAAGGCAGTGGAACATCGTGGGCAGTGAAAGACCGTATTTTGGTAGACGGAAGCCTGAAAATACTGAACAGCGGAAAAGATTCGGTTATTGTAAGCGTTTCAGGACAGGAAATTTCCACCTGGAAGCTAAGCGAAAATCCTGCAGTCGGGAATGTTACGTTTAAAACGATTAACAACAATTCAGCCTATTTAATATTTGAAGCACAAACAGCTGTTTATCAGAACGACACCATATATTTTGCTGCCGAAACAAGTGGCGGTGAGGAGCTGGCAGCCACAGTACCCTTTGATTTATACGACAACAAATACCAGTATTTTGGCGAAAGACTGCTGGACAAAATTCACAAAGACTTTTACAATAAAAACAACGGACTGTACGCCGAAGCAATTGATGCATCGTCAAACTTTAAACAGGCAACCAGTTTTGTTTGGCCGGCATCGCATATGTTGCGGGCTTTGATTCAGGCCTGGAAAGTGAATCCCGAGAAATACGAAACGCTGATTGTAAACTACCTTGCTGCCACCGACCAGTACCAGGTAACAAAGGATGGAAGAACCGGTTATGCTGTTCTTCCGGGTAACGATGGAAAGCGTTTTTACGATGATAACGGACAGCTTATGATGCCGTTTACTATGTATTACGATTCAACCGAGGATGAAACTACGCTTAATAATCTGAAAATTGCCTACGAGTTTAACAACGGTATTCGCGACAGCAAGTATGCTATACCTCAACACGAAGATCAGCTGGGCTTTGGAATGTTGTTTTCTATGTCGGTAAATTACACCAGTTATGCTGCGGCTAAACTCTACCAGGCAACAAACGAAAGCCGGTATTTCGACGAAGCATTGGCTTATTACGAGCTGGAGAACGATTTGTCGGTAAAAATTAAAGATTCGAACACGAAATTGTTTAACCAGGCAAGTTATTATCAAAACGGAAGTTGGTCTTTAAATGGCATCGTTAACGGAAACTCGGTTCGGGGCGGTGGTTATCGTGCCTACCAAACAACGGTTGTTATTCAAAATGCAATTCTATTGTATCAAATAACAAACGAGCAAAAATACCTTGATGATGCCCGCGAAATGATGAGTAGCTGTATTAACCACTGGTACACAGCCGGACAGGGTCTGAGTGAGATTTCGTTTTGGGGCGGCGACGATATGATTGATGCTTTATTGGACATGTACCGCGAAACGAAGGAAGAGGAGTTTTTTACAATAGCAGCCGATATTGTGGACTTTTTAAGTGCCCACAACCGCGATAAAAGAGGTTACTACGCCAGTAGTTATAATGATATTGATGGTAAATGGAACCTGTATCGAACTAGCGAGAATCCTTCGGAGATCGGCATGATGGGACAGGCAGCTGCAGCTTCTGCATTTTTGAATGTGGCTTATAATTCAGTAAATCCCGTAACCGACGTTGATGAAATAGAAGTTGCTCAAAAAAATCAATCGCTGACAGTCTTTCCAAATCCGGCACCCAGAGGCACAGAAATGAAGATCAAAATACCTGAGCAAGGTGGTGTGGCTGGCGAGGTTTATTTATACAACCAACCCGGACAAGTAGTTCAATGGTTTGAATCGCAGGAAATAACAGGGGATGGGCTGATTACGGTCACCCCAGCAGTCAACATTCCGGGAATTTATTTTGTCCGAGTCATTTCCGGAGCTAAATCCTATCATACAAAAGTGTTAATACATTAAAATAGTTAGAAGAATACTCGAAAAATATTATTGTAAAAATTAATTTAAATACCTAAGTCAACTATCTATGAAGCGATTGAATTTCACATTGAACTTATGCAGGATTGTTAAGTTTCCATTAGTCATTATACTGGTAGGTCTGCTTTCTGGTTTTGTTTTTGCCAAGGGAGGCATTCAGGAACTTACGTCTCCTGATAATAATATCAAGGTTCGTATCGAACTTGCAGATAAGATTTTTTACTCGATTATTGCCAATAATTTTTTGTTGATGGAAAAGAGTTCGTTGGAGCTCAAGTTAAAAGATCAGACTTTGGGTGAGAATCCGAGACTTTCTGCAAAGAAATACAGTTCAATCAATGAACAAATTGATCGTGAAATTCCATTGAGAAATGGGGTCGTTAATAATCACTGCAATGTTCTTTTACTCAAATTTAAAGGTGATTATTCCGTTGAATTCCGAGCTTATAATGATGGTGTCGCTTATCGTTTTATTACAAATATGGGAGATGAAAATATTGAAGTATTGGATGAGGAAGTTCACCTTCAGTTCCCTTCCACTTTTGATGCCGTGCTTTCACCGACCCGTTCTTTCAAAACATCGTACGAAATATCGTATGTTGAATCTAATACTGCTGATGCCAGGGAATTGGACACGAGCACACTTCCGATTTTAATTGAAAGCAAACAGGATTTTAAAATTTTGTTTTCTGAAGCTGACTTGTTCGACTATCCGTGTTTGTTTATGAAAGGTGCTGATGGAAACGCGATGAACAGTACTTTTCCGAAATGTCCGCTTGAATTTGGAGAAGATGGAGACCGCAGTCTGAAGATTATTAAAGAGGCGAACTATATTGCAAAAACTGCAGGATCCCGGAACTTTCCATGGCGGGTTTTCATGATCAGTAGTGATGACAAACAAATCTTTGAAAATGAAATGATTTTCAAATTATCCCGTCCGAATGAGTTGGGAGACACCGATTGGATTAAACCGGGACAGGTAAGTTGGGAATGGTGGCACGATGCCCGCTTGTACGGTGTTGACTTTAAATCGGGATATAACCTTGAGTCGTACAAATACTACATTGATTTTGCATCTGATTTCGGTATCCCTTACATTATAATGGATGAAGGATGGGCTAAAAGCACACGCGATCCGTATACCCCAAATCCAACTATTGATTTGTTTGAGCTGATCAAATATGGTCAGTCAAAGAATGTGAAAATTGTACTCTGGTTAACTTGGTTGACCGTTGAAAATAATATCGACCTGTTTAAGACTTTTAGTGAGTGGGGGATTGCCGGTGTTAAAATCGATTTTATGGATCGCAGTGACCAGTGGATGGTTAATTATTATGAGCGTATTGCACGTGAAGCTGCCAAATATAAATTGTTTGTCGACTACCACGGATCATTTAAACCTGCGGGAATGGAACGTGCCTTGCCAAATATTCTTTCGTACGAAGGTATTGTAGGCATGGAACAAAATATTGGAGGCGGACGGGCAACCACTAAGAATAACGCGTATCTCCCATTTATAAGAAATGCTGTTGGGCCTGCAGATTTTACTCCCGGAGCAATGAATTCAGTACATCCCGAAGTTTATAAATCTACCCGAACAAACCCGGTTAGTATTGGTACTCGTGCTTATCAACTGGCTTTATATGTAACACTTGAAAGTGGAATTCAAATGCTGGCAGATAATCCGTTTTATTATTATCGTGAGCGGGAATGTACCGAATTTATTACCAGTGTGCCTGTTTTATGGGACGAGACCAGGGTTTTAGAGGCGAAAGCCGGTAAGTATTTTGTGGTAGCAAAGCGTAGTAATAGCAAGTGGTTTATTGGTGCAATTACCGATACAAAGCAACGTAGTTTCAAATTAAATCTTGATTTTCTTAACGAAGGAGCTGCCTACAAAATGACCGCTTTTCAAGATGGTGTAAACGCCAATGTGCAGGCAATGGATTATAAAAAAATAACTAAAAATGTGAGCAGCGGAGAAACGATTGAAATAGATCTGGCCAGAGACGGAGGTTGGGCTGCTGTAATTGAACAAGTAAAATAAATTAGAAATACATAATTTCATATTTGAACCAACTAAAAATGATACGAACAATTCTTTTACTTTCACTCATCATTACCATGGTCGGCTGCAATACGGCAAGTAATAATCCCGGCCCCGAAAAATCGGGGAAGCTTACCGAATACGTTAATACGTTTCTGGGAACTGCCCCTTTGCAAGACAGTATCGATTGTGGTTACAACCCTCCCGAAGATTGGCGTGTTTGGGCAGGACTTACTTATCCGGGCGCGTCATTGCCAAATGCGATGGTGCAATTGAGCCCGATAACAGAGTGGCGCAGCGGAGCCGGTTATGAATACGAGGACGATGTAATTTTAGCATTTACACATACCAACAAAGGCCACTGGAACTTGTGCCATATACCGGTACTTCCTGTTACCGAAGATTTTACTGATAATGATTTTGGATCAAAATTCAGTCATGAAAACGAATCGGCCGAACCGGGTTACTACCAGGTAAAGCTTGACCGATACGATATTAATGCCCGGCTGACTTCAACCTTACATTGCGGTTTTCACCAGTACGATTACCCAAAAGGGAAACCACAAAAGTTGGTGCTTAACCTTTCGCGGTCCAATGAAAGGGTGCGCGACTGGCATATTGAGCAGGTAGGCGACAATGCTTTTAAAGGATACCAGCAAACAGGTGAAAAAATATATTTCTATGCCGAAACCAACCGGACCATAGTAAACCTTGAAACAAGCGGCGACTCACGTCGTGAAATCGCCCTTGTTTCTTTAAATGAATCAGAATCGGACCAAGCGGTGGAACTAAAACTGGCACTTTCGTTTGTAAGCAATGAAAATGCAAAAGAAAATCTGGAAGCCGAGCTGGCCGGAAAATCATTCGACCAGGTAAAAACCGAGGCATCGGAAACCTGGGAAACTTTGTTATCAAAAATTCAGGTTGAAGGTGGTACTGAAAAGCAAAAAGAGTTGTTTTACTCATCGTTGTACCGTTCGTTTTTGTGGCCGGCATTACGCAGCGATGTAAATGGCGAATTTACCGATGCCAGCGGAAAAGTGGTCAATAAAGGATTTCGTTATTACACCAATCCGTCGTTGTGGGATACCTACCGCAACAAGCTGGTTTTGCTGGGTATGTTGTCGCCCGATGTTACTGCCGACGTAATTCAGTCGCTGATCGATAAAGGCGAAAAGACCGGTTTTATGCCTACCTTTTTTCATGGCGATCATGCAGCGCCTTTTATTTCCGGTTCGTACCTGCGCGGGATTCGTGATTACGATGTGGAGAGCGCTTACCAGTTGCTGCTAAACAATGCAACCAAAGAAGGAGGTACACGTCCGCACATTGCCGAATATATCGAAAAAGGATACATCTCAACACCTGAAGTGAAAAATCCACATGTAGAGTCGAAAGCAAAAGCCGGAGTGACGAAAACGCTGGAGTTTGCTTATGATGATTATGCCGTGGCACTTCTCGCAAAAGAACTGAACAAAACGGATGACTATGAGATGCTGATGAAGCGAACTTCAAACTATAAAAATCTGTTTGATCCGTCAACAGGGTTAATGCGTGGGCGCCTTGAAAATGGTGATTGGGTATCGGATTTTAACGCGGAATATCCGTATTACGAATACATGTACCGCGAAGCCAATGCCTGGCAGTCGTCGTTTTTTGCACCACACGATACCAAAGGTTTGATTAGCTTGTACGAAAGTGAAGCAGCCTTCGAGGAAAAACTCGATTCTCTTTTCTCAATACCATGGAATGCAAATCACATTGCCCGCAACGTTTCATCATTTATTGGGCAGTATTGTCATGGTAATCAGCCCGATCACAGCTTCCCGTATTTGTACACCTTTATTGGGAAACAGGAAAAATCGCAAATGTACCTCGACAGTATCATGAACCGTTTTTACGGAATGGGCGAGTGGGAGAATGCGCTTTGTGGAATGGACGATGCCGGAGAAATGTCGGCATGGTACGTATTTGCAGCCATGGGGATTTATCCATACTCTCCGGGCGATGCCGAATACATCGTTTCTGTTCCGTTGTTTAACTCGGTAAAATTGGATTTGGGCGAGCAATCGGAATTTAAAATTTCCAAAACTAATTCAGGAAGAAAAATAGAGGATCTGACAATTGACGGAAATCCTGTTGAGGGATACTTTGTGTCGCACGATCAACTTAAAAAAGGGAAAGAATTAATAATTTTGACCGAATAGAAAATCATTGAAATAATTATAAAACCAGTAACAATGAATACAAGAAGAGATTTTATAAAAGCAAGTGCATTAATAGTTGCCGGAATCGGAATCGCCGGAGGCTCATCGGTTTTGGCGGCTTCCGGTAGAAAAAACTACGTAACGAATCGTCCGGCAGCAGGTGAGCGAAATTTTGTGTCGAAGGCAGTGGAAGAAACAATTGCAGCAGCAAAAGCAAAAATTAAAGATCCGAAACTGGCCTGGATGTTCGAAAACTGTTTCCCGAACACTTTGGATACAACAGTAGAGCACGGAACGCTAAACGGTAAACCCGATACGTTTGTAATTACAGGTGATATTCATGCCATGTGGTTGCGCGATTCAACTGCACAGGTTTGGCCGTATATGCCACTGGCCAATCAGGATGACGAATTAAAAACGTTGCTTGCCGGCGTTGTTCATCGTCAAACAAAATGTGTTTTGCTCGATCGTTATGCCAACGCTTTCAACAAAACAAAGGAAGAAGAAGTGCACTGGATGAGCGATATGACGGATATGAAACCCGGTTTGCACGAACGCAAATGGGAAATTGATTCGTTGTGTTATACCGTTCGTCTGGCCTACAACTACTGGAAAACTACCGGTGATAAAAGTGTTTTTGATGCTGACTGGCAAAAAGCGGCAGCTCTGATTGTAAAAACATTTAAAGAACAGCAACGCAAAGATGGCCTTGGGCCTTATAAGTTTCAGCGCGAAACTCCTCAGCAATTAGATACCGTTGCTAATCACGGTTATGGCCGCCCGTTAAAACCTGTAGGATTAATTAACTCAACGTTCCGTCCTTCGGATGATGCCACAACCTATGGCTTTTTAATTCCTTCAAACATATTTGCGGTTGTATCATTGAAACAAATGGCTGAAATCAGCAATGAAGTGACAGGTGATAAGGCCTTTGCAAAAGAATGTATGGCTTTATCAAAAGAAGTAGATGCGGCAGTTAAGGAATATGCAATTGTAGAGCATAAAAAATACGGAAAAGTGTATGCCTTTGAGGTAGATGGTTTTGGTAACCATACTTTTATGGACGATGCCAATGTACCAAGTTTGCTGGCTTTGCCTTACCTGGGATTGCTTGAAAAGGAAGATAAAATTTACCAAAATACCCGCCAACTGGTTTGGAGCGAAGACAACCCTTATTTCTTCAAAGGAAAAGCTGCGGAAGGAATTGGCGGCCCTCACGTAGGTTACGATATGGTTTGGCCAATGAGTATTATTATGCGTGCCATGACCAGTTCTGATGATAAAGAAATCAGCTGGTGTATTAAAACATTGCGCGATACCGATGCCGACACCGGTTTTATGCACGAAACTTTCCACAAAGACGATCCTGCAAACTTTACCCGTTCGTGGTTTGCCTGGGCAAATACTTTGTTTGGCGAGTTGGTTTTAAAATTAATTAACGAGGGTAAAGAGAACCTGTTAGAGGTTTAATTAGCCTTAAAAAGTATATATTGAAAAAAGCAACAATCTAATTTAGATTGTTGCTTTTTCTTTGGTGCCCAGAACAAGACTCGAACTTGCACGGGAAAATTTTCCCACAAGGCCCTCAACCTTGCGTGTCTACCAATTCCACCACCTGGGCAATAATTTTTTTGAACGTGCCTGCAAAACTATAAAATTTCTTTAAACCTAATTAATACAATTTGTTTTTTTGCAGTTCTCAGTAGATTTAGGCTATTATTAATTGTTGCGATCGTATTGTTCTTCCACTTCTATTTTCTTAATCACTTCATCAACAACGGTTACTGTGAAACGCGATGTTTTTTTCACCTTTGGTGTCACCATCGGGTCAAGTGTAAGTTTATGCTGGCTGATCTCGGTGCTTTTCAATAGCTCAATTTTTTCAAAAATATAAATATCACCACTATCCTTATTAAAAACGGCTTGAGGTTTACCCAATTCCGATTCCAACGACGATAACGGTTTTCCGACATATGATTTTTGCAGATTTCGTTGCGAGCTGCACGATACCATAATAACTACAGCGACAATAATTAATAAAGCTCTCATGTACCTAATTTTGCCCAAAGAAAACCAGAAAAAATGAAATCTGTCGGCTTTTAATCCTATTTAACGTTTTTGGTGTTAACAAAGTGTTGTCTTATTGTTACAACTTAGCTGACTTGACAATTAATATTTTTTATCTTTGCAGCGTGTTTTACAACATGTTCTTAAATTAATAGTTCGCTGCAACATGATTCAATTCTTTAAAACTCAAAGTAACAGTATTATCGCAGTTTATTCTGCACAGCCCTTAGGCGATGAAAATATCGAAAAACTGGTATGGTTATTTTCCGGAGCCGAAAGTTTAAAACCTCAGCAAATCGATGGCTGGTTTGTCGGCCCGCGTAAAGAAATGCTTACACCATGGAGTACCAATGCCGTAGAAATTACCCAGAATATGGGCATTGAAGGAATTCGCCGAATGGAGGAATTTTTCGAGGTAGAAAATGAAAAAGCAAAATTCGACCCGATGCTTCAGGCTATTTATAAAGGGCTTGATCAACAGGTTTTTGCGATCGACAAAGAACCCGATCCTATTTTGAATATTGAAGATATTGCAGCATACAACGAACAGGAAGGGTTGGCTTTAAGCGATGACGAGATTCAATACCTGAATTCGGTGTCGAAAGAAATGGGACGCCCGCTTACTGATGGTGAGGTGTACGGTTTCGCCCAGGTGAACTCGGAACACTGTCGCCACAAAATATTTAACGGAACCTTCATTATCGATGGAAAAGAAATGGAATCGTCGTTGTTCCAGATGATTAAAAAGACATCGAAGGAAAATCCGAATAAAATTGTTTCGGCATACAAAGACAACTGTTCGTTTGTTCAGGGACCGGTTGTTGAGCAGTTTGCTCCGAAAACACAAGATAAACCCGACTTTTTTGAAGTAAAAGATATTGAAACGGTTCTTTCGTTAAAGGCCGAAACACATAACTTCCCCACAACAGTTGAGCCTTTTAACGGTGCAGCAACAGGAACTGGTGGTGAGATTCGCGACCGTATTGCAGGAGGGAAAGGAGCGTTGCCAATTGCCGGAACAGCGGTTTATATGACATCGTATCCACGTACTGAAGCACAACGCTCTTGGGAACAGGCAACCGAAGAACGTGATTGGTTGTATCAAACACCGGAAGAAATTCTGATTAAAGCATCAAACGGTGCCAGCGATTTTGGTAACAAGTTTGGTCAGCCGCTGATTAACGGTTCGTTACTGACTTTCGAACATTTCGAAAACTTTGTGAAATATGGTTACGACAAAGTAATTATGTTGGCCGGTGGTATCGGTTTCGGAAATAAAAAAGATAGTCTGAAAGACGATCCTGAAAAAGGTGATAAAGTGGTGTTGCTTGGAGGCGATAACTACCGTATTGGAATGGGCGGAGGTGCTGTTTCGTCGGTAGCAACCGGTGAGTTTGAAAATGCCATCGAGTTGAATGCTGTGCAACGTGCCAACCCCGAGATGCAGAAAAGAGCTTACAACGCTATCCGTGCATTAAGTGAAGCCGATGATAATCCAATCGTATCTATTCACGACCACGGTGCAGGCGGTCACCTGAACTGCTTATCAGAATTGGTGGAAACGACCGGTGGAAAAATTGATACTGCTAAATTACCTGTTGGCGATCCAACACTTTCGCAAAAAGAAATTATCGGTAACGAGTCGCAGGAGCGAATGGGACTGGTTATGAAACCGGAGCATGTTGAACTGCTTCGTAAAATTGCAGAACGCGAACGTGCACCGATTTACGAAATTGGTGAAACAACCGGCGACATGCAATTTACTTTCGAGAATTCAACAACCGGCGAAAAATCGATTGACTGGCAGTTGGACTACATGTTCGGTAATCCTCCGAAAACAATTATGGAAGATGAAACCATCGTTCCTGAATTTGATGAATTAGAATACAACTGGGAAGAAATATACGATTTGGTGGAGCAGACTATTCAACTGGAGTCGGTGGCAAGTAAAGACTGGCTGACCAACAAGGTTGACCGCTCGGTGACCGGACGAATTGCCAAACAGCAATGTGCCGGTGAATTGCAATTACCACTGAATAACTGCGGAGTAATTACACTCGACTACCAGGGAAAAGCCGGATTGGCAACTGCAATCGGTAATGCACCGGTAGCCGCTTTGGTAGATGCAGAAAAAGGTTCGGTGCTGGCAATTGCCGAGTCGTTGACAAATATTATTTGGGCGCCAATGCCTGATCAAATAAAAAGTGTGTCGTTGAGTGCCAACTGGATGTGGCCGGCCAAAAATCCGGGAGAAAATGCCCGTATTTATAACGCCGTAAAAGCAGCCAGCGACTTTGCCTGTGCATTGGGAATCAACATCCCGACTGGTAAAGACTCGATGTCTATGACACAGAAATACAAAGACGATGTGGTATTGGCACCGGGTACGGTGATCATTTCATCGTCGGGTGAAGTTACCGATGTAAAGAAAGTTGTTGAACCGGTATTAGTAAACGATGAAAGCAAAGAGATTCTTTACATCGACTTGTCGTTTATGGAACGTGCATTGGGCGGAAGTGCCTTTGCACAATCGATTAATAAATTGGGGAAAGTTGCTCCAACAGTTGCCGATCCTGCCAAATTTGTTGCGGCATTTAATACAGTTCAGGATCTTATTGAACAAGATCTTATTCTTGCCGGACACGACGTAGCTTCGGGAGGTTTGATCACTACCTTACTTGAAATGTGTTTCGCCAATGTAAAAGGCGGAATGAAAGTAGATGTTACTGCTTTTGAAGAAGAAGATCTGGCAAAAATATTATTGGCTGAAAATCCTGGAATTGTTATTCAGTGTGCTGATAACGCGGAGGTGAAAAAGCAATTGACTGATGCAGGAGTTGAGTTCATGTCGTTAGGTTTCCCTGTTCCTTACCGCAAAGTGAGGGTGATGAACCGTACGGTTGAAGCAGACTTCGATATAAACTCATTGCGCGATTTGTGGTTTAAAACTTCGTATTTGTTAGACCGCAAACAAAGTGGAGAAGAAAAAGCGCTGGAACGCTTTAAAAACTATAAAGAACAATCATTAAAATTCGATTTTAAAGATTTCACCGGAAAAGCTGCCGATTTGGGCATCGACCTGAAACGTCGTACTGCTTCGGGAGTAAAAGCGGCAATTATCCGTGAGAAAGGTGTAAACGGCGATCGCGAAATGGCCTATGCCATGTACCTTGCCGGAATGGATGTGAAAGATGTTCACATGACCGACCTGATTGCAGGACGCGAAACGCTGGAAGATGTAAACATGATTGTTTTTGTGGGTGGTTTTTCTAACTCCGATGTGTTGGGTTCTGCAAAAGGCTGGGCCGGAGCTTTCAAATTCAACGAGAAAGCACGAGTGGCATTGGAGAAATTCTACCGCCGAGAGGATACACTGAGTTTAGGTGTTTGTAACGGTTGCCAGGTAATGGTGGAGCTGGGTGTTGTTTATCCTGAGCATAGCATTCAGCCAAAAATGTTGCACAACGAATCGGGCAAATTCGAGTCGTCGTTCCTGAATGTTGATATCCAGGACAACAAATCGGTAATGCTCGAAAATATGGCCGGCATGAAACTGGGAATCTGGGTAGCACACGGCGAAGGTAAATTCTACCTGCCATTTAACGAAGATCAATACAATATTCCGATGAAATACAGCAACGAAGGTTATCCTGGTAATCCAAACGGATCGCACTTTAATGCGGCGTCGTTGTGTTCTGATAATGGCCGTCATTTGGTAATGATGCCTCACCTCGAGCGTGCTTTCAAACCGCACCTTTGGGCCAATTACCCTGCCGACCGGAAAGCGGATGAGGTGGCACCATGGATTCAGGCATTTGTAAATGCTAAAAACTGGATTGAAGAAAAGACGAAATAAGTAAGTTTTTGAGATATAGAAAAAGCCGCTTCATTTTTTGAAGCGGCTTTTTTATGGTATCAATATTTTTTATTGTACAATCATTTTGGCGCCCAGATCATCAGCAACTTCTTTCCCATTAAACATCTCTACAATTTTAAGCGCAAATTTGATGGCAACACCCGCACCTTTACCGGTGATTATATTATCTGCTTCCGTCACTGCCTCTCCGGTAATAATTGCCCCGTGTAGTTCATCTTCAAATCCCGGGTAACAAGTTGCCTGTTTTTCTTTTAGCAAACCCAGGCTCCCAAAAACCATTGGAGCTGCGCAAATGGCAGCAAGTGGTTTTTTCATATCATTAAAATTTAAGATTTGCTCGCGCAGACCACTGTGTGCTTTTAAATTTGCCGCCCCCGGCATTCCTCCCGGAAGCACGATCATATCAATATTATCGTAATCCAGATCCTCAAACAACACATCGGCTTTTACGGTAATTTCGTGCGAACCGGTAACTTCCATCTTTTCATTCATAGATACAACAGTAACTTGAAAACCGGCTCTACGAAGTACATCAATAATACTTATGGCTTCTATTTCTTCAAATCCGTCGGCTAAATGAACTGCAATTTTTTTCATGGTATTAATTTATAATTTGAAACAGTACCCCTCTGTCAATCCGCCCCCAGGCCTTACGCTGACATCTCCCCAACATTAGGGGAGAAAATAAGGTATAAATTATTTTATAAAAATAAAAAAGATTTAGGGTTCGTGTAAGCAAAACGGATGTCATCTTTTACAAAAGATGACATCCGTTGAGTTCATAAAAAAAGGCCTTCAAAATTGAAGACCTTTTAAAAACCAATACACGTTATCTCTATTATTAATTTTCTGAATATTCGTTTAATGCCTTTTCCAGTTTCTTACGGGTAAAAAAAATGCGGCTTTTAACGGTACCTAAAGGTAAATCCAATTTTTCAGCAATTTCTTTGTATTTGTATCCTTCTAAAAACATGCGGAAAGGAACACGATATTCATCTTCTAAAGCATTAATGCTTTTGTTAATTTCTTTTGAACTGTAGAACGAATCCGGAGCAGGATAAACTTTGTCTTTCGAAAACATCAGATGGAAATCGTTGTTTGAACCATCGAAGGTGTTCTTTGTTTTAACGTTTCTACGGTAATCATTAATGAAGGTGTTCTTCATAATGGTGTAAATCCATGCCTTGAAATTCGTGTTCTGTGTAAACTTGTCACGATAAGTTAATGCCTTAAGGAAAGTTTCTTGCAACAGATCGTCAGCTCTTTCCGAGTCAGCGGTTAAACTTAGTGCATAATAATGCAATTTGTCACTCAATCCGAGTAAAGCGTTATTAAATTGAATCTGAGTCATGGCGTCTTATTTTTAATTTGTCTAAACAAATTTAAGTCAAACGAGTCCCTTTTTGCAAATAAAAGCTAACATAAATCAGTTGATTCTATCTATGCAGGATAAAGATTCTCTATTGTGGTAACGTGTTGATTGGTTAAAGGTTACGGAAAGCATTGTTAAGTCAGTGTTTCCATAGGAGCTACCCGTAATAAAGATAGTCGATATACTGTTGTAAAGCGTATATTTGTCTTTCGAATTTGAGACAGGATAAGTCGATAATAAAAAATCAAGCGTTTCAAAAAGTATCCTGTTTGTTAAAGTTCAATTAGAATTATAATGAAAAATTTAAAGTTTAATCATGATGCACAATCTGTTTTAACTTTCAGAAAGTGGGGACGGAAGAACTATTCTTCTTTTCTAACTGTCAGGAAGCAAGTTGTCATTTCAGTATTGTCGGTGGTGTATTTCCTATCAACACCGGCCATAACAATGGCGAATGTTCAGGATACTTCTGAAGTTAAAATGGAGTACGACCTTGATGAGATCGAGGTTAGTGCACAACGAACACCTGCATTGTATTCGCAGGTTGCACGGATAATTTCCGTGATTGAGAGTACAGAAATTGAGGCGGCGCCGGCTCAGAGTGTTCAGGACCTGTTAGAGTATGTTGCAGCAATTGATGTGCGGCAACGCGGAACTGAAGGAGTACAGGCGGACGTGAGTGTTCGCGGTGGTACTTTCGACCAAACATTAATCCTGCTGAACGGCATCAACATCACCGACCCGCAAACCGGCCATCACAATTTAAATCTACCAGTTAGTTTAGCCCAAATCGAGCGAATCGAAATCCTTGAAGGACCGGCTGCGCGTGTATACGGACCCAACGCTTTTTCGGGGGCTATTAATATTGTAACACGTCAGTCGGCAAATTCCGAAATTTCTGCCGCAGTATCGGGTGGTAGCTTTGGGTATTTCGATGGAAATCTTTCGGGCACGTTTTCAACCGGCAAAATGCAACACATGTTGGCGTTTAACGGGAAGCGATCGGACGGTTACACCAACAACACCGATTTTAATGAGCTGAATGGGTTTTATTCCAATCAATTGAATACCGAAAAAGGAGTGTTGAAGTTTCAGTTAGGACTATCGGAAAAAGGATTTGGAGCGAACAGCTTTTACTCGCCAAAGTATCCGAACCAGTATGAAGCCACAAAAACATTATTCACTTCGTTGAAATGGGAAGGAAACGGACCGCTGCACCTCACGCCGGTGGTTTATTACAGGCGCCATCACGATCGTTTTGAATTGTACCGAACCGATAAGTATGGTTTAACCGACGATGGTTACAACGTTTGGCAAAACGACACACTGCCGGGCTGGTACTCGGGGCACAATTACCACATGACGAATGTTTATGGTGCCAACCTGAATTCGTGGGTAAAATGGGCTGCCGGAAAAACTGCTTTTGGTGTTGAATTCCGCCGCGAGCAGATATATAGTAATAAGCTTGGTTTGGATATGGACGAGCCAAAAGATGTGCCGGGAGAAGATGCGCAGTTTACCAAGTCGGACGACCGGAATACGGTTTCCGGATTTTTGGAACACGCATACTATTATAATAAGTGGACTTTTACCGCCGGACTGATGGCGAATTACATTTCCGGAAGCGATTTGGGATTAAACGTTTTTCCGGGAATTGATGTGAGTTATAATGTATCGGATGCGGTTAAACTGTACTCCAGTTACAACACGTCGTTACGAATGCCCACTTTTACTGATTTGTATTATGTTGGTCCGTCGAACATTGGTAACCCCGATTTGAAACCGGAAAAATCGGCCACATTAGAAGGAGGTTTAAAACTACGATCGAAACTGGTGCGTGGACATGCTGTATTGTTTTACCGCCATGGGAAAGATATCATCGATTGGGTAAAGGAAGATCCGACCTCAGAGATCTGGCAACCACAAAACCTGACTGAAATAAATAACCTGGGAACTGAGATTCAGGCGCAGGTGTTGTTCCGAAATGAGTTTGGAACCCACTATCCAAATATTCAAATTAGTTACCTATATAATAATATAGAAAAAGGAAATGCTGATTTTGTGTCGAATTATGCGTTGGATAACCTGAAACATAAACTGGTTGGTTCGCTGAGCGAGAAGCTGCTAAGAGGTTTGACACTTGATTTACGTTTTGTATTCCAGGACAGGGAAGGGAGTTACACCCAATTCGAGAATAAAATGCCGGTTGGCGAAGTGGCTTACGATCCGTTCTGCATATTCGACGGCAAGTTGAGCTACCGGAGAAATCAGTTCTCGTTTTTTGCTTCGGTAAACAATATTTTCGATAAACAATACAACGATATTGGTAATGTAATTCAGCCCGGGCGTTGGTTTAAAACCGGGGTGATATATAAAATCGGATTTAATTAAAAAGTTTTAACGCTTGATTTAAGATCTTAAAAATTAATATTTTGAGCCGGGAGCTAGCCGAAACAGGCAAGTTTCCGGCTTTTTACTTTATGTACTTACTTTTTGAAATCTACAAAAATTGTATCTTCGCCGAAAATTAGATAGTCATGTTAAAAGGTATATTAGCAATTTCAGGACATTCGGGACTGTTCAAAATGGTTGCCGAAAGTAAAAACAGCATTATTGTTGAATCGTTAGACACACAAAAGCGTATGCCGGTTTATTCAACCGCAAAGGTATCGGCATTGGAAGATATAGCCATTTACACGTACGAAAGTGATGTGCCGTTAAAAGATGTTTTTAAAACCATTTCTGATGCCGAGGATGGTGGAGCAGCCATTTCGCACAAAGCATCAGGCAATGAATTAAAGGCTTATTTTGAGAAAGTACTACCCAATTATGATCAGGATCGTGTATATGTTTCTGATATAAAAAAGGTACTGCAGTGGTACAATGCTTTAGAGGAAAAGGAAATGCTTGACTTTTCAGAACCAGAGGAGGACGAAGCTACAGAAGAAAAGGCGGATTAAAAAAGTTTGTAATTGTTAACGGCTTTTGGGTTTCCCAGCGAGTCGTTTCGTTCAACAAGAATATCAAAAAGTCTTGCAGTGGCCAGTGCATCGCCTGCAGCGCGGTGCCTGCCATTAATTTCAATTCCTAAATCGGCACATAGCCTCCCTAGCGAATAGGATGGATGTCCGGGAAGTAGTTTTCGCGATAGTTTTACCGTACACATTGTTTTCCGATGATAGTTGTATCCAAGGCGCGCATATTCTTCTTTTATGAACTT
The DNA here is from genome assembly GCF_963675065.1 of uncultured Draconibacterium sp. Lineage (NCBI taxonomy): Bacteria > Pseudomonadati > Bacteroidota > Bacteroidia > Marinilabiliales > Prolixibacteraceae > Draconibacterium > uncultured Draconibacterium sp. Next base: position 2,358,024 of record NZ_OY775906.1, on the reverse strand, counting down.
ATAATCGAAACTGGCATTATGTGCGACAAAAGTTCGCCCCATTGTCATTTCGATGATTTTTTTTGCCACCTGGTAAAATTTTGGAGCAGTTCTTACCATCTCATTATTTATTCCTGTTAACTCAGTTATAAAAAATGGAATGTCCATCTCCGGGTTAATAAGGGTTGAAAAAGAGTCGGTAATCTCTTGCCCGTTGTGTTGGTAAATAGCAATTTCGGTAATTTTGCCGTTTTTATAACTTTGACCGGTAGTTTCTATATCGATAATTGAGAACAAAATTTATAATATTTTGAATTAATTGAACTTAAATAATTAAATTTGTAAAAAAAATATTCTTAAGCATGGAATTAAGACAGCTAACTTTTTTTGATACCTGCGAATTAATTTCTAAATTGCCCGTAGAATTCAACAAACAACAAAAAATAATTTCAAAACTATGAAAAAAATTACTCTTTTCTTATTTGCATTAGTTTTGTCCCTTGGTTACGCCATCGCACAAAATGCAGACAACAAATGGGGCATTGGAGTTGGCCCCGGATTGGAATACAACATTGAGACAGAAGCTACCGGGTTTTTAGCTGATTTTTATGTTAGTCGATATCTGTCTCCCAGGTTTGATTTAATGCTTGACAACAGGTGGTCGTTCAATGATGCCGGAACTGATGTTGTTGCATCATTGCTGAACCTACGTGTAAAACTTTATAATGACGACATGGCAATTCAGCCATACCTTTTTGGTGGTCCCGGCTATATGTGGGATAATGATGAAAGTGATTTTACCTTCGACTACGGTGCAGGAGTGAAATTCCCTGTTGGCGAAAGAACTTCTCTTTTCGTGTCAGGATCATATGTAAACAGTATTAAAGGATATCATTCAAATGATCCTAACAATGCTTACGGCTGGACCGACGAACATTTTCAGGTTACCAGTGTGCTTGAATTCGCATTGGGTAAAGCTAAAGATGAAGACGGTGACGGTGTAAGTGATCGTAAAGACGAATGTCCTGGCACACCTCCGGGAGTACAAGTTGATGAAAAAGGTTGTCCTATCGATACTGATGGCGACGGTGTTCCTGATTACAAAGATGATTGTCCGAACGAAGCGGGAGATCCTGCTTTAGCAGGTTGTCCTGATAAAGACGGTGACGGAATTGCTGATAAAGACGACGACTGTCCTGATACTCCTGGATTAGCTAAATTCAACGGCTGTCCTGATACTGACGGAGACGGAGTTCCTGATCCAAAAGACAAGTGTCCTGATACTCCAAAAGGATGTCCTGTTGACGCTGACGGTTGTCCGCTTGATTCAGATGGCGACGGAGTAATTGACTGTGAAGATGATTGTCCTTCAGAAGTAGGTCCTGCAAGCAACAATGGTTGCCCGGATTGGAGTGAAATTTCAATTCCAACAATCTACTTCGATTTCGACAAGTCGACTCTAAGACCAGAAGCAAAAACTGAATTGGATAAATTAGCTGATCAGTTGAATGCGGCTAAAGAATACGATATCGTAATTGGTGGTCACACTGATGATATTGGTACAGAATCATACAACATGGGATTGTCTGAAAGACGTGCTCAGGCTGTTGTGAAGTACTTATTGCAAAAAGGTGTGAACAACGCTTATGTAGGTTCTAATAACTATGGTGAAACAAAACCGGCTGTTCCTAATACAACATTAGATAACAAACGTAAAAACCGTAGAGCAGAATTTGAAGTAGCAAAAATTCGCAAGTAAGCTTTAATTAAATATTTTCGAAAAGCTCTGTCATTTGACAGGGCTTTTCTCGTTTATGGCTGTAATGTATTATATTTGCGGTCTCTAAAAAATAAGCTTAATTATGAGTATCGAAAGTTTGATTCAGAAAGGAACCGTAGAAGCAATGAAGTCTTTGTACGGAGCAGATTTACCGGAAAACCAGGTGCAGGTACAAAATACGCGAAAAGATTTTGAGGGCGATATAACCGTTGTGGTGTTTCCTTTTTTACGATACTCAAAAAAAGCGCCGGAGCAAACTGCCGAAGATATTGGAAAATACCTTGTTGAAAATATTGATACTGTTGAAAACTTCAATGTAATTAAAGGTTTCTTGAATCTGGAGATCAGCCAGAGCTATTGGCTTGATGTACTTAAAAACAGCTATGCTAATATCGATTTTGGCTTAAAATCCGTAACCGACGATAGTGAGTTGGTGATGGTTGAATACTCATCGCCAAACACCAATAAACCACTTCACCTTGGCCACATCCGTAACAATTTGTTGGGATTTTCGATCTCAGAGATTCTAAAGGCCAACGGTAAAAAAGTGGTAATGACCAACATTGTGAACGACCGTGGTATCCACATCTGTAAATCGATGTATGCCTGGAAACAGTGGGGTAACGGTGAAACTCCTGAAAGCACCGGAATGAAAGGCGACCACCTGGTTGGAAAGTACTATGTTGAATTTGACAAACATTACAAAGCCGAAATAGCAGAGCTGGTAGAAAAAGGCATTTCGAAAGAAGAAGCCGAAAACCAGGCACCATCAATTATTGCAGCCCGTGAATTATTGAGAAAATGGGAGGCAAAAGATGAGGAAACAGTTGAGCTTTGGAAGATGATGAACAACTGGGTGTACGCAGGTTTTGATGTGACTTATAAAACGCTGGGTGTTGGTTTCGACAAGATTTACTACGAATCGGAAACTTATCTTATCGGTAAAGAAGAAGTGCTGAGAGGCCTTGAAGAAGGTACATTTACAAGGCATGAAGATAACTCGGTTTGGGCCGATCTTACCGGTGACGGACTGGATCAGAAAATATTGCTGCGTAGCGATGGCACCTCGGTTTATATGACCCAGGACATTGGTACGGCTAAAATGCGTTTTAACGATTATTCGATCGATAAAATGGTTTATGTGGTAGGAAACGAGCAAAACTACCATTTTCAGGTTTTGGCAATTTTGTTGGATAAACTTGGCTTTAGCTGGGGAAAAGATTTGTACCACTTCTCGTACGGAATGGTTGAACTACCATCAGGTAAAATGAAATCGCGCGAGGGAACTGTTGTTGATGCCGACGATTTAGTGGACAACATGGTAGAAGTGGCTCGCGAAATGTCGGCTGAGTTAGGAAAACTTGACTCATTAACCGGAGAAGATGCCGAGAATATTTTTAAAATGATTGCCCTTGGTGCGTTGAAGTACTTTATATTGAAAGTGGATCCACGAAAGAATATGATGTTCAATCCTGAGGAATCGATCGATTTTAACGGAAATACCGGGCCATTTATTCAGTACACTTATGCACGTATTAAATCGGTGCTGCGCAAGGCTGCCGATCAGAATATTACTATCGACAAAAATGTAGTAGTTGAATCGCTTTCGTTAAAAGAAAAAGATTTAGTGAAACGTATTTCGTTATTTCCTGCGGCAGTGGAAGAAGCAGGCGACAATTACAGTCCTGCTATTATTGCCAACTACTGCTACGAACTGGTAAAAGAGTTTAACCAGTTTTATCACGATCATTCAATACTTGGAGAAGCTAACGAAAGTGTGAAAAACTTCCGCCTGGTGCTCGCATCAACAGTGGGGCAGGTAGTGAAGAATGGTATGGGATTGTTGGGAGTAGAAATGCCCGAAAAAATGTAGTTCCAATAACTTTGGCTGGTTCGAAGATAACCACTGCATGTTGGACTAATGATAGATTGACAACCCGTTTTGAAACTTGCTTTGAAACGGGTTGTTTTTTATAGCTTTATATTTTTACGGAATTTCAGGACGAGACAAAATGTAAAATAAAAAAGGAGGCCATCTTCAAAGCCTCCTTAATGTCTTTTGCAACTTAATGTTGCACTTCTGATTTAATGGTTGAAAAGAGGTTTGCACTTCCTTCCTTGTCCACTTATATATTCTGAAAAAGCAGAAAAGGTAACCTATAAATTTATAGATATGTTGCTATTTAAAATCGTTCTAATTGGAATGTCGTGGTGGTTAGTAGATTACAAATAATTGCCCCAGCGTTTTAATAAATCACTTTTGCAGCTTTCGGCAATTAAGGGATCGTTTACCGCTTCTTTTACTTTTTCATCGAATTCATCAGCGTATAGCAGGGTGTAAACTTCGTGTATCGAAAGTGATTGTTTTTTGTCGATCAGCTGCATACTGTCGCCTGTATTTACATGGCCATTTTCCAATATCCTGACATAAACACCCGAAAACCCAGAATCGACAAACTGGCGTACAATATTATTGTTGTGAAACCTGAACTGCAATTTAAAACAGGGTTGGCGAGGTTGGGTAACTTGTACCACTGCTTCTCCAATTTTATAGGTATCGCCAATATTTATTTCCTTTTCGTGCAGGCCTTCCACGGTCAGGTTCTCGCCAAACATTCCACATGGCATTTCTAAATCAGGATAAAGATTCTGCCAGTATTGGTAATGATCCGCAGAATAGAGGTAACAGGCTTTGTCAACTCCACCATGGTATCTGCGATCCATCACATTGTCGTGTTTCACATCTTCTTTACCCAAAAAAATCCCCTTGTCTACACCAAATTTGAACATACCGGTAGGGATTTCTTTCCCCTTCCATTTTATGATTCGGGCTTCAGCAATATTTGTTGAGATGATTTTCATTGTTTTGTCATTTCGAACAAAGTGAGAAATCTGTTTCAAGTTAAATGCAAAGTAACAGATTTTTCAATCATTCATCCTTAAAGATGACAACGTAAACTGCTAACTGCGACTGTAAGCTGATTAGGCTATCTTCCGTTCTTTTTTAATATTCTCGTAAGCCTGATTTACTTTCTGGAATTTCTCTTTTGCCGCATTCTGAACTTCATTGCCCAGGGTGCTCACTTTATCAGGGTGGTATTTCATAGCCATACGACGGTAGGCCTTTTTTAAATCGTCGTTGCTGGCCGAACGGTCAATTTCAAGTATTTTGTAATCACTATCGGTGTTAGGCACAAACATGGCCTGAATCGATTCAAAATCGTTATTTCCAATGCCCATTTGGTTACAAATGTGTGTGATCAACTTTTGTTCTTCTACATCAACCTGACCATCGGCCTGGGCAATTCCAAACAGAAAATGAACCAGCTGCAGACGTGCCGAGTAGTTCATGTTCGCTTTTATCTGCTGGCAAACTTCGTTAACCGGAATGGTCTGGTTTAAGAGGTCGCGCAACATTTTTATGGCTTCTTGTGCCGAGTCTTCGCCAAAGTTGTGCACCATAAATTTCTTTACATAGTCGAGCTCCGATTTCAATACTTTTCCATCGGCCTTCATTACGGCAGCCACCAAAACCAAAAGGCTCATAACATAGCCGCCGGTGGTAGTTGTTCTGCTTGAGTATCCTGTTCGTGCTCCTGTATTAAAAGCGCTTTTCCCTCCATCAACCATTGCGCCTAAAGTGAACCCTATAATTGCTCCTAGTGGACTACCGGCAGTCATTACCCAACCGAGTCCGGCTCCTATCCATTTACCAAATTTTGCCATATTCTTTTAATTGTTTATCGATTTCAATGAGTTGAGGAATCAATAATGTTTTGTTGTCGTTTTTAATTTCTCTTGAAGCTAGTTTGCGTTTTTGTTCATCGCTCCACTGTTTGCTCATTCGTTCTTTAACGGCTTCAATTGTTGAACCATCACGCTTCATAACGCGTTCTATTCTTATATTTTCGGGTGCAGTTACCAATAGGGTATACTCCATCATTTTATAGAAACCGCTTTCAAAAAGAATAGCTGCTTCGTGAATGACATACGGGCTGTTTTGTTGGTTAGCCCAAATCATAAATTCCTGCCGCACTACGGGATGAATTAAATCGTTTACTTTCTTCATCTCTGTGCTATCTGTAAAAATGATGCCAGCGAGCTTTTTCCGGTCAATTGTGCCGTTTGGTGAATAAATGTCGGGGCCATACCAGTCAATAAGTCCGGTTTTTATTTGATCGTGCGAATTCACCAGCTTTTTTGCCCAAACGTCAGCTTCAAAAACAGGAGCTCCCAGAAGCTTGAAAACCTGGCAAATTACCGATTTGCCACTTCCAATTCCACCTGTAATACCAATCTTTAAAGCCATTTTCTAATACGTTTCAATAAGGTATTCTACCGATTCGGGATTAAAACGAGAAATCTCAACAAACGATGGTTTATCGGTTATTTTTACCCTCAGGCGACTTTCGCTGTTACTAATTGACGCATAATCAACTACCGCCCGAAAATCGGCTTCCGAGATATTGTCGAATTCACTCAAACCTACAATGCAGTTAAGCGTTAGTTCCGATGGGAAAAGTTTGATTCTCACGTCGGACGGTTTGTTGATAACCTGTATTGGCAGGCGAACCTGCTTTTCGGTATGTTTTTCCACATCAATTTGTAGCAACACTTCTGCCGGAACAATTGTGGTAGTTTCCGGATGAATGAGTTTTATGTTTCGCGTAATCGTTTTATCCACTTCTTCAAACGATCTTTTTGTAGTAGAAAGAAAACGAACCGTATCGACTACCGATGCCGGACCGGTAATTTTTACTTCCGATGGTTTTACCTGCACCTCATTTTTTAAATTGAACTGAGGTTTAAAGTCGATTGAAACATTGGCTTTTACCGGAACCGTTTTTGTTTTTAAACTGTCGAGTACAATTCGGATGATATCAGGATTAACCAGTTGAAGGCTTATTTCGCTGCTTATCTGGCTCGAAATTCGACGGTTTAAAGTATTTGTTGGCACCAGGAATGTACCATTGTTCGATTCCAGGTTTTGGGTAATATTCGTCAGGTTTAAAATAATTGGCGAATAAGAAAAATTGAGTTTATGGCGCAAAAGTGTAAAGCCGTGCGCGTCAACTTTTAAATCGAGTTTTTCGGGAGGTTTGTTGGCCAAAAACTGTCGGTTGGGCGGACTTACATATCGAACCGGGTAGGCGATAGTTGTAGTATAATCTTTCTCCAAGGCATTTAAAAACCACAAAACTGTGGCAATAATCAAGCAAATTAAATAAACGATCACCCGTTTGTCGTTTTTAAGTTGCTCAATTTTCAAATAGCCTGTTATTTTCTCAATGTTCTTGTTCATTCCGGTAAAACAGCAAAATTAACGAAAAGTAGCAATTAATACCGACATCAAAAACGAAGCTTGCAAAATTCCTTTTGCAAGCTTCGTTTTTTTAATTTCCGGGGATACTTGATACCAAAGGCGTAAAATTTGAGTCGTCGATGATCACCGTATTTCCTACCGAAACATCGCGCGCCGAGAACAGCCCCAGAATTCGCTTTCCATCGCTCGACACGAGGTTGCTTGGTACATTTGCCGGCGGTACACTAAACGGGCTTCCTGCCCATGCCTGGTCGCTCAGGCCCCAGTAAAATTCGTAAGCAGCCTCAGAAATAGAGAGTTGCTCCACAACAATTGTATCGCCCGGATGAAGTTTTTTGTCTTCTTCTTCGTCTTCCCAGTCAAGGAGGATTAACATGTCGTAAATGTAATTTCCGTCTACCAGTTCATCGCTGGCAAAAGCCATGTCTTCACCATCGCTCAGAAACTCTCCGTTAATATAAATATCCCATTTGTAATAATGTCCCAAACCCGGAGTTTCCTGCGAGTTTATATAAATTCCCAGGTACTCGTAATTGCCTCGGTCGCTTAAATTTACTTTTATGGTATCAAGCGTTTCAACTTCCTGCAAATATTCTTCGCCTGTAATTACCGCGCCGTCCGGAGTGGTAATTGTTAAGGTATAAGTGCGGCCAGTTACACCCGGATAAGAAGTTCCTGCAGGCAATACATATATTCCTGTAGTTCCTTGTTCTTCAAGTGTTACCGTATTTGGCGAATCGACATTGTCACTTATTTGAACCACGGCATTGTTGATTGCCGGATTTTGTGCTGTTTGATTTACTGGAAGCGTGCGTTCCAATTTAACGTAAACGTTGTTTTCTGCTTTGGTGTTAATGTATGCCTCAACGGCTATCAGATCAATATCTTCATCGTTCAGTTCCACGTCAACCACATCTTCGCAGGAGGTGAATGCAACAATCGCAAACAGAAGAATGATAATTCCTTTTATTATTTGTGCTGTTTTCATGGCGTTTAAAATTTAAAGTTATAAGTGATTGATGGGATAGGAGCTCCGATAATCGACATGCGAATAAATTCCGTTTGATTCGGATTGTCTTCGTTTGCTCCCGGAGTAATTGAATAGGCATTTCGTCGTCCGTAAACATTATACACCGAAACATTAATCGATTGTTTAAAACGTCGGTTCGCATTCTTTTTAAAGTCGTAGGTAAATGACAGGTCCAGACGGTTATAATCCGGAATTCGGTTACTGTTGCGGGCAGAATATTCGTAAACCTGGTTGCCCTGAACATAGTATTTAGCCACCGGGTACGATGTTGGATTTCCGGTTGCATATACAAAATTGGCTGCAAAATTCCAGCGGTCGTTCAGTTGGTAGCTCGATACCAGCGAAAGATCGTGTGTGCGATCGTACGACGATGGGTATGGATTTCCGTTGTTAATACCCGGAATTTCACGTTCAGTTTTCGACCAGGTGTAACCCACCCAACCGGTTAGTTTTCCTTTCGATTTTTTTACGAGCGCCTCCAGTCCTTTAGAAGTGCCTGAGCCATGTAGCAATTCGGTTTCAATAGCATCGTTCAAAAACAGTTCTGCTCCCTCAATATAGTCCAGAACATTTTGCATGTCTTTATAATAAATCTCAACAGATGTTTCCCACATATTTTGCTGAAAGTTTCTGAAATAACCGAGCGAAACCTGATCAACCTTCAATGGTTTTATGTAGGTGCTCGATGGTAGCCAAATATCAAGTGGGGTGGGCGATTGCGTGTTTGAAATAAGGTGCAGGTTTTGCACCATCCGGTTGTACGATCCCTTTACCGAGCTGTTGCGGTCGAGTGTATATTTCATACTTAAACGGGGCTCCAGATGAACAAATGCATCGCCGATTTTATCTTTCTTGTCGTAGCTAATGGTTTCAATAATTTCATTCTTATTAGGATTTTCAGGATCTTCGTAAATATTCACTTCTCCTTTACCTACCTGCTGAAAATGACTTAAACGTACGCCGTATTGCATTGAAAAACGATCGGATAATTTTTGTTCGTTCGAAAGATAAACCGCACTTTCAATAGCATTGTAGTGGGCCAGTTCCATATCCGAAAACATAGAGTTATCGCCGTTGGTGGTAATTTTGCCAGGGCGGAATTCATGTCTGATGGTGTTCACCCCAAACTTTACAGTATTCTGTGGATTTGCAAACCAGGTAAAATCCGCCTTTCCGTTGTAGTCTTTTATTCGCGATGACCAATCGAAGTTATCGGCATTATCTCCCGGAACTCCAAGTTTGTAATCGTAGTTAGAAAAAATGGCCGAGATATTCATAAAAATCTTATCTCCGAAAATATGGTTCCAGCGGGCTGTTGCTGTGGCATTTCCCCAACGCATGTACATCGATTCGCCCATCTCAAAAACATCTTCGCCCATATAACCGGATAAATAAATACGGTTATTATTGTTGATAACAAGATTAGATTTTCCGTTCAAATCGTAAAAATACATGGTGTTGTCTTCTAGTTCATCCAAACCGGCAGCTTTTCCTAAAATGTCGTAATAGGTGCGGCGTCCGGCGAGCAGGAAACTCCATTTATCTTTAATAATCGGGCCCTCCAGGGTTAACCGGCTCGACAGGTTGCCGATTCCGCCATCGAATCCAAACTGTTTGGAGTTACCGTCTTTTTGTCGGATATCGATTACCGACGATGCTTTTCCGCCGTATTGGGCAGGAATTCCGCTTTTGTATACCTGAATATCTTTTATGGCATTCGAGTTAAACACCGAAAAGAAACCCATAAGGTGCGAGGCATTGTACACCGGTGCTTCGTCCAGAATCAACAGGTTTTCGTCGGGACCACCGCCACGAACGTATAAACCAGAGCTGGCTTCACCACCACTCTGAATCCCGGGCAACAGCTGAATAGTGCGGATAATATCCACTTCGCCCATAAACGCCGGAAGTTTTTGAATGGTTTTTACGGGAAGTTTTTCCATTCCCATTTCAATACGTTCCACATTGGCATTGGCAGCTTCGCCACTCACAATAATCTCTTCCATTACTTCGGTATTTTCCTGTAACGAAAGCGAAATGTTTAGACTTTCCCTGGCATCAATTTTCTGTTTAATGGTTTGGTAACCGATAAACGAAATCTGAAGCGTGTAGCTTCCTTCGGGAATGGTAAGTGAGTAAAATCCGTAGGCATTTGACGCGGTACCCTGTTTCAGTTCTTCAACATAAACCGTAGCACCAATCAGCTCTTCTCCATTGGAAGCATCTCTGAGATAACCACTTAAGGTAATGTTCTGTGCTTGTACTACAACTCCAATGAATAGGAGAAGGAGTAACATCATTGTTTTCATCATTTTTTGGCTTTTGTTTCTAATTGTTTTCTATTTTGGATGTTTGGCTGAACATCCACATTGTTTTTTAGCTCCAACAAAAGTAATACATCGTATAAATCTGTTTTTTTAAATCCGACCAATTAACGTTTTTAGTCGACAAACGATACGAATCTATATTTTTGCCGTTTCTGTAAATAGTGACAACAAAAAATGACGAGGGTTACAGTTTTTTTAATTTTTCTTGAAATCAGTGTTGAATTAAAATCTGTTGCGAATGCTGAAATGTGTCTGAGCTAACGGTTATAATGTAGGTTCCGTTCGTCAGGTCCTGAACGGGAATGCGATCGTTGCTGTAGGTGGTTGTATAAACCTTGTTAAGCTGACCTTTTGTGTTATAGATGTTTACAGTTAACTGCTGATCAAATTGTTGTTCGGGCTGGAAAAATTGGAACGATCCAGACACCGGATTAGGGAAAATATAAGCCGATTGGGAAGAGAGATGGCTGGTATTATCGCGCCAATCGCGAATGCCATTATGGTTCAAATCTCCCGGAGAACAGCTGCTGGCTATTGAGTTTTGCCAGCTCGAGCCTTTGATCACGAGGTCAAAAACATCGTCAAGTCCATCATTATCCATATCCGAATAGAGGAGCTGAATCCCAGCTTTGCCATCGTCTCTTGAATCGAATGATTCTACTAAATCAGTACTTCCGTCATTATCCGAATCAGTATCTGACATATCGGGTTTTCCATCACGGTCGGTGTCCACCGGATTATAACTCCTGCCGCCCATTTCCGGGTCGTAAGCGTCGTCCCATCCGTTTTGGTTGGCATCAATATTTAATGGCGCAATGTAGCTATGTTCCTGCTGCCATTCAACGTTGTCGGTAATACCATCGTTGTCGCTATCGATATCTAAATTGTTCGGAATCCCGTCATTGTCGGTGTCCAACCCAACTCCATCCAAATAGTCGGGGAGGCCGTCGTTATCGTTATCCAGATCGGCATAATTAGGAATGTCATCCAGGTCAGTGTTTTCTATTATTTGAATAAATACACTGGCCTCTGAACTGTATTCGTTTTTGGTAAGTTCTTTGATGTAATAGTTGAAACTGATGTTGCCTTCATATTTTTCAGATACCTCTAACCTGAAATGCCCGTCTTTTTCCATTGTAAGCAGAGCCTCTTTTGGAGAAGCAGCAAATTTGATCTCGATTTTGTCTCCGTTAGGATCATAATCGTTAATCAGTACATCGCCGTAGAATATCAGATTGTACTGGGCAGCAATGATAAAGGTATCGTTTTGAGCCACAGGAGGTAGGTTCAAACCATCTTCTTTGCTGGTTAGATTCGGTGCTCCATGTCCTCTAAAAAAGCTAATAATAAATAAGAAAAGGATCACGCCCGGTTTCCATATATTGGCTCGTACTTTCAAAATGGGTTTGTTTTATTCAAAAGTACGCAGATAATGAGGGCTTTAACGAATGGTGATTGCTGAAATTGAGGTGCGAAAAGTTTGTTTTATTAAGCCGTTTTTCTTAAATGGACTAAGAATTATTGTGTTGTATATAAGGTGATTATACCTGCAGTGTTATTTTTACTGAGCGTTGGCTAAGGAATTGAGAATTATGGTTTTGGGAACTTTATTTCAATTTAGATGAATCTCGGACAATCAGTTCTGTTTCCATCATTATGGTTTGGTAGTTTTTGGGTTTTACTTTGCTGCTAATTTGTTTAATTAACAACTCGGCTGCTTTTTGTCCCATTTCAAATCCGGGCTGTTTTATTGTAGATATTGAAGGCGTTACCAGTTCGCTAAACGGCTCGTTACTAAAACCTACAATCGCAATATCTTCAGGCACTTTAATGCCCCTTTCATTTAAATGAATGATGGTACTCAATGCAGTTGTGTCGTTGGCGCAAAAAATGGCATCGGGCCTTTCTTTTGTTCTCAGAATCTTTTTAATGGCATTTAGTCCATCTTCGCGGGTAAGGCTGTTATGTAATATCTGGTTCTCGTTAATCTGTAGTCCGGCATCGCTAATTGCTTGTCGGTAACCGGCTTCGCGTTTCGCATAGATTTGCAGGTTAAGTGGTCCGCCTATATGAGCTACTTTTTTTCGGCCCTGCTCAATAAGGTGCTGTGTTGCCCTGTAAGCGCCACCAAAATCGTCGATAACAATTTTGTGTGCCGGAATTTCTTCAACAATCCGGTCGAAAAATACCAGCGGAATATTTCTTTCCGAGAAAAGTTTGAGGTGATCGTACGACTGCGTCTCCATACCAATCGATAAGATCAATCCATCAACACGGCTCGAAAAAAGACTGTGCGCAATGGTACTTTCCTTTTCCAGGTTATCGTTTGATTGTGAAATCGTAACGGCAAATCCCTTCTTGTAGGCCACATCTTCAATTCCTGAAATAACCGATGAAAAGAAATGGCGGTTGATTAGTGGAACAATAACTCCAATGGTATTGGTGCGCCGGGTGCGCAAATTAGCCGCCATAACATTAGGCCGGTAACCCATTTCTATTGCTGCTTTTTTTATCTTTTCCCTTGTTGCCTCGCTAATCAGTGGATTGTCTTTTAAAGCTCGCGAAACAGTGGATGCCGAAATTTCCAGTTTTTTGGCTATATCGTGAATTGTTATTTCCGGTTTGTGCGCCATTTGTTGTTTTATTTATGACAAAGTTAAGAATATTTCTTAATCAATGCAATCGATTGCATTTTTGTGTCATTCTTATTACATTTGCAGAATTATTCGTCAAAAAATTAAAGAATTAAATACTATGGCAACAATTTATGAGAGAAGGTATGCTTATCATCCCGAGGATTTTAAGAAATACGATACAGAAAAGATCAGAAAAGAATTTTTGGTGGAAAACCTCATGGAAGAAGGTAATGTTCGAATGGTTTATTCATCCATTGAGCGTTACATTGTTGGTGGTGCAGTTCCTGTGAATGAAGAACTTCCACTGGAAACTATCGACCCGCTGAAAGCTGATTATTTTTGTGAGCGCCGGGAAGTTGGTGTGATGAATGTAGGTGGCACCGGGACTGTTGTTGTTGATGGTACTGAGTATAAAATGAATTATAAAGATGCTTTATATATTGGGCGCGGAAGTATGAAAGTAACATTTAAATCAGACGATGCAGCCAAACCTGCTCACTTCTATTTTAACTCTGCACCGGCGCACAAAGAATATCCAACCAAGCAGGTAACTTTAGCCGATGCCAATGTGCTGCATTTGGGAAGCCTGGAAACATCGAACGAAAGAAATATCAACCAGCTGATGATTAATACCGTTGTTGATACTTGTCAGTTGCAAATGGGAATGACTGAGTTGAAACCCGGTAGTGTTTGGAACACCATGCCGGCACATCAGCATACACGTCGTAACGAGGTGTATTTCTATTTTGAAGTTCCCGAAAATCAGGCAATCTGCCATTTTATGGGCGAGCCACAGGAAACACGTCATATCTGGATGAAAAACGAACAAGCGGTTATTTCGCCTGAGTGGTCGATTCACTCAGCTGCCGGAACTTCAAACTACATTTTTATCTGGGGAATGGCGGGTGAAAATCTTGATTACACCGATATGGATGTTATTCAGCCTCAGGAATTGAAATAAGAAACGCCGAAATCAATCAACAAAAAATCATTGAAATGATACAAGAATTATTCAGCCTAAGTGGAAAAGTTGCACTAATAACAGGTGGAACTCACGGTATTGGAATGGCCATTGGGAAAACACTCGGACAGGCGGGTGCAAAAATCTGTGTTAACGATATTTCAGACGAAAAACTTTCAGCGTGTAAAGCAGAATATGCCAAAGCCGGTGTTGATGTATATACTTTAAAGTTTGATGTTACCAATGAGGAAGCCGTTGATAAAGGAATATCTCAAATAGAAGAAGAAGTGGGCGATGTGGATATTTTGGTGAACAATGCCGGAATAATCAAACGTATTCCAATTCTGGATATGCCGGTTGCTGATTATAAACAGGTTATTGATATTGACCTTGTTGCACCGCTGATTATTGCTAAACGTGTTGCCCCGAAAATGATTGAGAAACGCTCGGGAAAGATTATTAACATGTGCTCGATGATGAGCGTATACGGACGTAATTCAGTATCCGCTTATGCTTCGGCAAAAGGAGGCTTGAAACTGTTAACGGCAAATATGTGCTGCGAGTGGGCAAAATATAATGTGCAGATTAACGGAATTGGTCCGGGATACATTGCAACGGCTCAAACAGCACCAATTCGCGAAGGAGGCCATCCGTTTAACGATTTAGTGATGATGCGTACACCGGCTAACCGTTGGGGCGAACCTGAAGATATTGGAAATGCCGCATTGTTCCTGGCATCAAAAGCAGCCGACTTTGTAAACGGACAAGTGCTTTATGTCGATGGTGGTATTTTAGCCAATTTTGGTTACGTAAAAGGCGAAAACGATATTTAATAATTAACCTGAAAGGAGTGTGTCAGAAACAGAATGCGAATTCGTAGCTTGTTTCTGATACACTTTTTTCTATTCAATAAATCTAAACCTACAATGAAGAGTATTTTTCCATTTGGCATTTTATTACTAATGCTGTTTGTCTCGTGTACGCAGCAATCTGCAATTACGCTAAAAAATCCATTGGCTGAAGAACGAACCGATGAGGTAGTTGTTTTTACCCGTGAAGAAATTGCCGCAAAAATTGCTTTGGAAGAAGGTAAATTACCGGTTTTTAAGAAAGGAGATAAAACGATTCCGAGCCAGGTCGACGACTTAGACGGCGATGGAAACTGGGATGAAGTAGTTCTTATGGTTGATATAAAAGCCAACGAAACTTTTGAAGCAAAAATCGAATTGGTTGCTGAGTCGGATTATCCAAAAGTTGAAAAACGTACTAACTTACGTTTAGGAATTCATCAGGAAGACGGATCGTACAAAGAGGTGGATAACTACAAAGCTGTTCCGGTTAGCGAGCCTTTTAAAATTATTGCCCAGGGAGAAGGGGTGACCTGGGAAAATGACAAGATCGCTTTCAGGGTTTATTTTGATTGCCGGAATGTAAAAGATTTGTTTGGTAAACGAAAACCGGCAATGGTGGCCGACGATGTTCATACCCCTGCCATTCCTGATTATCATGTTTTGAACGACTGGGGAATGGACGTGTTACATTGCGGCAGCTCACTGGGGTCGGGTGGAATTGCGTTAATGAGAAATGACTCGTTGATTCGATTAGGATCGACCGATGTATATGAATATCAGAAAATAGTTGAAGGGCCGATTCGTTCGGTTTTCGATCTGATATATTCGGGTTGGGATGTTGAAGGAGAAGAACTGGGAGCTGTAGAGCGTATTACCATTTATCCCGGGAAATACTGGTTTGAGTCGGATGTTACCGTTTACGGATGTGCTGAAGACGATGAGATTGTAACAGGAATTGTAACCTCGCAACTTAAAAAGGAACCATTCGAATTTAAGGCAGCTGATTTTACCTGTATTGGAACGCATGATATACAATCGCTGAACAATGATGAGTTGGGAATGGCAGTGATTGTTCCCAAAACCGAAGCCGGTAAAATAGGAAGAACCACCGACATCAATTGGTTCGAGAAAGGTGTTAAAACGGTGCCGGAGAAAAATTTTAGTCATGTGATTTCGGAAACGTATTACATTGGTCAAAAATGTAAAGATGCCCAACCGGCAAAACATTATTTCTTTTCAGTTTGGGGCCTGGACAAAGACCAATGGAAAACGGAAGATGGTTTTAGGGAATACATCACAGAAGAGGCTGAAAAACTTTCGTCGCCGATTCAGAAATTGTAGAGTGGATAATTTTGTCCTTTCGAAGGGGTAACGACTGAGAAATCTGTTCTATTGGGAGAGATTTCTCCTCATTCTTCGTCGAAATAGCAATCTGAACTTGTTCTTTAAGAATAATTTTATTTCAAAAACTTCAGTGTTCCCCCTTTTTGCAAATCCTCGTGTTTTATTTTCGTAGCACTTTCTTTGCCGTTTAATTTTACCGATGTAAAAACGTTTGAAGACGTTGCTCCATTGGCTTTTAAAACAAATTTTCCACCCGGATAATAATTCTTATCCAGTTGAAGTGTTACCTGTTCAAATATTGGAGAAGATAACTGGTATTCGTTGCTTCCCGGGCACATCGGATAAAAACCCATAGCTCCAAAAACATACCACGCCGAAAGCTGTCCGGCATCATCGTTTCCTGAAAGTCCGCCCCGGTTTAAACCATATTCGGTTCGGAGAATGTATTTTACCGTTTTTTGTGTTTTATCCCATTCGTTGGTGAAATTAAACAGAAAAGGAATATGATGGCTGGGCTCGTTGCCGTGCCAGTAAAGTTTATCGTCGATTAGTTTGTTCAGTTTTTCGCTAAACGAATCTTCTCCACCCATCAACCCGGTCAGTCCTTCAATATCGTGCGGAACAAACCAGGTGTAATGTTTTGGGGTACCTTCGGTTATAAAAAATTGCTCTGTGCTGGCATTAAAATCTTCATAAAAACTACCATCAGCATATTTCCCGTTTACCCAACCCCGGTCTTCATCAAAAACATTTGAATAGTTGTACGAGCGGGTAAGCAGATCATTATACTCGTTGGTTTTTCCTAATTTCTGAGCTACTTGTGCAACGCACCAATCGTTGTAGGCATATTCCAATGTTCTCGAAACCTGTTCATTTTTGTGAAAAGCATCAGCAACTGCATCGTCAAGCGGAACATATCCAAACTCGATATACGAAGTTAATGCACGACGTCCTTTTCCGTCTTTATAGTCTTCTTCATCAGGAGTTTCATAGGCATTTTTTCGCATAAACTGGTAGGCCTTTTCCAAATCAAAATCAAAACCTTTCATTGCAGCATCACAAAGAATTGAAGTACTGTGGTCCCCAATCATTGCAGAGGTGTAGTTATTCCACATTGGAAAAATTGGCAACCATTCTCCTTCTTCGGCTTTTTCAACGAGAGATTTTACCATGTCGTTGTATTCTTTTGGGGCAATAAGACTGAGCAATGGCATTTGTGCCCGAAAGATATCCCAGTTCGAGAAATCGCCGTAATAATCAAAACCGCTGTTGTTTTTTATTTCGTATTGTTTCGAAAAAGCAGGGTAATCGCCATTTACATCACTCATTAAACGCGGGTGAAATAATGCATGATAGATGGCGGTGTAAAACTTGGTGAGTTCCTCTTCATTTTCCGATTCCACATTAATGCGACCCAGATAATCGTTCCAGGTGTTTTCCAATTTTTGTTTTGTTCCCTCAAAATCCCAGTTAGTAATTTCTGCTTCAAGGTTTTTGCGTGCATTCTCAATACTTGTGAAAGAAGTCCCAACTTTTAGTTTTACCGGCGTATCTCCCTCAATACTAAATGTTACATAAGCTCCAGCCTGTTTTTGCTCCTTGCGTTCGGTAGTGCCATGTTCATATTCAAAATCGCCCCAGGTGCCGTATTTTACAATCTCCTGATCGAATTTCGCTACAAAATAACCTGATATTCCTGCGGGTTCATCCTGTCCACTGTATATGCGATAGGCCGGATTATAACCATATACTTCCTGCTTTTCCAGGTCGATTTTTATATAGCCTTTTCCTTCGTCACTGTTTATATCGAACATGATGGTTGGGTTTTTCTCTTCTAACCAGGAAAAACGAAAAAAGCCACAACGTTTGGTAGCGGTCATCTCAGACAAAATGGTTTTGGCCGGAAATAAAAATGAGGCATAGGCAGGCGACAGGTTTTCAGTTTTCATTAAAGTCATGGTTTGCCGCTGTACCGGTTGAAAGCTGAAATTAGTTCCGAGCTGTGTGGGATAGATGGTAAAAGAACCATAATCCTGAGTACATGAGCCGCTTAGCCAGTGGCTAGCCCTAAACCCTTGAATCATGGTTTGTCCGGTATAAAAAGGAGCGATACATTTTTGCTCGTTATCGTAAATTTGTGGTGTCCATTGTGTCATCCCAAATGGAGCTGTAACGGCCGGAATCGTTTGTCCGTTACTTACATGATCGCCGGGGTGTTCTTGCGCTGCAATTGTTGAGGCCGGCCCTGTACCAATAAGCGGATCGACATAATTAAGGTAATTTTTTTCGGTCTTTTGTGAGCAAGAAAACAGTAGTATAAGTACAAGTAAATACCAGTTCTTCATTTTAGTTAGCTTTAGTTAGGAATGCCAAATTTAAAATTTTCGGAAAAAACGGATTGCAATTTTCAGCTTAAATAATCAATAGTTGAATCCATCCCTGAATGATCTCGCCAGTTTCAGGATCGAGTTGCGAGCCGTACATGCTATGCGGAATAGAATAAACAATCAACATAACAATCGATGCAACGATGGTATAAACAGGACGTTCTTTTTTTCGGTTCATACCAAATGCCAGTATCCAGAAAATAAAGGCCACCAGTGTTTTGTTGTCGGTTAAGTCCCAGGCAAATGGAACGCCGGCCCAGGCTTCGCCAAAAGCATGTAGCTGAACCATTGGCCCCAAAATCATGCCGCCAATCAGTAAGGTAATTAGTGTAATGGTGGTGTAAAATTTATACCGTTGATGCCTGAAAATAGCCATAATTCCGGCCAGGTTACCCAACAGCATAGCAAAGAACATAAAAAAGATATGCGGTGCTAAAATCGATGAAGGAACGGCTCCTTTAAAACGTATTACAACCGGCGTTTTATCCATATATGTTTTTGTTCCGTTTGAGTCGGTAATCTCGAAATAGTATTGAATTTTTCCTGCGGCCGGCTGTTCGGGTACCGCTGCAAACCATCCTTTTTCTTCGGTAATTTTAAAAACCTTGTTCATCAGGTACGAATCAACAGGCTTTTCTTTATAAACAAAGTCAACCGATTGGTATGGATCGTCGGACAGGAACTTTTTATAGAATAGTCTGGCTTCAATATTGATGTCGTCAATAGCCAGTTTTACCTCAGTGTTGCTATCTATTTCTATACTGCGTACTAATTTTACTTCGTAATTGGTATTATTAACTTCTACCGACAATTTTTTGTCGTAGGTGGGGCCTGTTTTGCGTTGATAAATAACCGCAGCAAGTGTAATTACAATAGCTAGCAGCCAATAGAAAACTTTTTTCATTTTTTGGTAGTTTTGAATAGCACTACAATAATAAAAGGATTTTCTGAATAAAACACTCCTTAAAAGAAGACATTAATTTCACTGGTAAATGAGCTTATTAATTGTGCTAGCGGGTGTTGCGATTCGTTTTCTTAATGTAAAAATAACAATTATGTTTTTTAACACATCGTGTACTTTTCCAATGTTGAAATGAAAAATATACTTTAGCGATGGAATCAAAAATATTTAACCGGTATTTTTGGTTTAGAACTAAAACTAACGAAGATTCTATTTTACTAACTAACTAATTAATTAAACTTATGGATAAACCACACTGATCCTTATAAGGAATTGTAGGTTCGCTACAGTTCAATCCAGAATAATTTTTATTCAAATTTCTATTTATTAATACCAAAACTTAAAATCTATGGAAAAAAATCCTTTAAGAGGTTTTTTAACCTTGCTTATGATGTCTGTATTCATGGCATTTTCTTTAGGTTCTTATGCGCAAACAGCTATTACCGGTAGTGTTACCGATGAAGAAGGCGTAGGGATACCTGGTGTGTCGATTGTGGTTCAGGGAACCACTCAGGGAACAATTACCGACATTGAAGGTAATTACACCTTAACGTTACCTGAAGGTGCAGAGAAATTAACTTTTTCTTACATCGGGATGTTAACACAGCAAGTTGAGATTGCAGGGCAATCAACAATTAATGTAGTGATGAAAGCCGATGTGATCGGTGTTGACGAGGTGGTTGTAGTGGGTTACGGAACTCAAATGAAAGAAGAATTAACAGGTGCTGTTTCTTCTGTTTCGGCTGAAAAGCTGGAAACTACATCAGAAACAAGTGTTGCAAGCCGTCTTCAGGGACAGGTTTCAGGTGTTACTGTTACTTCTGCCAATCGTCCTGGTGCTGATGCTACAATTCGTATTCGCGGTATTGGAACCATTAACGATCCGAATCCATTGTACATAATTGATGGTGTACCTTCAGGACCTGGAAACAATATCCCTCCGGGGGATATCGAAAGTATTTCAGTATTGAAAGATGCTTCTTCTGCTGCTATTTATGGTACACGTGGTGCAAACGGTGTTGTAATTATTACTACCAAACGCGGACGTGCAAACCAGCAGCCAAACATTAAGTTCTCTGTACGTACAGGTGTTACAAATGCAACAAACCAATACGATTTGTTGAATACACAAGAGTACGCCGATGCAGTATGGTTAACGGCCGCCAACCAAGGCGTTGCACCGAATCATGCGCAGTATGGCTCAGGGTCTTCTCCTGTAATTCCTGATTACATTTTGCCTGCGGGAGCTATGAATGGCGAAGTTGATGAGTCAGCTTACAGTTATCCTGGCAATGTTTTCTTTAAAGCTAACAAACAAGGTACTGACTGGTACGACGAGATTTATCAAGCTGGTATCATTCAAGAGTATGACCTTTCTATTAGTGGTGGTGGTAAAAATTCTACTTACGCATTTTCTGCCAACTACCTTGATGAAGAAGGTATCTTAAAATGGACAGAATTCAAGCGTTATACCATGCGTATGAATGCGGATGCCAAATTTAACGACTGGTTAAAAGTTGGCGAATCGTTACAAGTTGTGTACATTGACGAAAGTGGGGAATTTGGTGATAACGGTGAAGGTACTGCAATTTCTCATGCTTACCGTTCACAACCAATTATTCCTGTTTATGATATTAGCGGTCAAGAATTTGCCGGATCTAAAGCTTCCGAAATGGGTAACGCTTCCAATCCTGTACAAATTCTATGGGATGCTCGTAATAACAAAGGTAAATGGATGCGTATTTTAGGAAATGCATTTGCTGAAGTTACTTTAGCTGAAGGCCTTACTGCAAAAACATTATTTGGTGCAAACATGGGGCAATGGAATTACAAAGGTTATGTTCTTCCAACTTACGAACGTTCGGAGCCCAATACCGTTAATGGAGTTGATGCTAATTCAAACTATAGTATTCAGTGGAACTGGTCGAATACTTTGAATTACAGTAAAACATTTAACGATGTTCACAAACTGAACATACTGGCAGGTACCGAAGCTGTTGAAAATACATATCAATCGTTAAATGCAAGCCGTCGTGTGTATTTCTCTGAAGATCCTAACTACATGCAACTTGATTCAGGTGAAAGTAACAAGGAAAACAGTGGTAATGCATCAGAATGGTCATTGTTCTCTGTATTTGGCCGTGTAAACTACAACTACATGGGTAAATATTACGTGGAAGGTACTGTGCGTCGTGATGGCTCTTCACGTTTTAGTGATGAAAATAAATATGCTGTTTTCCCTGCTGGTTCTGCTGCATGGGCAATTACAGAAGAGAATTTTATGCAAGGGTCTCGTAGTTGGTTAGACATGTTAAAATTGCGTTTAGGTTGGGGTATGTCGGGTAACGACCGTATTGGTAACTACAACTCATTCTCAACTTATTCAACCGATGCTTACCGTGCATCTTATGCAGTTGACGGATCGAATACAAGTGCTGTTTCAGGATTTAAACCTGCAACATTAGGTAGTGAAGACGTAACATGGGAAACCACAAAAACGATCAATGTGGGTATCGATGCCAATATGCTGGATAATCACCTGGCCCTTGCCATCGACTTTTGGAAACGTAATACAGAAGATATGTTGTTCCGCGAACCTATTCCTCAGGTAATGGGTATTGCAACAGCTCCTTATGTTAACGTTGGTGAAATGGAAAACAAAGGTATTGATTTCGAAATATCGTATAACAACACGGCAGTAGGTGGCGACCTTACTTACAATATAAGTATGAACTTGTCGCATTACAAAAACGAAATCCTAAAACTTTCAGGAGACCCTGATCGTTATGTAGATGCTGCAACAGAACGTCAGAAAGTATATACTCGCTTTACTGCCGGAACTGCTTTTCCTGAATTCTATGGTTATATCGTTGACGGTATTTTCCAAACTCAGGCAGAAGCCGATGCACATGCTCCTTATGGTGACACTGACTACAATCAGCCTGGTCACTTTAAATACAGAGACGTGAGTGGTGATGGAACAATCACTGCTGATGACAGAACCTTTATCGGAAGTCCACATCCTGATGTAACCGGTGGTTTGAACATTAATCTTGGTTATAAAAACTTTGATTTAACTATGTTCTTCTATGGTAGTCTGGGTAATGAAATGGTTAACTATGTAACTCGTTGGATTGACTACGGTCAGTTTAATGGTGGTTTAAGCAAAGACGCATTGTACAACACTTGGGGAAGTCCTTATTTGGATGATAATTCAAAAGCTGAATTACCAAAGCTTGACTTAAGTGATATTTCTCAGGAGCCTTCTACTGCTTTTATTGAGGATGCATCGTACTTACGTCTGAAAAACTTACGTCTGGGGTATACTGTTCCTAAATCATTGCTCGACCGGGCAGGAATTAAGAGCTTAAGACTTTACGGACAGGTATCTAACTTATTTACTATTTCCGGCTATAGCGGACTGGATCCTGAAGTTAACTCTTCTGGTACTTATATGGGTATGGATATGGGAGCATGGCCTACACCTCGTCAGATCATGTTCGGTGTTCAACTTGGTTTGTAATAGTTAATTTAATTTGAATATAAAACAGATGAGTATTATGAAAAAACTATCAATATTAATGGTTATAGTATTCTTATTAACCATGTCATATTCATGTTCCGAAGACTTCCTGACAAAGGAACCTCCTGGTTCTACCTCAGAGAATGTTTTCTACGATGCTACCGGTATTGATGCATTGTTGATCGGTACCTATGCAATGGTGAGCGGTAGTTCTCTATGGGAAATTTCGTGGGGAGCTTCCATTCAAAACTGGAGTTATGGTTCGGCTGCATCTGACGATGCTTACAAAGGATCTGAAATCACTGACCAGACACCGGTAAACGATATCGAACACTGGGTAGTACAATCTACCAACAACTATCCTGCTGACAAGTGGCAGTGGGCGTTCGGTATGGGTGTTGACCGTGCTAATAAAACGATTCGTGTAATTAATAAGACTGAAGAAGACGGAACAATTACTGCCGATGAGGCAAGCCAATTTAGGGCACAGGCCCGCTTTTTGCGTGCTTTATTTTATTTCGAAGCCCGTTTGGTATTTGGCGATTACTTACCAATTCTTGATGAGAATGTAGAAGATCCTTCTCAGGTAGCTAACGTAAATGCTGAGGGTGCTGTTCTTAAATTTATTACCGATGATTTAGCTTATGCTGCAAGTAACTTGCCTGCTACTCAGGCACAGGTTGGTCGTGCTACCAAATATGCTGCTATGGCATTGGCTGCAAGAGCATACCTGCAGGATCTGAAATATTCTGAAGCAGAAGCTTTACTTGACCAAATTATTGCAAGCGGTCAATTTACACTGGTTGATGATTTTATGGATAACTTCAATATTGAAACAAACAATAACGAAGAATCGATCTTTGAAATTCAGGCAAATGTTAATGATATTAACGAATCGTTGAATGCAGAGATGGGTATTGGTTTGAACTGGCCTCACGGTGGCGACATCGGTATGTGCTGCGGTTTCCACCAGCCTTCTCAAAACCTTTTCAACGCTTATAAAGTAGACGAAAACGGTTTGCCAATGTTTCTTTTAATGACACCGATTTAGCAAACGACCAGGGTATTTCGTCAGAAGACGCATTTGTACCTACAGATCATCCTCTTGATCCACGTGTTGACCATACAATTAGTCGTCGTGGTATTCCATACAAAGATTGGGGTATTAACAGAGGAGCTGCCTGGATACGTAAACAAGCAGACGGTGGTCCATATTTGCCGGTACCAAAACCATTCTTTAAAAAGTCGGAGCGTTTTAGCTTATCAACAACTACAGGATGGCAAACTGGTATTAACGCCAATAACTACCGTTACCTGCGTTATACCCACGTTATTCTTTGGAAAGCCGAATGTGCTGCATATCGTGGAGATGTGGAAACTGCACGTACTTATGTAAATATGATTCGTCAGCGTGCTAAAGATAGTGAGCCAGTAATGGGTAAAGTACAGACTAATACATTGCCTACAACAGCTTATCCATGGGGCGACGGTTCTTCCGATGGCGATTACATGACAGGTGGACAAGTAGATTGGACTGAGCCAGCTGCTAATTATCAGATTGGTTTATACGATGCGTTTGCTGATGCAAATGAAGCTATGGAAGCTGTTCAGTGGGAGCAACGTTTAGAGTTTGCTACTGAAGGATTCCGTTTCTTCGATCTTCGTCGCTGGGACGATCTTCCTAATAAAATTGGTGGTATGAGTATGGCAGATGTGCTAAATGATTTCGCCAGAGGTGACGAAAGAATTCGTACTTCAGCAGCAGGTATGACTGGTTATACTTTTGATAATAACGACAAGTATATGCCAATTCCACAAAGTCAGTTAGATCAACAAGTTGGTATTCTGGAACAACGTCCGGAATACAAATAATAAATGGAGATTTGGTTTGAATTAAAAGAGGGGCTGTAAAGTCCCTCTTTTTTTTATGTTTGCAGAAAAGAAAACTTCATCTATCTTTAGGAGCCAAACTTATGAAACACAATTTTTAGCGAAAATTCTTTATTCAAAATCATATTTCAATTGGCAGAATGGCACTGAATTATCTTTTCATTTTCTTTTTTATAGTCGCATTTGTAATAGCCCTGGTAAAGCTTGTTTTTCTGGGCGATACACAGGTTTTTACCGACATGGTTCAAGCCACTTTCGATATGGCTAAAACCGGTTTTGAAATATCGTTAGGATTAACCGGTGTGCTAACCCTGTGGATGGGGATTATGAAAATAGGGGAGAAAGGCGGAATTGTGCATGTGTTCTCGAAAGTGATTGGACCGTTTTTTAATAAACTATTTCCGGAGCTGGGGAAAGAACATCCGGCACATGGTTCAATTCTGATGAATATTGCGGCCAATATGCTTAACCTCGACAATGCTGCAACGCCAATGGGCTTGCAGGCCATGAAAGAAATGCAGGCAACCAATCCTGATAAAAAAACGGCATCGAATGCGCAAATTATGTTTTTGGTGCTGAATACTTCGGGGCTAACGCTACTGCCCATAAGTATTATGGTTTATCGTGCGCAGCTGGGAGCTGTAAATCCTTCCGATATATTTATTCCGATTCTGTTGGCTACTTATTTTTCTACCATTGCCGGATTAATTTCTGTGGCTATCTATCAAAAAATAAATTTACTCGATAAAGTGATTCTGTCTTATCTCGGCGGATTAACAGCTATTATTGTGGGTATCATCTGGTATTTCTCAACGCTCGATAAAGATGCTATTACACAGGTATCGAATGTAGCCAGTAACTTTATTCTGTTCACGGTGATAGTGGCTTTTATTCTGATGGCCTTATTTCGGAAGGTAAATGTTTACGAGGCTTTTATTGAAGGGGCAAAAGACGGTTTTAAAACGGCAGTGAAAATTATTCCTTATTTGGTAGCTATTTTGGTTGCTATTGGAGTGTTCCGGGCTTCGGGAGCAATGGACTGGGTGGTTGCCGGTGTAACCTGGGCATTTGAGCAAATGGGAGTAAACGCCGATTTCACTCCGGCTTTACCTACGGCTTTAATGAAACCTTTGAGTGGAAGTGGTGCCCGCGGAATGATGGTGGACGCCATGACAACTTATGGCGCCGACTCGTTTGTTGGTCGTGTAGCCAGCACGGTGCAGGGAGCTACCGATACTACATTTTATATACTTGCCGTGTATTTTGGTGCCGTTGGAATTAAAAATACCCGATATGCTGTAATTTGTGGTTTAATTGCCGATTTTACGGGCATCATCGCATCAATATTACTGGCTTATCTTTTCTTTTATTAGAAGTTGCCCGGGGAACAGGAAAATTGGCGGATGGAAAACATTCGATAGCGAATTTTACCAGAAAATTCACCAAAGGATGGATTACGAATGCCAATTTTTTCAAAAAAATAGCCGATGAGAGGGTATACATAGCTATAGGAATAATAAAAAATAGCCATTTGAAGCGTTAAATGGCCATAGAAAATGGAAAAAGCTGCCATTTAGCGCATTAAATTGCCAAAGGACGGGGAAAAATAGCCATTTGACGTGTTAGATTGCCAAAGGAAGGGGTAAAACTGCCGTTTGACACGTTGAATTGCCATTTGGCGCATTGAAGTGCCGGGGGGAGTGGTAAAATCAGCAGGTTTAAACTTTTTCGGAGTTGAAAAAGAGTATGAAACCTCTGCCCGAACTTATAAAGCCTGATCTATCGAATCATAAACCACAACCTTATTCCACAAATGCTGGTTTTCCTCTACAAATTTTAGGTGAATCGGATCAATCTGGTACGAATCCTGGTCGGCCTGGCTATCGAACATGGCCATATACGACACCGAATAGGAATGATCAACCACATCGCGGTCCTCAGTTGATGCCGGAAACCCAATGTGGCTAAGTTTTATGGTTTTTACATTAGTGAGTTGGTTCAAAGCTTCAACCAGTTGTTTTTTGTGCGTTTCATTTTCCGGTTCTTTTAGCCAGAAAAATACGTGGTGTATCAGCGCATCTTTTAATTTTACTTCGCCGGCATTTGCCTGTTTTGCGAATGGAATGATTCCGGCTGCCGCAATTCCTGTACCCAGTTTTTTAAGAAATGATCTTCTGTTTTTCATTTTATTTCAGATTAATTAGTTCTTCAATTTCTTTGATGTGCAGTTTGAAATGTCTTGGAAAATCTTCAACCATATCTTTTAGCGAAACAAGTTGGTTGGTATCTGCAATCCATTGCTGATCGAGCTTTTCTTTATTTACATTTCGGATAACATGAATAAAATGCAGATGGGTAAATTTCCAATGGTTTACCAGCACATTCCAATCTTCTTCCTTGTAATTCTGAATGGCAATCCACTTATCGTTGTTGCGATAAGTGGCATAATTGGGATATTCAACCGGCGATTCCTGATATTGCAAATGAACTACACGGTGCGTATTGTTTGAGGCCGAATCAACCATGTGCCCTACGATTTGTCGGATCGAACGATCCTGACTATTTCTCCGTTCAGCAATAGTTGGCGATGGTAAATTTTCGAGCTTATTTGCCCAGCTAATCACCAGTTTTTTTAATTCCTCAGCAATGGTTTGAAATGCCATTTATCCCAATTGATTGACGGTTTGTTTTAATAAAACCAGTTTGGTTAAAAGTTGCTCCAACAAATCCAGTTGCAACATGTTGGCGCCATCCGATTTGGCTTCAGCCGGCTTGGGATGTGTTTCGATAAAAATTCCATCAGCACCCACAGCAATTCCGGCACGTGCAACAGTTTCAATCAATTCTGGTTTGCCACCGGTAACACCACTGGCCTGGTTAGGCTGTTGCAGGGAATGGGTAATATCCAGAATTACCGGAACATCCATTGCTTTCATTACCGGAATTCCGCGGTAATCCACCACTAAATCCTGGTAGCCAAATGTTGTTCCCCGTTCGGTTAGCGCGATATTGTTGTTGCCGCTATCGCGCACTTTGTTCACCGCAAACTGCATTGCTTCGGCCGACAAGAACTGTCCTTTTTTGATATTTACCACTTTGCCGGTTTTTGCAGCAGCCACTAAAATATCGGTTTGGCGGCACAAAAATGCGGGTATCTGCAGTACATCAACATATTCGGCAGCCATTGCTGCTTCTTCGGCCGTATGAATATCGGTAACTACAGGAATGTCGAAAGTTTCACGTACTTTTTTTAGAATCTGTAATGCATTCTCGTCGCCAATTCCTGAAAACGAATCAATGCGCGATCGGTTGGCTTTTCGGTACGAACCTTTGAATATGTATGGAATCTTTAATTTTTCGGTGATGGCAACCACTTTTTCGGCAATTTCCATTGCCATAGTTTCGCTTTCAATGGCACACGGGCCGGCCATTAAAAAGAAATTTCCGCTTTTGGTATTTTTGAGTTTATCAATTTGTGGAATCATGAAATTACATTTTGCGATAAAAGTAATAAGAATGTTTGGGTTATGGTTTAGGCAGGTATATAAAACACAAATGGGAACTATTTTGTTACAAATAGCTCCCATTCACTTTCAAGTAACCGAAGTTACTTTTGGTGCCAGGCTACGGTTATTACGACCGGCGTCGGCTTTTTCTTTCGAATTGGCTTTTGCCTTCACTTTCCGGCTTTGCTTTCTACGGCTCAGCCTTCCGGTTGTCCTTTCGGTAATCGCGCTTACCTTCCTGAACGAAGTGTCTGTCAGTGTATTCAGTTAATCCCTAAGGATGCCCCTTTTCCAATCAACGGGTTTGAGTTGCCTCGTTTTCGTTGTGCAGTTTCGCAGCTAAGACCTTGGTCTTTTTACTTCCTGCCTGATGACTCAATCTTGAAAGAACTTCTGGAACTTCTTTCAGATGATTGCCTGAACTTTGATACTCCAGAATATCGCGTTCAAACTTCAGCTTTTTCATTGTGCCGCCCCGAGGGGTGGGATGAAATGGTTTCGGTTTCAACTAAGAAACTTTCTCCGTTTCCACAATTTCCAAGCAGCCTTTTATCGCTCACCTGATAGATCAAATATACAGCGAAAAATGAAAAATGCAAGTGATTTTCAGTCGTTTATATCCACAGTGAATTAACCACGGTTATTAACAATTGTTAATAAGGTCGTTTAGTCTTTTATCCTCAATTCAAACTTATTTAATCCACAACCACTGGAACTTGATTGGATCTATCTCTGTTGGCTGAATGCTGAGCTCTATGGTGTAAAAACCGGGTTTCGGGAAATCGATCATACCGATTTTATTCGATTCGAAATTATCGATATACCAATCCTGATTGGGTTCCCCAACAGTTTGCCCGGTTGGATTCACCGAATGATACAATGATTGCCCGGCAGCTTTTAACACAATCTGGCTATTGTTTCTGTTGCCCTGAAAACTATACGACACATCCACTCTTTTTTCACCCGGTTTGTCAACGTATATTTTCCAGCTAAAATCAGTAACGCCATTTGCTGGCACAAAGGCTGGAACCGTTCCGTATTTTGCCGGAGGTGTTATTTCCATTGATTGAGGCTGCGGATTTTGATTCCCGGGAAGTAAGGAATATCCATCGTCGCTTGTTTTTGCTACAAGTCTATTCATAATTTCCGGTTTTGATTTGTATTCAACCACAACTATGGAAACATAAGGATCTGGTTGGTCTGCAGGCAACATAACTTGTGTAAAAGCTCCGGAGTGCGAAAAGGAGAGTGCTGATTTCTGCTTATCTGCCAGCAGGTAAATTTTTTCAGGATTACTTGTTATTCCAGTAAGATTCATATGTTTGTTCAGGGGCCAGTTGTCTACATGTAGGAATAGTTTAAAGATGTTCCCATCTTGTTTGCAGGTAATTTTTCCCCAGTCGTGCAGGTCTTTGTTCAGATCGAAGGCTTCCGCATTGTAAATCGATTCTCCATTTACCTGCAGCCATTTGCCCATTTCAAGCATTCGTTGCGAAATCTCGAAGGGAACATCGCCATTGGCACGTGGCCCGATGTTCAGCATAAAATTACCATTCAAACTAACGTTTCCGATTAGCGATTTTAATAATGTTGACGTTGATTTCCATTGCGAATCAGACGAATGAAAGCCCCACGAATGGGCTACCGTTGCCGGCGATTGCCACGGGAAATCTTCCTTTTTGTCGCCAAGCTGGTTGTCGCCCAATGTTTTGTAATCAATGTCGGGATCTTCCTCGATCGATAAGCCTAAACGAGAATTTACCAGGCAATTGGGTTGTAACTCTCGTATCAATGATTTTAATTGAAGCAGTTGTTCTTTGGTGACGATACTTTCGGAATGATGAATCCACATATCGAACCAAAGCATCGAAATCTCGCCATAATTGGTTAGCAGCTCGGTAATTTGTGGTATCACCTTCTGCTGCCAGTATCGGTCGTAATCACTTTCTGATAATTTGTAAATTTCGCGGCTATGGTTCCAACCCAGCGGGTGTTCCCAGTCAACCCAGTGCGAATAGTACAGGCAAAGTTTAATGCCGTGCTTTTTGCAGGCTTCAGCCATTTCTGTAATAATATCGCGTTTGGGATTGGTGTAATCACCCAGATCGTAATCACTCACTTTGCTGTCCCATAACCCAAAGCCATCATGATGTTTGGCGGTAATGGTAATGTATTTTATTCCTGACTTTTTAGCCAGTATTACCCACTCTTCAGGATCAATTTCGTCCCATTGAAAACGGTCGAGAAGTGTAAGGTATTCATCGCGATCAATGCTGTTTCGGTATAAAATCCACTCGGCATAATCGTTATCGTTTCTGATTTTTTCGCCTTTCCAGTAACCTTCGGCACCACTGTACACTCCCCAGTGAATAAACATTCCAAAGCGTGAGTCGGTGAACCATCTGGCGCGTTCATTGGTGTTTTCCTGGCTAAATGAAGTTAAACTGCAAAGCAGTAAAAGAAAGACAATCAGGTTTTTCATAGTCGGTTTATATATTTTAGTTAGTAGCTTTTATACTTCATTTATAACTTTTACCACGAAGACCACCAAGTTACAAAGTTGAAGAAATCAAATCCTGAGTTTTCTTTGTTGACTTCGTGACCTGGTGGTTTTTCTTGCGAATTTTATTCGCGGCATTAAATTAATGGCTTTTCAACCCAAAGAAGTTTCCTTACGACAATCGGTTTTTAAAATCTTCGTAGTTGAATTTCCGAATAATCTGTAGTTCATCATCTTTTGTCCAAATGGCAATTGATGGATGATTAACGCCGTTAAACATGGTGGTTTTTACCATGGTGTAATGAATCATATCTAGAAATATGATTTGCTCGCCAATTTGCAGTTCGTGGCCAAAATCGTAGGCTTCCATAAAATCACCAGCCAGACAACTGCCGCCTCCCAAACGATACAGGTATCGGCTTTCTTCTGTTGAATCATGTGCCCCGATTATTTTCGGGCGATACGGCATTTCAAGCGTGTCGGGCATGTGGGCAGTAAACGAAACATCAAGAATCGCTGTTTTTACGCCTTTGTGTTCCACAATATCCTGAATTGTTGAAACCAAAACGCCCGTTTCCCAGGCAATGGCACTGCCGGGTTCCAAAATTACTTTTACGTCGTATTTTTTTCTGAAATCCTTTAGCAGTTTGATGAGGTGTTGATGGTTATAGCCTTCCCGTGTCATCAGGTGGCCGCCGCCCATATTCACCCATTTTACCCGATGCAGGTATTTACTGTATTTGTTTTCGAGGTTCTTGAGTACTTTTTCCAGGCTGAATGAATCTGATTCGCACAACACATGGAAATGAATGCCTTCAATTCCTTCAGGCAGTTCATCCGGTATTTCGTTGCTGCCAATTCCCAGTCGCGAGCCCGGTGCACTTGGATTGTATAGATCGGTACCCACATCAGAATATTCAGGATTTATCCGAATACCACAAGAAATTTTATGATCCGCTGTTTGTGTGCGTTGGTAATACTTTTCAAATTGTTTGACTGAATTAAAAACAATGTGGCTGCTGTAGCTCATCAATTCGTCAAATTCATGATCGAGGTAAACCGGCGAATAAAGATGCGCGTGGGTTTTCATTTCCTCGAAACACAAGCGCGCTTCGTACAATGAACTGGCTGTTGCGCCTTTTAAATATTCGCGAACAATAGGGAAGGTGCTCCACATGGCAAATCCTTTAAAAGCAAGGATAATTTCAATTCCGGCTTCCTGCTGAACGGTGTTGATCAGCTCAAGGTTTTTACGAAGCAATTTTTCATCAAGCACAAAAGCCGGAGATGGTATTTCTTTATAATTCATTTTGCAAAGCGCTTAGCGCAAAGAGCAGAGGGAAAAGGCGCCGTGCTCTTTGCCCTCTGCGCCTGGCTTGTTATACTTCAAGATCGCCATTAATCTCTTCGTTCCAAGGCAAACCGTGTTCGCCAATTTTCTCCATAAACGGATCCGGATCGAATTCTTCAACGTTAAATACGCCTTTGCCCTGCCATTTTCCGGAAAGCACCATCATCGCCCCCAGCATAGCCGGAACACCTGTGGTGTAAGATACACCCTGAGTACCGGTTTCTTCAAAAGCTTTTTGATGGCTGCAGTTGTTCCACACATAGTAGGATTTTTCTTCGCCGTCTTTTACGCCTTTAATGCGGCATCCGATAGATGTTTCTCCGGTGTAGTTATCGCCAAGATCTCCCGGATTTGGAAGCACCTCTTTTAGGAACTCCAAGGGAATAATGTCAATGCCTTTGTATTTTACCGGATCAATTCGGCTCATTCCAATATTCTCAATTACACGCAGGTGAGTCAGGTATTCCTGGCCGAAAGTCATCCAGAAACGGGCGCGCTTCAAGCTTGGGAAGTTTTTTGTCAGCGACTCCAGCTCTTCATGATAAAGAACGTATGAATCTCTGGCACCGATATTGGGGTAGTTCAAGGCTTTTTTAATTTCAAAAGGTTTGGTTTCTACCCATTGTCCATTTTCCCAGTAGCGTCCGTTTTGAGTAATCTCACGAATGTTAATTTCAGGGTTAAAATTGGTTGCAAATGCTTTTCCGTGGTCGCCGCCGTTACAATCTACAATATCAAGGTAGTGCATTTCGTCAAAGTGATGCTTGGCTGCATATGCGGTGTAAATACTGGTTACGCCCGGATCGAATCCGCAACCCAGCACAGCCATAATCCCTTTTTCTTTAAAGCGATCGTGGTAAGCCCACTGCCAGCTGTATTCAAATTTAGCTTCGTCTTTTGGCTCGTAATTGGCAGTATCCA
The DNA here is from genome assembly GCF_963675065.1 of uncultured Draconibacterium sp. NCBI lineage: Bacteria > Pseudomonadati > Bacteroidota > Bacteroidia > Marinilabiliales > Prolixibacteraceae > Draconibacterium > uncultured Draconibacterium sp. The sequence continues at coordinate 2,324,754 of NZ_OY775906.1, read as the reverse complement.
AATAGTTTACGCCGGTTTCGAGGCAGGCATCCATAATCGGAAGGTCCTGGTAAGGAAGTGCCACATTGATAACCAGTTCCGGTTGAAATTCTTTGATCAGAGCAACTGTAGCTGCTACATTATCGGCATTTAACGAGGCCGTTTTTATTCTTCCTTTACCAACTTCTTTTGCAATTACATCGCACTTGGAAACGGTACGACTGGCTAACAGAATTTCTGAAAAAACTTCCGGATTATCTGCACACTTGCTGGCAACCACACGACCAACACCACCTGCACCAATTATTAAAACTTTACTCATTTTCTTGTTTAATCATTTTAAATTCAGTAACATAACATATATTCACCCGAATATTGTAGTTTCGTATGAAGTATATAAAATTGTCGAGACAAATTAAGCATTTTTTTTGATGAGTGAAACTTTCGAAAATAAAGATTTTAATCCAAAAAATATTTGGTTTTAACAAAATGCGAAACAGGAAAACCGTAGTGGGATGCTAACGTTACAGCCAGTATTACTAATGCACTAAGTTCTCTGGCAGGATGATTTTGCCCTACAGTGGTTATTATTAACTTTGGGTGATTCGAGGAAAATGAAGACCGCATTTTTTTGCAGTTTTTTGCTGAAATAGAAAAAAATGAAGCTTTTGCTCCGTTTTTATTTTTAGTACGGGAATTATCGAAAAAAATTATTTTTATTTGCGGTTTGAAACTTGAGTAAAAACGCTGATAATTTTTTATGGCTACGTAGATGAAGAATACTTATTTTGATTTGATTGAGCAAAGTTACTACTTCCCACAGGAAGGCTTTGATTTAAGAGGCGATTCGTTAACCTTTCACGGTATCTCTTTAAAATATCTGATTAAAAAATACGGTACCCCGTTTAGGTTTATATACCTGCCAAAAATTGGGGAACAAATAAAAAAATCGCGTAACCTGTTTAATAAGGCCATTAAAAAGAACAATTATGATGGTAAGTATTATTATTGTTATTGTACAAAATGTAACCACTTTTCGCATGTGGTTAACGAGGCCTTAAAACACAATGTAAACCTCGAAACTTCATCATCGTACGACATCGATTTGATTTTGCATCTTTTTAAGGATAAAAAAATCGATAAGAACCGGAAGATCATTCACAACGGCTACAAAACGCAGGAATATCTTAAGAAAATTATCGAACTGCAACGGCTTGGATTTAAGAATAATATCATTGTATTAGATAGTATTAATGAGCTGCAGCGAATTGAAAAACTGGCCAATGGCGAAAAGGTAAAAGTGGGTATCCGAATGGCGATTAATGAGGAATCGCAGTCGGCATATTATACTTCACGTTTAGGAATACGGCACACAAAAATTCCGGAGTTTTTCGAAAAGAATATAAAGGGGAAGAAAAATATCGAGTTAAAGATGCTTCACTTTTTTGTAGATTCGGGAATTAAGGACAGTTTGTATTTCTGGGGCGAATTCCAAAAAGCGATGAAGCTTTACGTGGAGCTGAAAAAACAGTGCGACTCACTCGATTCGTTTAACCTGGGAGGCGGTTTCCCAATACGTAACCACCTGGGATTTGAATACGATTACGAGTACATGATCAAGGAAATAGTTTCGAATATAAAAACGGCCTGCTCGGCTGAAAACCTGCCTGACCCGGATATTTATACCGAGTTTGGCAAATATACGGTTGGCGAAAGTGGGGCGATCATTTTCGAGGTACTGGAGCAAAAACAACAAAACGATACCGAAAGCTGGTACATCATTAACAACAGTTTAATGAATACCATTCCGGACTCGTGGTCGATTTTCGAGAAGTTTATTTTGCTGCCGATCAACAAATGGAATAACGAATACAAACGCGCCAATATTGGAGGTATCAGTTGCGACCATTCTGACTATTACAACTCGGAAGACTTTAACCAGGAGGTACTGCTACCGTCTTATTCCGACGATGATAAAGAGCCGCTGTATCTGGGTTTTTTCCACACCGGCGCTTACCAGGATGCAATCAGTGGTTATGGCGGAATTAAACACTGTTTGATTCCGGCACCAAAACACGTAATTATCGATCGCGACGAGAAAGGTAATTTCTTCGATTATGTGTATCGTAATGAGCAGTCGGCAGAGGAGATGTTCAAAATTCTGGGTTATACCAAGGACGAGGAATAGTTACTTGTAGTATTTTAAACTCGATTTTTGCAGGCTGAAACTTTATTAAAATCCATTCAACTTTTTGAGTGATGTTGTGTTTTTCTAAAAACTAATCTTTTAGAGAAACAATATGTCAGTTATAGAAATTATAAAAAACCGAAGGGCGACACCGCCACGTTTATTTGCCAAAAAAGACTTGCCAAACGGCTCGGTAGAAGAGTTGTTAAGAAGTGCCAACTGGGCACCAAACCATAAAAAAACGGAACCCTGGCGTTTTAAAGTTTACCGCGGCGAAGCCAAAGCCAAACTGGCTGCCGATGCCAAAGCGTTATTGCTGGAAAAACAAAAGGAAGGTTATCCGGTTGCTCCTGAGAAAATCGAAAAGTTTGCATCAACAATTGAGCGTGTGCCGGTGGCCATTGCTGTAATTTTGCAGCCTGATTCTGCCAGTCGTTTACCTGAGTGGGAAGAAGTTGCTGCGGTATCAATGGCAGTGCAAAATATGTGGTTAACCGCTACCGAAATGGATTTGGCTGCTTTTTGGGCTACACCGGGTTTTATCGAGTTATTTGATGAATTACTGGAGCTGGAAAACAACCAAAAAAGTATGGGCTTTTTTTACGTTGGGCAGGTAATGATGGATTTTCCTTCGCCGGGCCGACGTGACTGGAAGGAAAAAATTGAATGGAAAGAATGAATTTGTTACCTTCAGCTTTTCAAATCATCTGAATCATGCGAATAGTGGGGATCTTTTTATTGCTAGTTCTGGGTATAACTGCGCAGGCACAAACCGATCAGGATGTGTCAAACTTGGTTGATGGGAATGATTTTCCAAATCCGGTTTTTATTTCGCCCGATCCGCCAAAGCCCATTAAAGGCTGGGAGATGACAATCGTCTCAGAAGAAAAGGTGCTTAAAGGAGAGTATCCCAGCGAGATTATCAAATTTCGTTTTAAAGGAACCGCTATTGGAATATTGGTATACTCTGCTAATACTTCCGGAATTATTGAATACAGTATCGATGGACAGCCCTGGTTCGAACAAGATGTTTATTCAGATAATGATGAACCCGAATTAAAAAGCTATACCCTGGATAAAGATTTGAAAAACAGAAAGCACACGCTACAGATCAGGGTTATCGAAAAAAAGAATCATGAAAGTTCAGGGAGCAGCATTTCATTAAGATCATTTTATTTTAATAAAGAATAAAAAAGGAGCTTCATTTGAAGCTCCTTTTTCTTGAATTCTATTTTATATTTTCAAGCACATCAACCAGGTGTTTCCAGAATTTTTCAGTGGTTGAAATGTCCAGCCTTTCGTCGGGCGAATGTGCGCCTTTAATTGTCGGGCCAAACGAAACCATGTCGAGGTGCGGGTATTTTTCAAGGAATAAACCACATTCCAGTCCGGCATGAATTGAGCGAACAATCGGCTCATTTTCAAACAGCTTTTTGTAGGATTCAACGGTAGTTTTTAAAATGTCAGAATCCGGATTTGGAGTCCAGCCCGGATAACCGTCGCTATGTATTACACTTGCACCGGCAAGGTTGAAAACCGATTTTACAGTTTCTGCGGCATAATATTTTCGGCCTTCAATTTCGCTACGCTGGCTGGTGGTTACCACTATTTTATTGTCGTCGCTAAATTTAACCGAAGCCAGGTTAGTGGAAGTTTCCACCATATCTTCCATGCGCGAGCTCATTTCCAAAACGCCATGCGGACAGGCATAAACAGCATTTAAAAGTTTGTTTTGCGTATCAATATCAACTACAAACGCAGGTAGTTCAGTTGTTGTACAACTGATTTCCAGTTTTGGTTCGGCAAACTCAAATTCATCTTTTATCGAAGCCGCCATTTTATTGTATGAAGCCAACACATCATCTTTTTTATCAGCAGGAATGGTAATAATTCCAAATGCTTCGCGGGCAATGGCATTACGCAAATTACCTCCGTTAAACTCTGCGAGACGGATTCCAAAATCCTCGTTCCAGTTCCATAAAAAACGGTTTAGAATTTTGTTGGCGTTTCCACGGTTTTTGTGAATATCGTCACCCGAGTGGCCTCCCAAAAGTCCGCTTACCGAAATTATCAGGGCTATTGAGTTTTTATTTGTCTCTTCCATCTGGTAGTCAAAAGTAGCAAGCGTATCAACTCCTCCGGCACAACCGATGAACAACTCACCTTCGTCTTCCGAATCGAGGTTTAGCAAAACCGAGCCCGATAAAAAGCCGGGTTGCAGGTTAAAAGCACCGGTTAATCCGGTTTCTTCATCAACGGTTATCAAACATTCAATCGGGCCGTGTTTTATTTCTTTTGAAGTCAGCACCGCCAATTGGGCTGCAATACCAATTCCGCAATCGGCACCCAATGTTGTTCCGTTGGCTTTTACCCAACCATCAACAATTATGGGCTCAATGGCGTCGTTATCAAAATCAAATTCTTTATCCGAATTCTTCTCGCAAACCATGTCCATGTGCGTTTGCAGAATAACGGTTGGCGCCTGTTCCATACCTTTACTGGCAGGCTTTTTAATCACTACATTTCCGATTTTGTCGGTGTTTGCTTCCAGTTTATTTTTCCGGGCAAAATCAAGTAAATATTGTCTTATTTTTTCCTCTTTTTTCGATGGCCGTGGTACCTGGCAGATTTCTTCGAAATAGTTAAAAAGAGGTTGCGGTTCTAACGCTGCTAATGTTTTCATTTTCTAGAAATTTAGAGCTACAAAGTTGGAAAAATGAAAGGTAAAATTTGTTGACGGATGACAGGTCTGAGACCGGTATGTTAATAGGAGTGTTTGCCGGTATTCCAGCCTTTTTGACCAAGCAGTTTTTCGCCCGATTCTTTTGCTCCGTTTTCAATTTCAGTTCCCATCGAATCGTTCCATCGATTGAGATAACCAAACAAAGCAACAACGCCGGTAATCTCTACAATTTCACCTTCATCCCAATATGTTCTTAAGTTTTCTGCAATTTGGTCGTCAACACTATTTGGGATTATGGAAGCTGCGAATGCAAAATCAAGCGCAGCACGTTCAGCCTTCGAAAACGCAGGATGTGTTTTGTATTCCCAAATATTTTCCAGTTGTTCCTGTTCAGCATCATAGCGTTCTGCTGCTCGTATGGCGTGTGCCTGACAATAACGGCAACCTGCTGCATTGCTGCTAATGTAGGCGATCATTCGTTTTAAAGCGCTGGTGACCCGTCCATTGTTTTCCATTACAGCCTTGTTCATTTCTATGAAAGCATAGGCAATTCGCGGGCGGTGATGCATGGTTTTTACGCTGTTGGGGCAGAAACCAAGTGTCTCTTCGTAAAACGTTATTAATTGCTGTAATTCAGGATCAGAAGCTCCTGTTTTTGGAATTACAAGTGGTTGTTTCATGTTCGATAAACAGGTTTTATTTATTAATAGTGCCGCGTTGACTTAATAAAATCGCAAAAGGTCGTGTTCCCGGAAATTCCGACATAATAATAATAAGAATTACAGTTATGGGGACACTTAACAACATGCCCGAAATTCCCCAGATTACTCCCCATATTGCAAGTGTCAAAAAAACAACCAAAGGACTGATGTTTAAGGTGTTACCCATTAGTCGAGGCTCAATAAAGTTGCCAACTACCAACTGAATGGCACCAACAATAGACAACACCAGAATTCCGGGCGTTAATTCGCCAAACTGTAAAATGGCAAATATGGTTGGGAAAATCGTTGCAATAAGCGATCCTATTGTGGGAATAAAGTTTAAAACAAATATTAAAAATGCCCAAAACAGCGGCGCATCAACTCCGATAAAAAGCAAGGCAAAATAACTTAAGAAGCCGGTTAAGAGGCTGGTTAACGTTTTTAGTGCAACATAATTTCCTATGGAATGGTCGATTTTGGCCACTAATTTTTTTACGTGATCGTAACGTTCTTTTTCGGGGTACATGGCTTTAAGCTTTTTAGGAAATAACGGTTCTTCCAACAGTAAAAACAAAAGATATAGAAATACTGTAAAAGCATTACCAAATAAGCTGGTTAATGTGCTGAACAGCGATGATAGAATACTTCCGAAATTCAAATCTTTGGCAAAATCTCCGGCCATATTCATAATGTCAATATCAAATTTCTGGTTAATCTGTTGGGCAATTTTATTTACGTTGGCTTCGTATTCGGGAAGCGTTGTTGACAATACTTTTATGTTTTGAGATATCATAGTGACAGCCAGCGCTAAAAAACCAAGCAATACCAGTGTTGAAAACAGGGTAAGAATCCATTTAGGCAGCCGCCCAATGAAATTAACTTTTTCCAGTAATTTTTTGATTACCCGAATGAGAAACCAAAACAGGATGGCTAAAATAAAAGGAATAATGATGGATTGTGCGTAGATACAAACCACTACAATCGTGATTACGATAAGGAAAATGTAAATCTTTTTGCTTGTTTCCATGAGGTAGAAATTAATTGGGGAAAATACAAAAAACTTTGTTGCTCGTTTGTTATGGTTATCGCAAACTTATTCTGATAGGAACAAAAAGTTTTATATAGGCTTGAAAATTAAGGGACTAGCTGAGCTTTTGTTTTCCTGGTATTATCCTCAAGTTCATATCAGCAACTGATTTTTGCCGATTCTTTTACTCCCCATTCTTCTTTCATGGCAATGCCAAGTTTCTCCAGTTCAGGTAAAATAGGCTCGTAAATACTTTTCGAAACCGGTATGTGAACACCTTTGTCTGTAATTTTTCCGTCCAGAATCATTTTTACAGCAATGGCGGCCGGTAACCCAACAGTTCTCGCAATCGATGTATCTTCTTTAGTCGCAAAATCCAAAAGGCGCGATTTTACAACTTCTGTGCTTCCGTCGGCATTTTCAACCAAAAACGAGTGGAGCATAATAACCATATCACGAGCATGCTCAGGCAACATCATTTTTTTGAGCATCAGGTCGGTAACCAAATCAAAATTCGATCCTTCATCCATTGGTACCATATAGTCGCTAAAAAGACCCAACCATTCCATGGCTAAAATTGCCGGACTATCGATTGAAAGCCGAAGTTGTTCAGCCGCTTTTTCTTTTATGTTGGCCGGGTATACATCAAGCTGGCGCGCCATAATTTTTTTGTAGGTTTTTCCTGAAAAACTTTGTTTGTCGTATGTAAAAAGTCCAAGCGTTTTCATGGCGTCCATTATTTCGCACCAATCAGGATAGCGAAAAGTGCCCCGATACATAGTGGTAACATCTTTCAATCCGTAAATGTCGATGTAATCCAGTGAGTTGCGATTGGGATAAACTTCCATTTCGCCAACCTCAGGGAAATCAATTTTTAAAGGATTTTTAAAAAGGTCTTCCGTTTGCAGCTCAGTAATTTCCCCGTCTTTTAAATATTTGGCACCGTTATTTCCGGCCATAATCACACCTTTTGGCGACCACGAGAATTTGTATTTAAACGGATTGTCAGTTTCTTCGGGTGCTGCCAGCGCGCCACACAACGAGTAAAATTCTTTGATCTTACCACCTTTGTCTTGCACCTTATCAATAATTCGCATGGCAGTCATGTGGTCAAAACCCGGATCAACACCGATCTCATTCAGAATAATAATTTCCGCTTCTTTCGCTGCTGCATCCAATGCTTTCATTTCATCCGACACGTACGATGTGGTCACCATGTTTTTTTTGTGCTTAATACACAGTTTGGCTACCGTAACATGATGCGCATAAGGAAGCAGGCTTACTGTTAAATCATGAGTTGCAACTAGCTGATCCAATTGATCAATGTCATCGATGGTCCATTGCAGGGCTTTACCGTTTGTGCGGTTTCTGATTAATTTTTCGGCCTTTGTAAGTGTGCGGGTGGCAATTGTTAATTCTATATTGTTGTCAAGAATATAATCGGCAAGTGGTTTGGCTACCATCCCGGCGCCAAGTAATAGTACTTTCATTTTTTCTGTTTTCTGTTTGTTACCAATTAATTAAACGAAATATCTTAGATTTCGTTCGATTAATTTCATCCTGAAATTTTTCTGAGATTATTGTCCTGTTATAAAATTACAGGCTCTTTTTTTGATTCAATAAACTACTTTTTTTCAGCCCCTTAAGTTGCTAAAAAAATATTTAACAAAAGATGATATCTGCCAATTTTATAAATTATCTTAAAAATCATGGACTTGTGGTATAAAATTTCATAAATTGTGCACATGATACAATCGTATTCATGTCCTGTATTTTTCTATCAAGGCATGCCAGAATGCCTCGATGATGATACGGTTTCACATTAGCTGCAACCGCAGTTATTTCTATTCCATAACTCTTATTGACCCTTGTCAATACTTTTTACTGTATTAATTCCTTTCAAATCGGTGTGTCGATAAGACGGATTCGGAATGAAGCGCAACAGCCTTTCTACATGGCGCGTATAAAGCTATGTATTGGCTTTGGAGTGTTATGAAATTTTCAAAATGAACTTTTAATTTAAAACGAAATGAACAGTACGAGTGAATCATTAAAAGTTGCTGAGATGATGCGTGCTTACGATTTTACGCCCGAAACAATTCAAACCATTAATAACGAGGGTCTTTTACCTGCAGGTTTAATTCGCCGGTTACAAAAATGTTACCCACAATATTCCGGATTTTCAAAGCAGAAAGAAGCGCTTTTTAAAGGAAAAACACATTACACGGGATTAATTGGTTTTCGCGAAATCTTACACGTATTAAAAGCAAATGGAATTGAATTAGAAAGTGTAAAGGAACGCGAATTTTTTCTGGAGGTCTATCGTTTTATGGCTACCAAACATATTCTGAATACCATCAATTGGAGCAACTATAGAAACGATCCGAATTATTACCTGGTATTTCCTCAACCGGATATGATTAACAAAGCGGATGTACAAAAATACCTGGACGCCGAAAGCGAAGAAGAACGAAGAAAAGTTGTTGAAGCCTACCAGCTAAAAACCAATCCGCACGACGGGAAACAGAAACTGAACAAACCTTTCTTTTATAACGAAGAGGGGAAAATTGAGATTCTGGAAGGAAGCCAGCACAAATACCCGCCAATTAAACTGATTCTGGATGCCGGAACACAAAACTGTTTTGCTTTCTGCACTTATTGTTTCCGGCATGCACAGGTTCGTGGCGATGAGGACATGTTTGTACAGCGCGATATCAGTCAGGTGCACAATTACCTGAAACAACACAAAGAAGTAACCGACATTTTAATTACCGGAGGAGATGCAGGTTATATCTCTTACCGGCGTTTAAAAGAATACCTAACTCCAATTTTGGAGGATGAGGAACTTTTACATATCCGTACGTTACGGATCGGTTCACGGGCTATCACTTTTCATCCTGAGCATTTGCTTACCGATCAGTTTAAAGAAATACTGGAACTGCTGAGCATGACCGTTGAAAATGGTATCCAGGTAGTTTGGATGTCACACACATCAACACCGCGTGAAATCTTAAATCCTGGGGCAATTGCTGCCATTCAGCGACTAAAAGAATACAGCATTAAAGTGAAGAGTCAAAGTCCGATTATGAACACCATTAGTTTGTATAAAGATGAAAATGGGAAAGTGGATGTAGATCGTTCGGCACAAAACTGGATCGATTTGGGTAATGTTCTGGCCATGGTTGGAATCGGTTTCCATTCGATGTACTGCGCACGGCCAACCGGCGAGCATCATCATTTCACCGCCCCATTGGCAGATATCACAAAAGTATTCAATAAGGTGTATCGTGGTTTGGCTTCGATAAACCGCCCGTCGCGTTACATCACCATGACTTCCTCGGCCGGAAAAACTTCATTAATGGGGACAACTGAGATTGATGGTGAAAAAGTGTTTGTACTCAAATTTAACGAAGCCCGGAACATGGAGTGGATGGACCGCGTATATTTTGCTGAATACGACGAGCAGGAAAATACGATAGAAAAATTAAAGCCTTATAAGGCCGACAAATATTTCTACGAAGATGAACTGGAAGAGATTGAAGGCAGACTGGAAGAAGCATTAAGAAAGGAATCGTTAAAAACGGTTAGTCATGATTAACAAGATCGTGAATTCGGCAAAAGAAGCGGTTGCCGGCATTTTCGACGGAGCAACCGTAATGATCAGTGGTTTTGGTGAAGCCGGTAGTCCGGTGGAGCTTATTCACGCGCTGGTTGACCAGGGAGCAAAAGATCTGACCGTAGTGAGCAACAATGCCGGAAGCGGACATGTTGGTTTGGCAGCACTTATCGAAAACCGGCAGGTAAAAAAGATCCTCTGCTCTTTTCCTCGTACAGCTATTTCAGTTGTTTTTCCCGAGTTGTACCGGGCCGGCGAAATCGAATTGGAACTGGTGCCACAGGGAACGTTAGCTGAACGCATTCGTGCAGGCGGCGCAGGAGTTCCCGCATTTTATACGCCTACAACTGTAAATACTCCTTTGGCAGAAGGAAAAGAAATACGCGAGTTTGATGGGAAACAATATGTTATGGAAAAAGCCATTCAGGCTGATTTTGCTTTGGTGAAATGTGCAGCGGCCGATAAATACGGCAACCTGATTTACAACAAAACAGCCCGCAATTTTGGGCCGGTTATGTGTATGGCTGCAAAAACGACTATTGTTCAAGCCAAACAGGTGGTTGAACTTGGAACTATCGATCCGGAACATGTAGTAACACCGGGAATTTTTGTTCATCGTGTAGTGGAAATTCCTCATCCCGCTGATGAATCAAAACTGGTTGCCGAAAATGTAAAATACCATGGAATCAGACAATAAAAATAGAGGTTGGAGCACCGGCGAAATGGCGCAAAAAGTTGCCATGGACATTCACGATGGTGCGTATGTAAATCTTGGGATTGGCATTCCAGAAATGGTTGCCGGATTTATACCCGAAGGTCGCGAAGTGATCTATCATACCGAAAATGGTTTGCTTGGTATGGGAAAGGTCGCTGATGTTGGCTGTGAAGATCCGGAGTTGGTGAATGCCGGGAAAAAATATGTTACAGCCATTCCCGGAGCGGCTTATTTTAATCATGCCGACAGCTTTGCTATGATACGTGGCGGGCACATCGATATTTGTGTGCTGGGTGCTTACCAGGTTTCAGAAGAGGGCGATCTGGCTAACTGGTCTACCGGAAATCCAAATGATATTCCCGCAGTGGGCGGTGCCATGGATTTGGTAGCCGGTGTGAAAACCATTTTTGTCATTACAAAACACACAACCAAAACCGGCGAATCGAAAATTGTAAAACAGTGCACTTACCCTCTAACGGGGAAAAATGTGGTGAGTCGTATCTACACCAATTTTGCAATTATTGATGTCAGAGATAAGCAACTTTATGTGAGGGAACTCGCTCCCGGAGTCAGTTATGAGTTCTTGCAAGAACATACCGAAGCAACTTTGCACATGGATTAAATCAGTAAGACAGAAAGATGGCTAAAAAAGAAAATAGCGAAGAAATATATAACAAGGCGCGCCAGGTAATAAGTGGCGGTGTAAGCCGCAATACTGTTTTCCGGAAGCCGTATCCGAATTATGCAAACAGTGCCTCGGGCTGCTTTATCACTGATATTGATGGCACAGTGCGCACCGATTTTGCGAACAATATGGCAGCACTAATTCATGGCCATTCATTCCCGCCAATTATCGATGCGGTTATCAAGCAGCTAAAAAAAGGAACTGCTTACACGCTCGCTTCCGAAATTGAAGTGGCTTTTGCCACCCACCTGATCGAACGCGTGCAGAGTTTTGAGCGTATTCGTTTTATGAATTCAGGTACCGAAGCTGTAATGGCAATGATAAAAGCATCGAGGGCGTTTACCGGACGGCCAAAAATTGCAAAAGCTGAAGGTGCCTATCATGGTACCTACGATTTTGCTGAAGTTAGTCAAATGGCAGACCCGTCAAACTGGGGAAAAGAAGATCAGCCCAGCAGTGTTCCGCTGGCTCACGGAACACCACCATGTGTAGCTAAAGATGTGGTTATTTATCCGTACAACAACATTGAGCGAACGCTGAATATTTTGGATAAACATGCGGGAGATATCGCCTGTGTTATCGTCGATCCTGTTCCTCACCGCGTAGGTTTAGTACCCGGGAATCATGATTTTATAGAAGCGCTTTATGCCTGGACAAGGAAAAACGAGGCTTTACTGGTTTTTGATGAGGTGGTAACCTTTCGGGTGAACTACGGTGGTGCACAGGAAAATTATACCGTAAAACCTGATCTGACAGCACTTGGCAAGATAATAGGTGGCGGATTTCCCGTGGGAGCAGTGGCCGGAAGAGCCGATGTAATGCAGGTTTTTGATCCGCATGAAAAGAATCTTTTGTTGCCTTATTCCGGAACGTTTTCGGCCAATCCGATTACTATGACCGCCGGTTATCAGGCGATGAAGTATTTTGATTCGGAGGCAGTTGCCCGACTAAACATGCTTGCAGATGTGGCAGTTAAGCAGATTCGTGAAGCCATAAAACTCGCTGATGTGCCGGTTGCCGTTACCGGTGCTGGTTCTATGTTTCGTATGCATCTTCGCCCCGATCCGCCTACAACATACCGCGAGGCTTACCTGGACAAAGAGGGTAAAAAGCTGGTTAATGAATTGCTGGATTACATGTATTACAAAGAAAATACACTGATGATCAACACTTTCTCGTGTATGCTTTCAACGGTAATGACACGTAAGGAAATCGATCAGTTAACAGAAGGATTATTCAGGGCTTTTAAAGCTTTTAAACCAAAAATTGAAAAACTAAACAATGATTAACGATTTGAGATTAACGAATAATGATTTGAGAATAGCAAGGTGCAGATTGATGAATTGCCAACTGTCATTTTGTTTTTTGCCTATTTCATCTCACTACTCAAAGTCTCGATACTAAAATCTAAAATATGAATGATGTTTTTATTTGCGATGCAATACGCACGCCGGTTGGAAAATATGGAGGTTCGCTGTCCGCGATCAGAGCAGATGATCTGGCAGCAATTCCCATAAAAACTTTGCTGGAACGTAACAATCAGATCGATCCGGCAGCTTTTGATGATGTGCTAATGGGATGTGCCAACCAGGCAGGAGAAGACAACCGAAACGTTGCAAGAATGGCCCTGCTTTTAGCCGGCATGCCGGAGTCGGTTCCGGGAGTAACCGTAAACCGTTTGTGTTCTTCAGGGATGGAAGCGATTGGAATGGCAGCGCGCGCCATAAAAGCCGGTGAGGCAGAACTGATGATTGCCGGCGGAGCTGAAAATATGTCGCGGTCGCCATTGGTAATGCCAAAAGCCACACAGGCTTTTTCCCGAAATGCAGAAATATATGACTCCACCATCGGCTGGCGTTTCGTGAACAACAAGTTTCAGGAAAAATATGGAACTGATCCACTTATTTGCACCGCAGAAAATCTGGCAGATGAATTTAAGATCAGTCGCGAAGATCAGGATCGGTTTGCACACAAGAGTCAGTTAAAAACGGCTGAAGCCCAGCAAAACGGGGCACTGGCTCGGGAAATTATTCCGGTTTCTATTCCGCAACGGAAAGGAGATCCGGTAATCTTTGAAAAGGATGAACACCCCAGGCTGACCTCGCTTGAAAAACTGACGGCATTAAATCCTGTTTATGGCCCGGGAACAACGGTAACAGCAGGAAATGCCTCAGGAATTAACGATGGAGCGGCTGCTGTAATTGTAGCATCGGAAGCTGCAGTTAAGAAGTTCAATCTAACTCCAAAAGCCAGAATTCTGGGTACTCAGGCGGCTGGGGTGCCACCGCGCACCATGGGAATTGGCCCGGTACCGGCTACCAATAAACTTTTAAAACGACTGGGGATGCGACTGGACCAGATGGATATCATTGAATTAAATGAAGCATTCGCCGCACAATCGCTGGCTTGCATCCGTGAGTTTGGGATGGCAGATGATGATCCACGATTAAATCCGCTTGGCGGAGCAATTGCACTTGGCCATCCGCTGGGAATGTCGGGAGCACGCCTGGTGACAACAGCCTTATATCAGCTGCAAAATTCAAACTCAAAATACGCGCTTTGCACTATGTGTGTTGGTGTTGGGCAGGGAGTTTCGATGGTTTTGGAGAAGGTTTAAAATGTGCGAATGAAGCTTATGATATTATAAAACGTATGACCCTACCCGGCCTCCCCAAAGGGGAGGAGAAGTCCCCCTTGGGGGGATTTAGGGGGTCAATAAGAATAGAAAATATTTAGGAAAAACATAAAAAACAAAACAATGAAAATTGACATTTCAAAAGAATTAAAACAGTTAGGTATTAGTGAAGTAAATAATGGTGTTTGCACCGGAACTGAATGGAAAACAACGTCCGGTGCAGTTGTAGAATCGTTTTCTCCTTCGGACGGGGAATTGATTGCAAGCGTTAATCAGGCAACTGCTGCCGATTACCACAAGGTGGTGGAAAAAGCAAAAGAGGCTTTTAAGGTGTGGCGCATGGTGCCTGCTCCAAAGCGCGGCGAGATTGTGCGTCAGATTGGTTTGGAACTTCGGAAGTATAAAGAGCCACTTGGAAAATTGGTTTCATACGAAATGGGTAAAATTTACCAGGAAGGTTTGGGCGAGGTGCAGGAAATGATCGATATCTGTGATTTTGCCGTTGGTCAGTCGCGCCAGCTGTATGGTTTCACCATGCATTCGGAACGCGAAAAACACCGCATGTACGACCAGTATCATCCGCTGGGGATTGTTGGTGTAGTTTCGGCCTTTAACTTTCCGGTAGCTGTTTGGGCCTGGAATGCAATGATTGCAATGGTGGCAGGCGATGTGGTTATCTGGAAACCTTCTTCAAAAGTATTTCTGTGTGCTATTGCTGTTCACAATATTGTTGCTAAAGTTTTAAAAGAAAATGATGTTCCTGAAGGAGTTTTAAACCTTGTTGCAGCAGGTTCTCGCGAGTTGGGCGACGAGTTTTTTAGTGACAAAAATATTCCGTTGGTATCGTTTACCGGTTCAACAAAAATTGGTAAAAAGGTTGGCGGTCTTGTAGGTCAGCGTTTGGGAAAAACCATTCTTGAACTCGGTGGAAACAATGCCATTATTGTAACTCCTCAGGCCGATATTGAAATGACAATTCGTGCAATAGTTTTTGGTGCTGTTGGTACTTGCGGCCAGCGTTGTACTTCCACTCGTCGTATTATTGTTCACGATTCAATTTACAATGATTTGAAAAACCGATTGATTGCCATTTACAACAAATTGCCAATTGGTCATGCTTTAGATGAAAAAACACTGGTTGGCCCGCTGGTTGATCGTTGGGCTGTGGATACCTATTTGGCTGCCATTGAGAAAGTAAAAGCTGAAGGTGGAAAAATCCTGATTGGCGGAGAAGTACTTTCGGGAGAAGGATACGAATCAGGTTGTTTTGTAACGCCGAGTATCGCCGAAGTGGAAAATCATTTCGAAATCGTTCAGGACGAAACTTTTGCTCCATTATTGTACATGATTCGTTATTCAGAACTGGAAGAAGCCATTCGTTTACACAACGATGTGCCGCAAGGTTTGTCATCAGCAATTTTTTCAACGCATATGTTGGAAACCGAGAAATTCCTGTCGCATGAAGGATCAGATTGTGGGATTGCCAATGTAAATATTGGTACATCGGGTGCCGAAATTGGTGGCGCTTTTGGAGGTGAGAAAGAAACCGGTGGTGGTCGCGAGTCGGGTTCCGATGCCTGGAAAGCCTACATGCGCAGACAAACAAATACAATAAATTACAGTACAGAGCTTCCGTTGGCTCAGGGAATTGAATTTAATGTTTAACAGAACAGTCGAGATATCTAAAAAGTAATTTAAGAAATGATATGATTAATTTTTAAATACTGACCCCACCCGGCCTCCCCGAGGGGGAGGAGAAAGTCCCCCTTTGGGGGATTTAGGGGGTCTTTGATAAAAACAATCTCAGTTTGTACTTTATTCCTTTTCTATTTTAACTTTATAGATAGTCCATGTTAGCTCATGGCTCGTAACTAATTGCTAAAACTATGAAGAACATATTAATATTCGGAGCCGGTAGGTCGAGCGTATATTTGCTCACCTATCTGGCTGAACGTGCATCAAAATATCACTGGCACATAAAAGTTGTTGATGCCGAAGAAAGTGATCTGGTTAAAACCTTAAAACTGTCATTCTCAATTATAAATGTGAGGGATGAGTTTGCCCGCGATCAGGAGGTTAGTGAAGCTGACTTGGTAATTTCCATGTTGCCTGCACGTTTTCATAAACTGGTCATGCAATCTTGTCTGAAATTCTCGAAAAGTTTGTTTACCGCTTCATACGAAAGTAAAGAAATGCAGCAAGTTGAGGATGACGTAAAAAGCAAAGGTCTGTTGTTCTTGAACGAATGCGGTTTGGATCCCGGCCTTGATCACATGTCAGCCATGCGCGTGATTAACCAGATTAAAAAAGAAGGCCATCAGTTGGAAGCTTTTGAGTCGTTTACGGGTGGTTTGGTAGCACCCGAATCGGATGATAACCCGTGGCACTACAAGTTTAGCTGGAATCCGCGAAATGTGGTTTTGGCAGGGCAGGGAGGCCCGGCACAATTTATTCAGAAAGGAAAAGTGAAATACATTCCCTACAACCGTTTATTTCGCAGAACTGAGTTGATTGAAATTGATGATTATGGCTGGTTTGAAGGTTATGCAAACCGCGATTCGTTGAGTTATATCGGGAAATATGGATTGCAGGAAGTTCCCACTGTTTTTAGGGGTACTTTGCGTCGTCCCGGTTTTTGTAAGGCGTGGAATGTGTTTGTGCAATTGGGAGCTACCAGCGACGATTACTACATCGACAATGTGGAAGACATGACCTACCGCGAGTTTATCAACTCCTTTTTGTATTACCATCCTGCAACTGTCGATTTGAAACTGTATCATTCGATGCAAATTCCTATGGATTCGGAGATCATCCCGAAGCTGGAGTGGTTGGGAATCTTTGATAACCGAAAAATTGGCTTAAAACGTGCAACGCCTGCCCAGGTAATGGAAAAGCTGCTTTCGGAAAAATGGCAACTAATGCCCGAAGATAAAGACATGATCGTGATGTGGCACAAGTTTGAATACCTTGATCGCGACACTAAAGAAAAAGTGGAGAAGAACAGTTCGTTGGTGGTTATTGGCGAGTCGGGAGAGAAAACAGCCATGGCAAAAACCGTTGGTTTACCGCTCGCAGTTGCAGCCAAATTATTTCTAACCGATAAACTCAACCATCGTGGAATCTATATACCAACGCATCCCGATATCTATGAACCGATTTTGGATGAACTGGAAAATTTTGGAATAAAATTCACTGAAATGGAGAAAAGACCGGTGGCGGAGGAAGATCCCGTTTAAGAATAGAATCGCACCTTATTTTGCCAATTTTAACACGGATAAAACGGCACAGTGGTCGGATGCAATTTCATCGCAAATAACTTTCGTTTCCACTACTTGCCATCTATCGGCGGGCCTGAAAAATATGTAATCAATCTTTATTTCAGGATCATTGGATGGATAAGTTAAGGCGCCTTTTTTGTCGCTCGCAGTCCAGTATTTTTTTAGAATTGAGATTGGCTCACTATTCGGTGTTGCATTTAAATCGCCGGCTAAAATTGTGGGGTATTTGCACGAGGCAAAAACTTCATTGATCGTTTTTACCTGGGCGATTCTGTCTGTGCTGGTCTCCTGATGCTCCAAATGAGTCCCTATAAAACTGATTGTATCTCCCGATTCCAATTGCACCGATACCTGAAGTGCTGCCCGCGGTTCATTGTTGGTTGAATGGGGTAGCGGTATATTTTTGCTCGACAGGATGGGCATCTTTGTCAATATTCCTTCTCCGTATCCTCCACCATCGTATGGCATGGCAATACCAAATATCGGCGCCATTTTAGTTCGCCAGCCCAGCTCGGTAACCAGGTCGTATTTTTTTGCGCGGTTGGTTTTAAAGTCAACTTCCTGTAAGGCAACCAGGTCGGGATTTGTGTTCTGGATTACCGATGCGATCTTATCCAAATCAAAATCGCCTTTGGTAGTTGCACCATGCAAAATATTGAAGGTTAAAACGCGAACCGTTATTTCTTCATCGGAAGAATTTTGTGCAGTAAGTACAGTGTATGTTAAAACTAGAGTAAGTATAGAAAATACCAGTTTAGTCATTTTCATCGATCTTAAATTAAAGGGATGAAGGTAGAGATTAAATTTTTGAAATTCCATTTTTCAATTAACTTTGATTTCAAACAAACTATACCTGAAATGATGACCAAAAAAATCAACTTTACTGCATTTGTTTTTCTTTTTTTTGCTTTTGTATCATGCCAGAATGAGCAACAAAACTGGACACATTTTCGTGGTTCGAATATGGATGGACACGCCAATGTGGAAACTGCTCCGTTGCATTGGAGCGATACTGAGAATATAGTTTGGAAAGTGCCCGTAAAAGGATTGGGCTGGTCGTCGCCGGTGGTTTATGATGACCGGGTATGGGTAACGTCAGCCGAAAAAGACGGCCACGAATTTTACCTGTTTTGTTTTGATTTGGAAACCGGTAAATTGCTAAATGAGCAAACAATATTTACCGCAGAAGATCCGCAGCGGATTCACGGAACCAACTCGTACGCCACGCCAACTCCGTGTGTTGATGAAGGACATGTTTATGTGCATTACGGAAGTTTTGGAACGGCCTGCATCGATACCAAAAATTTTGAAGTAATCTGGAAACGCGACGATATGCCTTGCGATCACATGCAGGGGCCGGCATCATCACCAATTCTTTATAAGGATATGTTGATTGTGCATTTGGAAGGAACACAAGATCCGTATGTAATTGCGCTCGACAAAAATACAGGAGAAACAATTTGGAAAAGTATTCGTCCAAAAGAAATTTATGATACACTGGAACCAGTTTACCGGAAGTCGTACCAAACGCCAATTGTAATTACCGTAGATGGTCGGGATTTACTAATCAGTAATTCGGCTTACATGTGTTTTGCGCATGATGTAACTACCGGCGAAGTAGTCTGGACTTATAAGTATGGTTACGATTCAACTGTTAGTCAGCCTTTGTTTTACAACGGTCTGGTGTTTGTAAATTCCGGCTGGATTTTTTTAGATGGTGTACCGTATTTTACCCGCCAGTATGCTATCGATCCTACCGGAGAAGGCGATGTTACTGAAACACACCAGGTGTGGATGTACGAAGATGAAGTGCCGCAAATTCCAACTCCTGTAATTGTTGACGGGAAAATGTATATGGTTCACGACCGCGGAATGGTAACTTGTCTGGATGCAATGACCGGCAAAGTGATTTGGAAAGAAAAACTCAGAGGCAATTTTAATTCCTCGCCCATTTATGCCGGCGGAAATATTTACTTCATCAATGTAAAAGGATTTTGCACAATTATAAAACCCGGCGATTCGTTTCAAAAAGTTGCTGAAAACGATATTGGTGAAACCGTTAAGGCGGTACCGGTATTTGTTGGCGATAAAATGCTTTTACGATCACAAAATCACCTTTTTTTATTTAAATAAAAGATTTTTCTATAAAAAAAGCTTTCGAACTGACCCGAAATAAGGGTTGATTACTTCGTACTGTTGAAAAATACAACACGTGTTGAATAATTCAGCAGTCGCGTAACGTGCACTGAGTCAGAGCAAAAGATCATTGGATTAAAATAACTGTTTAAAAATTCAACACTTTATTTTGTCAAAAATATTGCAGTGTGACGCGTAAGAGTCAGATAGTTAGATTGTTACGCTGATTGGTATCAAAGTTGCTTTAAACGTTTTTAGCTGGAATAGAATCCGTAAAGGGATTCACAGCCTGTAAAAAAACGATAAAATTAATTCAACAATGAGAACCAGGATTTTAACGACCGTAGTGCTGCTCCTGCTAATAGTTAGCGGTGCGAGAAGCCAAAACGCCGAAAACCCGGCGATAAATTATCAGGTAAAGATTTTTACAACTCCCGAAATGCGCAATCTTACTGAGGTTTGGATCGATAAATATCGGCAAACGAACACCGATTTTAACTTTGAACTTGCTCCGATTGGCCGTGCTGAAATCAACAGCAAGATTGAAGGAGACAATACGATTGCTATTGTTATGCAGCAGGCTGATGTTTCCTCAAATATTGGGGAAATGTGGCAGCTGACGCTGGGACGCGAAGTGGTAGTAACCGTTTTTAATAAAGCAAATCCATTGGCAAAAGAGTTGGCTGGAACAGGGGTTTCTGTCAATGAACTGGCAAAAGTTTTTCAAAATAAAGACAAAAACTGGGGCACATTCGCAGACAATGAAAATGGACAACCTGTTAATTTTTATGTGTTGGATGAACCGGAAGTTAAACTTTCAGTAGCAAAATTTCTTGAAGTCGATCCTGTGAAGGTGAATAAGTTGAATGCGTTATCGCAGGATAATTTTATAAAAGCTGTAAAAAACGATGTAAATGCTATTGGTTTTTGCAGGCTGTCAGCAATTTCGGATAGGAAACAACAGGGTTTTTCTGAAAATATCCGACTTCTTCCCATCGATCGCAATAAAAATGGACGCCTGGATTATTACGAAAATATTTACACCAGTTCGGAACAATTTGAGCGGTCGGTTTGGATCGGGAAATATCCGCATTCCATGATTTACAATATATATGCTGTTTCTTCTGCTTTCCCCGAAAATGCTGAAGTAAACAACTTTTTGAGCTGGATTACTTCTTCGGGACAAGTATTAGTTGCACAGAATGGATTTACAGAATTGGTTCATTCTGAAAAACAATCGAACCTCGAAAAGCTTACTCCTCCGGTTTTAATGGCAGAATACGAAACGGCAACTACAAGATCCACAGCGTTCTTCCGCATTATTGTGGCATGTTTTTCGGTTCTCATGGTGTTTTTTGTTGTACGCTATTTCATCCGCAAACAAAAGGCGAAAGCTCCGCTGCTCAATAAAACGAGGTATGTAAAGCTTTTAAACGAGGCCTCTCTCGATTTTCCAAATGGTTTGTATTTCGATAAAACGCATACCTGGGTTTTTATGGAGGAAGATGGCCGGGTGAAAATGGGTGTCGATGATTTCATTTCCAATGTTACCGGAGATTATACCCGCCTGATCATGAAAAGTCCGGGCGAAAAAGTAAAACGAATGGAACCGGTAGTCACGCTGATTCGGAAAGGGAAACAGATTACACTGAATTCCCCGGTTTCGGGAACCGTAAAAGAGATCAATGAAAGTTTGGTTGCCGATCCGTTTATCATTAATAACGAGCCTTATGATGAAGGTTGGGTGTATAAAATCGAGCCTTCGAACTGGCTGAGAGAAATCCAGTTTTTTAAAATGAGCAGTAGCTATCGTGAGTGGATAATTGGAGAGTTCAGTCGCTTGAAAGATTTCCTGGCATGCTCACTGAATATCATGAATCTGGAAGAGGGAAAACCGGCCTTTCAGGAGGGTGGTGAACTCATGCTTCACCCTTTGAAAGATCTAGATCCCAAAGTTTGGGAAGACTTTCAGAACTATTTTATCAACACGGCTGATACGCACTAGTTGACTAATAACCATTTAAATTAACAAACCATGAGTATAAACAGAAGAAGTTTCTTCAAGGCGTTGGGAGTAACGGGGGCTACGTTTGTTTTCGGAAAAGAAGTACCGGCAAAACCCGTCAACGAAGAAATAACAGAATTCAAAGCGATTTTGTACGACTCTACAAAATGTATTGGTTGCCAAACCTGTGAGTTTTCATGTGCCGAAGCTCATAATTTGCCGGAACCGGAAGATTTTCCGGAAATGGGTGTCGTTCGAAAAACCGATGAAACCCGGCGTACCGTTGTCAATGCTTATGATACTTCGATAGGGGAAGTGTATGTGAAGCGCCAGTGTATGCACTGTAATCAGCCGGCTTGTGGCGCTGCTTGTTTAACACAGGCGATGCACAAAACCAAAGAAGGCCCGGTAATTTGGCGCGAAGATAAATGTATGGGCTGCCGTTATTGTATGGTTTCCTGTCCGTTTGATGTGCCAAAGTTTGAGTACCACAGTCCGAATCCAAAAATAACAAAATGCAACATGTGTTTTGAGCGACAGGAAGAAGGAAAGATGCCGGCCTGTGTTGAAAACTGTCCCAGCGAAGCGCTTATGTTTGGAACACGGCGCGAATTAATTGCTGAAGCCCGACGAAGGATCAGCGAAAATCCGGATACTTATTACGATCATATTTACGGCGAAACAGAAGCCGGAGGAACTTCCTTTCTGTATCTGTCTCCTGTTCCTTTCGAAGAAATCGGCTTCAATACCGGCATTCAAAAAGCTTCATATCCATCGTTAACCAAAGGATTTTTGTACAGTGTTCCTGCAGTATTTGTGCTGTGGCCCATGATGTTGCTGGGCATTCAGGATGCCACAAAAGATAAACCAATTAAAACTGAAGATTATGAATAATCCCGTCAGCGTACCTTTAAGCGAAGAGAAAAAGAGCCGATGGAAATTTTTCATTGGAGAGCTCAAGCCCAAAGGCAAAATGTTTACCTGGTTCAACATTATTTCTATTCCGATAATGCTACTTGGCCTGGGGTTAATCGTTATCCGTTTTTGGAAAGGAATTGGCTCAATTACTAACCTCACACAGGAGGTGCCATGGGGTTTGTGGATTGGGTTTGACGTGGTAACCGGAGTTGCTTTTGCAGGTGGTGCTTACGTAGTTACTTTCATGGTTTATATTCTGAACATGAAAAGTTATCGTTCCATAGTAAGGGTAACAGTATTAAATGGATTTTTAGCTTATGTATTTTATGCTGGTGCTTTGCTGCTCGATCTGGGGCGTCCGTGGAATGTTATCAATCCGATAATCGGTAACGGATTCGGAACCAGCTCAGTGTTGTTTTTGGTGGCCTGGCATTTTCTGTTGTATATGCTGGCTGAATTAATCGAATTTTCGCCTGCCATTGCCGAATGGCTCGGAGCAAAACGGGCCTATAAAATCCTGTCTGGAATGACTTTGGCAGCTGTGATTTTTGGCATCACCCTGTCAACACTTCATCAGTCGGGACTTGGAGCCTTGTATTTGATGGCGAAGGAAAAGATTCACCCGCTGTGGTATTCTGAGTTTATTCCAATCCTGTTTTTTGTGTCCAGTATCTTTGCCGGTTTGTCGATGGTGATTTTCGAAGGCTCGATTACACACAAGGTTTTTAGCGATCAGATTAGCGAAAAGAATCACGGACAGCATCATAAAATTCTTCGTGGATTATCGAAGGTTTGTGCAGGTGCATTATTTGCCTACTTTTTCTTACAGGTACTGGTGTTTGTACACAGCAAAAACTGGGATTACCTGAGTACCCCGATGGGGTATTGGTATCTTGCCGAAATGTTTGGTTTTGTGCTGCTTCCAATGCTTCTTTTCTACTACAGTTATCGAAATAACAATATTACGCTAATAAAAGTGGCATCAGTTATTACCATGTTGGGTGTAATTATCAATCGTCTGAATGTAACGGTAATCGGTTTTCGTTGGGATGCTGCCGTGCATTACGTTCCGTCGTGGATGGAGATTGTGGTTACTATGGCCGTAATTTTTACCGAAATATGGATTTTCCGTTGGGTGATCAACCGTTTACCGGTGTTGCGCGAATCGCCATCTTGGGCAAAAAATATGCATTAATAATTAAAAGCGAATAAAATGGAAGGATTTACATATTCAAATCTGTTTGATACAAAAGGAATCGAATACATTGTAGTCATCATATTTCTTTTGTTGCTGATCCCTTTCTGGGTGATCGTAAACCGAAAAAGCGAAGTTGTTCAGCATATTCAGCAAGGCATTCGCGTTCTTACTACCAACTTTTTGCGTATTCCGAAAGGTTTGTTTTTCAGTCCGAATCACACCTGGATGTATCTGGAGAAATCGGGCCAGGCAAAAATCGGATTGGACGATTTTTTGCAGAATGTGTTGGGCGAAATTTCCATACAACCGCTGAAAATGACCGGTGATACCGTAAAAAAAGGAGAAGTGCTTGCGATCATCGAGCAGGGAGAAAAGCAACTTCGTGTTCACTCGCCGTTGTCAGGAGAAATTGTGGAGGCTAATGTTTTGCCCGGGGAAAGTGATGTATCCGATGCGAATGAGCTCGAAGCAGGATGGCTGTATTCAATCGTTCCGGCCAGTTGGCAAAAGGAAACTTCCGGGTTTTTATTGGGTGCCGAAGCAGCTAATTGGTTTACGGACGAGATAACACGCCTTAAGGATTTTTTGAATATCAAGCTGGTCCGGCAGGCAGGAGTATCAACTGTTTTAGCTTTGCAGGAAGGTGGTGAGCTGGAAATTAATCCGTTGGAAAAAATGGACGCCGGTATTTGGGATGAATTTCAAAATGAATTTATGGAACAACGGAGCTGATTCGGATAAGTTTCTGTTAATCATTTGTTCTTTTTTGTACCTTGGAGGTTTCTTATAAAAACCGATTGACTGACTCGTTATGAATAAAAACGATGATAATAGTAGAGCTACGTCCGGCCGGAAACGGCGGGATTCCATTCCCCGATTTACAAGACGTTACCTGAGTTTTCGTTCGTCGATATATGCCAGGGTAATTTATATTATCGCTATACTTTCTCTGTTTTTGTTTATCTCATACAGCCTGATTTTCAGGTCGGTTTACGAAGGATATCTCCGCACCGTTATTCGTCAGCAAGGAGATAATATCGGGTCTATTGTTGAAGGGTCGCTTTACTATTCAATGTTGAAAAACGATAAAAGTGCCCTGCAAAGTACGCTGGATATTATCAATTCCATGCCGGGGATTGATGAAGTGAACATGTATAACAACTGCGATAGTTTGGTGTATTCAACTTCGCTTGTTGCCGACTCGCTTGAAAAGAATGGCCCCAATTGCGTTAGCTGTCACCAGAATTTTTCCGATTTGTTTCCAACCAGGCAGAAAGCGTATCGCATAATCGATTTTAAGAGCCCTTGTAACATCAATCAAAAAGATAAAGGCCACCGCCAATTGTTGGTCCGAACACCTATTTTAAACGAGCAGTCGTGTTATGTAAGTGCCTGTCACGCACATAGTCAGGATGAAGAAATATTAGGGTCGCTGATCATAAAGGTGCCTTTGTCGGAGTTGGATTCGGCGGTAAACAAATCATCCACCGAATTCTTTTTGTTGGCCATTATTGTTACCATTATTTTAGTTTCGTTGCTCATCTTTTTTACCAAAAATAAGATACAGAAACCGTTAAATGAAATTATTATGGCCAGCGAGGAAGTGTCGAAAGGAGATCGGAGCCGCCGGCTTGAAATTAAACCGTATCTATTGGAAGACATGCGTTCGGTATCCCTGGCATTTAACAACATGCTTGATAACCTGGATGCTGCAAACCGTGAATTGGAGAACTGGTCGCATCAGTTAGAATACAAGGTGCAGCGAAAATCGGAAGAGTTGGCCGAAATTCAAAATGAACTGATTCATATTGAGCGGATTACCTCGTTGGGGAAATTGTCTTCGTCGGTAGCTCACGAAATTAATAATCCGCTTTCCGGAATTCTTACTTACAGCAAGTTGGTAGCAAAAAAACTGGTTAAGCTTGATTTGCCCGAGGCATCGAAAGAATCGATGTTGAAACACCTGAAAGTGATTGAAAACGAATCAAAACGTTGCGGTAATATTGTTCGGGGATTGCTCGATTTTTCCAGGAAAGATCAGGAAAATTTTGAGCAACATTCCTTAAATCATATTCTGAAAGAATCGTACAATTTAATGGCGCACCAAATGCATATTGCCGGCATTCATTTTTATACTGATTTTGCTGCACAATCTGACCTGATTCTGTGCAATGATAACCAAATAAAACAGGTGTGTATAGCACTGTTGGTAAATGCGCAGGAAGCGGTTACTACAAATGCTGAAGTGCTGATTAAAACATCGAATCCGGATGACGAACACATAAAAATGGACATAACAGATAATGGAGTTGGAATAGCCAAAGAAGATATTTCCCGCATTTTTCAACCGTTTTATTCTGCCAAGCAACGCGCCAGCGGAATTGGCTTGGGACTGGCTATTGTTCATGGTATTGTTCAAAGTCATAAAGGGAAAATAGAGGTGGTTTCAGAGCCCGGAAAAGGAACTACCATGTCGGTTGTATTTAATTTGATAACAAAAGAAGGTCAGTGATATGAAGACAAGCATTTCCATATTAATAGTTGATGATGAAGAATCGGTTAGGGATTCGCTCTATAACTGGTTTATTGAGGATGGATACGAAGTAGATAGTGCCGCTAACGCCAAAGAAGCGCTAACAAAAATTGAGTCGGGAAAATTTGATATAATACTGGCAGATATTAAAATGCCCGGGATGGACGGACTGGAAATGCACCGGCGTATTAAAGAATTCGACAGTGCTGCCATTGTAATTGTAATGACCGCTTTTGCTTCGGTTGAGACGGCTGTTCAGGCACTAAAGGACGGCGCTTTCGATTACATAACCAAACCATTTGATCCGGATGATCTTTCGCACTTAATCCGAAATGCTGCTCGCCAGATTTCACTGCGAAGTGAAAATGAAACACTGAAAAATAAAATTGTAACGCTGGAGAATATCGAAGATATTGTAGGTAACAGCGAAAGCATGATCAGGGTGTTAAAGGAGGTGGAGAATGTGGCTGCGTCAAGTTCTTCGGTAATAATTACAGGCGAAAGCGGAACCGGAAAGGAGTTGATTGCTCATGCAATCCATTCCAATTCGCCCCGTAAGTTTTTCCCCATGGTTACGGTTCATTGCGGTGCCTTGTCGGAGGATTTACTGGAGAGTGAATTGTTTGGACACGAAAAGGGGGCTTTTACCGGCGCGATGTTTAACCGCAAAGGCCGTTTTGAAATGGCAGATGGTGGAACCATTTTTCTGGATGAAATAGCAACCATTTCAATGAAAATGCAGGTAGAACTTTTGCGGGTGCTTGAATCGAAAAGCTTTACACGCGTTGGTGGCAATAAGGAAATAAAATCGGATTTCAGAATTATTTGCGCAACCAACAAAGACCTGAAAAAAATGGTTGCCGACGGTTCCTTCCGCGAGGATCTGTATTACCGGTTAAATGTGGTGAATATTGCCATTCCGCCGCTGAGGGATAGAAAGGAAGACATCCCGATGCTGGTAAGCTACTTTATTAAAAAATACTGCACTTCCATGAGCCGCGATTTGATCACCATCGATCAGGCAGCTTTGCAACGGCTTGAAGAATATAATTATCCAGGCAATGTTCGCGAGCTGGAAAATATGATTGAACGTGCCATTGTGGTCGGAAACGGGAAAGAGATCCGCCTGAAAGATCTTCCGTTGGAAACCGATAGCGTTACCGATTCGAACGACAGTTTGGAAGAACTGGAGAAAAAATACATCCAGAAAACACTGGAAAAATACGATTGGAATATTAGTCGCTCGGCCAAAGTTCTGCAGATCGACCGGGTAACTCTGTACAATAAAATTAAAAAGTATCAGCTTAGTTCGCCTAAAAATTAGTAGGCTACTGAGCTTTGATAAACTCGCGCAACCGGCTGGTTCGCGAAATTAAAACACTTATTTTTTGAGAGAAAAAGGAATAACGCTGGTTGTTCAGGGCAAGTTCGAAAAGAGGGTTCTCGACCAAATGACCTGGGACATAGAAATCGCCTTTGGGTGGCCGGTTTCGATTGTGCCTTTTTCGCACGATATACTCCCTTATTTCGATGCCGCCCGGAAACAGTACGATGCCAATCGCTTACTGGAACTGGTTTATGCCGAATATTCAGGTAACTCATTAAAAACCATCGGGCTTTTCCAGGTTGATCTTTTTATTCCCATTTTAACTTACATTTTTGGGCAGGCACAACTCAACGGAAGCACCGGAATTGCATCGGTGTATCGTTTACGCAACCAACAGTATGGCATGAAGGGAAATGAACGACTTTTATACGATCGTTTCCGAAAAGTAGTTATTCATGAGTTGGGACATGCGTTTGGGCTCATTCATTGTCATGTGCCGGTTTGCGTTATGCGCCCCGGAACATATGTGGAAGACATCGACCAGAAAGAGAATCAGTTTTGCAATAAATGTAGGGAAGAACTGGAATCTTCACTCTCTTCTTTCTGATTTATGAATGATTCAGTAACAAAAGGAGCTCATCTGTTAATTGACGGATGGGCTCTTTTTGTTTGCAATTACAATGGAATGGCTACATTCCCATCGCACTTCCGGCAATTTCAATCATTTGTTCAAACTGCTGGATATTCTGCAGATCGAGTGTGCCCGTAATGTAAATGATCATGTTTGTACTTACCAGGAGGAATTCATTCTCATCTTTACCATCCTTTTTGTAGAACGATATTTTAGAGCGTTGGTCTCGTTGGGTCATTAGCCGTGTATAATCTTTCAGGTTCACATTGTTCATCATGCTATTGTAGAGTTCTTCGCCAAGCACCTGGCGTTTTTCACCCCTTGGTTGAACCATTTTCAGTTGATGAAGCGTGCTGATATATTCCTTAAACTCGGGACTTATATCCCGGGATTCCGACAGCATTTTAAACATGTCTTTGGTAACTTCAAAGTACGAAATGTCTTCGCGGCTGTCGATTAGTTTAAAGGCCTGATCGATACTTTTGTTGCCATTTTGTGCCAGGCTACAAAAACTAATGAATAGAAAAAATAAGATGAATTTTGTTTTCATACGGTTAAATTGTTTGTGAATAAAGCATCGTATGGAATTCGCATTTTACAGCTGATCATTTCGATTGGTGCGATTCCATATACAGCTCATTTCATGATTAATTGATTTTAAGATCTTTAATTGGATTATCAAATTGAATATTCAAATTTCTTAATGATTCAACATCGCTTAACGGAGCATTGATTCGTTTTGCGTTTTCAAGATTGGCAAGGCAGGTATTCATTTCTTTCGAAAAATGATACAAAGCCAGTTTGGTATTTTCCTGTATCTCCTGTAAATCATTTTCTGTTAATGTGAGCTGTTTTTCCTTGCGGGTGTGATTTAAGCCAACAAAAACCAGGCTCACCACCAACAGAACCGAGGCAGCATAGGCGAACAATCGTTTTGTTTGTAAGAAACGTTGTTTTTTATGTTCTTCTAATTTCCCGAACGGATTAAAGTCCGGTACTTCAGCATTTATTCTGTCGTTCAGTTTTTGGTACGACTCGATAAATTCCTGTTCTATTGTATTTTCACTCCCAGATTTTCTGAAATCTTTCAGATCGAAATCTTTTTCAGGAAAGTGTTTTGATTTATTACTACACATTTGCTAACTCCTCCTTAAAAATTTCAAATAGTTTTTTTCTTCCTCTCGAAACATGCACCCTTATGGTATTCGTGTTTTGATCCATAATTTTGCTTACTTCTTCGTATTCCATTCCCTGGAAATCTTTTAATTCGATGGCCATTCGTTGCTGATCAGGCAATTGATATAATTCCTGTTTCAACTTTTCTACCAGGTCAATGGCATCGAACCGTGTTTCTTCCGCCGATTCGTAAATGTTAGTCAGAAGGTAGTTCTGGTGGTGTTTTTGCTTTCGCAGCGCATCGAAACAATGGTTTTTAATCGCATTCAAACAGTAGCTTTCAAGGTTTTTTGCATTATCAAGCAATCGCCTGTTTTTCCATAACTTCAGTACCACCTCCTGAACTGCATCTTGCGCATCGTTGCTGTCTTTTAGTATGCTAAAGGCAAACCTGAATAGTTTGTCTTTTTGTTGTATTATGAGTTTTTCAAAATCGCTGCTTGTCATCCTTAACGGCTTCTTGCTTTTTATGAATTACGTTTTAATGTCGGTTTCATAACACGGCTAAGGTAAAAAAATGAAACAATTGTATCCTTTTCGGTACTCCTTTTGCTGATTTCTAGTGTGTTGTGGCTGCTGATATTAAATTTAAATGTAAGAATTACTTTATTCATAGTTATACTCCTATTACACTGCAAAACTTTCTTACATTTGCGCGCCGATTCGGGAGTCTGGTTTTTTATGTCATAAATAA
Source organism: uncultured Draconibacterium sp. (assembly GCF_963675065.1). Lineage (NCBI taxonomy): Bacteria > Pseudomonadati > Bacteroidota > Bacteroidia > Marinilabiliales > Prolixibacteraceae > Draconibacterium > uncultured Draconibacterium sp. The sequence continues at coordinate 2,294,629 of NZ_OY775906.1, read as the reverse complement.
TTGATTGAAAACAAATAAAGCCTTTCGATGTTGGTAAAATGGATTAGAAAAAAGTAAAATGACAGAAATCAGAAACATTGCAATTATTGCACACGTCGACCACGGTAAAACTACTTTGGTTGACCGTATACTTCACCAGGTAAAATTGTTCCGCGAGAACCAGGAGGTTCAGGAGCTTTTTCTGGATAACAATGACCTGGAACGTGAGCGTGGAATTACCATTCTTTCGAAAAACGTTTCGGTACGCTACAAAGACACCAAAATTAATATCATCGATACTCCCGGGCACAGCGATTTTGGAGGCGAGGTAGAGCGTGTATTAAACATGGCCAACGGTGTTTTGTTGATTGTTGATGCTTTTGAAGGACCAATGCCGCAAACCCGTTTTGTGTTGCAGAAAGCCATTGAACTGGGATTAAAACCAATGGTGGTGGTTAACAAAGTTGATAAAGAAAACTGTACACCCGAAATTGCTCAGGAAAAAGTTTTCGACCTGATGTTTAGCCTTGATGCTACTGAAGAACAGTTGGATTTTCCAACGGTTTACGGATCGGCAAAAGCCGGCTGGATGGGGCCCGACTGGCAAACACCAACTGAAGATGTGGTTTATTTGCTCGACCAGATTTTGGAACATATTCCGGCCTCAACACCCAAAGAAGGAACCTTGCAAATGCGCATTACTTCGCTTGATTATTCGTCGTATACCGGCCGAATAGCAGTGGGAAAAGTAACACGTGGAGAATTAGTTCCGGGATCGCGTGTATCGTTAGTAAAACGCGATGGAAGTATTGTTAAAACGGTTGCCAAAGAGTGTTATCTGTTTGAAGGTCTGGGAAAAGAGAAAACAAAAGATCCAATTCCGTGTGGCGAAATATGTGCTGTAATGGGGCTGGAAGGCTTTGATATTGGCGACACTGTTGCCGATGCCGAGGAACCGGAAGGATTGACTCCGATCCAGGTAGACGAGCCAACAATGAGTATGACTTTTGTGTCGAATAATTCACCATTTTTCGGACGCGACGGTAAGTTTGTAACCTCACGTCAGGTGCGCGACCGCCTGTTTAAAGAAACCGAAAAGAACCTGGCCTTACGTGTTGAAGAAACTAATTCGGCTGATTCGTTCCTGGTTTATGGCCGTGGAATTCTTCACTTGTCAATTCTTATTGAAACGATGCGCCGCGAAGGTTACGAATTACAGGTGGGACAACCACAGGTAATTGTTAAAGAAATTGATGGTAAAAAATGCGAGCCGATTGAAGCCTTAACCGTTCAGGTACCGGATGAATTTTCAGGAAAAGTAATTGAATTGGTTACTGCCCGCAAAGGTGAAATCTCTAATATTGAAGTGAAAGATGAACGCGCTCATCTGGAATTCTTTATTCCATCGCGTGGATTGATCGGTTTGCGTAACCAGATGCTTACAGCCACCGAGGGTGAGGCCATCATGGCACACCGATTAAAAGGTTATGAGCCTTGGAAAGGTGAATTAGGAGTTAAACGAAGCGGAGCACTTATTTCGCTTGAAACAGGAACTGCTATTGCCTATTCGATCGATAAAATGCAGGATCGCGGTCGTTTCTTTGTTGCGCCGGGTGAAGAGGTTTATGCCGGGCAGGTGATTGGAGAATATACCCGTCTGGATGATTTAACCATAAATATTATCCGTACAAAAAAAATGTCGAACATGCGTTCTTCAGGTGCCGATGAAAAAACGTCTATTGCACCGGCCATTAAATTCTCGCTGGAAGAAGCAATGGAATACATTCGTAACGATGAATATATTGAGATTACACCAAATTTTATGCGTATTCGTAAAATTTATCTCGATGAGCATGAGCGTAAACGCCGTGCAAAATCGATAAGTGAATAAAGAAACATATTTGAAATATATTGGAAGGCAGGTTGATAATCAATCTGCCTTTTTTGTGCGGTTTTGTGTCGAAATACAACTTACCACCCCACCTAGCCTCACCAAAGAGGAGGAATTATCCCCCTTTGGGGGATTATAGGGGGCGGTTGATAGAATTGATCAATCATGCAAAATAATTCTTACCTAATTCTAATTCTCATGGATCACTAAAACAAACAAATTTCGGCGTCCTGTTTCTCAACTTCACACATATGTTTTAATTCCTGTTCGCTACTTCCAATTTGTTAACGATCTTTAAACGACTTGTAAATATTTCTTACTATTTAGATAGTTAATAAATTGCATGTGAGCATTGCGAATGTGGGCTTTTGGTTCTATTTTTAAAGCAAAACAGAACTATAAAGTCATGATTAGAAAATGTTTATTACTTGCTTTGGCACTGCTTTTTTCAGTATCAATTTTATTTGCCCAGGAACCAACAGTTTGGCGAGGCCAAAATAACGGAATTTACCCGGAAACAGGCTTGCTTAAAGAGTGGCCGGCCAATGGCCCCGAAATTTTATGGACTGCAGAAGGATTGGGCGAGGGACACTCATCTCCGGTTTTTGCTAACGGTAAAATTTACTTGTCGAGCATGATCGACGATGAAGGTTTCATTTTTATTATATCGCAGGATGGGGAAATAATCAAAAAGGTTTCATACGGAAAAGAATTCGCAGAAAGTTATCCGGGAGCTCGTTCTTCGGTTGTGGTAGCAGGAGGTTTAATGTATATCTATAGTGGTTACGGAGTACTGACTTGTATGGATTCAGAAACCGGAGAGGAGAAATGGAGTAAAAATGCTTTTGAAGATTTTGACGGTGAAAATATACGTTGGGGAGTGACTGAAACTGTTCTTGTCGATGGTGATGTTTTGTATTTAACTCCGGGCGGAAAGAAAAACAATATGGTGGCCTTAAACCGCTTTAACGGCGACCTGATCTGGACATCAGCAGGGAAAGGCGAATTATCGGCTTATTGCACACCGTTGTTGGTAGAACTTCCGGTGAGGAAATTACTCGTAACATATACTGCCGATCACATTATTGGTGTTGATGCCAAAACCGGGCAGCTGCTGTGGGATTACCCGCATAAAAACCAGTGGAGCGTTCATCCGAACACGCCGCTTTTCTATAACGGCGATCTATTTTGCTTTAGCGGCTATGGCAAAGGTGGCGTAAAACTCAATCTTAGCAACGATGGCAGCAGTGTAACAAAACAGTGGGAAAAACCAGAACTCGACAGCCGTATGGGAGGAATGGTTGTGGTTGAAGGTTATATATACGGATCGGGCGATAAGGGGCGCGAATGGCGTTGTGTAAACTGGGAAACCGGCGAGGAAAAATATGCGTCGAAAGACATTGCAAAAGGTGTTACCATTTATGCCGACGGCATGTTGTATTGCTACAGCGAGCGTGGAGAACTGGCATTGGTTGAAGCAAAACCCGAAGCCTTTAATATTGTAAGCCAAACAAAAGTAGAACTGGGAACAGCACAACATTGGGCGCACCCGGTAATCAACAATGGTCGCCTGTTTGTTAGGCATGGCGATGTGCTGATTGCCTACAAAATCAAATAAGTACCACCTAAATTTTTATTCAACTAAAATAATAAACCATGAAAATTACATTAACACTTTTAATTGCCGCATTCGCAATTTCATTAAGCGCCCAGGTTACACAATGGCGTGGCCCAAACCGCGATGGTCATTTTACAGAAAGCGGTTTGTTGAAAGAATGGCCCGAGGAAGGCCCGGAATTGCTGATGCAGGTTGAAAAAATTGGAAAAGGATATTCGTCGACAATTGCTGAAGGCGATATGATTTACACTTCAGGAATGATTGATACGTTGGATTACCTGACTGCGATAAACCCGGATGGTTCGTTTAAATACCAGGTGCCTTACGGACGCTCGTGGAATCAATCTTTTCCCGATACACGAAGTACTCCGGTAATTGATGGTGATCGTATTTATGTACAAAGTGGAACCGGCCGTGTAGCCTGTCTGAACAAAGAAACAGGTGAAGAGGTTTGGGCTGTTGAAGCAGATAAAAAATACGAAACAGAATACCATATTTGGGGAAACTCAGAAACACCGCTGGTGGTTGATAATCTGGTAATTTGTACGCCGGCCGGAAATAAAACAAGTGTTGTTGCCTTCGATAAAATGACCGGAGATTTGGTATGGCAAAGCGAGTCGGTTGGTGGCGCGCGTGCTTATGCATCGGCAACGGTTTACGAGTTTAACGGGCATCGTTTTATTTTGGCTGTAACCGGAAAGGAGTTGCTGGCGCTGGTTCCTGAAACAGGAGAAATTGCCTGGCATTATAGCTATTTCGATTTGGCAGAATGGGATCAGCCAAATGGTTTGATCTGGACCAATACGCCTGTTGTTAAAGACAATCGTATTTTTATTACTATGGGCTACGATTTTCCGGCAGTAATGCTGGAAATGGACTCGACGGGAACTTCTGTAAGTGAAAAATTTGTTGATCACACTTTTGATAATCACCATCACGGCGTAATTCTTACCGATGGATATTTGTATGGCTCAAATTGGTTCGATAACAAACGCGGGCGCTGGATTTGTATGAACTGGGATTCAGGCGAGATAAAATACGTTGCCGACTGGGATACAAAAGGCTCGATTGTAATGGCCGACGGACTACTGTACTGTTACAATGAACGTGGAAATGTTGGGCTGGTAAAGCCTGATCCGGATGGTTTTGAAGTGATCAGCCAATTTAAAATTACGGAAGGAGCCGGGCCGCATTGGGCACACCCTTTTATTAGCGACAAAAAATTGTTCATCCGGCATGGAGATGCTCTGATGGTTTATAATATCGCCGAATAAATAGTGAAGTTACAGTCATGTATTTAAAATAGCTCTAATTAAGCCCTGTAGGGGCGTTAATGGATTGTTAACTCCCCGTATTCTTATAAAAAAAGGCTATTTTTAAATTTTGCGGGGTGTTAGATGAATGCTGTTAAATGCCACATTTTGTAACAATGGTAAAATGAAATCAACCTTAACTTTAATAGCAATATTTGTTGCCTTTAATTTATTCGGTCAGGATTTGATTGAGTTTAGGGGAGTGGATCGTTCGGGATATTATCCCGAAACAGGCCTGCTAAAACAATGGCCGGAAACCGGTCCTGAATTGTTGCTTAAAATTGAAGGTGTCGGTAAAGGTTTTTCTGCACCCATTGTGGCTAATAGCACCATCTATGTAACTGGAATTAAAGAAGATTCAATTGATATTCTCTCTGCCTTTAACTTCAAGGCTGAACTGTTGTGGGATATACCCTACGGACGTTCGTGGACACGGTCTTATATTGATAGCAGAAGCACCCCAACTTATTCCGATGGAAATATTTATGTGTCAAGCGGTACAGGGCAATTAGCCTGCGTTGATGCCCAAACAGGAAAACTGATTTGGAAAGTGGACGCGGTGCAAAAATACGCCGGGGAAATACACCGCCATGGCGATGCTGAAGCTCCGTTGGTTGTTGGAGATTTGGTAGCATACCTTGTTGGTGGTGAAGAAAATACCATGGTGGCTTTTAATAAATACACAGGCGAAGAAGTGTGGAAAAGCAAGAGTCTTGGTGGAGCTAAATCATATGCATCTCCATCATTGATTGTGTATAACAACCGTAAAATTATTCTTGCACAAACAACTGATAATCTTATTGGAATTAATGCCGAAAACGGTGAAATTCTGTGGAGTTACAATCTCATTCAATATCACGTAAAAAGCCAGGGAGTAGGAGGAAATACAAATCCGCCCTTGTACCATAACGGAGAAATATTCGTAACAAGTGGTTATGATCATCCCGGGCTAATGTTTTCCCTTTCCGACGATGGAAATGAAATTGAGCTGAAGTGGAAGAATGAGACGCTCGATAATCATCACGGTGGGGTGGTGTTGGTTGACGGGAATATATACGGAGCCAACTGGCAGCACAATGCAAAGGGAAAATGGGTTAGTGTAAACTGGGAATCAGGAAGAACCAATTGGGAAACTGAATTTGTAAATAAAGGTTCCATAATTACAGCTGATAATATGTTATACCTTTACGAAGAGAAGAGGGGCAATGTCGCTCTGGCAGAACCTTCGGCTAATGAATTAAAAATTGTAAGTAGCTTTACTATTGAAGAAGGTGCAGGTCCGCACTGGGCACATCCTGCCATTTATAATGGAAAACTGTTTATCCGCCATGGCAATGTGCTAATGATTTATAATATAAGCGAATAACCATATTTTGACATTCTATTTTTACCTGAATTAATGACGAAGAGAACCATAAATATTATTCTAATCTCAATCGGAACCATCGGTTTTGTTTCCATCTTCTGGTGGTTAAATGCCGATCCTACAAAAGATTTTACGGTAAACCTCGAAGGGGCTGATAATCGGGGAAAAGGAGTACCTCCTCAGGAGGTGAACATTGGTGAACATTTCGAAGAGCTTGCCTCGGATTATCAGGTTCTGGAAGAAACCTGGACCAACTTCCGCGGAGCCGACTTCGATAATATTTCAAAATCGCCGGTAAAACTGGTGGAAAGTTTTGGGCCGGAAGGACCAAAAATTCTTTGGTCGAAAAAATTGGGTGAAGGACACTCCGGAGCCGCCATCTACAAAGGATTGGCTTATGTGCTTGATTACGATGAGGAAGAGCGGGCCGATATTTTACGCTGTTTTTCAGTAGTTACCGGAGAAGAGCAGTGGCGTCGCGGCTACGATGTGGCCATTAAACGAAATCACGGAATGTCGCGTACTATTCCGGCAGTTACCGAGGACTTCATTGTAACGATTGGCCCGAAATGCCACGTTATGTGCCTCGACCGTGAAACCGGAGATTTTCGTTGGGGACTCGATGTGGTAAAAGAGTATCAAAATGAAATTCCGTTTTGGTACACCGGTCAGTGTCCGTTAATCGATAACGGTGTGGCCATTATTGCCACCGGAGGTAGTAAAATGATGGTAGCCATTGATTGCGAAACCGGTGAGAAATTGTGGGAAACGCCAAATCCGGAAGGTTGGAAAATGTCGCACTCATCAGTTATGCCTTTTACTTTTGGCGGGCGAAAAATGTATGTGTACAGTGCTATTGGTGGCTTGCTTGGAGTGGCGGCCGACGGACCTGATGCCGGACAGATCTTATGGGCTACATCACAGTGGAACCACTCGGTTGTGGCACCGTCGCCGGTTTGTATGCCCGACGGAAAGATCTTTATGACCGCAGGTTACGGTGCCGGAAGTATGATGGTGCAACTAACGGAAAATAATGGTGCTTTTTCTGCGGAACCGCTTTACGAATATGCACCTAAAGATGGATTGGCATGTGAGCAGCAAACGCCGATTTTGTGGAATGGTTATTTGTTTGGTATCGTTCCGAAAGATGGTGGTGCAAACAGAAATCAGCTGATTTGCGTGAATCCAGGTGATACAAGAAAAGTCGTGTGGACAAGCGGTAAGGAAACCCGTTTTGGACTCGGACCGTATTTTATTGCCGACAATAAACTATTTATTCTGAGCGACGACGGAACCCTGACTATTGCACGCCCAAGCACCGAAAGATACATTCAGTTGGAACAGGTTAAAGTAATTGAAGACGGGCACGATGCCTGGGCTCCTTTTGCATTGGCCGACGGTTATTTATTGTTGCGCGACGCAGAAACAATGATCTGCATCGACCTGAATGTGAACGAATAGATAAGCATTAATGCAAATATATTGTCATGAAGAACAAAGGCATCGTAATATTTCTGATTGTACTGGCGGTGGTTATCGTTGGCATAATTGTGGTTGACTGGTACTCGAAGCGGCCGGATAACATGGAGGCCAATAAATTTGAGTTCAGTGTGGATGAGTTTCGAAATGTTCCGGAGGAATTGGTGAAATACAAAGAGACCCGGAATTTTAACCTGGGTTTTGTTTTGGCTGAGGCGCTTGAAATTGCGAATAACAAAATATATGCTGTTGGCGATCAGGAATTGAAGATCGTTGATTTTTCAGGTACACTGCTTAACGAGATTGGTTTTCTTGACGAACCTCATGGTTTGGATGTTGTTGGCGATACCATTTATGTAGTTTTCGAGAAATTTGTGTGGATAGTTGATGAAACCGGCACTACCATTCACAAATGGGAAGTTGAGGGAAAAGACACCTATTTAACTTCCGTTGCGGTTGATGGTGAGGATATTATGGTTGCAGATGCCGGTAACCGACGCGTTCTGCGTTTTAATCACCAGGGCGAAATTGTGAATCAGTTTGAAGGAAAAACCGACGACGATTTAGCGCACGGTTTTATTATTCCAAGTCCGTATTTTGATTTGGATATAAATGCTTATGGCGATTTGTGGGTGGCCAATCCGGGTATGCATACCTTGGAAAATTACACCAAAGAAGGACGATTGCGCGAGTTCTGGAAAGCTTCAGGAAATCAAACCGAGAATTTTAGCGGATGTTGTAATCCTGCACATTTTTGCTTTTTGCCCGATGGCAGTTTTGTTACCAGCGAAAAAGGGTTGGTTCGTGTGAAGATTTACAAAGCATCAGGAGAGTTTTCTGGAGTTGTCGCACCACCGGCTAAATTCGATGAAAAAATTGAAGGGCAGGCACCTGATGTAGCTGTCGATGAGGACGGAAATATTTATGCGCTTGATTTCGATCGAAATGTATTAAGGGTATTTGAACCAAAAATTTCAGAATAGATAATCGCTATTTTATGAAACGAACATGAATTTTAAGATGATAAAATACATAAATGAGCATATTAAAATTTATCGTGAGTTACATCGAAAACCAATGAAATAAGTAATCTTAATGAGATGAAACGAAAAGAATTTATAAGGACAACAGGACGACTTTTACTTCTCGGAGGAATTACCGCCACTACAGGTTATTTGTTCGTGAATAAAAAGGTGTCTGCTTCTTGTTCGGTTTCCCCAACATGTAAAAACTGTGGAAAGGTTTCAGCGTGTACTAATCCTGATGTGAAAGAGGAGCGGGGAGAAGTGGAATTAAAGCCATCGTAAATTGGGCTTTTTAGCCCCGGGTTTTAACCCGGGGGGAACGAGTGAAACGAGTATGAAGGCGCCTTTAAGTAACTTGATTGAAAAAACAATTGACCTGGCGCCGCAGAGCAAATTTTGATTAGAAATGACAAATGGAAAATAACAGCAAATCACAAAGCCGCCGAAAATTCATCCGTAACGGGGTGCGCGCCTCATTGTTATTATCGTTGGGTGCGGTAAGTGTTTCGGCGCTTCGTAAGGTAAGTGGAGATGATTATGTGTGGCAGATCGATCCGTTTAAATGTACGCAATGCGGGCGCTGTGCAACCGAGTGTGTATTAAATCCTTCAGCGGTAAAATGTCTCCACGCTTTTGATTTGTGTGGTTACTGCGACTTGTGTGGCGGTTACCTGAAACCCGATGCCAACGCACAAAGTACAGCTGCCGAAAACCAGCTGTGCCCTACAGCAGCCATCGAACGTCGTTTTATTGAGGAGCCTTATTTTGAATATCATATTAATGAGGATTTGTGCATTGGTTGTGCAAAATGTGTGGCCGGATGTACTTCTTTCGGAAACGGTTCGATGCACCTGCAGATTATGCATCACATTTGTGTCAATTGTAACGAATGTTCCATCGCACGGGTTTGCCCGTCGGACGCCATTAGCCGGGTAAAAGCCAGTGAAGCCTACAATGTAAAAGGTGATTTTACAAACAACCCAGAAGCCTGATTTTAAAAAATGAAAGATCAACTAAACCAGAATAGAAACCAAAAAAGCTTCGGACTTCGGACTCCGGACTACGGACTCAAGTTAAAGTACTTACTTTTTACTTTTGCCTTTTTCCTTTTCACTTTTAACCTGTCTGCCCAGAAACAACGTTTTCCAAAACCAGAATTTGATACCGGTTACACGCAACCAACGCCGGTAACACCCGAACCACGGGCATTGGCATTGGAATATTTCGATGTGCTGGTACTTCTCCTTGTTTTAGCGGCAGCAACTTATTTTGCATTAAAAAGCCGTTCGCGACAAGGTATTTTGTGGCTGTCTATTTTCACGCTCGTTTATTTCGGTTTTTACCGGAACGGATGTATTTGCAGCATCGGCGCCATACAAAATGTTACGCTCACCTTTTTCGATCCGGCTTATGCGATTTCGATAACAGCCTTATTGTTTTTTATATTGCCGCTCGTTGTTACGCTCTTTTTCGGGCGAACGTTCTGTGCCGGTGCCTGTCCTTTGGGTGCCATTCAGGATTTGGTGGTGGTTAAACCGATAAGTTTGCCAAAGTGGTTGAATAAAACACTCGGATTGATTCCATATTTATACTTGTCGCTGGCAGTGCTTTTTGCTGCCACAGGAACTGATTTTATCATTTGCCGTTACGATCCCTTCGTTGGTATTTTCCGTATGGATGCTAAATTTCTGATGATCGTTTTGGGCGTTGCTTTCCTGTTGATGGGAATGTTTGTTGCCCGTCCGTATTGTCGTTTTCTGTGTCCTTATGGCGTGCTATTGAGCTGGATGTCGCGTTTCTCAAGCCGGCATCTTACAATCACACCATCAAAATGTATTCAGTGTAAATTGTGTACTCATTCGTGTCCGTTTGATGCTATTGATTTCCCAACCAACGAGAAAGAAGTGGTAAAATCAGGACTAGGACCCAAACGTTTTATAACCTATGCTTTGGTAATTCCGTTGTGGATTGCGCTGGGTGTATTCGTGGGGGCAAAATCGCATACTTTCTTATCAAAAGCAAACCAGGACGTTTACCTGGCAGAATTGCTCATTGAGCATCCTGAATTGAAAAATGATCCGGACAATATTGACGTGCAAACATTTCTTGCTTCAGGAAAATCGATGGATGAGCTGGTAAACGAAGCCACTGTAATTCGTGAGAAATTTTATATCGGAAGTATGATTGCCGGAGGATTTATGGGATTGGTAATTGGAATGACTTTACTGAATACCGTAGTGTTCCGTAAACGACAGGATTATGAGCCCCACAAGGGAAATTGCTTTAGTTGTGCAAGATGTGTGGATTATTGTCCGGTGGAAAAATAATAGTAAAAAAAAGAGGAAATAAGATATAATGAACAACCAGGATAAACTAAAACTTTCGCAGAACATTGCTGTAATTGCAGGTATTTTTTGCGCTGCTGTGGCGCTGCTGCTTTTGTTAAATTTTTGGCAGTTAACTAAATCCGATCCTATTGAAAGTAAGGCATTGGAAGCGTTGGTTGAGCGCCTTAAAGACGATGCCAACAACGAGGAGTTAAAAGAAGAGATTCGCAATTTCGATTTGCTGGCCCGAAAGGCCTATTTTAACAGTCAGTGGCAGGTTGAAACAGGAGCTTACATGTTGCTTTTCGGTGCCATTGTTTTGGCATTTGCACTGCGGATTTATTACTCCGCTAAGAGTAAAATTGAAGAGCCGGATAAGGTACTCGAAAATGAAATAGCCAGCCGGATAATTGCCCAAAAGGGAATTATAATTGTTGGAGCGGCAGTTATGGTTTTGGCACTTTTGGCTTCGTATTTTTCGGTAAACGAACTAAAATCGTACGATGCAACTGCTTTGGTGGCTGATAACGAGACTTCAGCAGAAGAGGCTGTAGAAGTAATAAATGTTGCTCCGGCGCAAGCGGCTGCCAACGAAGTTGAGGAAAAGCCAGCCGTTAACGAAGCTACTACTTCAGAGAATGTGTCAGAAGAAATTACAAAAGAAGCCCAACCAGAGGAAAATTCTTCAGAAACGGATTCAGAAAAGCCAGCGGTAGAGACCAAACCGGCAGCTGCATCATTCGGGATGACGCTTGCCGAAATTCAGAAAAATCATAACTCTTTCCGTGGGCCTTTGTCGCAGGGAGTGATTACGCATAAAAATATTCCAACAGAATGGGACGGCGCCGCCGGAACAAATGTGATCTGGAAGGCAGAGGTGCCAAAACATGGATTCAACTCACCGATAATTTGGGGAGACAAGCTGTTTGTATCGGGGGCAGACAATAACAGTCGCGAAGTGTATTGTTACAACCGTAACGATGGAAAGTTGTTGTGGACCGGAGTTGCTGATAACATTTCAGGATCACCGGCAACACCACCGCGCGTAACGGATGATACGGGGCTTTCTGCACCAACATTAACCACCGACGGTAAGGCTGTTTTTGCTATTTTCGGAACAGGAGATGTAATTGCATTTGATATGAATGGCAAACGTCTGTGGGCACGAAACCTGGGAGTTCCCGATAATCACTACGGGCATTCTTCGTCGTTGATAACCTGGAACGGAAAACTTTTGGTTCAGTACGATACCAACCGAGGTGGGAAAGTTATGGCACTCGACAACAAAACCGGAGAAACAGTTTGGGAGACAGTGCGTAATTCCAAAATTTCATGGGCAAGTCCCGTTTTGGCAGAGGTTGATGGCAAGTATCAGCTGGTATTAACTGCTGATCCGATTGTTGCCGGTTACGATGTGGAAACCGGAGAAGAACTCTGGTCGGTTGAATGTATGATGGGTGAAGTTGGTCCATCTGTTGGTTATGACGACGGTATTGTGGTGGCAGCCAACGAATATGCCCGGATGGTAGCTATTGATATCCGTACGCACGAAACACTTTGGGAAGATGATTTCTACCTGCCCGAAGCATCCAGTGTTTTGGCGCACGACGGATTAGTATATGTTGCAACCAGTTACGGTGTTTTTGTGTGCTATGATCTGAAAGAAGGAGAGTTGCTTTGGGAAGACGATTTTGGCTCGCCGGTATATTCTTCGCCGGTTTACGCCGATGGCAAAGTGTTTTTGATGGACAACGATGGTGTGATGCGAATTTATGAGTTTGGCAGGGAGCTGAAGAAAATCAGTGAAAACGAACTGGGAGAAATGTCGGGTCCTACGCCGGCTTTTGCCGATGGCCGGATTTACATTAGAGGACTGGAACATGTGTTTTGTATCGGGAAGTAAATAGAAAATGTCATTCCGAACGAAGAGAAGAATCTGTTACAAAAGAATTAGAAGTTAAAGATTGCTCAGTCGTTGTGATTTTAAAATGGGGAAAGGGAAATAGCTTAAATGACAGAAGAAAATAAATATATCGATCAGCTGATACAGGAAAAAGGTATTACCAAAAAGAGCCTGATTCCTATTCTTCAGGCTATTCAAAAGGAATACAATTATTTGCCTGAGGATGTTTTGCGGCTGGTGGCTGATAAAACAGAAATAAGCCTGGCCGAGATTATTGGTGTGGCGAGTTTTTACTCTCAGTTTCGTTTGCAGCCGGTTGGCGAACACATGATAAAAGTGTGTGTAGGAACGGCTTGCCACGTTAAAGGCGCCGGTCAGGTTTACGATGCATTTCGGCGCGAATTAAAGTTGGCTGAAGGAGAGGAAACCGAGGAATCAGGTAAATATACTTTGGAGCAGGTAGCTTGTTTGGGGTGCTGTACCCTGGCGCCGGTAGTTCAGATCGATGAAACAACATATGGTCATGTGGCATCCGATCAGGTTGCACAGGTGATTGCCGATTTTGAAAGCTTCAAAGGAACAAAAAATACAAAAAAAGCACGGAAAGCTGATGGCTCAGAAATTCAGGGCGAGATACGAATCGGGCTTGGATCGTGTTGTGTGGCCAGCGGAAGTAAGGAAATACAGGAGGAAGTTGAACATGTTGTAAATGAAAGTGGACTGCGCGTTAGTCTCAAGCATGTGGGCTGCGTGGGAATGTGCCACCAGGTGCCTTTGGTGGAGGTGGTGCCGAACGAAGGAGAAGCTACGCTTTACGCCAAAGTAAAACCCGAAGACGTAAAAAATATTGTAGAAAGTCATTTTCAGGCACCGGGCTTGTTTACACGTCTGAAAAACAAATTATTGCACACGGTTGAGGATATTCAGACCGACCGTAACTGGGATGGAGTTGAGCGCTACGAAATAAGTATGCGAGAAAAACCTGTGGCCTCGTTTTTAGGGAAACAAATTCCCATTGCTACAGAATATCGTGGAATTATTAATCCACTTGATATTAATGAATACCTGAGCCGCGGAGGTTTTACTGCTGTGGAAAAGGTATTGAATAAAATGACACCCGAAGAGGTGATCCGCGAGGTAAAAGACAGCGGAATCAGAGGCCGTGGTGGTGCAGGTTTTCCATCCGGATTAAAATGGGAATTGGTAAAAAAGCACGAAAACGACACAAAATATATCATTTGTAACGGCGATGAAGGCGACCCTGGAGCTTTTATGGACCGGATGCTGCTCGAATCGTATCCATACAGAGTAATCGAAGGAATGATCATTGCGGCCTATGCTACAGATATTCACCAGGGGTATTTTTATATCCGCGCCGAATATCCGCTGGCGGTAAAACGTATTCGCGAGGCCTTGAAAATATGTGAGGCTAAAAATTATCTGGGGAAAAATATTTTGGGTAGTGGTTTCGATCTCGAACTGCAGATCTACGAAGGTGCAGGCGCGTTTGTTTGTGGTGAAGAAAGTGCACTTATCGCTTCCATTGAAGGAAATCGCGGTTTTCCGAGAATGCGCCCGCCATTTCCTGCTGAGAGCGGTTTGTGGGGAAAACCAACCCTGGTAAACAATACCGAAACTCTGGCGCAAATTTCCTATATTCTTCGCGAGGGAGCAGAAGGATTTTCAAAAATCGGATCAGGCAAAAGTACGGGAACAAAAGTTTTTGCACTGGCCGGTAAAGTGGCTCGTGGCGGACTGATCGAGGTGCCAATGGGAATTACCATAAAACAGGTGATTGAAGAAATTGGTGGTGGAATTGCCAATGGACGAAAGTTTAAAGCGGTGCAGATCGGTGGCCCGTCGGGTGGATGTATACCGGCCGAACATTCGGATACACCGATTGATTTTGAATCGCTTGGAGAAATGGGCGCCATGATGGGATCGGGAGGTTTGGTAGTGCTCGACGATACCGATTGTATGGTGGATATTGCCCGATATTTTCTGTCGTTTACACAGGAAGAATCATGCGGGAAATGTACCTTCTGTCGTGTAGGGACAAAACGAATGCTCGACATTCTGGACGGTATTGTTAGCGGGAGAGGTAAAAAAGGCGACATTGAAGAGTTGGAGCACCTGGCCGGCTGGACAAAAAAAGGAAGTCTTTGCGGACTGGGGAAAACCGCACCAAATCCGGTGTTAAGTACCTTAAAACATTTCAGGGATGAATACGAAGCGCACATTAACGGAACCTGCCCAACGGGCAAGTGTGCCGAGCTGATCACTTATTCGGTAAACGACGAGTGTATTGGTTGCACCAAGTGTGTGCAAAAGTGTCCGGTTGATGCGATTCCGTTTACACCGCATGAAAAACATTCTATCGATACAGAATTGTGTATAAAATGTGATGCCTGCCGCGCTGCTTGTCCGGTAGATGCAATTGATGTAAAATGATCCAGAATCCAGAATCCAGAAACGATGATTAAACTTAAAATAAATAACAAAGTAGTTGAAGTTGAAAACGGAACTTCGGTGATGAAAGCTGCGCAGCAAATGGGATTTGATATTCCGAATATGTGTTGGCACGATGAGCTGGAGCACTTTACTTCCTGCATGCTTTGTATGGTAAAAGACCAGAAAAACGGAAGACTTTATCCGTCTTGTTCGGTAAAGGTAATTGATGGAATGGAGGTGATTACCGATGATCAGGAGATTGCCGAATCGCGAAAAACAGCATTGGAATTGTTGTTGAGCGAACATGTCGGCGATTGTGAAGGCCCGTGCCAGATTGCTTGTCCGGCACACATGGATATTCCGCGCATGAACCGTTTGATTGCCGCCGGAAAGTTTGATGAAGCGCTGGAAGTGGTAAAAAAAGATATTGCCTTGCCAGCAGTTCTGGGGCGAATTTGTCCGGCTCCCTGCGAAGGTGCGTGCCATCGAAAAACGGTTGATGAACCGGTTTCTATTTGTTTGTTAAAACGAATAGTAGGAGATGATGGTGTTGAACCAACGATTCCTCAAGTGGAGAAAACCGGGAAAAAAGTGGCGGTTGTTGGTGCCGGTCCGGCCGGATTGGCAGCAGCGTATTACATGCAACTTAAAGGTATTGATGTAACACTTGTTGATAAAAATGAAAAAGCCGGTGGTCTTCTTCGCACAGAATTGAGTGAAGAGCTTCTTCCGATGGATGTTTTGGATAAAGAAATTGAAGCAATTATAAAAACCGGTGTTGAGTTTCGCGGAGGTCAGTCGGTTGGAGCAGCAGAATTTAATCAGTTGAAAAAGGATTTTGATGCTGTGGTTCTCGCTTCGGGAGCTATTACAGAGGCTTCGGAAAAGTATGAATTGAAAGCGGGACCGAAGGGAATTGTGGCTGATAAGACCACGTATCAAACTTCCGACGAGAAAGTTTTTGCCATTGGAAATGTATTGCGTTCATCGCGTTTGGCAGTGCGTTCCGTTGGACAGGGAAAAGAGGTGGCTTTCTCGGTGATGCAATTTTTAGCCGGGCAAGAGATAAAAGGAGAACCGCGTTTATTCAATTCGCGCTTTGGAAAAATGGTTGCCGAAGAATTTGCTGAATACCTGAAAGAGTCGGTAGAAGGCAAGCGTAAATTGCCGGAGCAAGGTAAGTTCGCAGGATTTACCCGCGAAGAAGCCATTGCAGAAGCAAAACGATGCTTGCATTGCGATTGCCGTGCGATTGATAATTGTAAACTGCGCGAATATTCCGATCAATATAAAGTGGATCAGAAACGCTTTAAAACCAGCGAGCGCCGAAAGATTACAAAGGAAATCAATCACGATTTGGTGATTTATGAGCCGCAAAAATGTATTAAATGTGGAATTTGTGTACGTCTCACCGGAAAATATCAGGAGAAATTTGGTTTCACATTTATTGGCCGGGGTTTTGATGTAGAGATCGGTGTTCCGTTTAACGAAGACCTGAAAAGAGGATTGACCGAAACAGCGCGAAAAGTTGCTGAAGGTTGTCCAACAGGGGCGATCTCGTTGAAGAATGTTGAATAAAGAATGCCGATTAACGATTTGAGATTGAGTCGGCAGTTGGCAAATCGCAATAGGCAAACTGATGTTTCCTATGTGTCTATTGTGGTTCAAAAAAATAGAAATGTTGAGTGTTGACTAACGATTTTAGAAGTAAATCTACAATCGAAATTCGTTAATCAGTATTCGCAAATCAAAGAATCTATGAAGTATTGGATAGTAACTTTTATAATCATTTTGAGTTTTGGAGCTACTGCTCAGCCGTCCGATTCGTGGCCGATTTTTCGTGGCGACCAACATCTTTCAGGTGTTTCGAAAACTACATTGCCCGAATCGCCCAATCTTTTGTGGACATTCGAAACCGGCGATAATATCAAGTCGGCGCCGGTAGTTGCCAACGATAAAGTGGTGATCGGCTCAACAGATGGTTTTGTATACTGCCTCCATACTTCCGGAAAATTATTGTGGAAATTTAATACCGAAAATTCAATTGAAGCGCCTGCACTCATTCTTGATAATACGGTTTACGTAGGAAATCTCGATGGGATGCTTTTTGCGCTGAATCTCGATAATGGCGAAAAACTTTGGGAATACGAATGTGAAAACCAGATAATCGGTTCGGCAAACTGGTGGACAGAAGGTGGAACAACCTATATTTTTATGGGCAGTTACGATTACTACCTTCATTGTGTTGATGCCAAAACCGGTGAGTTGAAATGGAAATACGAGTCGGATAATTTTATTAACGGAGCAGCGGCCTGTGCTGACGGTAAGGCAATGTTTGGAGGCTGCGATGGTTACCTTCATGTGGTTGATGTTACAACAGGTAAATTGGTTGAAAAAATTGATGTGGCAACCTATGTGGCCGGATCTGTAGCCGTTGAAAATGATAAAGTTTATATAGGTGATTACGATGGCCGCTTTTTTCAGGTGGACATTGAAAGTGATAAAACAATCTGGGAGTGGTCGGACGAAAAAACAAACCTTCAGTTTATTGCTTCGCCTGCTATAATAGGCGAAAAGGTTTTAACGGCTAACCACAATAAATTTTTGTATTGTTTTAATAAAAATACAGGAGAGAAACTTTGGGAATACAACACGGGGCGACAGGTGGAGGCTTCTCCTGTAGTTGTTAAAAATAAGGTGGTTGTGGCCAATATGCGTGGTGATTTGGCCATTGTGAACCTTTCGGATGGAAAGCCTGTTTGGACTTATGAATTGGGAAGCCAGATCATCAGCAATCCCGCCGTGGCCAACGGTCAGTTGTTTGTGGGAGCTTATGATGGAAACATTTATTGTTTTGGCGAATAGAGAAAAACACAAAAACTCGAAGACATAAAGAAATGTATTGATAAGCGTTTTGTGTTTGGGGGAATTCAAGTTGGGAATTACGTCGTTTAGGATACGGAAAATACATAAGTAAAACACTAGATAGTCTTTGTGACTTAGTGACTTTGTGTTGAAAAAGAACAAAATGAATATAATTCAAATCATACCCGGATCAGGTGGCAGCTTTTATTGCGGTAATTGTCTGCGCGACAGCAAATATGTGGATGCCTTACGAAAACTGGATCATCAGGTGGTGAAAATCCCCATGTATTTACCACTTTTTTCTGATGAACACGACATCTCGGACATCCCGATTTTTTATGGTGCCATTAGCACTTACCTTAAGCAGGTGTATCCGATTTTCAGAAAAGCACCGGCTTGGTTCGATAAGCTGCTGAATTCAAAACCAATGATGAAAATGGCTGCTTCCATGGCAGGATCGACCCGTGCCAAAGGACTGGAAGATATGACAATTTCGATGTTGCTGGGTGAGCAAGGCGAACAAAAAGAGGAGCTGGATAAAATGGCCGACTGGATTGCCGAACATTGCAAACCCGATGTCATTCATATTTCAAATGCCTTATTGTTGGGATTGGCAAAACGGCTGAAAGAAAAAGTTGGCGTTCCGGTGGTTTGTTCGCTACAGGACGAGGATGTTTGGGTGGATGCGATGCAACCTCAGTTTCAGCAGCCAATTTGGGATTTGATGCACGAGCGTGCTGCGGATGTGGATGCGCTGGTTGCTGTAAGCAATTATTTTGCCGGCGAGATGAAAAAGCGCATGCGCCTGGACGATAAAAAGGTGCACACTTTTTACTTAGGAGTTGATGTGGAGGATTACCCATACATCCCTGTTAAGGAGAAACCGAAAAACGTTGGTTATATATCAAGAATGTGCCACAAAGATGGATTCGACATTGTGGTGGATGCTTTTATCGAATTGAAAAACAAAGACGGTTTTGAGGAGGTGAAACTGATTGCCACAGGAGGTTTAACGGGTGATGACAAAAAGTTTTTCAAGGAGCAAAAGCATAAGCTGAAAGAGGCTGGTTTGTTACATCAGTTTGAAGTAGTGGAAGAGTTTGAAGGAGCTGCCCGCCATGAATTTTTTAAACAAGTGGCTATGATCTCTGTCCCGGTTCGTATCGGTGAGGCATTCGGCATGTATTTGCTTGAAGCCATGGCATCAGGAGTTCCGGTGGTGCAGCCTGCATTGGGCGCATTTCCGGAGATTGTGGATGTTTCTGGTGGCGGAATAACTTATTCGCCAAATACACCCGAAAAATTGAGTGAAAGCTGGGCAGAACTATTGAATGATCCTGATAAATTAGAAAAATTGAGCCAGGCTGGTTATGAAGGAACAGGAAAGAAATTTAATATACATAACCATGCAGCCGAGATCGTTGAGCTGTACGAAACCTTTCGACTCCGCTCAGTGTGACGTCATCCTGAGCGAAGTCGAAGGATGAATTCAACCATAAATACTTAAATGAAAACATTCTATGTATATATTCTGAAGTGTAGCGACGGCAGTTATTATGTGGGCGTTACAAATGATATAGAACGAAGATTAGAGGAACATAATAAAGGAGTATCTGCCAATAGCTTTACTTTTAAAAGGAGACCAGTTGAGCTGGTTTTTTACGAAACCTATAATGATTTTAAAATTGCGGAGCAATGGGAAAAGAAATTAAAAGGTTGGTCGAGAAAGAAAAAGGAAGCATTGATTGAAAGAAACTGGAATAAATTAAAAGAGTACTCTGTTTGCCAGAATGACTCTCATTTTTCTAATTTTAGAGATAAGAATATTAATCATAAATAACGACCCTTCGACTACGCTCAGGGTGACAAAAAAATGCTACTACAACTAAAAAACATATCAAAAGGATACGGAGAAGCCGGAACGCACAGTTTTCGACCGGTATTAAAGGATCTAAACCTGGATCTGCAAAAAGGACAAAAAGTGGCGATAATCGGACCAAGTGGCTCCGGAAAAACAACCTTGCTGAATTTGGTTGGCGCGCTGGATACTCCCGATTATGGAGAGATACTATTTAACGGAACCAACATTACTGGCTACACGTCAACACAATTGGCGGCGTTTCGTAATAAGAATCTTGGTTTTGTTTTTCAGTTGCACCATTTAATGCCACAACTGAGTTTATGGGAGAATGTGTTACTACCGCTTTTACCGCAAGGAAAGGTTACGAAGGAACAAAAAGACTGGGCGGAATACCTGATCAAAAAAGTGGGTATTTCAGAACAGCGTAATCAAAAACCATCGGAAATGTCGGGAGGTGAGTGCCAACGTACTGCTGTAGTTCGTGCGCTGATCAATAAACCGGAATTGATTCTTGCCGACGAGCCAACCGGGGCGCTTGACGAGGCTAATGCCAATGCACTTTCTGAACTGCTTGTTCAACTCAGTGAAGACGAAGGTGTAACGTTAGTTACGGTAACTCACTCGGCAGAGCTGGCCCAAAAAATGGATACAAAATTCTTACTAAAAAACGGACAATTGGAAAAAGAATAATCTCCCCTTTAGGGGAAATGTCCAAAGGACAAAGGGGTATGACCAAATTTCAATACATAATAAAATCTTTTCTGCATTATTTTAAAGCCAACTTGCTGGTGGCAATTGGTGTGGCTATCAGTACGATGGTTCTAACCGGTTCGCTGGTGATTGGCGATTCGGTGAGGCACAGTTTAACCCAGGCAACCTTTTATCGTTTGGGCGAAACAACACACCTTGTAGCCGTAAAAGAGCGCTATTTTCGCCAGGAAATGGCTTCGGAGATGGAAGCCGTAAATCCTGATCTGAAAGCTACTTCTGTGCTTTTGTTGGAGGGAATGGCAGTGGCCGACGGAGGTCAGGAACGCGCGAATAAAGTACAGGTGGTTGGTGTTGATGATGATTTTGAGGAGATCGCAAACACACCGTTTTTTGCTGAATTACAAAATAGCGAAATCGCCATAAGCGAAAATCTGGCAGAACGCTTACAAAAAGGAACCGGCGATAATATTCTGGTTCGCATAAAGAAGGCCAGTTTAATTCCGATGAATGCGCCGTTTGTGTCGGCAGAAGAAACAAGTGTGGCTTTGCGCGCAACCATAAAAAAAGTGGTTAGTAAGGAAGAGTTAGGGCGCTTTAGTTTGAAAAATTCGCAGACGGCACCCTACAATATTTTTATGTCGATTGAACGCCTGAATCGGTTAATGGAATTTGAAGGAAAAGCCAACCAAATACTTGTTTCAACAGAGCTGGAAACAGCAGTGGTTTCAGAGGTGGTAAATACCTGTTTAACACCCGCCGATGCCGGATTGGAATTTAAAAAATTAGATGATATACGAGAGGTCGAGATTTCCACAGAGCGGGTTTTTATGGAACAGAAAATTTCTGATCTACTCGGAAGTTTGCCCGGCGCAGATATGATATTGACTTACTTTGTAAACGCTATCGACCATAATCAATCTTCGGTTCCCTATTCATTTGTGTCATCGGCGAACAATCAAAAATTGGCTTCAAACGAGATAATTTTGAACAGGTGGGCAGCTGATGATCTCAACGCGAATTTAAGAGATACTATTCGTTTGCGGTATTTCGAGATTGGTCCTTTACGCCAATTGGTAAACAAAGAGGCTAACTTTATTTTAAAAGAGATTATCTCAATGGATTCGCCATTGGCAGATCCAACCCGTGTCCCACTTTTGCCGGGATTATCTGATGCCGGGCATTGCCGCGAATGGGAAGCCGGTGTTCCCATTGATCTGGATGCCATTCGCGATAAAGATGAAAAATACTGGGACGACTACAAAGGCACACCAAAAGCTTTTATTTCATCTGAAAGTGCGCTGCGTTTGTGGTCAAATCGTTTTGGAGACTACACTGCTGTGCGTTACCCGGCCGGATCTTTTAACGAAGATGTTTATAAAGCGGAATTTGCCCGAGCAATTTCGCCTGCTGATCTTGGGATGATCGTTGAGCCTATTCGTGAGCAAGGCGTTCATGCTGCCCAAAATGGAACAGATTTTAGCGGGCTGTTCATCGGCTTAAGCTTTTTTATCCTGGTTGCTTCAATAATATTAACGGCATTGCTTTTCCGTCTGAATCTTGAAAGTCGTTCCACACAAATCGGACTACTTGTGGCTCTTGGATTTCAACAAAAACACATACGTAGTTTCTACTTGTCTGAAGGTTTTGTGGTTTCATTGTTTGGCGGCATTGTTGGGCTGGTGATTTCCTATTTTTATACTACGCTGGTTTTCCGCATTCTAAATTCCTTATGGTTTGATATTGTTCGTACCAATGTGCTCGAAATTCAATTGTTGCCATCAACATTGGTTATCGGATTAGTTATCAGTTTGGTAGTTTCTTTGGTTGCGATTGCTATTTCATTACGTCGCTTTCAAAAACAAAAAGCAGTTGAATTACAAAAGCAGATCGCCGTTAAAGAAAGCCACCTAAAAACACGTTTGCTGAATGGAGTTTTGTGGGGAGCATTGGCATTGTCGGTTGTAGTTTTTGTTATGCAATTGTTTGCCAAACAGGCCGATGCTTCAATGTTTTTTATGTCCGGCGGATTAATGCTGCTTGGATTGTTATTGCTTTTTAGAAAGTTGTTGCAAAAACGGGAAGCTAAAAAATCCCGCGAATTTCAGTTTAGTCAGTTGTCAGCAATAAATCTTACCCGAAATATCAGTCGGTCGACTACCATTGTTACGCTTTTTGCTTTAGGAACCTTTATCGTTATTTCAACGGGTTCGTACAAAATGGATTTGATTGCCGGAGCCAACAAAAAAACAAGTGGCACCGGTGGCTTTCTGTATTTTGCCGAAACTACCATGCCGGTCCTTTTTGATATTAATAACAAGGAAAAGAAGGCGGAAGAAGGAATATACGAAGATTTTAATGTGGTGCAGTTCCGAAAAGTGGATGGCGACGATGCCAGTTGCCTGAACCTGAACCGCATTGCGCAGCCTGCAATTTTAGGTGTTGATGCCGCGAACCTGGCAGGTCGTTTTGATTTTGCTGCAAAAATGAAAGGTTTGGATGCTGATCCGTGGTTAAGTTTGGAGACTGATTTTGATGACGGAACTATTCCTGCCATTGCCGACCAGACGGTAATTCAGTGGGGGCTCGGCATGAAAGTGGGCGATGTGATTTTGTACCAGAACGAATTGGGCGATACACTAAAGTTAAAACTGATTGCCGGAACAAAACCATCCGTTTTCCAGGGGTATGTAATTATTTCAAACAATCATTATCTGAAAAACTACCCAAGCAGTTCAGGATCGAATATCTTTTTGGTGGGTGGAGATCCTGAAAATGATGCCGCAATTGGCGACGAGTTGCAATCGGTATTTCGTGATTATGGCTGGGAAATGGAAAGTGCAGCAAAACGATTGGTTGAGTTTTATTCGGTGACCAACACCTATTTATCGATATTTCTGGCGCTTGGTGCTTTGGGATTAATTCTTGGAACCATTGGTCTGGCCGTTATTCTGGCACGAACCATTTTAGAGCGTCGGCGAGAGATTGCTTTAATGCAGGCCATTGGATTTACAAAAAGTTCCGTTTTTAAATTACTGAGAAACGAATACTTATTGTTGCTGGTATCGGGTGTTTTACTTGGTTTTGTAACAGCTGTTGTCGCAACTTTGCCGGCATTTTTGTCTACCAATACCGATGCATCATTTTCTACAATAGCAGTTGTTGTTACATTAATTCTTGTAAACGGGGTAGTCTGGATCGTTGGTTTAAGCTGGTTTTCTTTAAAAAGTAAGGTGTTGGTGTCGGGATTGCAGGTTGAATAATATTCGCATTTCTTCAAATGAAATTTAAAATGATAAGAATAATCCTACTGAATCTACTTATTTTCTGTTTTACATTTCAGCTCATAGCACAGTCTTCCGCTAAACCCAGAGTGGTCGCTTTTTATACCGGAAAGAATGATGCTGCACATATAAGTTTTGTGCATGAAGCCGATAAGTGGTTGGCAGAATTGGCGAAAGATTCATGTTTCGCATACGAATCCACAAACGATTGGAATGATTTGAATAAGGCCAATCTTTCAAGTGCAGACCTTGTCGTTTTTCTTGATACGCGCCCCGATTCATTGCCGTGTCGGCAGGCATTTCAAAACTATATGGAAAATGGGGGAGCCTGGTTGGGATTTCATTTTAGTGCTTTTGCACTTAATGGTTCTTCCTATCCTCAAAACTGGGACTGGTACCATGAAACCTTTTTAGGGTCGGGACAATACAAGGGGAATACCTGGCGGCCAAGCACAGCAATTCTGAATGTAGAGAATGATTCTCATCCTGTTACGTGTGATCTGCCGAATAACTTTGTTGCATCGCCCAACGAATGGTATAGTTGGGAAAATGATCTCAGAGAAAATCCGGACATTGATATTCTTGTTTCCATAGATTCGTCCAGTTTTCCTCTTGGAACAGGTCCGAAAAAGCATGAAATATGGCACGAAGGATATTATCCTGTTGTATGGAGCAACCGGCAATTTAAAATGCTTTATATAAATATGGGGCACAACGATATTGATTATGAAAGCGGGATGAATAAGGAGCTGTCTTTCACATTTAAGAACGATGTACAAAACAAGATGGTAGTAAATGCCTTGTTTTGGCTCATGTCACGTAATTCAGCTTCGTTGAAGTGACGAGATCGTTGCTTCTGCTTTCATTTTAACAATAACTATTTTAACTTTACAAGTTCGTCATATAGTCAGGAAAACAATGGAAGAGCAGAATGAGAAATTTATGCGGGCCGCGATTGAGCTTGCTAAACAGGGGATGGATGGAAATCATGGTGGCCCGTTTGGTGCCGTGGTGGTAAAAGACAATAAAATTATTGCAAAAGGATATAATCAGGTGACTTCATCGAACGACCCGACTGCACATGCAGAAGTTGTTGCGATAAGGGAGGCGTGTAAGGTTTTAAATACTTTTCAACTGGAAGGATGTACAATTTATACTTCGTGCGAACCTTGCCCAATGTGTTTAGGCGCCATTTACTGGGCCCGCCCCGATAAGGTGGTGTTTGGAGCAACAAAACAGGATGCGGCGAGTGCACAATTTGACGATCAGTTTATTTACGATGAATTGGAGAAGGAGCTAGAAAAGCGTCAAATTCAATTTGAAAATCTGATGCGCGAAGAAGCCCGTGAAGTTTTCGATACATGGAATCAAAAAGAGGACAAAAAGAAGTATTAGTTACATCCTCAATCCTAAAAGCTTTATAGAAAGGTACTCCTCGATAATTTTCTTATTTTTATTGCATGACCGGCGAAAAAAATCAGGATCATAAAAAGCGAACAGAAGAACTGGAGCAAGAGCTTTCGAAGCTAAAGCTTGAACTGGAGAATGCCCGGTTTCAGGAAGAGCAGGAGCGGGAGAAACGTTTGTTTTACCAGTTAATTGCCGAGTTTGCTTTTGCCTGGGAGTTGTGGTTTGAACCCAATGGCAAGATAAAATATTGTTCGCCATCATGTTCCGATCTAACTGGATTTACCGCCAATCAAATTATTGCTTCGCCTGGAATTGCAGCCTTGCTGGTTTATGATGCCGACAAAGAGAAATACACTAACTTTTTAACCGGAGCTTTAAGTCAAACACTGGTTAATCAAACCCTCGAATTTCGAGTGCTTACGCGTACCAAGCAGCTTCGGTGGTTTATGATGAATGTACGTGGTGTGTACGATAAAATAGGCAAGTATCTCGGAATCCGGGCTTCGGTACTGGATATTACCCGCCTGAAACAGGCCATGGGGCACATCTCTGAATTGGAGCGCACAAAAGAATTTGATAGCCGAAACAAACAGCGCCTGCAAACCGAGCTGGAGATGAAAGACCGAGAATTGGTTTCTTTTTTATTGCAGCTGTCGCAGAAAAACGAATTATTGAATAAAGCGGTTCACATCCTTCAGTCGGATGAGTCAACTAAATATAAACACGCAGTTTCGCTTGTTAAGCAATTAAAAGATTTGTTGGAGGCCAATGCCGTTCAGCCGGTTGATTGGTCGATGGTAGAAAACCAGGTGGATAAAATTCATCCGGGCTTTCTCGATCGACTGCAAAAAAAACATCCTGTGGTTTCGGTCAACGATAAAAAATTGTGTTCCTACATTCGTTTGGGTTTATCGAGTAAAGAAATTGCCGGTCTGCTGAATATTACTTCCAAAAGTGTGGAGATCTCTCGCGTACGGTTACGTAAAAAACTGGGAATAAACGCAAAAATCCGTCTGGTAAACTATCTTGGACAATTGTAATATTAGGTATTTTGTCTATTATTTGTGTTTGTATGATATGTTTGATGTGTATTTAAAATGCAATTAACCAGAATTGTAGTATTTGTGTGTTAGGTTTATTGTTGTTTTTGTTGTGTTGTTGTTAGGTTGTTGTTGGCCGTAGTATGAAGTTTTTACAATAACTTTGGTTTTCAAAATAGTCCGCAATGGCACAAAACACAGAAAACAATTACCGAAATCTATATGATGAGGAAATCGGGCAGCTCGTTCATCAGGGGTGTTCTTCTTCCGATTGGAGTTTAATAAAGGTTTCGCACGATTTTATTCCCGACTGTATTGAGAACTGTAAGTTTTCCGGAAGTATCCGCTTAAATAGTTTTGTCGGAACAGTAAAACTGATCGGTGGTATTACCTTTAAAACAGGGATTTACAATGCCTGGCTGCACAACTGCGAGGTGGGTAAGAATGCACTGATTCACAATGTGAGAAGTTATATCGCAAACTACCGGATTGAAGAGAATGTGGTTATTCATAACATTACAACGCTGGCTGTTGATGGCGAAACATCGTTCGGTAACGGAGTGGTTGTGGAAGCAATAAACGAAGGCGGAGGCCGCGAAATTCCGATATACGATTATCTCTCAACACATGTTGCCTATATGATGGCTTTGTACAGACACCGGCCTGAAGTGGTGCGTTCGCTAAAAAATATGGTTGCCGACTACACTAAATATGTCAGCAGCGAAATGGGAGTGATCGGAGCTGATTCGAAAATTCTGAATTGTAATACCATACTGAATGTTAAAACCGGGCCGGCGACCATAATTGATGGGGCTAAAAAATTACATAACGGAAGTATTAACAGCAACTACGAAGCACCTGTAACGGTTGGCGAAGGAGTGATAATGGATAACTTTATTGTTAGTTCAGGATCGAAAATCACCGACGCCACGCTGGTTTCAAAATGTTTTATTGGTCAGGGTTGTGTGCTTGATAAACATTATTCGGCTGAAAACTCTTTGTTTTTTGCCAATTTTCAGGGATTTCACGGCGAGGCTTGTTCAATCTTTGCCGGGCCATACACCGTTACTCATCATAAATCTACCTTGTTGATTGCCGGTATGTTTTCGTTTTTAAATGCAGGTAGTGGATCGAACCAAAGTAATCACCTCTACAAACTGGGGCCAATTCACCAGGGAATTATGGAGCGTGGAGCAAAAACCACAAGCGACTCTTACGTGCTGTGGCCATCGCGTATCGGTGCATTTTCGCTGGTAATGGGACGCCACTACAAACATTGCGATACTACTGATTTTCCCTTCTCGTACCTGATCGAGAGTAAAGACGAAAGTATTCTCGTTCCCGGTATCAACCTGAAAAGTATCGGAACCATTCGCGATACGCAAAAATGGCCAAAGCGTGATAAACGTACCGATTCGAACCTGCTCGACCTGATTAATTTTAACTTACTGAGTCCATATACCATTGATAAAATGGTTAAAGGCAGGCAGAAGCTAATGGATCTTCGAAAATCCTCGGGTGATAAAATCGAGGCTTATACTTACGATCGGATGAAGATTGAGAAACATGCGCTTGACCGGGGAATTCAGTTGTACGAAATGGCTATCTGGAAATTTTTGGGGAATTCGTTGATCACTCGTCTGAACGGAAATGAATATAAGACGGCAGCAGATATTCAAAAAGCCCTTCAACCCGATATAAAATTTGGGAAAGGATATTGGGTTGATCTGGCTGGTATGATCTGTCCTTTTGAGGCGCTTGACCAATTGCTTCAGTCAATCGAAAATGGTTCAGTACAGTCGCTGGAAGAAGTAAATTCAGCATTGGCAACGATGCACAAAAATTACTACAATTTCGAGTGGACCTGGGCGGTAGATGTACTGGAAAGTTTTTATGGAAAAAGTATTTCGGAGTTTGACGCGCCGGACGTGATAAGCATCGTCAAGAAATGGAAAGAAAGTGTGTTGGGTATCGATCGCTTTTTGTACGAAGATGCACGGAAAGAGTTTTCGATGAGTAAAATGACCGGTTTTGGTGTCGACGGGCAGGACGGCGCACGCGAACTTGATTTTGCTGAAGTTCGCGGCGAATTTGAAGATAACGATACGGTAAAAGAAATTAAAGAGCACATGGAGAAAAAGGAACGGCTTGGTAGCCGGGTTATTGAACAAATGATGCCGGTGCGGGCAGATAAGCAAACAGTTGAAAATTCGTGAAAAGAACTCTCCCTCATTCCCTCTCTTTATAAAGAGAGGGACGATTGTGGCGTAGGCGCAATCAGGGTGAGTCAGTAAGTATAAATGTATTATGTCCCTGAAATATAAATGGCTAGTAGAAAGAAATTATGTGTGGAATTGTAGGATACATTGGAGATAAAAAGGCCTTCCCGATTCTGATCGGGGGGCTGAAAAGATTGGAATACCGTGGGTATGATTCGGCAGGAGTAGCGCTGTTAAACGGTTCGCTCGAAAACTATAAAAAGAAAGGCAAGGTTTCCGATCTGGAAGCCTTTGTAGCCGGAAAAGCTGATGGCGGAACCATTGGGATAGGGCATACACGTTGGGCAACACATGGCGAACCCAGCGATAAAAATGCGCATCCGCATGTTTCTATGAATGGTCATTTCTCCATTGTGCATAACGGTATTATCGAAAATTATGCGCAGCTGAAACGTGATTTGGTAACGCATGGATATGTTTTTGAAAGCGATACTGATACAGAGGTGTTGGCCAACCTGATCGAATATTTTTATTTGCAGGATGATGAGATGTCGTCGGAAGCGGCGGTGCAGTTGGCTTTGTCGAAAGTGGTAGGAGCATACGGAATTGCGGTGCTTTGTAAAAAGGAAACCGCGAAAATTGTGGTGGCCCGAAAAGGAAGTCCGCTCGTGGTTGGATTGGGTAGCGGTGAATATTTTATTGCCAGCGATGCCTCGCCTATTGCGGAATATACCAATCAGGTGATCTACCTGAACGATGAGGATATTGCCATTCTCCAAAAAGATGGCTTCACGTTAAGCAATGTTCAGAATACTCCGGTTTCGTTGAAGATCAGCAATATTGATATGGAAATCGGGGCGATGGATAAAGGCGATTACGATTATTTTATGCTCAAAGAAATTCACGAACAGCCAAAAACCATCGAAGAAACTTTTCGCGGGCGGTTGCAGAATGATTATTCCGAGATTGTATTGGGGGGGCTACTAAATGTTTTCCCAAAAATCGAGGCGGCAAAGCGGATTGTTATTATTGGTTGTGGAACATCGTGGCACGCAGGGCTAATTGCCGAATACCTGTTTGAAGAATATGCACGGGTTTCGGTTGAGGTGGAGTATGCCTCCGAGTTTCGTTACCGGAAGCCCGTGTTGTCGTCGGAGGATGTGGTGATACTGATCAGTCAGAGTGGTGAGACTGCCGATACGCTGGCGGCTTTGGAATTAGCCAAATCAAAAGGAGCAACCGTGATCGGAATTTGTAATGTGGTAGGTTCAACCCTGTCGCGCGAAACCGAAGCCGGTGTGTATACACATGCCGGTGTTGAAATTGGTGTGGCCTCAACAAAAGCTTTTACCGCGCAGGTAACAGTGCTCACGATGATCGCCCTGAAACTGGCCAAGCGCAAGGGAACCATCAGCGATGAAGACTATAAAATGCTGGTAAAAGAGCTGGCTGAAATTCCTGAAAAAGGACGTGCCATTCTGCACGACGGAGAAAAAATAAAGGCTATTGCCGAGAAATACCAGGAGGCTGTAAATGCGCTTTACCTCGGACGCGGCTACCTGTTTCCGGTAGCGCTCGAGGGGGCTTTAAAGCTAAAAGAGATCTCGTACATTCATGCCGAAGGATATGCCGCCGGCGAAATGAAACACGGCCCAATTGCGCTGGTCGATAATAATTTGCCGGTAGTTGTAGTTGCTCCTCAGGATGATTATTACGAAAAAGTGGTGAGCAATATTCAGGAGGTAAAAGCCCGCAAAGGAAACGTAATTGCCGTTGTAACCGAGGGCGACAAAGGATTAAAAGAGATGGTGAACGATATCATTGAAATACCAAAATCGCATCCGGCAGTAGCACCTTTACTGGCAGTAATTCCTTTACAGTTGCTGGCCTATCATATTGCTTTGCTAAAAGGTTGTAATGTCGATCAGCCGCGTAATCTGGCCAAATCGGTTACAGTGGAGTAGGGCGTGATAATAATGCCGGACAGCCGGGCTTTCCGCTCTACCTCTTTTGTCAAAGCCTGGTTTTTGTAAACGGTACGGGGGCTCCTTTCATCCGCCTCCATCCCTTAACAAAAATTTCAGGCTTGCCTGCAACAGGGTGCCGCTTCAATCCCTGCCGGGGCGTTCCAAAGCAACCAAAAAAGAGATTCCGGGGGATTCCATCTTTTTTTAAGAGATGGAATCCCTTTTTTTTTCTGCAACCAAAAATAGTTTTGATTCAAGGGTATTATGAATGTTCTTTATAGCTACTATGAAGAAATTACTCGCATAACATATTGTAATTCATCTCCTCCGACGCAACCTTTTCATCAGCACATCAATCTAGAGTAAAACACTTATTATGGAACTACTAAACAGATTAATTAAACTTACTTTAATAGCCACTGTATTATTAATTTGGGGCTGCTGGCGAGATGATGATACAAACGCTAAGAAAACGGCAGACGGCAAAACCAGCTTGTTTGGCGAGGTAACCAATCCTGAAATTTCTCTATCAAGTACGGGGGATGGTGCTTATGAGTATGCTGCTTCTGATGGATCGGGAAGAACAACCGGAGCCGGATCGCCAACAAGCACTGGTGATTGGGGAGGTGGAAATCCAAACGGGCAATACGAACCGGGAGTTTTAACGGCCGGAGAGTGGAACGACCTTGACAACTGGGAGTTTTGGAATAATCTGCTGAACAACCAGGATTATTACGAGGATGTAAATAAATGGAACCTGAAAGAAATAAAAAGGTACAGTTTTGTGGTATTCGATAAAAACGAGTCGCCGGTTGCAAATGCCGAAATCAGTCTCTTTTCCGATGAGCTGGAAGTATGGAGAACTAAAACCGATAATAGGGGAAAAGCTTCATTATGGTCGGATTTGAATCTCGACAGGTTAACGGCACGTATTGCTTTTGAAGGCGCCGAAGAACTTATCGATGCCCTGGAGTACGCCAACGGAATAAATACAGTGTATCTTGATAAAACAGTAGAAAATAATAAAGTAATAGATGTATATTTTGCTGTTGATGCAACGGGCTCGATGGGCGATGAGATCAACTATTTAAAAGCAGAGTTAAATGATGTAATTGTACGAATAAAACAAAACAATCCTTCGCTGGAAATGCGCTTCGGCTCGGTGTTTTACAGAGATGAAGGAGATGAGTATGTTACGCGCCCATTCAGTTTTACAAACGACGAAAGTAGCCTGGTTTCTTTTATTTCTGAACAGTCGGCCGATGGTGGCGGCGATTTTCCAGAGGCTGTGCATTCTGCACTCGACGTGGCCATTACGCAGAGTTCATGGAATAATGATGCCTCGGCCCGCATAATGTTTTTGTTGCTGGATGCTCCTCCGCACTATACGCAGGAAGTAATTTCAAGTTTGGAATTAAATCTGATTAAATCTGCCGAAAAAGGAATTAAAATAGTACCCATTACAGCTTCGGGTATTGATAAGGCAACGGAATATTTAATGCGTTCTTTCGCCATACTAACTAACGGAACGTATGTGTTTATAACAGACGACAGTGGTATCGGAAATGATCACCTTGAACCAACAATTGGTGAATTCGAGCTTGAAAAACTAAATGATCTTATGGTGAGATTGGTGAGTGAATATGTACCCTAAGTGGTATTCCGTAATTATATTTCTATAAAAAACGCTGACGGATTCTCGATGCATTGCAATGGAATCTGTTTGGGATTTTCTCTTACAGGATAGATTGTCGGTTAAAATTCGCTACTTAACGGGCGTAATTAGTCAGTGGTCGATAAAATTAGAAGCAACAAATCATTTGCGTAACTTTACTATCAGATTAGTTGTTGACTTATAATCCTGTTTTACATGAACGGCAAAATAGCAATACCCAAAAAGTTTTATTTTATCTTGTTTGCTTCGGTTATTGCTATTTGCCTGTTCTCATTCACCATCGGTCGCGAACTCTATGCCGATAAAACCGAAAGTATCTTTTCCTTTGGCCTTATTCACTTTGCCGGCTACCTTTTCTTTTTACTAATGCCGGTTGAATTGGCGTTTATCTATTATTTGCCCTATTATTCCGGATTTGATTTAATTGCCACGGCAATGTTAACAGCAGTTGCGGCGCAGTGTATCGATTATGCCATTGGCCGTTTGTTGCGTCCCAATAAAATTATTGAACTGATGGGACAGAAAAGGATTGAAAAAGCCGAGCGAAAAATTCAACAATTTGGGATGCTTACCATTTTTGTATTTAACCTGTTTCCGCTTTCATCGCCTGTAATTGCACTGGCAGCCGGAATGTTGCGTTACGATTTTAGGCGATTCCTGGTGGTAAGTATTTTAGGGCTTTTGCTGAAATATGTGGTTATTTATTTTGTGTTTAAAGGTTAAAGTGTTACTAGCCACGAGCTACTAGTTGCGAGCCGCGAGCCGCGAACCACTAGCTTTCAGTATCGAGAATCGAGAATCCAAGAGAAGGCAAAAGTGGTGTGAGTTGGAAGCTACGAGTTACGAGCCGCGAGCCGCGAGCTTCCAGTATCGAGAATCCAGCATCCAGCATCAGAATCAAGTATCAATTTGAGCGAAGCGAATTGAAAATTGGCCACAGCCAAATCCCGAGCGGGAGCGTCGGGGTATCCAGTATCCAGTGACAAGGCAAAAGTAAAAAGTCAAAAAGGGGCGTAGGTTAAATATTGAGTTGCAGGTTTTACAATCTTACAATTAGAACAATTTCTCAATTTAACAGTTTGTCACATCCAGTATCTAGCATCATGTTTTCCTAATTCTCGACCCGAATAACCTGATGTTCGATTTCCTAACAAACATTTTATCAAATTATTGGCATTGGTGCATAAAAGGATTTTGTGCTTATAAAATTAGTGTAACTTTGTCGCCGGATTTTTAAAAACAAAAAATTATGAAGGCATTTGTATTCCCTGGTCAGGGAGCTCAATTCCCGGGAATGGGAAAGGATTTATATGAAAATTCTGCTGAAGCAAAAGCACTTTTCGAAAAAGCAAACGATATTTTAGGTTTCAATATCACCAACATCATGTTCGAAGGTGAAGTTGAAGATCTGAAACAAACAAAAGTAACTCAACCAGCCATTTTCCTACACTCTGTATTATTGGCGAAAACATTAAAGGATTTTGCTCCTGATATGGTTGCAGGTCACTCGTTGGGTGAGTTTTCGGCACTGGTTGCAAACGGAACACTGAATTTTGAAGATGGTTTAAGACTGGTTGCACAGCGTGCTATGGCCATGCAAAAAGCATGCGAAGTTGAACCGTCAACAATGGCAGCAATTGTAGGACTGGAAGACGAAGTTGTTGAGGCAGTTTGTGCTGAAATCGACGACGTAGTAGTTCCTGCAAACTACAATTGTCCGGGGCAATTGGTAATTTCTGGCTCTGAGGCAGGAATTGACAAGGCTTGTGCGTTGTTAACCGAAAAAGGTGCAAAACGTGCATTGAAACTGGTTGTTGGTGGTGCTTTCCACTCGCCGTTTATGGAGCCTGCCCGCGAAGAGCTGGCTGCTGCCATTGAAGCAACTACATTTAATCAACCCACTTGTCCGGTTTATCAGAATGTTGAAGCAAAACCGGTTTCTGATCCTGCGGTGATCAAAGAAAACCTGATTGCTCAGCTTACTGCTCCTGTAAAATGGACACAGATCGTACAAAATATGATCGCCGACGGAGCTACTTCGTTTACCGAAGTTGGTCCGGGTAAAGTGTTACAGGGATTGGTTAAAAAGGTTGACCGTAAAATGGAAACTGCTGGTGTGAACAGTTACGAAGGATAGAAGTCTTCGACTATGCTCAGACTGACGTTTGGATTAACGATATGGATAAAAAAATCCCGGACTTGACAGGTCCGGGATTTTTTTATGCTATTAATAGTGTGCTTAATCCATATGTTTTTGTAACATCCGGTAAATGGTCGATTTTCCGATCCCTAATTTCGATGCTACCAGCCTTACATTCTGATTGTATTTATTCAAAAAGAATTTTACAATTTCGTTGTTGTATTCTTCAAGTGTTTTTTCCTGGGCGAGCAGGTTTTGCACGCTTTCGTCAACATTCATATTCAGGTGGCTCGGTTTAATCACATCGCGACTACACATTACGCAGGCCAGCTCCATAATTGCTTTTAGCTCTCTGATGTTGCCGGGATAGTGGTAGTTCGACAACATTTGTTTCGCTTCAGACGAAAGGGTTTTTGGGTCCATATCATTTTCGCGGCAAAACTCATCAACAAAAAACTTAGCTAGCAAAATTTTGTCGTTTCCGCGCTGGCGTAAAGGTGGAATTTCAATTGGTAAACCCAGTAAACGGTAGTAAAGGTCTTGTCTGAACTGGTCGTCGCCCGACAAAGTGGCCAGGTTTTTATGTGTTGCCGAAATAATGCGTACATCAAGTGGTATTACATCGTGGCCCCCCAGGCGTACTAACTCTCGTTCCTGTAAAACACGCAGCAATTTTGCCTGAAGGTTTATGTTCAGGTCGGCAATTTCATCGAGGAAAAGTGTACCTCCGTTGGCGGCCTCAAATTTTCCGATCTTTTGGAAATCGGCACCTGTAAAAGCACCTTTTTCGTGTCCGAACAATTCACTCTCGATCAATCCGTCGGGGATGGCCGAAACGTTTACTGCTATAAACGGTTTGGCACTGCGTTTCGAATTATAGTGAATTCCTTTGGCAACCAGTTCTTTACCCGTTCCGGTTTCTCCCGAAATGGATACTGAAATATTGGTTTGAGTTGCTTTGTTCATTAACTCAAAAACGTGCTCAATTTCGCGGCTGTTACCTTTAATCAGGTTTTTGAAATTGTATTTTTCAGCAACCGCTTCCTTCAAATTTGTATTCTCGGTCTGCAGCTGATCGGTGCGGTAAATATTCCGGATAATGTTACTCAGCTTTTCCCTGGTGTCGGGCGCTTTCATAATGTAATCGTAGGCACCGTTTTTCATCAGCTCAATAGCGGTGGAAATATCGTCCTGTGCTGAAATTACAATAACATGAGTATCCGGGATTTTCTCCTGAATTTTAGCAAGTACTTCTTTCCCTGTCATGTCGGGGAGCGTATAGTCAAGCGTTACCACATCAGGTTTTTCGCTCATTGCATTAATGAAGTCTGTCCCGTTGTGAAACACTTTTACCTGTAACTGATCATCCATGAGTTGCTTCTTTAGCACTCTGGCGTAAAGTACATTGTCTTCTACAATGTAAACTTTGTAGTTATTTCTGAGTTTCTGGTTGGCCATTTTTTTATTTAGAGTTCTTAAAAATAGTGAAATGTGAGGATCTATCAAACAAAATGTCCAAATATTGGAAAATAATTAGAAGATATTCCCAATTTTAAATTATTTGTGCCTAGTTCCCTTGATTTTGCGTGGGTTTGTAAGTTTTCCTCTTCTTTTTTTTGTGCCCAAAAAAGTATTCTACCATAAATTGTTTCCGTATTTCTGTAATATTTCCTGGTAAGGGTGTTTTTCATTCTGAACTCCGGCTTTCTTTTGGTGTTGTAGTTTCGAAAATCGACAGACATTTTTATTGTTGCCGATGCACAGGGCTTGTATAAAATGTTAGAATTTAAAAGTGCAGTGGTAGGTGAAATTGAAAATGTATTGTTAAATTTAAACAAATGAAATTCAAAAAATAATAAAG
The DNA here is from genome assembly GCF_963675065.1 of uncultured Draconibacterium sp. Classification (NCBI taxonomy): domain Bacteria; kingdom Pseudomonadati; phylum Bacteroidota; class Bacteroidia; order Marinilabiliales; family Prolixibacteraceae; genus Draconibacterium; species uncultured Draconibacterium sp. Next base: position 2,258,247 of record NZ_OY775906.1, on the reverse strand, counting down.
AATGAATTATTCCGCCTTTCATAAATTAAGTTATGGCTTGTATTTAATTGCTACAGAATTGAACGGAGAAAAAGCCGGTTACATTGCAAACACAGCTTTTCAGATTACTGCCGAGCCATCGAAAATTGCCATAAGTTGTAATAAAAATAACTACTCTGCCCAAAAAATTATTGATAGTAAAAAGTTCTCAATCTCCGTGTTGAAGAAAGAGGTTGATACCTCGTTGATCGGAAAGTTTGGATTTATGTCGGGGGCTGATATTGACAAGTTTCAGGGTGTTGAAACCATAACGGCAAAAACCGGTGCTCCAATCGTTGTTGATTCGTCGGTGGCGTGGTTTGATTGCGAAGTGATTGATTACGCCGACGTGGGGTCGCATTATTTAATAACTGCCGAGGTGGTTGACGGCGATAAACTGTCGGATGAAGAACCGCTAACCTATGCTTATTATCATGCCAAGTACAAAATGCGTTCGCCTAAAAATTCGCCTACTTATATCGATAAAGATAAACTGGAGGATGAGCCTGAGCCCGTAATTTACGATGAGGTGGTTGAAAAGCCGGAGGAGGCTGGAAAAACAGAAAGCGACGATGGTGTGTATTCGTGTAATATTTGTGGTTACCAGTACGATCCTGAAGAGGGTGATCCTGCGCTTGGAATACCTCCGGGAACGCCTTTTGAAGATTTGCCTGACGATTGGAAATGCCCGATCTGCAACGCTTCAAAAGACGATTTTACGAAGGTTTAATAAGCTGTTAAACGCTATAAAGTTCGATGGGTGCCATCGCAAAAAGGCTTATTTTTGGAATGTTTGCATTGACAAAGCCAAACTTCCTTTTTCTCGTCGATATCGAATGGTAGTGGAGTGAATTCCGTTCCCTTGTGCGATCCGTCGCAAAAAGGTTGGTTTTTACTTCGTCCACAGGCGCACCAATAGTAGGTGCCCGGCTCAAGAGTAAGTGCTTTTGGTGCTTTTTCAGCTATTACAGGTTTTTTCATGTTTTTTATTTTTGTGTTCATTAAATATACAAATATGTTACGTAATATTTTGTTTAATTGCCTATTAATTTTGCTTTGTGTAACTGCCGGATACGCGCAGGAAAAACAGCTGTTTTATGTAGGAACTTTTACTTCCGAAGGTGCGGAAGGAATAAACTACTGTAGTTTAAATACCGAAACCGGTGATATTGATTTGCTCTCCACTTTCAAGGGAATAGATAATCCGTCGTTTTTGCGTTTAGGACCTGATGAGGAGTTTTTATATACCGTTTCGCGCACAACGCCTGAAGTTGAACCATCAGGTGGGTATGTAGTTGCATACAAACTCGACACGACAGGGGGATTACACTTCCTGAATAAGCAGACCTCAAATGGAAGCGGCCCTTGCCATATTGATGTTTCGCCCGACAGGAAGTACGTGGCAATTGCAACCTATGGCGGAGGAACAACTTCGGTGTACCCTGTAAATGAAGATGGCAGCCTGAAGAAAGCGCTGGTAGTTGTTAAAAATACAGGCAAAAGTGTTCATCCTAATCAGACGCAACCACATGCTCATTCCATAAAGTTCTCAACAAAAGAGCCGAGCATTTTTAGTGCCGACCTGGGAACTGATCAGTTAAATATCTTTCATTTCGAGAATGGAAGTTTGGGGCGTTACAATCAGGAATTTGTAAAACTGCCGGCAGGTTCCGGCCCAAGGCATTTTGTTTTTCACCCAGACGAAAATGTAATTTATGTGATAAATGAACTAAACTCAACCATTTCGGCAGTTCGTAAAGAAGGCGATAAGTGGTCGGTATTTCAAAATATTTCAACCTTGCCAAAAGATTTTGATGGCGAGAGTTATTGCGCTGATATTCATTTTTCAAAAGACGGGCAGTATTTGTATGGCTCAAACCGCGGGCACAATTCAATAGCTGTTTTTAAGGTAAAAGCCGATCAGGAATTGATATTTTTAGGAACTGTATCGGTGGAAGGTGACTGGCCACGGAATTTTGGAATCACACCCGATGGAAAATGGATGCTGGTTGCCAATCAGCGCAGTCACAATATTACTGTTTTCAAAATTGACACCAATTCAGGAATGCCCGAATTTAGCGGAAAACAAATTAGTTTGCCGGCGCCGGTGTGTATCGAATTCCGGTAAGCGCATTCCTGATGGCTTTGCCTCGGGGTAAGCGAACAAGACAATAAGAAAGTCCATAACGGAATCGGATTCCTCGTCAGCTTTGCTGCGAGGAGTTTCAATTTTTGTAGTTTTTAGCTCAGCTTGGTACTGATTAGTTTAATAAATTCTTCGCGGGTAGCTACTTTTTCAAAAGCCCCCGTAAAATCCGAAGTAGTTGTAATCGAGTGTTGTTTTTGTACGCCACGCATTTGCATACACAGGTGTTGTGCTTCAATAACAACGGCAACTCCCAGTGGTTTTAGCGTGTCCTGAATACAATCTTTTATTTGAGTTGTTAACCGTTCCTGCACCTGCAGACGGCGGGCAAACACATCAACAACACGGGCAATTTTACTTAACCCGGTAATGGTTCCGTTGGGAATGTAGGCAACGTGTGCTTTCCCGATAAATGGAAGCATGTGGTGTTCACACATCGAATAAATCTCAATATCTTTTACAATCACCATTTGCCGGTAGTCTTCTTTAAACATGGCCGATTGAAGGATTTCTACCGGATCCATTTGGTAACCCTGCAATAGAAATTGCATGGCTTTTGCTACTCTTTCCGGAGTTTTGTTGAGCCCCTCGCGCGATGGATCTTCACCAACGATCTGCAAAATTTCCTTGTAATGCCCTGAAAGTTGTTCGGTTGCTTCCTCGTTGTACAAATCAGTTCGCTGGTATCCGTTTGAGTTGTTATTCTTTAATGAACACATTGTTGTTAGAATTTTAATACATACAAAGATTAACTTTTTTTTATAAAATCAGTATGAATGAGTATATGGATTTGATAAGGAGTGAGACGATGACTTGTGATAAAAGCAAGGTTGAAATACAGATTTGGTGTAATAATGGACATTGTTCCGAAGCGTATCGGAAACAGAAAATACAAAATTTAATTTATGGAAATTTTGATTGTAGCAGCCACTACAATGGAAATAAAATTGATTGTTGATGAGCTGGATAAAGTAGAGGAAGAAAGTCATTTTGTGAAAACTTACCGATTTGGAGACTTCAATATTGATATTTTGGTATCAGGTATAGGAAGCTCGTTTGTCACTTTTCATTTAACAAACGCACTTCGCGAAAAAAAATACGATGCAGTTATTAATATTGGTTTGGCCGGAAGTTTAACCCAAGAGCTAAAAATAGGTGAGGTGGTGAATGTAGTTAGCGAAGAATTTGCTGATTTGGGTATTGAGAAACAACATGAATTTCTTACGCTTTTTGAATCCGGATACATTGGTATAAACGATTTTCCGTTTGAAAATGGCTTATTGAAAGCAAGTAATTCAAACGGCTGGATAAAGCTGAAAAAAGTAAAAGGAATAACCACCAACAAAAGTTACGGGCGCGATAGCAGTATTGCCGAAATGCGAGAGAAATTTACAGCTCATGTAGAGTCGATGGAAGGAGCTGCCGTTTTTTATGTTTGCAACTGGATGGGCGTAAAATGTTACGAAATACGATCGATATCGAATTATGTAGAGCCCCGCGACTCGGCACAATGGAATATTCCTTTGGCACTTGTGCGTTTGAAAGAAGCTTTATCGGTTATTTTAAAACAAGTTCCTGCTCCTGTGGGCTAAGATCGAATTTGTGCTTTCCTTTCGCATTACAGATAATGCTACATAAATTGTTGCATGTTAAATTCTAATAGCAAAATAAGCTGTCCTATTTTTTTTGGAGTGCGTTTACATGCAATTTTTTGGCAAATACGAAAAGTTCAATTTATTTTGCGACACGTACAATAAAAAGCAAAGTGGCTGGTTTTTTATTATGAAGCCACATTTTTCAGAAAACAGCGTTTTTGCGTACCGTACGAAACCGCTTTAAAATGATAGTTGTAACAGGAGCAGCCGGATTTATCGGAAGTTATTTAGTAGGGAAACTCAACAAAGCAGGTTACAAAGATCTGATACTGGTTGATAAGTTCGATGATCCCTGGAAAGATGTAAATCTTCTGAAAAAGGATTACCGCGAGTACATTGATCGGGATGAGTTTTTTAACTGGTTGATTAAAAATGCACAGGATGTGGATTTTATTTTTCACCTGGGTGCACGTACTGATACGGTGGGACAGGAGCCCGAGCTCTATCAGCAACTTAACTTAATTTATTCGCAACGCCTCTGGAATATCTGTTCCGAAATTCAGGTTCCTCTTCTTTACGCATCGTCGGCTGCTACATATGGTAATGGCGAAGAGGGTTTCTCGGATGAGCATAGAAAAATTCATGATTTACGACCGCTAAATTTGTATGGTTGGTCGAAACACGATTTTGATGTATGGGCGCTAAAGCAGTTCCGCACTCCGCCGTTTTGGGCAGGCATGAAATTCTTTAATGTATACGGACCCAACGAATACCACAAAGGTCGAATGGCTTCGGTGGTGTTACATGCTTATAAAACCATAAAAGAAACAGGGCACATGCAATTGTTTCGTTCGCACCATAAAGCCTATAAAGATGGCGAGCAAAGTCGCGACTTTATTTATGTGGAAGACATTGCCGATGTGATGATGTACTTTATGGAGAACCAGGATAATTCGGGTATTTATAATGTTGGTACCGGTAAGGCCCGTTCTTTTCTCGACCTTACAAAGGCTGTTTTTAGCAGTCTGAATATAAATCCCGACATCTCATTTATTGATACACCCGTTGATTTGCGAGGAAGATACCAGTATTTTACAGAGGCCGAAATGCAGAAATTGCGCGATGTCGGTTACAAAAAGCCTTTTGTTGAATTAGAGGAAGGTGTTAACGAGTACGTAAATAAGTACCTGATGTTGGAGGCTTGTTTTTAAGTTCCGGTTTCGTTTTTTAACCGAATAATTTTAATTTTACCTCAAACAGCTATTGATGAAAAAGATTTTTCTTCACTTTCTTTTTGTGGTAATTGTGGTTGCCGATTTAATAGGTGAGTATTTGCAGAACCCCCAGATCGATCATATTGCAAAGCCTTTACTTTTAATATGGATTGCCGGATATTTCTTTTTGCACTCAAAAAATATCGATAAAAAAGTGTTGCAGTTTGCCGGTGTCGGATTTCTTTTTTCGTGGTTAGGTGATTTGCTAATGATGTTCTCAGACGATTTTACCTGGTTTGTATTGGGGATTGCTTCGTTTTTGGTGGCGCAGGTATTTTATACTTTCCTGTTTTTACGCACCATCGATCTTTCGGGGAAAACATCGTTTTTAAGAAAGAAACCCATGTGGCTAATCCCTTATCTTGCGTTTGGTTTAATTGTTTATATCGTGCTTTTTCCACAACTGGATTTGGTACTGCGGTTTGCCATTTTTGTGTATATGGTAGCCATTTTAACCATGTCGGCAATGGCGCTGAACCGCTTTGGTAATGGTCACCCGGTAAGTTTTAGCCTGGTGTTTGCAGGTTCGTTGTTTTTTGTTTTGTCCGATTCGCTGATTGCTGTCAATCGGTTTCTTGTCGCAATTCCTTACGAAGGTTTATTTATAATGACAACCTATATTGCTGCCCAATACTTGATAATGTTGGGGCTGTTAAAACAGTACGAATAAAGAAATCCCGACTGATCAGCCGGGATTCATAGTGATTATCTTGTTTGATATTTAAGCAAAAATTTTACTGTTCGCGCTAATGATTTTGTCGATGAAGATGAGTACCGAAACGCCGATAGAAATTCCGGCAATACTTAATGGCAATGTTCCCAGTTTGCTAAAGAACGAATCGTAGCCTGCTGTTAATCCTTGTCCGGCTTCGGGTAGCAATTGCCCGATTTGGCTGTCGGCCTGCACGCCGGTGTTGCCTACAAAGAAGATGGCTGCCAGTAACACCACAAAAAGTATGGAAATAATCCAGAATCCTTTTCCAAGTATCTTTTCCCGTTTAATTTGTTCGAGTGCACTATCTTCGGCAAAAATCTTATTCATCACCTGCACCGTAAAACCAGAGTCTGGCTTATCCAGCTCCATGTTTTGCAGAAATGCTCTTAATTTTATGTCTTCCAGTTCGCTCATAATATGGTGTATAATTCGTCTTTCATTAATTCATTTAAAATAGTATAGAGCTTTTTACGTGCTCTGTAAAGCTTCACTTTTGTATTGCTCTCCGAGAGTTTTGTTACTCTACTGATTTCCTCGATCGATTGTTCTTCGAAATAATACAATAGTATCAGTGTGTATTCATCTTCCGGCAGTTTGTCCATGGCAGCCTTTATGGCTTGTGCCCTGTTTTCTTCCGGTATTCCATCCAGGTTCATTTCTTCGGCTTCGTCGGCAATCTGCACATCGTCGGTTGATGCAAAATGTATTTTTCGTTTCCTGACCTCCGAAATACAATTATTATAAGTAATGCGGTACAGCCAGGTCGAAAATTTTGCAGTGCCTTTAAAAGTGTGCAACGATTTGTAAGCTTTTATAAAACTCTCCTGTGCCATTTCTTCGGCGTCTTCACGATTTTTAAGAACTTTCATTGCAATGGAGAAGACAATATCTTGGTATCGCTCAACGATATACGAAAAGTAATTGGTCTGTCCGGCCTTTACTTTATCTATGTAATAGATATCATCTTTCTGCTCCATTCGCTCTTTTGACGCAATAATGATTAACAGGTTACAAGTTACAAAGAAAAAGTTTCTCGAAGATTACGCGGATTACACAAATAAGACTTTTCACCACATTAGAACAATAGAATTATTGGTATATGTAATAAATACAAAGTCTCAAATAACATGAATTAGTAATTATTTTCTTTTACCGCTCGTCCTGTTGGAGCTTCATTTAAAAGGGGAGCAAGCACTTAAGATTCTTTCTAATATACATTAAAGCTGGATGCTTAACATTTCAGCTGTTTCCCCTCGTGAGGGAAAACCTTCCTTGCCGGTAGACAGGTGGCTGCAGCCAATGTGGTAGTTAGTTGTATTATATAAATAATAAAGGAGAGTATTACTTTCTAAAAACTAATGATTTCGATAGTGGCTTTAATAAAATAAAAATCAGCGTTTACCTGCACTTTCAGCAATAAACTATGCATCAGCAAGAAAAAAAAAACCGAAAAGTTGTAACCGCAGAAACAACATGGCGTCAAAAGAGCGAAAACAGAATAAAAAAACAAACTAAAATTTAATATCATGGAAGGAATTTTCGTACCAATCAGTTTTTTTCTGGCAATCTTCGCCATCTTGTATGTTTACTGGACAACACGCACAAAAGAGCGCCTGGCACTGGTAGAAAAAGGGCTCGATGCCGGAATATTTAAAGGTGAATGCTCGCAGCTTTCGCTGGTTAAGTGGGGAATCTTTTTAATTGCAGTAGGCTTGGGGGTGGTTGTCGGATTTGCGTTATCAAACGTAATGAATGAAGTAGTTGCCTTCTTTACTGCAATCTTAGTTCTTGGAGGAGTTGGCTTAATTGTAGCTTACTTTATCACTTCTAAACTTTTGAAGAACAAAGAATAGTAAAAGAAAAGCGATAGAAAAAGCGGATGAGTTGAATGCTCATCCGCTTTTTTTTATTTCAACTTTTTGGGAGATGAAACCTGATATATTTTTTGTTCTCCACTTTTAAGGAGATACAAATTGATGATTTATTTTCTACTCCGAAATATTGTAGATTTTGTATTACTCCGAATAAAAGCGAATAACCTTCCGAATGGCTTCCTGGCACACCGGGCAAAAACCTTCGGCTTCGTTGGTATTCATTCGGCAGTCGATATGCGGGCTGTAAATGCCTTCGGCCATATAACCACCTCCTTCGTACACACCAATGGTATTTTTGTATTTAGCTTTTCGTGGTGTTGGAACCGGAGTGGCTTCATCGATCATATTTTTCCACTTTTTGTCAAAATCAACCAATGTGGTGATGTTGGGTTCCCAGGGTTCAATTTCAAGGTTGTAGAAATCTTCGTAAGCTACGGCAGAGTTGTAATATTCGTCGCCCAGCCCGCCAAAACCGTGACCAAATTCGTGTACAATAATTTTTGGTGTCAGTTCATTATCGGCAGTACAAACGGTAACAAAATTGTAAAATCCGCCACCGCCGTAACGTTCGGTATTTACCAGCACATAAATCTGGTCGTAAGGAACACTGGCCGCCGCATCGTATATCGTTTTCATGTCGGAAGTAGTCAGGTAGCGCGGCAAATCAAAGGTATAATAACTGGTGTTGAAATAAGTGTTTTTGTAAATGTGTTCGCCCGGAACGTCGGTACCCGAATCTTCCGAAGCGGCAAATACGGCGCGCACATTAAAGTGTTCTTTCTCCGACTTGAATGGCTCCGTATCGAACAAATAGCCCGAAACCTTTGCCGCATCATCATAAAAATCTTCCATTTCGGCAGCCGTGTAACCTTCGGCCAAAATAACAATATCTACTTTTTTTGCCGGATCGCCGTTTTTAACAATGTCTTTGGTTTTAAAATCACGTGTGTCTTCTTTTATAATGAAATAATCCTTTGGATCTATATCGGTTTCAAAAATTGTTTTAAAAGTTCCGTCCCACTGTCGGGCATCAATTTCCAAACGCACATCGTGTTTGGGATATGGGAAAAGTGCTGCCTGGTAAAAGGTTTTGTTGCTGGTTTTGGCGTCGGCTGTAGTTTGCCATTCCTGAAAAAGTGTGCTAAAACCTTTGCTATATATCAGACTGTCCGATTTCAGATCGAAAACCCGGTAGCGGTAACTGCCGTAGTTAAACACATCGATGAGGTTTGTTTTCGAACCACCCCAAAACGGCTCCTGTTTCATTTGCTTCGGATACACTACAACCTCTTTACTGTTCCCGCCCAGCAGAAAATCGAAGCGAAAAGTTTTATCTTTAAAATAGGTGTTGAATTTGGGCTGTGTGAATGCTAAAAAAGGGAGTATTAAAAGAATAAAAGAAAACTTCAGCTTCATTTTATGTTCATTTATTATTTTTGGATGAAAATAAGAATTCATTTAGAGACAAAGTATGATATATACGTTAACTTTTCTATAAACAATTTCAATTTGCCAATTTTAATAAATTTCCAGATAGTAAAAGAGATTTTTATTCTCGACTATTAATAATAAATTGGTGCCTAATTAGCAGAAAAGTTGGTATAAAAACCATTCTAAGTGAACAGGAGAAAACAATCAAAATAAAATTATTTTAATCATATGAGAATCATTTACAGTTACTTGCTTGACCATATCCGAGGGATCGAAAACATGGAGTTTTTGGCGAAACCATTAGCTGCATTAGCCTGTATCGTGCTAATAGTTTTTGTGGCATGGTTTGCACATTTTGTTACACGGAAGATCTTTTTGGCGATTGTACAGCGTATTGCCAATCGTACAAAAACAAACTGGGATGATATTTTAATTGAAAATCGGGTTTTTAGAGGCCTGGCACATTTGATTCCTGCATTTATACTTTTTTATACTTCCGATTTCTCTTATCCTAATATTCATCAGGAAGTAAGTGAACTAGCACCTGAGGTTTATAACTCGCTGTCGCAAGATTATTATTGGGGCCTCACCGATTTGTTGCTGAAAATATCGCGCATTTACTTTATAACAATTATTGTTTTTGTGGCAAATTCAGTATTAAATGCTGCATTGCAGATTTATAATACAACGGAATTTGCTCATAGTCGCCCGATAAAGGGCTATGTTCAGCTGGTAAAGATTTTTGTGTTTTTTATGGCTGGAATATTGCTAATAGCTGTTTTGCTTGGAAAAGACCCAACAGCTCTTTTGGCAGGATTGGGAGCTATTGCTGCAGTTTTACTGTTGGTTTTCCGCGATACAATACTTGGTTTTGTGGCTTCTATTCAGTTGTCGGCAAACGATATGGTTAAAATTGGTGACTGGATTCAAATGGATGGACACAAAGCCGACGGAACTGTTATCGATATAACTTTAAATACAGTAAAAGTTCAGAACTGGGATAAAACCATTACCACTATTCCGACGTACGCGCTGGTTTCCGAGTCGTTCTATAACTGGAAAGGTATGGAAGAAGCAGGGGGGCGCCGTATAAAACGCTCGGTTGCCATTGATACTAATACCATTAAGTTTTGCGATACGGCCATGTTGGAGCGTTTCGAAAAGTTCGATCTCATCAGGTCTTATATTCAGATAAAGGAAAAAGAACTGAAAGAATACAACAAAGGAAAGAACCTGGCAGAGGAAGACTATATCAGTGGACGGCATCAAACCAATGTTGGTATTTTCAGAAAGTACCTGGAAGTATATCTTCGTCAGCATCCAAAAATTAAACAGGATCTTACATTCTTAGTACGCCAGTTGCAACCGGTTGGCAAAGGTTTGCCCATTGAAATTTATGTGTTTAGCGCCGACCAGGAATGGGCAAATTATGAAAGTATTCAGGCCGACATTTTCGACCATATATTTGCTGTTATTCCCGAGTTCGAACTGAGGGTTTTTCAAGAACCTTCAGGTGCTGATATTGAAAAGATTGCGCTGCGGTAATCCAGGTGTGTATTGCTCTGGTTTTTACTTCTTTAAAAAAATAAGTTTCTTACAATTTGTAAGCAATAATATGTTTTAAAGCATCAGAGATTAGTGATTGTAAATTTTGCCTACATTTGTCCTATAATTTGAAACTAACACAGAAGATTTGAAACATGAAGTCGAATGATTATTTAGAGGAAAAACCGGCTGATATTGATGAGCTGGACGAAAAGATATTAAAGCTTATTACAAAAAATGCCCGAATACCTTTCTTAGAAGTTGCCCGTGAATGTGGAGTTTCAGGTGCTGCTATTCATCAACGTGTTCAGCGCTTGTTAAATATTGGTGTTGTACATGGAAGCGAATTTGTTGTTAGCCCGCAAAAACTGGGGTACAACACCTGCGCTTACATGGGAATTTATCTTGATAAGGCAAAGTACCACACTCAGGTTGCCGAAGCCTTGAGAAATATTCCGGAAGTTGTTGAGTGTCATTATACAACAGGGGCTTATGCTATTTTTGTTAAAATACAGACAAAAACGAACAAGCACTTAAAACGCCTGATCGATGAGCAACTGCAGGATATTGAGGGAATTGCCCGCACGGAAACATTTATTTCTTTGGAAATGGATTTTAAACGACAAGTACCTATTAAATAAAAAAAAAGGCCGGTTTTAACCGGCCTTTTTTATGCTTGACGTATCTCTTTAATCTTCTATGTAGACAAAATTATATGATTCATCGTGTTGGCTAATATCCAAACCAACCTTCTCGCCATGAGGAGAAATTCGCATCGGAACAATCATATCAGTAATTTTATACATCAGCATTGAACCTCCGAATGTAAAAATACCAACAATAACCAGCGCCAGTAAATGATAAAGGAAAGTTGTGGTCTCTCCGTATATTAATCCAACTTCATTTGCAAATACGGCGGTAAATAACATACCAGTAATACCCCCCATCCCATGAGCAGGGAATACATCCAATGTATCATCCAATTTTGATTTTGTACGAAGTGTAATGGCGTAGTTGCTAATAATAGCTGCAATTACACCAATAAATATACTTGCGCCCACATTTACGAATCCGGCAGCCGGTGTAATAGCAACCAAACCTACAACAAGTCCGATAGCCGCGCCAACTGCAGATGGTTTTTTACCTTGTGCTGCATCAAAAAATATCCAGGTTAACATGGCAGCTGCAGAAGCTGTATTGGTGTTTACCAAGGCCGATGCAGCAACAGAATCGGCTGCTAAAGCAGATCCCGCATTAAAACCAAACCAGCCAAACCAGAGCATTCCTGCACCAAGTAAAATATAAGGAATGTTTGCCGGCTTAATTTCTTTGTTGGCATCTTTTCTTCTTCCGAGGAACATGGCACCTGCTAAAGCAGCAAAACCTGCCGACATATGTACAACTGTTCCACCCGCGAAATCGAGAACTCCCCAGTTACGCAAGAATCCGTTTGGATGCCAGGTCCAGTGAGCCAGTGGTGCATAGATAAATAATATAAAGAGTACCATAAATAGCATATACGCTCTGAAACGTACTCTTCCGGCAAACGATCCGGTAATTAGAGCTGGGGTGATGATCGCAAATTTTAGCTGGAACATTGCAAATACTGCAAATGGGAACGTTGGGGCAAAATCGGGATGAGTGCCACCCCCAACTCCTCGGAACATAAAAAAGGTAGCCGGATTACCAAATAAACCAAAACCTTCAGCCCCTATACTGTCGCCAAAGGCAATGCTAAAACCAACTACAACCCATAGCACACTTACAATACCCATGGCAATATAACTTTGCAATATGGTAGAAATAATATTTCTCGACTGTATCATTCCTCCGTAGAAGAATGCTAGTCCCGGAGTCATTAACAATACTAAGCCTGTTGCTGTTAGCATCCAGGCCGTATCTCCGGCGTCGAGGTTCGAGGTGTCAATTTCTCCAACTCCGCTAGGAATAATTACGCCGAGAGCGGCAACAATTATCAATAGGGCAAGAATAAACCACCAACTTGTTGAATTTTTCATGTCTATAATTTTAAGGTTACTAATTTTTAAGTCTGCACAGCACCATACAACTCATTATTTCAAGTTGAAATTGAGTTGTTTTTTATTGCTGAAATTAAGCTGTCTATAACTGTTTTAGATTTTTATTGCTGTCTGTTTTTGTAAAAATCTATCGTAAAAGTATTAATTAACATGAAAACAGCTTCTGTTTGTGGAATATTGAAAGTAATTTGAGGTATTAATTAACAAACTGATAATATTTTTGGTATTTTTGTAAGTCTGGGCTTCTTTGTTGTGATTTTGTTACGATATTGCGTTTATGCTTTCTTTACTTTGAAATTATGTTAGTTTTTTGATACTTTTGTAGAAAATTGTTAAAGATGACTTTAAGGAATAACTTAGACGACTGGGATTTAAAAATTCTTGATATAATTACCAAAAACGCAAGGATACCTTTTAAAGATGTTGCAAAAGAAGTGGGTATTTCCCGTGCAGCTGTACATCAACGAGTTAACCGAATGGTTGATTTGGAAGTGATCGTTGGATCGGGTTATCACATCAATCCCAAAAAGGTTGATTTTAAAACCTGTACCTACATTGGTATTTTCCTCGAAAAAGGAGGTCTGTTCAGCGAAGTGGTAAAAGGTTTGGAAGATATCCCTGAGATTGTTGAATGTCATTACACCACCGGAGCATACGCTATTTTTGTAAAAGTTTATGCTAAGGATAACGAGCACTTAAAAAATATTTTAAGCAGTAAAATTCAAAAAATCAGTGGTGTAGCCAGTACCGAAACTTTTATTTCTTTGGAAGAGTCATTTAAGCGTACGATTCCTGTTCAAGCCTGATTTCGTTGTCTGACAGCTTCGTAAATCATTAAAGCAGCGGATACCGAAACATTTAATGATTCGATCTGTCCCAGGATCGGGATTTTTAATTGTTCATCAGCAAGTTTCAGAATTTGAGCAGAAACACCCGTGTCTTCTGATCCCATAACAATGGCCAGTGGCGATTTCATATCGGCATTACTGTAAAGTTTGTCGCCTTTTTCGGTGGCAGCAACTATTTTAATGCCCGAGTCTTTCAGAAACCGGACCGTGTGGTACAGATTGTTTGTTTTGCAGATTGGAATGTTATGAATGGCTCCTGCCGATGTTTTTACAGCATCGGCGCCAATACGTGCCATGCCTTTTTCGGGAATAATAATGGCCTGCACCCCGGCACATTCGGCCGAGCGGGCAATGGCTCCGAAGTTACGCACATCGGTTATTTGGTCTAAAACAAGCAGCAGAGGAGTTTTCCCTTCTTCGTAAATCCCCGGAATTACTGTTTCAATATTATCAAACTCAATGGGTGAAATAAAGGCCAGAACTCCCTGGTGATTCTTTCGTGTAATACGATTAATCTTCTCGATAGGAACGTACTGGACGCTAATCTCGCTTTCTTTAATCAGCTCTTGTAGTTCGGAAATCAATTCGTTTCGCAAACCCTTTTTTATAAGAATTCTGTCGATTGTTTTGCCTTTTTTTATGGCTTCGATTATAGCTCTTGTTCCAAACAGAAAATCCTCTTTATCTATTGCTTTTTGTCTCATCATTTTTTATTTACCAGGTTTTTTTAGCCTTCCAGTTTTCCAGTTCTTCGTGGGCATTTTCCCAATCGAGCATACTTTCTTCCAGGTTCGATTTTAATTGTTCGTACTGCTCAAAAACTGAATGGTCATTAATATTTTCGGGTTGAGCAAGGAGCTTGTCCATTTCTTCGATTTCTGCCTCCAGTTCCGCAATCTTTTCTTCGGCTTGGGCTACACTTTTCTCCATGCGCGAAATGGTGCGGTTTATCTCTTTCTTTTCATCGAATGACAGCTCATTCTTTTCTTTTTCCGAAGTTACAACTTTTCCGGTTTTTGTATTCTTTTTCTTGCTTTCCAATTCTTTCATCGACTCCATTTTCTTTCGGTACAGAAAATCGAAAATGCCGCCCAGGTGTTGTTTTGCCTTTTTATTTCTGAATTCGTAAATGCAATTCACCAAACCATCAAGAAAATCGCGGTCGTGCGAAACTACAAGTACCGTTCCTGAAAAATTTGCCAGTGCGTTTTTTAAAATCTCTTTCGAGCGCATATCTAGGTGGTTGGTCGGTTCGTCGAGAATTAGAAAGTTAACCGGCTCAAGCATTAGTCGAATCATTGCCAGTCGCGACTTTTCGCCACCGCTTAATACTTTTACTTTTTTATCGATGTCTTCACCGCGGAATAAAAACGCGGCAAGAATATCTCTGATCTTAGTTCGGATATCGCCAACAGCAATTTCATCTATGGTTTCAAAAACCGTAAGCTCTCCGTTTAATAGTTGCGCCTGGTTTTGAGCAAAGTAGCCAATTTTTACATTGTGGCCTAGCTTCATCGAGCCGTTGTGTTCCAGTTCGTTCATTATAATCCGGGCAAGGGTGGTTTTGCCTTCTCCGTTACGGCCAACAAACGCTATTTTTTCACCATTTTCTATGTTGAGGTCGATGTCGTCGAGTACGTGCAACGAGTCGTAATATTTGCTGATATGTTTGGCTTCAACCACAATTCGTCCAGAGCGAGGTGGTGGCGGAAAGTTAATTTTTAGCGCAGAGTTGTCTTCTTCTTCAATTTCAATCCGGTCTAGTTTTTCAAGCTGTTTTACACGCGATTGTACCTGCACAGCTTTTGATGATTTGTATCGGAATCGTTCAATAAACCGCTCGGTATCTTCGATCATTTTTTGCTGGTTTGTGTAGGCTGCCAGATTAATCTCACGTTGTTCAGCTTTCCAGTCCATAAAACGGGTATAATTCATTTTCTGGTCGGTAATCTTGCCCAGCGAAATTTCTATGGTGCGGTTACAAACGGCATCAAGAAAAGCTTTATCGTGCGAAACCAGAATAACGGCACCGCTGTAAGTTTTCAGAAAATCTTCTAACCATTGTATCGATTCGATATCAAGGTGGTTGGTCGGCTCATCCAGTAAAAATACATCGGGCTTTTTTAGCAATAGTTTTGCCAGCTCAACACGCATACGCCAACCTCCACTGAATTCGGAGGTCATTCGGTCGAAATCAGTTCTTTCGAAACCTAATCCCAGAAGTGTTTGTTCCAGCTCGGCTTCGTAGTTATCGCCACCCAAAAGTTGGTAGCGTTCGTTGTATTCGGTAACCTGATCGAGTTTCTTTAAATACTCATCAGAATGATAATCTTCGCTTTCGGCAATTTCGTGGTTCAGATTTGCTATTTTCTTTTCAATAGCTAAAAGCTCCTCGAAAGCCTGTGTAACTTCATTTTTAAGTGTGCGCGTGTCCGAAACCACCATTTGCTGAGGTAAATAACCAACGCTTGTTTCTTTCGGAACAGCAACAACGCCCGCGGTTGGTGTTTCGGTTCCTGTAATAATTTTTAGCAGCGTACTTTTTCCGGCACCGTTTTTACCAATCAGTCCAATTCTGTCTTTTGGATTAACCAGAAAACTAATTTCTTTAAACAGTTCGAAGCCGCCAAAACTGAGATTTATTTTATCTATCGATATCATTCTGTACAAAAATTGCCCAAAGATAATTAATTCGTTCAGACATGGCAGTTCAAAGTGGAAGTGAGATTTTTTGGTTTTGATTTATATCGTTGTATATCTTTATTAAAGGCATGCCCATACTCAAAACCGACATCGCTTTTTTGAAACTGATTACTGTTTTGTGCGACCCATCCTACCGGAAAAATGGTAGCTGATCTATTCAGAATAATTTCGAAAAAAGCTCAACGAAATATTAAGCTCGCAAAAAAAAAATACCACTAGGTATTTATATGTTTATTTTGTAACTTGTAACAAGTAAATTTAAAAGATAAATTATAAGGGTAGGACTATGTATCTTGATTGGTTTAGTGTTTAGGGGTTTGTAAAATTATCAATCATCTTCAAAAAAGCGTCCATAAATGTTCTACCCTTTTTTCTGAAACTACAACCTATTTAATATATAGTTAGTCTTCACCTGCGAAAATTGGTGTTATCAAAAAAGAGCATCTACTTGATGGCTCTTTTCTTTGAGTTATTCCCTTTCGTTTTAAGAAAAATGAACTGAATTTAGCTAAGCAATTAAAACGAAAAAGGAGCCTGGTAATAACCAAACTCCTCTTGTTTTTGTAGCGAGAGGCGGGCTTGAACCGCCGACCTCGTGATTATGAATCACGCGCTCTAACCAGCTGAGCTACCTCGCCATTTCTTTTTCAAAAATGCGGTGCAAATATAGTATTTCTTTTTATTCCCGCTAACCATTTATGTAATTTTTCGAAATAAATTTCTTTAGCCGATTTTAACTAGTTGTAAGTTACATTCTTATTAATTATATTGCCAAAAATCAAACTTATGACTAGTAAAGTAAAAATCAACCTGGAATACTTAATCAATTGTTCTCCTAAGGTACTCTATAACAGACTAAGCAATGCTTCCGGGTTAACTGAGTGGTTTGCCGACGATGTTCGCGTTCGGGGGAAAAGGTATACTTTTATTTGGGACGGATCGGAGCAAACTGCAGAGATGATACTTCATAAAGAAAATCGTTTGGTTCGGTTTAGCTGGGTAGATGAAGATGAGGATACGTACTTTGAATTTAAGATCACGCGCGATGAGCTTACCAACGACGTTTCTCTTTTGATAACAGATTTCGCTGAAGAAGATGAAGTTGATGAAACCCGTGGTTTGTGGAATTCGCAAGTTGCTGATTTGAAACATGTATTAGGTTCATAAATCGTTTATCCCCAACTATTGAAAGTTGTATTCCGGCGTCAATAACGTTTCTTAACCTTTTTTACTTTACTAATTCCTAAAATAACTTAGTTTTGTAAGCGTTTCCAGAATGAAAGAAAGTACATGAAACGTCTGCACCTTTTTGTTATAAAATCTTTTCTAGGGCCATTTTTTATGACCTTTTTTATTGTGGTTTTCGTGCTGCTTATGCAGTTCCTGTGGAAGTACGTAGACGACCTCGTTGGTAAAGGGCTCGATTTTAAAGTGTTGGGCGAAATGATGTTTTATGCATCGTTTGCTTTGCTGCCACTGGCTTTCCCGCTGGCCATGCTACTGGCATCAATTATGACTTTTGGGGCACTAGGCGAAAATTACGAGCTGGTAGCAATGAAAGCTTCCGGGATTTCGCTTTTTAGAATTATGCGGCCATTAATAGTTATTGCAATACTAATTACCGGAATTGCTTTTTATTTTTCCAATAATATTCTTCCGAAAACAAACCTGAAATTCTCAACGCTTTTATATAGTGTAAAAAAACAACGGCCCGAACTGGTTTTGCAGGAAGGTGTTTTTACAAATGAAATGGATGGTTATAGCATTAAAGTTGGTAAACGTGATAACGATACAAAAATGCTGTATGACCTGCTGATTTACGATCATACGAAAAATAAACCCAACGAAAGTGTTACAGTTGCCGACTCGGGATTATTGCGAATTACGGAGGATAAAAGGTACATGGTGATGAATTTGTTTAGCGGTGTAACTTACCAGGAGCAGAAATCGCAAAACCGTGGTAAAAAAGAAACGTATCCTTATCAACGTAACCGTTTTGAGGAACAAACGATCAGGGTAAAAGTCCGGGATTTTGAATTTAACCGCCGCGACGAAAGCATTTTTAAAAATCAATACCGCATGCTTACTATTGATCAGTTGGTGACTGCCGATGATAGTTTAACGGATGAATATTACGGCCGCTTACGCAATTATATGATGCAGATAAATATAAACCCGACAATTACGCGGAGAATGTATAATTTGACTGCAAAAGCCGATTCGTTGAAACGGGATATTGAGGAAGTAAAAGCCGATTCGATATTTGATTTTGATACTTATTATTCAGGTCTTGATAAGTGGGTGCAAGCCGATATCGCCAAAAGTGCACTAGATAAGGCCCGAAGCAATATGCAACAGGTTAATATGTTTCAGGGGCAGCTTTATAATAAAAAGAAAACCCTGAATAAATACCGTATGGAGCGACACCGGAAGTTTACGCTGTCGATTGCCGTGCTCATATTCTTTTTTATTGGGGCACCTTTAGGCGCAATTATCCGAAAAGGAGGATTGGGGATGCCGGTGGTTGTGTCTATTTTCCTGTTTATCTTGTATTACATTGTTTCCATGAGTGGCGAAAAAACTGCCCGAGAGGATGTTTGGGCAATGTTTAACGGAATGTGGTTTTCGTCGTATATTTTTCTGCCCATTGGCGTTTGGTTAACCTATAAAGCAGCTACCGACTCGGCTATCATGACAGCCGAAGCTTATACAAAGTTTTTCGCCCGTCTGGGGCTCGAACGGTTTTTCAAGAAAAAGAAATCAAACGACTAAGCCCGAATGAACATTTTGCAGGTAACAAATAAGGTTCCGTTTCCAGCCAGGGATGGTGGGGCCATTGCCTGTATGAATTTAACAAAAGGATTTGCACAGCTGGGATGTAAGGTAACCGTGCTGGCGATGAACACTTTGAAACATCATGTTCATCCGGATGAATTGCCCGATGAAATAAATCAATTGGCAACATTTAAGTTGGTAGATGTTCCGGCTAAAATAAATGCGTTTGCCGCTTTGATAAATCTATTCTTTTCGCGAAAACCATACAATGCTGTTCGTTTTATCGATGAGAACTTTAATGATGTGCTGGCAGAACTGTTATCCGAAAATAAGTTTGATATTATTCAGTTAGAGGGACTTTATGTTTGTCCATACATTCCGTTAATACGAAAGTGTTCCAATGCAACGGTGGTTTATCGCGCTCATAATATTGAATTTGAGATTTGGGAAAGGGCGGCAAAACTTTCACGCGGAGTGAAAAAATTATACCTCCAAAATCTTTCAAAAAGGATAAAACGGTTCGAGGCCAGATTGTTAAACTCGTACGATATTTTAGTTCCGATAACTGCCCGAGACGGCGAGATGCTGGATTCGTTGGGTAATGTGAAAGACAAACACGTTTCTCAAACCGGAATTGATTCATCGGTTGTTGTCCAGGATTCATCCGGTTTGGAATTCCCATCGCTATTTCACCTGGGATCGTTAGAGTGGGCGCCCAATCAGGAAGGTATTTTGTGGTTTATTGAAAACTGCTGGAAGCAGATTCACTCCCGATATCCCGATTTGAGTTTTCACGTAGCCGGAAGAAATGCACCACCGTGGTTAATCGACAAATTAAATGTTGATGGTGTTATTTTTGAAGGAGAAATTGCCGATGCTTACCTGTTTATGAATTCGAAAGCAATTATGATTGTTCCACTGTTTTCCGGAAGCGGTATGCGTATAAAAATTATTGAAGGGATGGCGCTTGGAAAAAGTATCGTGTCAACATCGATAGGTGCAGAAGGAATTGATGTTACCGATGGTGAAAATATTTTACTGGCTAACGATGCAACCGGCTTTGTTGAAGCTGTTACCGGCTTGATTGAAGATCGTGACAGTTTTGAGCGCATTGGAAGGAATGCCACTCTTTTTATCCAGCAGAATTTTAATAATTTAGCGATATCGAAAGAGCTAATCGGATTTTACAAACAATACATTAAATGATCCTAAACCTTTTATTCTGGGTATTATTATTCATATTGTTCTATACTTATTTCGGGTATGCGCTTGTGTTGTGGGTGTTTGTGGGCCTGAAAAAGGTGTTTGGCCAACGTCAGATTTCATTGGAAAGTGATAGTTACGAGCCCGAAGTTTGTTTGTTTGTAACAGCATTTAACGAGAAGGACTACATTGGTCAGAAAGTAAACAACGCTTTTTCACTTGATTATCCCAAAGAAAAAATTCAATATGTGTGGGTAACTGATGGCTCGGATGACGGGAGCCCTGAAATGTTAGAGCAAGTAAAAGAGCTGGAAGTTTATCATCAACCGGAACGACGAGGGAAAATGCATGCCATGAACCGGGGGATGAAATTTGTAAAAGCACCTATTGTGATCTTTTCCGACTCGAATACAGTACTTGGAAAACAATCCATTCGCGAGATTGTAAAGTGTTTCAGCAATCCGGAAGTTGGTTGTGTGGCAGGGGAGAAGCGTATTGTGCAAAAAGACGAAGAAGCTGCAGCTGGTGCTGGTGAAGGTTTGTATTGGAAAATGGAATCGTGGATAAAGCGTAAAGACTGGGAGTTGAATTCGGCAGTTGGCGCAGTTGGAGAACTGTTTGCCATACGAACCGAACTTTTTGAGGAGGTGGAAACCGATACTTTGCTTGATGATTTTATTATTTCGTTGCGTATTGCCCAACGGGGATATAAAATTGCGTATGCACCAAATGCTTATGCCGAGGAAACCGCTTCGTTGAATGTAAAAGAAGAGTTGAAACGTAAAGTTCGAATTGCTGCCGGGGGAATTCAAACTATCATGCGGTTGAAAGGACTGCTCAATCCATTTAGAGATGGCCTTTTGAGCTGGCAGTATTTTTCGCACAAAGTTTTGCGTTGGGCTTTTGCTCCGCCCGCTCTATTCCTTTTATTTATTATTAATCTGTTGTTGGTGGTAAATTCTAACAATTGGACTGTAGCTAATTTATATGCGACAGTTCTGTATCTGCAGGTTTTGTGTTACATCGCCGCCGCATTTGGCTGGTATTTCGAAAACAGAAAGGTGCGGATGAAGGCACTTTTTGTTCCCTACTATTTTGTAATGATTAATTATGCGTCTATTCTGGGTATTGTTCGTTACGCAAAAGGCCGTCAGTCGGTAAACTGGGAAAAATCAAAAAGAGCAGGGTAGTTTTATTGAATTATGAATGTTGAATGATGATTGAAGAATGAAGAAGTACATTACACTCGAATTATTTGTGCTTTCCTAAAAATCGTAATTCAAGAATCGTTAATCGAAATTCATCATTCTCTGCCAGCTTTTAGATTATAGAATAGTCGAGAATATTCATCACCTGTCTATTTTTAAACGCCAGTGACTATTTCTTTTTGTTCTCCTCCCAATAACGTTTCTCGATTAGTTCACTTCGTTTAAAGGTTTTTCGTATCCATTCCATTTTAAGTTCATCCTTTTCTTCAGCACTCAATTGCCAGTTCAGGTCTTTACTATCTCGCATTTTCATTGTAAGATGGTGCAATATGATTGCCGCAGAAACAGATATATTAAAACTTTCGGTAAAACCATACATCGGGATTTTCAGAAATTCATCGGCTTCCTGCATAATTGTTTCTGTTATTCCCGGTAGTTCCGATCCGAATACCAGTGCCGTTTTTCCTTTGGCAATATCAAAATCCTGTAATTCGAGGTCGTTATTGTGCGGGGTGGTGGCAACAATGCGGTAGCCTTTCTTTTTTAGGGTTTGTATTGCATCAAGAGCATTATGTTCTTTGCTATTGTACTTGTGCATCGACAACCATTTTGAGGCTCCCATGGCAATTTCGCGGTTAACCTGAAATTCGTTGCGGTCTTCAATAATATGTACATCCTGAATACCAAAACAATCGCAGGTGCGCAAAACTGCACTTGCATTTTGTTTCTGATAAATATCTTCCAAAACAACAGTAAGGTGCCTGGTGCGCCTATTTATTACTTTTTCAAAAAGCTCCAATCGCTGAGGTGTAAGGTAGCTGGAAAGGTATTCAAGCAGTTTCTTGTCCATATACGTTCTAGTTTGATGTTGTTAAAAGAAAAAGGGAAGCATTTGGCTTCCCTTTATTCAGTTTTTTTACCTACTCGTATTTCGTTACGATACAGCATCTGCTAATTCAGCACCAGCTTTAAATTTAACAACTTTTTTAGCTGGAATTGTAATTTCTTTTCCTGTTTGAGGATTTCTACCAGTTCTGGCACCACGTTCTGTAACAGAGAAAGAACCGAATCCAATAAGTGCAACACGGTCTCCAGCTTTAAGTGCGTCTGTAGTAGCACCTACAAATGCATCAAGAGCTTTTTTAGCATCAGCTTTACTAAGGCCTGCTTTTTCGGCCATCGCATCAAGTAATTGAGCTTTGTTCATAAGGCAAAATTTTAAATAATTAATTAAGTGATTGAAAATAAATAACTTAGTTCTATGTACTTTGTAACGAATATTCAGAATCTATATACTTTTTCAAGGGTTAAAATTCGTCAAACATTCAGTAAAATCAAGCGTTTCAGAGAACTTTTTTAAGTTTTAGCTAAATTCATAAATATGTTTTAAAAAACCAAACCCTGACACCCTTTTTTTTTAAGTAATTTCTGAAATATTTGTCAAAAAGTGTTTTGTACTTTAAAAAATTAATCTACTTTTGCACCGCATCTGGAGAGATGGCAGAGTGGTCGAATGCGGCGGTCTTGAAAACCGTTGTACCGCGAGGTACCGGGGGTTCGAATCCCTCTCTCTCCGCCAAAATCCATCGAAGTTTTTCGATGGATTTTTTTTTGCTCTAAACTGTTGATAACTTTTTGTTTCACTTAGATTTTAACTGGCTCTTTTTTAGTGAAATATGGCGTTTTTGAGTTTGCTTTTAGTGATATGTTATAAAATTATGTTTCAAAATTCCTGTTTTTGCCATTTAATACTGGTCAAATCAATAAAATTTTAGTACAACTTTATGCTTATATTCTTCTCAGATGCTTTTAATCACAAGCGATAAAATGAGAACGAATATTCCTTTCAAAACGATTTCGTGTATTTCAAATAATTTCTTTCGCCGGCTTAGGTAATTTGAATTGAATTACTATATTTGCACTCGCAAAATGAAACACGGGTGTAGCTCAGTTGGTAGAGCACTGGTCTCCAAAACCAGGTGTCGGGAGTTCGAGTCTCTCCTCCCGTGCAAAAGCACAAAGGTCTTACTTTAGTAAGGCCTTTTTTATTGAATTAAATTCCTGGTGAAATATTTAATTCTTCAGCTTATAAGTGTTATTTTCACCACAAATTCGAGGCAATGCAAATCAACGTCTTTATTCCATGTTTTATCGATCAGTTTTATCCTGAAACGGCAGGAAGTTTTGTAAGCCTGCTGGAAAAGGTGGGGTGCGATGTGAAATACAATCCAAAACAAACCTGTTGCGGGCAACCGGCTTTTAACAGCGGGTATTGGAAAGAGGCAAAAACTGTTGCCAAAAAATTTCTTGACGATTTTGAATTGGCAAACATGGTTGTGGCTCCTTCAGCTTCTTGTACGGGCTTCATTCGCAACTATTACCACAAGTTATTTGAAGAAGACGAGGAGTTGCTCAGAAAGACGAATGAGATCCGGAAAAAGGTGTTCGAGTTTACAGACTTTTTGGTGAATCATTTAAAGGTGACAGAACTTGGGGCGACTTTCAATCATAAAGTTACGTTTCACGACTCGTGTGCCGGTTTGCGCGAATATGGTATTAAAGAAGAGCCCCGGAAATTATTAAGTGCAGTAAAAGGTTTGGAGTTGATTGAAATGGAAAAGCTTGAGACCTGTTGTGGTTTTGGGGGGACATTTGCAGCTAAATTCCATAACATTTCAACGGCAATGACTGAGCAAAAGGTTGAACATGCACTAAAAACCGGTGCCGAATATATTGTATCTACCGAAGCTTCGTGCCTAATGAATATGGATGCCTATATTAAAAAACAGAAACTACCCATTAAAACTATTCATTTGGTTGATGTTCTGGCATCTCGTAGCTAGAAACTAGCGGCTCGCCGCTTATTTAAAACATCTGCATGCCATGTAATTTCTTGTAGCGCCCGCCAAGCTCCATTAATTCTTCATGTGTACCTTGTTCTACAATTTTACCTTCGTGTAATACACAAATCAGATTGGCGTGTTTAATTGTTGATAAACGGTGTGCAATAACCAACGAAGTGCGGTTTTTCATCAGGTTTTCCAATGCTTCCTGTACCAGTTTTTCCGATTCGGTATCCAACGCCGAAGTTGCTTCGTCGAGAATAAGAATCGGTGGATTCCGCAAAATCGCACGGGCAATAGAAATACGTTGCTTTTGTCCGCCCGAAAGTTTATCGCCACGGTCGCCAATGTTGGTGTAATAACCGTTCTCAGTTACCGTAATAAAATCGTGCGCATTGGCAATCTTCGCCGCGTTTATTACAGCTTCTTCAGTGGCATCTTCAACTCCAAATGCGATGTTGTTAAAGAAAGTATCGTTAAAGAGTATAGCTTCCTGGTTTACATTTCCCATTAAGCTACGTAAGTCGTGCATTTTCAATTCGCGGATGTCAACGCCATCAATATAAATTCCACCTTCAGTAACATCCCAAAAACGAGGAAGCAAGTCAACCATTGTTGTTTTGCCAGAGCCCGATTTTCCAACCAAAGCAACTGTTTGGCCTTTATTTACCGTAAGGTTAACGTCTTTTAAAACGTAATCATTTACATATTTAAAGCTAACATCGCGAAATTCGATTGAAGCGTCAAACTCCGATTTATGCTGAGCTTTGTCGGTGTTTTTGATGCTGTTTTCCTGTCCGAGTATTTTATCAATCCGCTCCATTGACGCGAGTCCTTTTTCAACGGCGTACAGTGCAGTTGAAAACGCTTTTGCAGGATTTATAATATTGTAAAAGAACACGAGATAAACAATAAACTGCTGAGGACTAAGTGCCCCGGCTTCTCCCGATAAAATAAGGTTTCCGCCATACCACAAAACGATAACGATTACGGCTGTTCCCAGAAATTCGCTCATCGGGTGCGCCAAAAAGTAGCGGCTCATCAGTTTGTTCATGATCAGCTTGTAGTTTTCGTTTTCGCGCTCGAAACGGTCAATCGCTTTTTTCTCGGCAGTAAAAGCTTTAATCACACGCAATCCGGTAATATCTTCATCAATTACCGATAGAATTTCGCCTTGCTTGTTTTGTCCTTTCCGCGATTGTCTTTTAAGGCTTTTTCCCACACGGCCAATCAGGAAACCGGTAACCGGCAACATCACAAAAACGAAAATGGTGAGCGACCAGCTGGTGTAAATCATGTAGGCCAGAGAAATGAAAATCAGCATCGGGTTTTTGAACAGCATATCAAGCGAATTCATCACCGAATTCTCAATTTCCTGCACGTCACCAGTCATTCGGGCCATTATATCACCTTTCTTTTCATCGCTGAAAAAGCCCAGTGGCAAGGCGAGTATTTTGCGGTATATTTTGCTACGGATGTCACGAACCACACCGTTACGAATTCCGATCATCATAAAGCTGGCAAGGTAAGTGAAACCCACTTTCAGCATTACCATTACAACGATAAATAACCCAATATAAATAAGCGCATTTGACTGCCCGTGACGGTCGATAATCCAGGTTATGAAATAAGAAAGGTTGTTTTCGATAACTTTTGCTGAAAACTCAAATGGCAGCAATTCGTGAACCGATTCTTTGGTTTCGAAAAGTATTCCGAGTACAGGAGCCAAAAGCCCGAAGGAAAAGGCTCCAAAAACGGCTGCCAAAAAGTTAAATACAAAGTTGAGTATAACCTTGCTTTTGTATGGAGGTAAAAATCTACGAAGTAGTTTTATTAAATCTTTCATTTGTTGAAATCAGCGGAATTTAAAATATCCCGGTATAGTTTTGAGGAGTGATGGCTTTCAGTTCCTCTTTAACATTAGCACTAACGTTGAGCGTATCAATAAAATTATGGATGGCTGTTTTATCAATCACCTCGTTTTTACGGGTCAAATCTTTCAATGCCTCGTAAGGATTTGGGAAAAACTCGCGACGTAAAATAGTTTGAATGGCCTCGGCAACAACTGCCCAGTTATTTTCAAGATCTTTTTCGATGGCCGCAGTGTTGATCAGCAATTTGTTCAAGCCTTTCAACGTTGATTTGATGGCAATTAGAGTGTGACCAAACGGAACACCAATAAAACGGGTAACGGTTGAGTCGGTCAGGTCGCGCTGCAAACGCGAAACCGGAAGTTTTTGTGCCAGCTGCTCAAAACCTGCATTTGCAATGCCAATGTTTCCTTCCGAGTTTTCAAAATCGATCGGATTAACTTTATGTGGCATCGTTGATGAACCCACTTCGCCTTTTTTAATTTTCTGCTTGAAGTAATTCATCGAAATATAACTCCAAATGTCGCGGTCAAGATCGAGAATAATATTGTTGATACGTTTTAATCCATCAAAAATGGCACTGTGGTTATCGTAGTGCGAAATCTGAGTGGTGAACTGCGAACGGTTTAATCCCAGTTTGTCTTTCAGAAACTTATTGGCAAAATCTTCCCAGTTAATATCAGGATAAGCAACGTAGTGCGCATTAAAGTTACCTGTTGCTCCACCAAATTTGGCATCAATAGCAATTGATTTTAACTGAACCAGCTGCACCATAATCCGCTCAATAAATACCTTTATTTCTTTTCCTACTTTTGTTGGCGACGCCGGTTGTCCGTGCGTTTTTGCCAACATTGGAATATCTTTCCATTCAGTGGCCATTGTAAGCAGTTTTTCGATCAGGTCCTGAAGCAGCGGGTAATATTCCTCTTCCAAAGCATCTTGTATCGATTTTGGAATGGCGGTATTGTTAGCATCCTGAGAAGTAAGCGCAAAGTGAATAAACTCTTTGTATTTACCCAGTTCCAGCTTGTCAAATTCATCTTTAATAAAATACTCAACAGCTTTTACATCGTGGTTGGTCACACTTTCAATGTCTTTTATGCGTTGCGCATCTTCCAATGAAAAGTTTTTATGAAGCTCACGAAGTTTGTCCAATTTGTCAGTCGGTATATCAGCAAGTTGTGGCAAAGGAATCTCGCACAAGGCGATAAAATATTCTACCTCAGTAAACAAGCGGTATTTAATCAGCGCAAATTCGCTGAAGTATTTTCCCAACCCTTCTACTTTGTTACTGTACCTGCCGTCTACCGGCGAAATTGCTGTTAATGTATTAAGTTCCATTATTATTACTTAGAATTAAGCTGCAAATTTATAAAATTAAGCGGACTAGCTATTTGGCAACCGAATGAATTTAATATTCTTTAACCGCAGCGCAGAGTAAAGACCATCTGGACCTTGTCATTTCGAGCGAAGCGAGAAATCTGCTCAATCCTTATCGGACACCAATGTTTCAGAGTAAAGCATAATTTGTAATTTGTTTTTTGTATTTTGGAACTTGAAAAAAATCATTGCCATGAAGCTGAAAAATTTCTGGATTTTGTTATTTGTACTCGCCACTTTAGCTGCTTTTGCACAGGAGGCCAACAAGAAAAAAGTGTTTCTTCTGAATATCAAATCCGAAATTACCCCGGCAACGCGACGCCAGGTTAGCCAGGCTTTTGAAGAAGCTGATTCGGTAAAAGCCGACGTATTTCTGATTCACATGAATACCTATGGCGGAACGGTTGTTGATGCCGACTCGATACGTACGCGAATTCTGCAAAGTAAAATGCCGGTTTATGTGTTTGTCGACAATAACGCAGCATCGGCAGGTGCGTTGATTTCCATTGCCTGCGATGGCATATATATGCGCCCTGGTGGTAGTATCGGTGCGGCAACCGTGGTCAACCAAACCGGTGCGGCAATGCCCGATAAATACCAAAGTTACATGCGATCTACGATGCGGGCAACTGCCGAGGCACACGGAAAAGATACAACGATAACAGCCAGTGGAGATACGATTATAGATTGGTTTCGCGATCCGAAAATTGCCGAGGCCATGGTTGATGAACGAATCTTTATTGAAGGTGTTTCAGACACGGGACAGGTGCTTACCTTCACTCCTTCGGAAGCAATGGAAAATGGTTTTTGCGAAGGAATAGCCGAAAATGTTGACGAAGTGCTTCAACAGGTGGGTATAGATGACTATGAGTTGTTTGAATACGAGCCAACTTTTATTGAGAAGATTATCGGTTTTCTCGTACTTCCAGTGGTTTCCGGATTACTCATCATGGCAATTGTAGGCGGTATTTATTTTGAGATGCAATCGCCGGGAATTGGGTTTCCGCTGGGAATTGCGATTCTTGCAGCGGTATTGTATTTTATGCCGCTTTACCTCGAAGGTTTGGCCGAACATTGGGAAATTGCGCTGTTTATTGTCGGGCTGATACTTATTGCGGTGGAAATATTTGTGATTCCGGGCTTTGGAGTTGCCGGAGCCTTGGGAATATCGTTTGTTTTTGTTGGCCTGGTTTTGAGCCTGATCAATAATGTAAACTTCGATTTTGAAGGTGTTCAAATAGAAGGTGTTGGGACCGCAATGGCAACTGTTGTAATCGGTATTTTTGGGGGCTTTATTTTGTCGCTTTACCTCGGGAAACGTATGTTTACAGCGCAACACGGAATGTTTAAAAACTTTGCATTAAATACGGTGCAACATGTTAACGAAGGTTTTGTTAGTGTTGAAACCAAACTTTTTGAATTAAAGGGGAGAAAGGGGATTGCACAAACCGTTTTACGCCCGGGTGGAAAAATAAACATTGAAGGCGAAGTTTACGATGCTGTTGCTGTTACCGGTTTTATTGAAAAGGATGAAAAGATAGTGGTAACAAAAGTTGAAGCAACACAACTTTATGTCGAGTTGGATGAGGAGTAGCTTATGTCAAAGCTGTCATTTTAATACGTCATGCTGAACTTGTTTCAGCATCTTCCAGTTAACCAGATTCCGAACTAAATTCGAAATGACGATAAAATAGCTATACTTGAAATAGACTTAGTGAGTCTGAACTATTCGCAACCTTTTCAATCCTTCAACTGATAAAACATAATCTCTTCATCATCATTTGGAAGTGTGACGTGTTTAGTAAATTTCAATCCAAGTTTTTCCAGTAACCGTTGCGAGCGTAAATTGTACTTTGCCGTGATGGCAGTAATGTTATTGATTTTAAATTCTTCAATTCCTACGTTCTTAAGTTTTTCGGCAGCTTCAAAAGCATAACCCTGGCCTTCAAATTCAGGCAAAAAGGCAAAACCGATGTCAATACCTTCCAGCCCCTCACGATCAAAAAGTCCGCAAGTACCCATCTTAACATTGTCGGCTTTTCTAATGACTACATAGTTCCCATACCCTTCCTTTTTTAGCTGTGGATACATCTTTTCGCAAATATACAAACGGGCTTCTTCTTCCGAATAAACACCACGGTCGCCGATGTATTGCAACCACTTTTCAGAATTTAATAATTGATAAATAAACTTAGAATCTTTTTCCTCGCACGGACGAAGAATTAAACGTGACGTTTCAAAAGTTTGGTAGCTCTTACCATCAATAATCACCGACATAATTTGTGTTTTTGTAAAGAAACAAAATTATGCCGGAAATTGAGGATGCTGTAAATTCTTAAACAAGCTTTTCTTTAAAGAAATCGATAGTGCGATTCCAGGCAAGTTTTGCCGCAGCTTCATCATATCGTGGCGTGGTGTCGTTATGAAATCCGTGGTTCACGCCCGGGTACATGTAGGCTTTATATTCTTTATTGTATTTTTTTAATGCTGCTTCATAATCGGGCCATCCGGCATTTACACGTGTGTCCAGTTCTGCATAATGCAACATTAGCGGTGCTTCAATTTGTTTGGTTTGCTCTTCCGAAGGCTGGCCGCCATAAAATGGAACAGCTGCTTTTAGATCAGAAACTTCAACTGCCATCATATTCGATATCCAGCCGCCAAAACAGAATCCAACCACACCTATGTTACCATTACACTCCGGGTGTGCTTTCAGGGTTTCGAAAGCAGCAATAAAGTCCTGCAACATTTCATCTCTGTCACGCTCACGTTGCATTGTCCGGCCATCGTCGTCGTTTCCCGGATAACCACCCAGCGGGCTAAGCGCATCGGGCGAAACCGATATAAAGCCTGCCAGTGCTGCACGCCGTCCAACATCAGCAATATGTGGATTCAAACCACGGTTCTCGTGCACAACCACAATTCCAGGGAGTTTTTTTGAGTTTCCTGCGGGTCTCGACAATTGACCACTGATTTTACCTCCACCTTTGGGCGATTGGTATTCAATCGTTTCTGTTTTCAGTCGCGAATCATCTGCTTTAATCTGAATTTTATCCTGGTAGTTCGGCATAATAAAACTCATGAGCGATGAGACGGTTAATCCTCCAACGGCATAGGCCGAAAGTCGTTCAACAAATTTTCTGCGATCGATTCGATTGTGTGCATAGTCATCATAAAGGTCGAAAACCTCCTGGCTAATTTGTTCCTTCTTTATTGATTTCATTGTTAGATATTTATATGGGAATAACGGTGGAGGTTTTTGCTTTGTTCATTCCTTAAGTTCGATTTTTGTTTGAAAAAGAATGTTGCAGTTTCAATAAAATGTTAGCAAAACAGTCTTGGTGGCCATTATCAAAATGTACAATCGGAAATAAATCTATTTTTGCGGCATCAAAAAAAGAAAAAACAGGGATGAGCACAAAGGTAGTTTTAGGAACAAAATTTTCGCCGTCGGCAACAAAAGTTATTTTGCTTGGATCGGGTGAATTAGGAAAAGAAGTGGTAATTGAATTTCAGCGTTACGGCGTGGAAGTAATAGCGGTTGATAGCTACGAAAATGCGCCTGCCATGCAGGTTGCCGATCGTTATTATGTAGCTTCAATGCTAGATGGCGAACGTTTGGCAGAGATAATCAGAACGGAAAAACCTGATTATATCATCCCTGAAGTAGAAGCCATTGCCACCGACAAACTGCTGGAGTTGGAACAGGAAGGTTTTCATGTAATTCCAACGGCTAATGCAACCCGACTTACTATGAACCGTGAAGGTATCAGGACTTTGGCTGCAGAAGAACTGGGGCTCTCTACTTCGCCGTACAAATTTGCCGGATCGAAAGAAGAGTTTGAAGCCGCGATCGACGAAATTGGATTTCCCTGTGTGGTGAAACCGATCATGAGTTCGTCAGGCAAAGGTCAAAGTGTTGTAAAAAGTGATGCCGATATTGACTATGCCTGGAATTACGCCATGGATGGTGCACGCGGAAACAGCGACCGTGTAATTGTTGAAGGCTTTGTTGATTTTGATTATGAAATAACCTTGCTTACCATCAGCCATGTTGCGGGAGTTTCTTTTTGTGAGCCTATCGGTCATCGTCAGGAAGGCGGCGATTACCAGGAGTCGTGGCAACCACAAGCCATGTCAGAAAAGGCATTGACTGAAGCACAACACATTGCCAAAACTGTGGTTGAGGCGCTGGGTGGCCGCGGTTTATTTGGCGTTGAATTTTTTGTGAAAAACGATACCGTATATTTCAGCGAGCTTTCGCCACGTCCGCATGATACCGGAATGGTAACGATGATTTCGCAGGACTTGAGTGAATTTGCCTTGCACGTTAGGGCAATTCTTGGTTTGCCTATTCCAAACATCAAATTTCACGGGCCATCGGCAAGTAGCGTGATTATGGTAAAAGGCGAATCGAAACAAGTTGCTTTTTCTAACCTAACTGAAGTTTTGAGTGAGCCGGATACTCAGTTGCGTTTATTTGGTAAACCTGAAGTTAAAGGCGAACGCCGGATGGGAGTTTGTCTGGCACGAGCTAACTCAGTGGATGAAGCGCGCGAAAAAGCCAATAAAGCAAGTAGCTTAGTTGTTGTCCAGTTATAAAAAGATCTTTGTTAGATAAAATAAAAACCGGCTTTGAGGAACGAAGCCGGTTTTTTAATGGTATAGATTAAAGTCTGCCTTTTCTATTTTGTTTAATTTGCTTCGGATCGATGTTGTGATACCGTGGAACCATTCCGTTTTATGCATATCGCATAATAAAACTGGAATATTCATTTTCGCCATATACGACGATTAAAGAATGGATTACATCTATAATCCATTCACAATTTGAGAGCTGTATGTATAGTTTTGTTATTTAAAGATGCGGCGTTCGTTTAACGCATCGCGGTATTTTTTTGCATTCCGGTTGTGCTGACTAAGCGTTTTTGCAAAATTGTGGTAGCCCGAAAAATCTTCACGCGCACACATATACAGGTAATTGTGATTTTCGTAGTTTAACACCGCATCAATCGATGTGATTTCCGGAAAACAAATTGGCCCCGGTGGCAAACCTGCATATTTGTAGGTGTTATAAGGCGAATCGATTTCGAGGTGCTTGTTCAAAACCCGTTTAATGGAGTAATCGCCAACAGCATATTTAACGGTTGGATCGGCTTGTAATGCAATACCTTTATTCAGGCGGTTGATATATAATCCGGCAACCGTTTTTAGCTCATCCGGCTTTACGGTTTCCGATTGAACGATGGAAGCCAAAGTAACTACCTGCTGAGGTGTTAAGCCCATTTTTGCAGCTTGTTTTGTACGGGTGTCGTTCCAAAAACGGTCGTACTCTGCTTTCATACGTTGAGCAAATTCTTCAGCCGATGTTGTCCAATACATTTCGTAGGTGTTCGGAATAAACATCGCACGAAAGTTCTCCTCAGTAAATCCCCAGTCTGTGATCTGTTGTTCATTTGAAAACAGTTGTAATATCGAAATGGAATCGGCTTTAATGTATTTGCTGACTTTCCCGGCCAGTTCCTCTTTAAAACGTACATTGTTAAAGGTGATGTCTACCGGCGATTGCGCGCCACTGCGGAGCATATTCACCAATTCATTGGTAGTCATGCCTTTCTTTAACTCGTAACGACCCGGACGCATAAAGTCGGCATATTTTTTCTTTTTAGCCACCCACTTAAAGGCTTTCATGTTGCTTAAAACCTCGTTGGATTCCAGTTTCTCGCTAATACTTTTAATATCGTCATCTTCAGTAACGAGAATAACGTAATCATTTCTTACATTTTCTTCAAAGACATAGCGGTACAGCTGATATCCCCGCGCTCCGGCAAGAATAAAGGCAATAGCAAAAAAAATAATAATGAATTTCCCAACACGGGGGAATGTCATGGCACGGCTTTTCTGATCAATCGACATAGTTCTATTTTCGTATTTAGCTTCAAAGATAAAATTCTTTCGATTTTTTACCACAAAGCACGCAAAGAAGGTAAATAGCTCAACGCAAAAGTAAAAAGGATAAAGCATGAGCTACTAAAACAGTTACTAGCCACTAGCTTCAAGCTACAAGTAAAAGATAATTCGCAAAACAAGTAGCAGGCAGTTAGTATTCAGCAATTTATCCGTTTGTCAGTGCAGCATTTAAAAAGGTTAACAACAAAGTTGAACTATGGAGGCACGGAGTTTCAGAAAGTTTCTGCCCACTCATGCATTAAAGCATTGAAGCATTTCTGCATTTATTTTTTCAGTCCCTCACTTCTTCAATCCGTGTCTCTCCTAACATTCCCTTAACCCAAGATCTAAATAAGGGCAGTAGTAAATAATTTTATGTGCCGTCAGCCGAAATTCACTAATTTTGTGCGTGTTTCAAAAAAGGATATAAAAACTGAAAATTATGCTACAAGTAAATCTTGCAGAAGATATTTATTATTTGGGATTTAACGATCGCCGTACTCACTTGTTCGAGAACATCTGGCCAATCCCACACGGGGTTTCGTATAATAGTTATTTGATTGTTGATGAAAAGATCGCGTTGGTTGACACTGTTGAACGTGCGTTTATCGACGATTACCTCGATGCCATTGAAGAGATTATTGGCGACCGCGAGGTGGATTACCTGATCATTAACCACATGGAGCCTGACCACTCGGGAGCTTTAAAAGCAATCGTTCATCGTTACCCGAATATTACGCTTGTAGGAAATAAAAAGACCTTTGGTTTTGTAGAGTCGTACTACATGAAACCGGAAAACATACACATGGTACACGATGATCATGTGCTTGATTTGGGAAAACACAAGTTACAGTTCCAGATGATTCCGATGGTACACTGGCCTGAAACGATGGTGACTTACGAAGAAACCAACAAAATCCTGTTCTCAGGAGACGCTTTTGGTAGCTACGGAACAATGGACGGTGGTATTTTCGATGATGAGATTAACCTCGATTTCTACGAAGTGGAAGTGATGCGTTATTTCACCAATATCGTTGGAAAATATTGTCCGCACACGCAGCGTGCCATTAAAAAACTTGCCGGTCTGGATATTAAAATGATTGCGGCAACGCACGGTCCTATATGGCGTAGCGACCTCAACTGGATTTTGAAACGCTACAACAAATGGAGTTCGTACGATTTGGATCGGGGCGTGGTTATCGTTTACGGTTCGATGTACGGAAACACCAAAAAAATGGCAGAAACGATTGCCCGTCAGATTGCAGTACGCGGTATTAAAAACATCCGTGTTTACGATGCTTCAAAAACGCACTCGTCGTATATCATCAACGACATTTTTAAATACAAAGGATTTATTGTGGGCAGTGCAGCGTATAACAATGCGATGTTCCCGAATGTGGAAACACTGCTTACAACCATTGAGCACATGGCACCAAAAGACCACTTACTGGGTATTTTTGGTAACTACTCGTGGAACGGTGGCGGCGTAAAAAACCTGAAAACTTTTGCCGAAAAAATTAAGTGGGATATGGTTTACGAACCAATCGAAGAAAAAGGCAATATGAAGGTTCAAACCCAGGAAGAGTTGATTAAGTTGGCCAATGCAATGGCCGATAAATTGCTGGAAATGCCCGCCCCGGAAAAGATTTAATATCAATTTGTCAGATAAATCAAAAGCTGCTCTTCGGGGTGGCTTTTTGTTTTTTTATCCGGATTATTCCTAACAAAAACCTGATGTTGTTGTTACACTAACTTATTCTTTATCAAAAGAAAAAATAGTTCATCTTCACACAGAATCAGATAAGAAATGGCTACAGAAATTACAATTATACGACACGGAGAAACGATGTGGAATGTACAGAAGCGCATACAAGGGCAGCGTAACAGTAAACTTTCTGAAAACGGGATTACACAGGCCGAATTGGTGGCAAAGGCACTGGCTAAACGTGAGTTTGATGTCCTGCTAAGCAGTGATCTTGAGCGAGCTGTCGAAACAGCAAAGATCATCAATAAACAACTTGTCTTACCGCACAAATACAATGCTAACCTGCGCGAACGTTCTTTTGGTATTTTTGAAGGAAAGAATTTTGCCGAGATTGAAGAAAAGTACCCCGAAGAATTTCGACGTTACAAAGAGCGGAATCCTGAATTTGTAGTTCCCGGAGGCGAAAGTATTCAGCAAATGTATAAGCGTGTAACATCAGAAATTGAATCGATAGCCCGTAACTTTAAGGATCAGAAAGTTTTGATCGTTTCGCATGGTTTGGTACTGGAGATGATGATGTATCGAACCTTTAGCTTAAAATTGGATGAGCCAAGGGCTTTTTCCATTAATAATAGTTCGATCAGTTCGTTTTATATTGACAGTGACAATTGGTTTTTAAAAGAGTGGGGCGTAATTGAACACCTGGTTTCGTTGAATGTATTGAATGAGCTTTAGGATTGCCGTTCTTGATGTATGTTTTTTCAAAACGTCATTCTGAAAATCTTATTTATTGACCCCTCCTGACCTCCCCTTCGGGGAGGAAATATCCCCCTTTGGGGGATTATAGGGGGTGATAAAATGAGTAAACAATATCTAATTTGAAAATATCTTCCTATTCAACTTCACCAGCTTTTTTCAAAGATAGCCGCGAAGAAATCGGGCCTATAATTTCATGAATAAGTGCTGCACCAATAACCACTCCCATAATCATTGAGCCGGTTTCTTTAAAAACGGGATCTTTGGTCAGTAACAGCGCCAATCCAATTACAATTCCGCCTTGTGGAATCAATCCGCCTGCCGTGTATTTTTTCACTTTTGGGCTGGTGCTGAATAGCAGTGAGCCGCTGTAAATACCGGTAAATTTACCGATCATCCGTGCAATGATGTAAATTACGATCAGCAAATAACTGCCGGTAATTGACGATAGTTGCAGGTGTAAGCCCGAGAGTGTAAAGAAGATTACAAAGATCAGTTCGTCGGTGTAGCGTTCAATGAGTCTAAATATTTTATCCGATATCGGATTTAAATTGGCGACAACTGCTCCCAACGCGATGGTGGAAAGTAGCGATTCAAAACCAAAGTATTCCGAAATACCATAACTCATCAATATGGCCCCGAACGTTAATACGATCAGGGTTCCTTCTTCCTGTTTGCTAAAAATTTTGGTGAAAAGTTGAAATACAAAACCAATTACCGCGCCAATAAGAATGGCTCCGCCAACGTCAATTCCCAAATCCAATAGGGTTTTTCCAATATTGATATCGGTGCTGCCCAAAAAGAAAGCGGCAAAGGCAGTTACCAATGTGTAAATGACAATTCCCACAATATCATCGAAAGCGGCAATTTCGAGCATGGTTGAACTTACTTCGCCTTTGGCTTTGTATTCGTGAGTGACGGCGAGCGTTGCCGATGGATCGGTTGGTGCAGCCAGTGATGCCAATACCAGACTTACGGCCAGTGCTACACTCGTTGATTGGAAAGCAGACATAAAAAAACGAAGACTCAAAAACATAAACAGGAACACCATAAGAAATGCAAATAGCGATTCGAATAGGGTTAAGAATAATATTGTTTTGCCGGAAGCGCGTAGTTTCTTAGCCGATAAAGAGCCACCAATTGAAAAAGTGATAAACGATAACGAAACCGAAAGCAGGGGATCGGTGTGGATGACAAATTCGTTCGACATGATTCCCGACAGATCGGGATTTAGCAGAATACCAGCCAGGATATAGCCAGATATTTTGGGGAGTTTTATTTTTTCGGCGAGTTCACCCAGTAAATATCCTGTAAAAATTAAGAGTCCAATACTTAAAATTACATTCATAACTATTGTCTGTTTTGGTCTTTTTACGGGCCTTTTTAACAATAACCATTAATTTTAAAGATAGTTTTCCAATGGGACAGTTTATTCAATCAATAGTATTGCAATCCGGTTCATATCGCCCGGATTGTTGGCTACCACATTAATTTCCATGCCGGCATTCCGAACAGTTTGGTATACATCAACAGCAAAACTCTCGGGGCTTGGCCGTGCGTTTCTCTTGTCGTGGCAATCGAGACGGTTGCC
Organism: uncultured Draconibacterium sp.; assembly: GCF_963675065.1. Taxonomy (NCBI): domain Bacteria; kingdom Pseudomonadati; phylum Bacteroidota; class Bacteroidia; order Marinilabiliales; family Prolixibacteraceae; genus Draconibacterium; species uncultured Draconibacterium sp. The sequence continues at coordinate 2,220,778 of NZ_OY775906.1, read as the reverse complement.
CGAACAGTCGCTACACAAAGTGCAACAGGTTTGGTTTAACAGGAAAACTTTTGGATGACCGAGCAGAAAAACGGCACGCTCTATACTTAGAAGTTTGTTGGTCATTTCCCGCGACCAGTCGGATGGGTAGGTATCTTTATCGGCAAATTTGTTCAGTTTTATAACCAGCGCATTTTTGTATTCTTTAAAGAAGCGCTCGCACTCGCTTACCGATGGCGTATTGGGCGGGCACGAACCAAGACCGTAGTCGCTACAGCCAAAATAACATTTTACGCGTACCCACTGTGCCACAACAATTTCTTTCGGGTCAATCCATTTGTAATCGGTAAGTTCCTGTTCCTTGAGAAGTACTTCTATTTGGTTTTTGTTAGTCATTCTGTTGGTTTGATATTAGTCCGAAAACTTTAATTTTATATCTAGTTTACGTTTCCCTTAATATCTTCTCCATCTTTTTCCCTTTTACCAGTTCGTCAACAAGCTTATCTAAATACCGCACCTGTTTTGTCAGTAAATTATCAATTTCCTCAATTCGGTATCCACAAATCACACCTTTAATTAATTCGGCATTTGGATTTAAATTTGCCCGCTCAAAGAAGGTTTGGAATGTCACCTTCTCATCGATCATTTTCTGCAAAGTTGCTTCATTAAAACCGGTTAGCCATTCTATCACCTGATGCAGTTCTTCTTTCGTTCTTCCTTTTTTCTCCACTTTTGTAACATAGTGCGGATATACAGCAGCAAAGGTCATTTCTGCTATTTTCTTGTTATGTTCCGGTGTTGTTTTCATCTGTGTAAAACCTTTTAGTTTCTGATGTTTATTTGCAGAAGGGAAATTGCTTTTCCCGGAATTTTCAGAACGATTCGAATAATAGTTCTACCCCAAAGCAACATCCAGCAACATCATGGTAGCAAATCCTATCATGGCACCGATAGTTGATAAATCGGTTTCGTTGCCTCGTTGCGATTCAGGAATCAGCTCCTCAACCACTACGAAAATCATTGCTCCGGCAGCAAATGAAAGTGCATACGGCAAAAGTGGCTCAATTGTTAAAACCAAATAGGCTCCCAGTACTCCAGCCATTGGTTCAACAATTCCCGACAATTGCCCGTAGTTAAACGATTTCCATCGCGAGAGTCCTTCGCGGCGCAGCGGAATAGAAACTGCCGCTCCCTCGGGGAAGTTTTGCAGCCCGATTCCCATGGCTAAAGCAATTGCTCCGGTAAGAATCCCCATGTCAGGATTATTGGCCAGTGCACCAAAAGCAACGCCCACGGCCAGACCTTCCGGAATATTGTGTAAAGTAATGGCCAGCACCAAAAGAATACTTCGTTGCCACGTTGTTGGAATCCCCTCAGCTTTATCGATTGATAAACCCAGATGAAGGTGAGGTAGAATTTTATCGATTAACAACAGAAATGCACCTCCCGCTAAGAATCCGATAACTGCAGGCTTCCACGGCACGTCGCCTTGTGCTTCAGCCATATCGATGGCCGGTTTCAAAAGCGACCAAAAACTGGCTGCAATCATCACACCGGCAGCAAAACCAAGCATCGAATTCAATACTTTTTTGTTTATTGATTTAAAGAAGAATACCATTGATGCTCCGGCTGCTGTTAACAGCCAAGTGAAGATGGTAGCACCCAGTGCCAATAATATGGGATTATATTCTAATAATTGCTCCATGAAATTGATTTTTGTTTTTTATCGAATAGGCTAAAACAAATCTAAGAAAAATTTTGTTCAGCGTTTTTATTTAGAATGTTATTATACCGGTATTCTTTATATCCTAAGATTCGTTTAATCTAATAATTGCCCCTGGATTTGCAAAGGGGATAGTCAATTTCAAGGATTTTATTTATGGTTTACACCGCATGCGTTCAGAGGTCGTTTCCTGTTCAGCCAACTTGCGTTTCTGATAGATCGTAAAGTTCCAAATGGCAAGAATAAGCAGGCAAAATGCCATAAAAAATCCTGCGATGTAAAAATCCGAGGGAGACAAGTATAGAGCCAGCAGCAAACTGCCTGCGGATATAGTGCCCGCCATAATTGCATACGCCTTGTTGTTGTAATACCAGGAATACGGGAAAAAGTGTGCCCCGGTAATAATGGCGTAGGTCATCAGGAAATAATCTGGATGTTTTAGCAAAACAAATATCAGAAACGGGAAATAAAATAATTGTGAGAAGTTTAACCACAAGCCAAGCGGTTGCAAAGGATTGTCCGGAATTTTCCAGCTAGTTTTTAGCAGTTTCGAAAAGCCCAATGCAAATGGCAGAAGCAAACCCCCAATTATAAAAGTAAATACACTTCGGTCGTAAGCCGAAAAGGGGAGCATCCAAATTACGGCAATCATGATCCATATAATTGTTGCTGCAAGAATAAAGTCGATTCCGTTTTTTGCTTTTGCGCCTACATCGGCTCGTAGCGTGTTGAGTTGTGTCTTTGTCACCATGTTGTTTATGTTTAAATTTTGTTGTGAAAAATGCATACGTTTTGTTCTGCCATCGATTTCAACGAGGTCATTAGCTTGTTTTTATGATGGTTTGTTTATTGTTCCAGCAAGTCTTCCCGTAATCTTTTTATTTCGTTCAGTGCTTTCATTTCGCGCCGAATTGCAGAGCGAATGAAATAGCTGAAAATTACCGCAGCCAGAATATATGAAAGGTCGATAAGGATAAGTAACCACATGGGGAACCAGTGACTGAACTCGGGAGTGAGCATGTAAAATCCAACACTGTAAAGGGTAATAATGGCAATAGTTACCGTTCCGTGGATCTTCTTTCGGAAGTTGTAAAAGCTTAGAATTGAGGTGTTGCTTTTTAATGCGGCTTCGCTTAAATCAATACGTTTCGCATAAAAAATACTGGCCAGTTCTATCCCAATCCGGAGTACAATACTTCCGCACATTAATAGGGCTCCAAATCTGCTTAGTGTGAATTGAAATTTGGCTACAAACACGAAGTAGGCCAGTAATGCAAGAACGACCACCACCAAAACGGTAATATTTGCCAGTTGTGTTCTTGTGGTACTTCGCTTTTTCTGATCGGCCAGTTTTATAATGGCTGATGAACCGGGACTATCTTTTGCCGAAGTTTTATCCTGCTTCCACAGTTGTTTTATGTCGTTAAATTCAGTTTGCATTGTTCAAATCGTTTTTCAGGTTCTTTTTAATTCTGTGAATTCGCACACGTAAATTTCCGGAGCTTAGACCCATTACCTGTGCAATCTCGTCATAGTCGGTCTCGTTTAACACCATCATGATGATTAGCCTGTCGATTTCTGCTAAACGCCCAATTGCTGCATACAGCTTTGCGATTTCCGTTTCAAGTGGCTGCGAATCGTCGGTGTGTTTTTGCTCAATCGTTTCAATCGGAATATTTGCCTGGTCTTTTTTGTTCCGCAGATAATTCAGGCAAGAGTTTACCGTAATTCGATAGATCCATGTTTTGTGCGAAGAAATACCTTTAAAGTTAGGGAGGGCATTCCATACGTTTATAAATACTTCCTGCGCCAGATCTTTTGCCGGTTCTTCGTGGCCTTTCATATATCCGCGGCACATTTGCAGTACCATCGGGTGGTATTGTTGATATAGCTCTTCAAATTGTATTTTGTGCGCTCTGCTACTCATTCCGTTCAGGTAATTTCCCCTTTGAACCTAAAAAGTTGAATTTGTTACAATGTTTGCAAAAAAAAAGGGAAAAAATTATGTTTTGTTTTTTGTGTTTGTTTAAAACGAGGTCTAATGTGTTTATTCAGTGCTCTTTAAACGTTTCCTGTCGATCTTGCCATTTGCAGTGCGTGGAAGTTTTTCGATAAAGCGGATTTCTTTTGGCCGCTCATATTTTGAAAGTAATTTGGTGCAATGGGTTGCAATGGTGGTTTTAACTTCATCATCAGCCTTTCCTTCAATTAGCAGAATTATTTTCTCGCCAAGATGTTCGTCCGGAACTGAACCAATGGCATAGGGTAGGGGCATTTCTTTTGCCAATTTCTCTTCAATCTGTTCGGGCAGAAATTTGATACCCCCGGAAATGATGACATTGTCGATGCGTCCCAGAACTTTAAAATGATGACTATCTCCTAATTCGCCCAGATCATTGGTTTGAATAGCTCTGTTTTCAAGTCCCGGCATCAGAATGCGAATGCAGCCGCGTTCATCCAGTTCAACGGAAATGTCATCGAGACATTGGTAACTTCCGGTTTTGTCGCTACCATTTAATTTCTGCAGGGCAATGTGAGTTGCTGTTTCGGTCATGGCGTAACTCGAATAACATGGTGTTGAAATTTGTTGAAGTTGCTCTTCCAAAGGTTTCGGAATTGCAGAGCCGCCGATCAACAGGTTGTCTATGTTTTGCGCAGGCAGAGCCATGTATTTTGTTACCTGGTTAATAACCATCGCAGTAAATTTTATGGGCTTATCATCTGGTAAGTTTTTAAAATCGGATGCCGGATCAACAAGCTGTAAATCGAGTTTCCCAATAAGTGCCCGCACTGTCATCAATTTTCCGGCAATGTAACGACTATGCAGACAATGCAATACGCGGTCGCCTTCCTGTAAATCAAAAAAGCGAATGGTGCGCAGGGCACTGGCCGCCACAAAATCCTTTTTTAGTGAAATAGTTTTTGGCGTTCCGGTGCTACCCGAAGTTTGTACTTCTATATAATCATTTGTATTGTACCATTCTTCCAAAAATTCCAACCAGCTTTGTTCCCACTCGCTATTAGGTTTTTGTTGAAGCAACTCTTTTATGTCTTCCGATTGCCCTTTTATAGTGATATGTGCAGGAAAAAGCTCCATCACATTTCAAATGATTTTGTGGTGTTAAACCACAATTTCTCACCACGAATTTCAAGTGGTGAATCAATGTTATTGGTAAAAAGCTGACCGGTTCCCAGTCCCTGATGCATTTTGCTGTCTTTTGTAAATGCCCACTGTGCAATGACATTTAGCCCAATATTCGACTCGAGGTAAGAAGTGATCCACCAACCGATAGAACGTTCGCTGGCAAGTTTTATCCACTCGTCGCAACCCGAAATTCCGCCATGCAAACTTGGTTTTAACACCAGGTATTGTGGTTGTATCGTATCCAGCAGTTTTATCTTTTCCTCTCGTTTGTTGATGCCGATCAGTTCTTCATCTAACGCAATGGGCAGGGGAGTGGTTTTGCACAATTCTGCCATTTCGTCCCATTGTGCTGCTGGGATGGGTTGTTCTATGGAATGAAGTTGTAACCCGGCAAGGCGTTTAAGTTTGTCTGAAGCAGAATGAGTATCAAAAGCTCCGTTGGCATCTACTCTTAGAATAATTTCATCGCTGGAGAAACGCTCGCGTACAGCTTTAAGTAGTTTCAGTTCCTGCTCAAAGTCTTTCGCTCCGATCTTTAGTTTTATACATCGAAAACCGGCTGCCAGTTTATCTTCTATCTGGTCTTGCATGTTTTCTATTTCGTTCATCCAAATCAGTCCGTTTATAGGAATACCTACTTCTCCGCTTGTGAATGCTGATGGAAATGGTTCTCTTTTTCCGCCGTTTTTTAAATCCAGCAAAGCTGATTCCAACGCAAATTTTAAGGACGGAAGAACTTGCAGTAAGCCAATATTATTGATGAAAGGCTCAGGATTGTTACATATGTTTTCCAACTGTTCTTCAACTTGTTCAGGCGTTTCAAAACTCAATCCCTGTAGAGGTGCACATTCCCCAATCCCGGTAACACCTTTCTCTTCCAAAAACAGATACCAAACCGTACGTGCTTTTAACACCCCGCGCGATGTGCCGGCAGGTTGCTTAAAATGCAACTCATATTTTTGGTAGCGTGCTTTTATCATGATAATATCAATCCAAGCGAGAACAGTAAAGTTAATGCCAGAGTTTGTAATGCCAGCCGTTTTAAAAAGGGATCAAGCTGACGACTGTCTTTTATGCGGAATATTTTTACAAGGTCGATAATTGAAACCGGCAATACCAACAGAAATAACCATTGCCACGCTGCTTTTTGTTGCTGAACTGTAAAAATGATCAGTGCAATCCAAGCCAATAAAATTAATGAAGTATGATAGATCCTGCTTTTAAGTGGCCCAAGTTTTACGGCGATAGTAATTTTTCCTGACTGTTTATCGTTTTTAATATCGCGGGTATTGTTCAGGTTCAACACGCCGGTGCTGAATAAACCCATACTAATGGCCGGCAGCCAAACAGCGGTTTCAATAGTATTGTTGTGCAGGTAAAAAACACCTATTACAGGCAGCAAGCCGAAAAAAAGAAATACAAACAAATCGCCCAGACCAATATAACCGTACGATCGTTTGCCGGCGGTATAGAAATAAGCGGCTAAAAGTGCCAGAATTCCCAGCCCGATATATACAAAAAATGCAGTAGGACTATGGTGCCAGGTTCCTAAAAAAACTAAAATAATTCCCAAAAGAAAGCTTAAACCGGCAACAATAAACATCCCGGATTTCATTTCTTTGATGGTGATCTCTCCGCCCTGCATTGTTCGTGTTGGTCCCAAACGCTGATGATTGTCGGTCCCTTTTTGAAAATCGCCGTAATCGTTGGCAAAGTTCGAAAACACTTGTATCAGCGTAGCAGTTAGCATTGCAAGAATAAAAATAAGCCAGTTAAACCCATGCCAAAATGCTGCCAGTGCCGAGCCCATAAGAATGCCCGATAATGCCAGTGGCAGGGTGCGTAACCGTGATGCTTTTACCCAACTTTTTGCTGTTGCCATACTTGATTTTGGATGCTAGATTCTGGATATTTGATTCTGGATATTGGATACCCCGACGCTGCGGTCGGGATTTCGCTTCGCTCAACTCGTAACTAGGGTCTCGTATCTCGCGACTAATTATGGGAATTTTGGGTATTTTTTAAAGTCAGGTTTACGTTTTTCTAGAAAAGCATGTTTTCCTTCCTGTGCTTCCTCTGTGAGGTAGTACAACAATGTTGCGTTTCCTGCAAACTCCTGAATTCCAATCTGCCCATCAAGTTCGGCATTCAATCCAAGTTTTAGCATGCGCAAGGCCAGCGGACTGTGTTCCTGCATTTTTTGTGCCCAGGCAACTACTTCGTCTTCCAACCGCTCGAGCGGAACAACTTTGTTTACCAATCCCATTTCAAGCGCCTCGGCAGCCGAGTACTGACGGCACATAAACCAAATTTCGCGGGCTTTCTTTTGCCCCACAACACTTGCAAGGTAAGACGATCCTAATCCCGCATCGAAGCTACCCACTTTTGGGCCGGTCTGGCCAAAAATGGCATTCTCGCTGGCAATACTGATATCGCAAACCACGTGCAATACGTGACCACCGCCAATGGCATAACCATTCACCATTGCAATTACAGGTTTGGGCATGCTGCGAATTTGTTTTTGCACTTCAAGGATGTTCAATCTTGGGATACCGTTCTCATCGATGTAACCACCGGTACCTTTAACATTCTGGTCGCCACCCGAGCAAAAAGCCTTATCGCCGGCACCTGTCAGTACAATTACATTAATGCGGTTGTCTTCGCGGCAAAGGTGGAGTGCATCGCTAATGTTGTTTACCGTAGTTGGACGGAATGCGTTGCGCACCTGCTCGCGGTTGATGGTGATTTTGCCAATTCCATCGTAATAATCGAAAAAGATATCCTCGTATTCTTTAATGGTTTCCCATTGTCTTTTTGTACTCATTGTATGTTGTTTTTATTGTTTTACAAACTTAAAAAGGCCCCGGAATGTTTTTGTATTCACCTCAGCATCTGTGAAAACTTCCAGGATTACCGGGTTTTTTCTTGTTGGGGAATACAGATCAGCAAGCGAGTCTTTTAATTCCGACTCATTTTCAGCACTTAAATAATCCAGCCCGAATGTTTGGGAAATACCTTGTGCTTTAAATTTGTTTTCGGCAAAAAAATGCTGCTGGAAAGCGGGTGATTCGCCCGGCCCTTTTATCAGACCAAAAATGTTCCCTCCACCATTATTGATTACGATGATCCGTAGATTTTCACCAAGGTAATTGTTCCAAAGTGCATTTGAATCGTAAAAAAACGACAAGTCGCCGATCAGCACCGTATTTATCTTTTCAGAGACAGATGCATAACCTACCGCAGTTGACATTGGTCCGTCGATTCCGCTAGTGCCACGATTACTTAAAAAAGTAGTGTTTTTTGCCCAGTTAGTAATTAAAGCGTATCGAACAGGTGAACTGTTTCCCAAATGCACAACCGAATTTTCGGGAATTGCCTGGCCAATTTCTGCAATGACTTTCTGATCAGAAAAAGGGCTTTCTGAAATGTATATGTCTCGCAGTTCGTTCACCTGCTTTTCCTTGTTTTGCCAACGTTGCAAATATCCCTGCTCTTTCTCGCTAACTCCAGGGAGTAATTGTGAAAAAAAGGTCTTTGCATTAGTTTGTACCACTTGCGTTAGTGACTGGTATGTATCGTAATGATCGTTGGCCGGAGAAAGGTGCCAGTGTTGACCAGCTTTGTTTTTTCTTAAGAACTGTTTCAGTGCTTTTGACACAAAATGCCCGCCAAAAGTAATCAGAATATCCGGTTGAAAATCTGCAGGAACATCAGAAAGAATAGCAGCCATAAGCGTATCGATACTTCCGCAAAAACTTTCATCATTCAGATTGGCCAGATGTTCTTTTAAAACAACGGCACCGGTTTTTTTACTAAACGTTGCCAAAAGTTTTTCCAGTTTCGAATCCGGATTTTGTTGACCGGCCAGTATCAGTATTTTTTTTGCTGTATTCAATTCAGCAGCTAACTTTTTCAGGCTTGCGTGATCAATGTCTAAAACTGATTCTTTAGCATCGATCGCTTTTATATTTGGTAATTTTTCATTCAGCAAATCATGTAACGGTTCTTCCAGCGGAACATTAATATGCACCGGCGCAGGTTTTCCCGAAACAGCAGCGTTAAGACACTCGTTTATTTCGCGGGCAGCTTGCCACAACTCGGTTTCTGATTCTTCCAGAGGGAGGTTGTATTCTTTTTTTACAAAATTGGAATAAATCCCTTTCTGATTGATGCACTGGTTTTCTAGCTGGTCGATCCAGTACTCCGGGCGATCGGCAGTGACAACGATCAGCGGAATATTTAAATAAAAAGCCTCGGCAATGGCAGGTGCGTAATTGAGTGTTGCTGTTCCCGAGCTGCAAACAATAGCAACAGGTTTTTTCAGAGCCAGTGCCAAACCCATTGCAAAATAAGCTGCACTGCGTTCGTCAACTACGTTGCGGCAATTAAATAATCCACTACCAACCAATGTGTGTATCATTGGTCCGTTTCGCGATCCAGGAGAAATAATCACGTCGTTTATTCCCTTCTGATGAAGGAGAGTTGCCAGTTGTTGAACGTGTTTTTTAGTTGAGATCATTCTGTCGTATAGCTTCTATTGCCGATAATAAGGTTTTTGCTTTGTTGTTGGTCTCTTCCCATTCTTCTTCGGGAACCGACCGGGAAGTAATTCCGCCACCAGCATAAAGCATGTATTTTTGCGGAATAATTTCCATGCAGCGCAAATTTACAAATAATCTTACTGAATCTTTTAGTTGCCACGGACCAAGAAATCCGGCGTAGTAACGTCGGTTGTGTTTTTCGACGGTACTTATGAATTTATCGGCCTTCGATTTTGGGAAACCACAAACCGCCGGCGTTGGGTGCAACTCGGCAATAAAATCACCCAAACAGTTGTCCAGTTTCTTTTTGGCAAACAGAAAACTGGTAAACAGGTGCGCCACTTTTCCACTTTCCAGCGTTTCAGGGCCGCGTGTGGTATATCGGTGAATATCGAACCGATACAACAAATCTACCAGATAGCGCGAAACAAAAGCTTGCTCTTCAATATCTTTGGTGCTCCATCCGTATTCTGTACCCGAAACACGGGACTGTGTTCCGGCCAACGAAACGGTTTCCATCGTTTTGCCTTCCGATTTCAGCAGGATTTCGGGAGTAGCTCCCATCCACAAACCGGCTTTTGGTAGGTTTACCATATACACAAAAGCGTTTGGCGTTTGTTCGAATAACTGGGTGTACAATTTGCCCAATGATTCATCTTGTCGGTCAATCGGAATAATACGCGAAACAATGGCTTTTGCCAGTTTCGTATTTTTTATGGTATTTACTGTTTGCTTAATATCGGAAAGATATTCTTCCTTTTCAATTATGTAGTGCGATGTGTAGTTCGTCTCTTCCTTTTGGCAGACTTTTACATCATTCATATTGAGCTGGAGGATTTCCTCAAGCCCCGTTTTGTAAATATCAGGTTTTAACAGAATCAGCGGTGTCTCTTCGCTGATGTGATAAGGCGCAAAAACAAATCCTTCCTGTCCGTTTAAGCGGCTTACCTCGTTGGGATAAATTAAGGCTTCCTGGCAGGAGATAAGCAACTCAAGCGTTTTATCACCGGGCACAGACCAGAGGGCAAAAGAGCAGTTTTTGTTAACGAGTTCGTCGATCAGATGTATTAATCTTTCGTTATCGGTCATTCTTTTCAGTAATCATATTGGTAACACGTACAGATGAAATCAATCTCCCTTCTTCATTGCAAATATCAACATTCCACACATGCGTTTGTTTGCCCTGGTGAACGATTTTTGCAACCGCCAGCGCCTTGCCTTTTTTTAACACGCCCGTGTGATTGCCGTTTACCATAATTCCCAGTACATCGTAGGCGTTCATGTCAACCAATAACATGCTGCCCAAACCCGCCAATGTTTCGCCCATTGCAAGGTTGGCGCCGCCGTGCAATATACCTCCCGGGCGCGAGTTTTTTTCAGAAAGATCCAACATCCCCTCAACTCTTCCATCTCCAATTTTTGTGATCTCAATTCCGAGGCTACCGACAAGTGTGTCTTTAATGGCCTGATTGATCAACTCAACCGGCGTATCAAATGATAATTGTGTAAAATCCATAGTGCTATCCTAAAACGAGACTAAAATAATGGATAGTTTTCGAAAATTGCCAAAATGGGTTTTGTATTTTTAGGTTGGATTTCGAAATCGGGGAGATTTTAATGGTATTTAACACCCGTTTCACGTTAAACAGCTGCTATAATTTTTCTACATTTGTTTTTCATAAATCAACTTAAATAGAACCAAATGAGTATTTCCAGAAGAAACTTCTTATACAAATCAACCGCAGGCGCAGTCGCTGCTGCAAGTATTTCAAGTATCGTTTCGGCATGTGTTGCAGAACCGGAGAAAAAGACAGCATCAATTTTTGCAAAGGGCAATACGGTATTGTTTCAAGGCGATTCGATAACCGACGCCGGTCGTGATAAACAAAACGAAACGCCAAACCGGGCATGGTCGTTTGGAAATGGTTATGCGCTTTTGGCAGCTTCACAACTACTAAATACATATCCAGAAGAACAACTTACTATCTATAACCGGGGGATTAGTGGTAATAAGGTTTTTCAACTGGCAGACCGCTGGGACAAAGATTGTATGGAATTAAAACCGGATGTGCTGAGTATTTTAATTGGTGTGAACGACTACTGGCACACACGAGATGGTCATTACGACGGCACCATTGAGATTTATGAGAACGATTACCGTGCATTGCTAAAACGCACTCAGGAAGCTTTTCCGGGAGTGAAATTGGTTTTGTGCGAGCCATTTTATGTGCTTAAAACAAGTGCAGTTGACGAAACATGGATTGAGCCGATGCAACAATACCAGGTGGCAGCGAAAAAGATATCAGACGAATTTGAAAGCATTTGGGTACCTTTTCAGAAGGTATTTGATGAGGCGATTAAACACGCTCCGGGAACCTACTGGACACCTGACGGAGTGCACCCATCAATGGCAGGCGCCGAATTAATGGCCGAGGCCTGGCTGAAAGCTGTTGGTGAATAGTCGAATAGAATATCCAATAACCAATATCCAATTTTGAATACTTAATCATTCGATATTCAATATTGGATATTTTTTATTCAGAGCGGTATTAGACTTTCCCGGTAATTGGTTTCAGGATTGTTTTTTTGTACAATAGCGATAAAATAAATCCCCTGGAAAACATAAACAGTAACATCCCCATCCACAACGCATGATTATTCCAAACAGGGTTTAAAAAATAGTATACCGGTGCAAAAATCAGAAAAGTTGAAACCAACAGGCTGTTTCGCATAGGCCGTGATGCTGTTGCTCCGATATAAATCCCGTCCCAGATAAATGAACCAACACTGGCAACCGGAATCAGTACCACCCAAATAAGAAATTGCTGGGCAGTTTGGATTACATCTTTTTGAGAGGTGAGTAGTTTTAAAATAAAATTAGTACCGGAGAGATAGACTACAGTGAAAATAGCAGCTAATCCAAGTCCCCAATACAGCAAAAGTTTTACAACTTTCTTTAAGTTTTCAATTTGTTTGGCACCTATAAATTTGCCAACAAGTGCTTCTCCGGCAAAAGCAAAACCATCGATAAAAAAGGAAAAGAACATCAGAAACTGCAGCAGGATTGAGTTTACGGCGAGTATGGTATCGTTAATACTGGCCGACTTTGACGTGAAGAAGGTAAATACAACGATAATACAAAAACTGCGAATGAAAATGTCAGTGTTCACCCTAAAGAAGTTTGCGATGAACTTTAGGTCCATTACACCGGCTTTTGTAACCAACGGGAGCATTTTCTTATATCTTTTGAATAACAGAAGAATTGCGGTGAGCAATCCGGCGTATTGAGAAATCACGGTTCCGAGGGCTACTCCATCAGATTTCATTTTTAATCCAAAAACAAAAAATACACTGAGCAGAATATTTACAGCATTCACGAGGATAGCGATAATCATGGGATAGCGAGCATTTTGCATTCCTAAAAACCATCCGCTGAAAACAAACAGGCTCAAGGCTGCAGGTGCTGCCCAAATTCTTATTCTGAAGTATTCATTGGCCAGCGTTTCTACTTCGGGACTACCGCCTATTAATTTAAAACTTGCCCAGGCAATCGGTGATTGAAGCAGTAGAATAATAACACTAACGGACAATGTTAAAAGCAGAGCACGTATTAATATCGTTATTGATTCGGCCGTTTTTTTTTCGCCATAAGCCTGTGCCGTAAATCCGGAGGTGCTCATCCGCAAAAAACCAAATCCCCAGTAAATAATATTAAAAATTACGCTACCCAGTGAAATGGCACCAATGTAAACTTCTGATCCAAGGTGTCCCATCAGGGCCAGATCAATCAATCCAAGTAACGGAATAGTTATGTTACTGATGATATTGGGAATGGCAAGTTTTAATATGCTCTTATTCATCCTTTTTTACTGAGTGGGCAAAGGTAATATTATTGATAAGGCCATTAAAAAGATAAAAGTAAATAAATATTTTCAGTCTCTTTTCTGTTTGTATCCTGTGGCTTTTAGCCCAATATTGTGGTTTATTTCATTGAAGTTCTGTGTTTATTAATTCCGTCTATGAACAATAAAGGATTTCAATGTGTTTTATTATTCGAAGATTTGGATTAATTCTAAATAGCGTATATTTTTGCTAAAGAGAAATAAGAGTATTTAAATCTTTAAAAAATAATAAAATGGCATTTGAATTACCAAAATTAGGATACGATTACAAGGCACTGGAGCCACATATTGATGCAAGAACGATGGAAATCCATCACAGTAAGCACCACGCAGGTTATACAAATAATTTGAATGGGGCAGTTGACGGAACTGATCTTGCAGGGAAATCAATTGAAGATATATTAAGCGGTGTGTCTGGTCAATCGACAGCAGTACGTAACAATGGTGGTGGATTTTTTAACCACACTTTGTACTGGGAAGTAATTGCACCGGGTGGTGCACCGGCTCCGGAAGGAGTTTTATTAGACGCAGTAAATGATTCATTTGGAAGCATAGAAAATTTTCAGGAAGCCTTCACCAAGGCAGCTTTGACTCGCTTTGGGTCAGGTTGGGCATGGTTGGTTCTTCAAAACAATAAGCTGGTGGTTTCGTCTACGCCCAATCAGGATAATCCACTGATGGATGTGGCTGAAGTTCAGGGAACTCCAATTTTGGGGATCGATGTGTGGGAACATGCATATTACCTGAACTACCAAAACAGACGTCCGGATTATGTGAACGCATTCTGGAATCTCATCAACTGGGATGAAGTCGCCAGGCGGTTTAAAGGTTAGTTGATTTTTGGTTTTTTCCCCGGAGCAGAGGCTCCGGGGTTTTTATTGCTCTTTTGTATTCATTTATGTTAACTACGGTGCTCGTTGTCAGAATTATAGGCTCTTTTGCAACTTTTTTGACGATTCTGATCCTCTTAAATTTTATTTAAACTCCTTCCAAATTAAACTTCCCATTAATCCTTTTTGCCCCAAAAACGTTGTACCTTTAGCAGACAAAAATCAAATTAGTAATCTTTAAACAAGGAAAATTATGGCATTTAGTTTACCAAAACTTCCATATGCAAATAATGCATTGGAACCAGTAATAAGTGAAAAAACAATTGAATTTCATTACGGAAAACACCACCAGGCTTATGTAAATAACTTAAATGGCCTGATTGAAGGAACAGAGTTTGAAAAAACAAGTTTGGAAGACATTATTAAAAAGGCGGATGGAGGTATCTTTAATAACGGAGCACAGGTTTGGAACCACACGTTCTATTTTATGCAATTTGGTCCTGATGGTTGTAAAGAGCCTAAAGACGATTTAAAAGCAGCTATTGATGCTAAATTCGGTTCGTTTGATGCTTTTAAAGAAGTGTTCTCGAAAGCAGCTGCCACTTTGTTTGGCTCAGGCTGGGCTTGGTTGGTTGTTGATGAAAAAGGCGAACTGGAAATCGTTCAGACAAGTAACGCCGGCAATCCATTACGCGATGGTAAAAAACCTTTACTAACCTGCGATGTTTGGGAACACGCATATTATCTGGATAAGCAAAATGCACGTCCGGCTTATGTTGCCGACTTTTGGAAAATTGTCGATTGGAAAGTTGTTTCAGAACGCTTTGCTTAAGACAAAAAGAAGAGAATGAGTACAGAAAAGGTACTGGCGGCTATGCAGGTGGCCGGAAAACCAATGAAGGCCGGTGAAATTGCAGAAGCTTCCGGATTGGATAAAAATGAAGTGGAAAAAGCAATGAAAATGTTGAAGGCCGAAGAAAAAATTGTGTCACCAAAGCGTTGCTTTTGGGAACCAAAATAAGGAAAACAAAAAACGGGATTGTTAAAATCCCGTTTTTTTTATCGTTTCAACTAAAAACTATTTTTTCCAGAGATAATCCATCTCCTCCAAAGTTTTTCCTTTTGTTTCGGGTACCAGCTTCCACACAAAAATGAAAGACAACACACTCATTAATCCATAAAAACTATAGGTTAATCCGCCACTAAATTCCATCATTGCCGGGTAGGTAGAAGAAATAAAGTAGTTGGCTGCCCATTGTGCTGCAACTGCAACCGCCACTGCTTTTCCCCTGATTTTGTTGGGGAATAATTCTGAAATAAGAACCCAGCATATAGGGCCCCAAGACATCATAAATGAGGCGGTATACACAATAATAAATATAAGTGTTCCGATACCAATTACTTCCATAAACGAAAGTGCACCGATGGCAAACATCCCAACAGCCATACCAATCGATCCAACCATTAACAGAGGTTTACGTCCCCATTTGTCAACAGTTAAAATAGCCACCACTGTAAATACAACGTTTACAAGTCCCATTACAACGGTTTGCATTAACGATGCATCTTTTGCCGCTCCCATACTTTCGAAAATACGGGGCGCATAATAAAGTGCCACATTAATACCTACAAATTGCTGGAAAACGGATAATAAAATACCAATGATTATAACCAGTTTTCCATAAGAGAACAACTTCCCTGAATGGCGTTCAACACTTTGTTTAATATCATTAAAAATTAATTTGGCGTGTTCTGCTCCGTTTATTTTTGTAAGAATACTTAGTGCCTTGTCGTCCTCGTTTTTAAGCGCCAGATATCGTGGTGTTTCAGGAACAAAAAATAACAGCACTCCAAACAATCCGGCAGGAATAGCTTCCGAAATAAACATCCGGCGCCATCCAATGGTGTTGATCCATTCCAGTGATTGTCCGCTGGCAATTCCCCAGTTAACAAAATATACTACAAGCATACCAAAAATAATGGCAAACTGGTTGAGGGCCACAAGCCTTCCGCGAATATCAGCCGGTGCAATTTCTCCAATATACATCGGGCTAACTGCCGAGGCCAATCCAACACCAATACCGCCAATAACACGGTAGAAGTTGAACATATATAAAAGGCCCATTGTAGGTTCGCCTTTTGGAAAGAACAGGAATTCTGGATTTCCAGATCCTAAAGCCGAGATAAAGAAAAGTAAGGCTGCAAGCAGCAAGCTTTTTTTCCTTCCGAGTTTTGATGCCAATAGTCCGGAAATACCACCACCAATAATACATCCGATAAGTGCACTTGATATGGTTGCACCGTGTGCCAGCGAGTTCAGTCCCAGTCCATCAATCAGAAAAGCCTGGATCGATTTATCGGCACCTGAAATTACTGCCGTGTCGTAACCGAAAAGCAAGCCACCTAAAGTAGCAACCACTGTGATAACTACGATATAAAACGAATTACGCCCTTTCATTTGAATAGTTTAAATTTAGTTTTAAGGTTTATGTGTAACAAGCAATTTACTCAAAGCCCGCAGGCTTTGAGTAAATCTGCTGATTGTATTTCTATTATAAATACCAGTTGATTAACTGTTCGATCAACTCTTGCTTTCCGCTGATTTGACTAGGCTCACCAACTTCTTTCGCAATTGAGTACATATCTTCAATTGTTAATTTACCACCTTCAAATTCGGCACCTTTACCTTCGTCGAATGAAGCATAACGTGCAGCACGCATAGCGCAGTATTGCGAGTCGTTCAGAATTTTGTCGGCAATTACAAGAGCACGCGCAAATACGTCCATACCACCAATGTGTGCGATAAAGATATCTTCCAGATCGGTTGAGTTACGACGTGTTTTAGCATCGAAGTTAATACCACCATATGTAAAACCACCGGCAGGAAGAATCTCTAGCATTGCTTCAGTAACTTCGTAAATGTTGGTTGGGAATTCGTCAGTATCCCATCCGTTTTGATAGTCACCTTTGTTAGCATCAATCGATCCAAGCAAACCTGCATCAGTCGACATTCTTAAGTCGTGAGCAAAAGTATGACCGGCAAGTGTAGCGTGGTTTACTTCAATATTTAATGTAAAATCTTTTTCCAATCCATTAGCTTTCAGGAAAGCGATAACAGTTTGTGCATCGAAATCATACTGGTGTTTTGTTGGCTCCATTGGCTTTGGCTCGATAAAGAAAGAACCTGTGAAACCTTGTTTGCGACCGTAATCGCGGGCCATACGAAGGAATTCTCCAAGGTGTGCCAATTCGCGTTTTGTATCGGTGTTGTGCAGGCTCATGTAACCTTCACGTCCTCCCCAGAAAGTGTAACCGGTACCACCCAGTGCGATTGTAGCATCGATAGCATTTTTTACCTGAACAGCTGCGTTGGCAACCACATTAAAATCCGGGTTGGTTGATGCACCGTTCATGTAGCGTGGATTACTGAATACGTTGGCAGTACCCCACAATAATTTAACACCTGAATCGGCTTGTTTTTGTTTGGCAATCTCAACCAGTTTTTCCATTCGTTTTTCGATCTCGAAAACTGTTCCGTCGCCGGCAACATCAGTATCGTGGAAACAGTAGAAAGGAGCACCTATTTTTGTGATGAATTCGAAAGCTGCATCCATTCTTTCTTTAGCCGCATCTAATGGATCAGCAGCACCGGCCCAAGGGAAAATTTGTGTTCCTGGTCCAAACGGATCTTCACCGGTTCCGCAGAAAGTATGCCAGTAAGCAACAGCAAAACGCAAGTGGTCTTTCATTGTTTTTCCGGCAACAACTCTGTTTTCGTCGTACCATTTAAACGCCATTGGGTTTTTTGAATCAGGACCTTCGAATTTAATTTGATCGATTCCTTTAAAATACTCTTTGTTTCCTTTTAAAACTTCCATCTTAGTAATTTTATGAATTGTTATTTTATCTGTTTTATATTTCTCTTTGATTTGCGTATTATTTTATCGCTTTTTCAAGTTCTGCCTTCCAGCTTTCGTAGGCTTCCTGGTATGCCGCAACGTTTTGTGTGTTGGGCTCAATTATATCCAGTTTTTTCAGGTTTGAGAATGCCTCGTTAAACGATTTGTAATAACCCGATCCAACACCTGCACCGCGCGCAGCACCAACCGATCCGTCGGTATTGTATAATTCAATGGTCGCTCCTGAAATTCCGGCAAGCGTTTCTCTGAAAATAGGGCTGAGGAACATATTGGCTTTACCGGCTTTAATTACCGATGCATCGATTCCAATATTTTTCATGATGTCCATGCCGTATTTAAATGAAAAAACAATTCCTTCCTGTGCAGCACGTAGCAAGTGCCCTTTGCCATGGATATTAAAGTTAATACCCGAGAAAAGCGAACCGATATTTTGATTCTGAAGAACACGTTCTGAACCGTTACCAAAGGGTAGGATAGAGATGCCATCCGAACCGATAGCTACTTTTGAAGCCAGGTCATTCATCGCTTCATACGATAGATCTTCGGCCACCATTCGTTTCAACCAGGCATTTAAAATACCTGTTCCGTTAATGCATAGCAAAACTCCAAGTCGCGGATCTTCCTGAGTATGGTTAACGTGTGCAAATGTGTTTACCCGCGACTGCGGATCGTATTTGATTTCGTTGCTTACACCATAAACCACTCCTGAAGTTCCGGCTGTTGTTGCAATTTCTCCAGGATTAAGCACATTCAACGACAATGCGTTGTTGGGCTGGTCGCCTGCGCGGTAACTTACTTTTGTTTTTGTTGAGAGACCAAGTTCGGCAGCCGTTTTAGCGCTTAGCTGGCCCGATGTTGCAAAAGTAGGTACTATTTCAGGAATAATATCGGACGAAAAGCCATAGTTGTCGAACAACATTGTAGCCAGGTCGTTTTCTTTGAAATTCCACATAATTCCCTCAGAAAGACCGCTGATGGTTGTTTGCGCCTCACCGGTAAGTTTCATGGCAATAAAGTCACCCGGAAGCATAATTTTGTCAACCTTGGCAAAAGTCTCCGGCTCGTTTTCCTTTACCCATTTTAGTTTCGATGCGGTAAAGTTACCCGGCGAGTTTAACAGGTTGGTTAAACAACGCTGACCACCAATTTCTTCAAAAGCTTTGTCGCCATAAACGGCAGCGCGGCTGTCGCACCAAATAATCGACGGGCGCAATACTTCCTGGTTTTTGTCCACCATTACCAAGCCATGCATTTGATACGAAATACCAATCGACTCAATACTTTCTTTATCGATATTCGCGGTTGAGAGAACTTCGGCTAATGCCAACTTCAGATTTTCCCACCAAAGCTCAGGCGCTTGTTCTGCCCAGCCTGCTTTGTGTGCTGTAATTTTCATTTCCCGTTTTGGATAAAACGATGAAGCTACCAGGTTTCCGCTGTTTGCTTCTACCAGAGAAACCTTAACTGAAGAGCTTCCGATATCGAGTCCTAATAAATGCATGATAATAAGTGAATTTATATATTTTGTTATTCAATCTGTTCTGTTCTGATACGGTGCAAAAATAGATCTATTTTGTATGATCTCAAACTTTTAAAAAAATGTTTTAAAACATGTTTATAGCGACGACCTGAGTTTTAAGGTTGTTGGAATCTCAACATTTACAGGCTTGCCCTGTACTATAAACTCGGCTGCTTTTTTCCCCATTTGGTTAAAATCGGTTGAAATTACGGTTATGCCTTCCTTTACGTATTTTTTCATTGGTGTTTCGTTGTAGGAGATCACGCCGACTTCTTGTCCGGGCTCAAATCCTTTTTCAGAACACTGATCGAGAAATGTTGCCAGCGTACGATCACTCACCAGAAAATAGAGGTCTCCTTCCTTTAAGTCAAATTCATCGAAGGTTGTTATCACTCTGTGGTTTATATTATTATTCTTTCCAAAGCGTTCGAAATGATCCACAATCTCACGCGGGTGGTATGTAAAATCAGGATAAAAGAGCGTAAAACGTTTGTATTTCGAAATGGCATTTAAATTTTTATCGAGACAATTGTAAACGGCTTCGCCAAAATTCTGATAAACACTCGATTTCCCTTCGCCATTTATTTTCCAGTCGATAATAAGCAATTGTTCTTCCGGAATTTTATCAATAATATTCTTCACCTTTTTGTGGTCGAAATTCATTACAATATATTTGGTGTAACGTCCCACGCTTTCGGTAATAATCTTATCGAAAAGATCGATGTTGTAATGATGAAAGTGCAAATCAACACTAATGTTTTTCGGCAAATGATTCAGAATAGAGTGATAAAGCACTTCTTTGTAGGCCTTAAACGTATCGATGAACAAAAATATCTTGGTAATTTTTCGGGTAACAAAATAGCCGCGATTGGGAACAGATTCTACCACACCACGTTTTTTCAGCTCGGCATAGGCTTTAAAAACGGTATCTCTCGATAGTTTGCAATCCTTCATAATCTGATTTACTGAAGGTAGCATGTCGCCTTCTTTTAACTCGTTTCGGCTGATCGAGTCGAGAATGGCATCAACTAATTGCTGGAATTTCAGAACATTAGAGTTCTTTTCTATGGTGAATTTTATGTTCATAGTCTGGTTTAATTTCAGAACCCTATTCTGTTCTGTTCTACAAATCTAATAATAATTTGTAATAACCCTATTGAATTTGAAGTGCTTAATTAATGGTTTGGTCTTCATTTAACATTTATTAAAGTTGACTGGCGCAATAGTTTCAGGCAAAATACGTTTTTTGGGATAAAGGGTAGAGTGAGGTTATTTTTTCTAGTGGTTAAGTTTGGTCAGCAATTCTTTTTTAGCCTCAGGTTCTATCCTTTTTTCTTTTAAATTGAATTTAGCTTATTAATTTTACTTCAGAACAAGAAGCAAAAATCATGATCAAAGAACTTATAACCCGTAATCGCAGTTACCGCCGGTTTGATGAGACGGTAAAAATTTCTTCAGAACAAATTACTAAATGGATTGACCTGGCAAGGCTTTCGGCAAGTGGGCGAAATGCACAGCCGTTAAAATATGCTATTGTTACCAAAAACGAAATGTGTGCAAAAATTTTTCCATTTCTGGGATGGGCAGGCTATTTAACCAACTGGAAAGGACCGGCTGAAGGTGAGCGCCCTGTGGCGTATGTTACAATTATTAAAGACCGCAATATTTCGGATAACCATTATTGCGACGATGGAATTGCCATGCAAAGTATTATACTCGGGGCTGTCGAAGATGGTTTTGGCGGTTGTATGATTGGTTCGGTAAACAAAGCCAAAGTAGCAAAGTTGTTGGGGCTGGACGAGAAGCTGGAGTTACTTTATATTATTGCGCTGGGCAAACCTGCCGAAGAAATTGTAATTGAAGAGGCCAAAGATGGAAACATAAAATACTGGCGCGATGAAAATGGAGTACATCATGTGCCCAAGCGCCCGATTGATGAGATTGTAATTTTACAAAATTAAAGCATAAAAAAAGGATGGCACTGCCATCCTTTTCGTTTAACTCCTAAAAATTACCCCCTTATAAAAAGTGCCTTAATTATATGTTGAGCCATTTTTGGATTCTCTTTTAATCTTCTGGTTGAATAGTTAAACCATTTTTCGCCAAAGGGAACATACACGCGCATTTTATGTCCGTTGTCAACGATTAACTGGCGCAGTTCGGGTGTTACTCCGTACAGCATTTGGAACTCGTACATATCATTCGCGATATTCAGCTCCCCGATCATCTTCATCGATTCCTCAACCAGAAATTTATCGTGAGTGGCGATTCCCACATACATTTTATTTTCGAACATGTATTTCAAATCCCTCAGGAAATGCTTACGAACTTCGTCGTACTCTTTAAATGCAATGTTTTCGGGTTCAACATAAATACCTTTACACAGCCGGAAACTGATGGGGTAGTTTGCGTTGTTCAGGTCGTTCAGTGCTATCAAATCACTTTCAGTACGGCGTAAATAAGCCTGAAGTACCAGACCAACATGTTTTGGAAATTCTTTCCTCAAACGGCGAAAAACATCCAATTCCATGTCAACACACTGTGAGTCTTCCATATCAATACGAACGAATGAATCTTTCTCCGCAGCAAACTGCACAACCTCACGCAGCAGGTTGTAGCACAATTCTTTATTAATAAGTAGCCCAAACATAGTTGGTTTTATCGAAAAATTGCCTTTTACATTTTCCGAAGTAAACCGCTCGATTACTTCAAGGTACTCGTCACGGTTTTTTTCTGCTTCATCAAGCGTTGTAATAAATTCACCTAAAATATCTACTGTAACTTCAATTCCTTTTTCGTTCAGGAGCTTTGAGGCAAGCAAACCTTCTTCCATCGATTCGCCTGCAATATAGCGCTTCGAGAATACCCAAACCAGTTTTTTGGGCATGTAGGGCAGTATATTAGCTATTAACTTATTCAACATTTTATAATTTAGGTAAATACTATTTTTCGCAGCATAAAAATACGATGCGCAACTCGCCTCGTGCAATGACGTTTATCATTGGCAAAGCATGATTTTAGGCAGCTTTTATGTAGAACTTGTTGATTATTAGGGATATCAAAAAAATGAAAATTAGAGTAGGGCATTTCCGCTAAAAAAGTATCTTTGTCGGAATTAAAAAAGTTGAACCTAAAAAATTATTGAAGATAATAGTTGCCCGAAGCGCGACTTATATTCAATATATTGATGAAGTAAAAAATAAAAAAGATGAAAGGAACATCGTTAGTAGTTAGTGTAGTGCTTTTTGTTGCAGTTGCAGTTTTGTACGTTTTACATTTTACAGGTAGCAGCGCCAGTGAAGGAACACCAATTAAAGCAGCGGCCGGAACGGGTGGTGATTTGAAAATCGCTTATATTAAAGCCGATTCGGTGCTTTTAAATTACACATTGTCGCAAGATTTGCACGATGAGTTTACCAAACAACAGGAAGCTTATACAACTGAATATGGAACTAAGCGTCAGTCGTTTGAAAAGGAAGCAGCTGCTTTCCAGGAAAAACTTCAGCGCGGTGGCTTTTTAACCGAACAACGTGCCGTACAGGAGCGTGATCGTTTATTGGGTAAAGAGCAGGAAATTCAGAAACTGGATCAGGAGTTGTCTACTAAATTGGCCAAAATTCAACAGGATAACAATAATAAAATTCTGGATAATATGATGGATTACCTGGAGCGTTACAACGAAAAAGCCGGTTACGATTACATTTTAAATGGCGCTAACGTTTTAATTGGGCCTGAGACAACTAATATTACTGCTGAAGTTTTAAAGGCTTTGAATGAAGAATATGACGTTGCAAAAACAGAATAATAAAATATAAAGCATAAATAGGAATCCGGGTTAGCGCCCGGATTTTTTTTGCTTTTTATTGTAGCCTGAATTATTTTAAAATCAAATTCAGGTTCTTAGCTTTGTCCTATGTTTGCCGATAAATACCTGGAAAAGAATCAGCACAAAATCCTCATCAACGAGTTGCCGGAAGAAGCACCGGGAATAATTGTTGTTATTCCGTGTTTACGCGAAACGGAGTTGACGAATACATTAAATTCGCTGAATGCGTGTGATTTGCCGAAATGTAAGGTTGAAGTTATTCTGCTTATCAACCAATCGGAAGTGGCTGATGCCGACACTATTCGCTTAAACAAACAAACAAAAACTGATGCCGAAAAATGGATAGGAGCGAACCCAAAAAGCGGCATTCTGTTTTATGTTGTTGGCCCGATAAGCCTGAAAAAGAAATGGGCAGGAGCAGGTTTGGCGCGCAAAAAAGGAATGGATGAAGCCATAAGAAGATTCAATCTCAACGATAATAAGAACGGAATTTTGGTGTCGCTGGATGCCGATACACTGGTGGCAAAAAACTACCTGATCGAAATTGAAAAGCATTTCAGAGAAAACCCGAAGCAGGTTGGTGCAACAGTGGCTTTTGAGCATCAGAAACAACAGTTGGATGAAAAGCACCGGCGGGGGATTGAGTTGTACGAGTTGTATCTCAATTATTACAAACAGGCACTTCATTATTGTGGTTATCCGTATTCGCTGTTCACCATTGGTTCTGCTTTTGCCGTAAAAGCCGAAGCCTACGTTAAACGTGGAGGAATGAACAGAAGGCAGGCAGGTGAAGATTTTTACTTTCTGCAAAACCTGGTGCAAATTGGCCGGGTTGGAGAAATAATAAGCACAAAGGTTTATCCGTCGGCACGCCTTTCTAATCGCGTGCCTTTTGGAACCGGCCCCATTTTGCAAAAATGGATGAAAGGAGAGGAGGATCTGTCGTTGACTTATAACTTCGAAGCGTTTAAAAACCTACGGCAGTTTTTTGCTCAGAAAGACCGTTTGTTTAAAATTCAACAAAACGACTATTTGGAGTTTGTGAACCATTTAAATGAGCCGGTAAAGGAATTTCTTGAACTGGACCAATTTTGTGTTGAGTTGGAGGATTTAAATAACAATTGTTCGCGTTTAGAAACCTTTCAGGTGCGGTTCTTTCAGAAATTCAATGCCTTTAAAATTCTGAAGTTTCTGAATTTTGCCCACGAAAAATTTTATCGGAAAGCTGATTTATTGCAGCAGATAAAGTTATTGAACCGGGAACAGAAGGATTAACACTTTTGCTGTTGGTAAACAACTACTTTTACAGAATAAAATTGTGCCGTTGTATTGTTCAATTTGTTGTACTGTAGTTTTTTATAGCTATGATAAACTTATTTGGCGACTTTGAATTGATAATATGGAATCATTCCATTCAGAAAAATTAGCATTAGCAAAATTAGCAAAAAGAAGATTAATTGAATATTAATATGTGTATAGGTGATAATGTATTGATTATTAGTTGTTTTGGGGTGGTCACTGTAAAACATGTCAATAAAATGTTTTTTGAACTTTGATTTTATATCAAACTTTGTACTTTTGCTGAAAACGATAATGTTTAACTTTAAAATTCATTGTTATGGCATACAAAATTTCAGATGAATGTATCGCATGCGGTACTTGTATCGATGAGTGCCCGGTTGACGCAATTGCAGAAGGTGATATCTATACCATCGATGCAGAGCTTTGTACAGACTGTGGTTCATGCGCAGAAGTTTGTCCGGTTGAAGCAATTGCTATTGAAGAATAGTCCGCTCAGCATAAAGACATTAAAGCTCGCGCATGCGGGCTTTTTTTATGCCCTTTTGTTACCTCCGGCAGCTTTTAAAATCCATTCAAATCCATAAAAACAGTTGGTAAAATCAATAAAAAACCAATAACTACTAGCATTAAAGTAAACGAAGCAGCCCATTTAAACCATTTTTCGTAAGGGATGCGTGCCACTCCCAAAACGCCAATTAATACTCCACTTGTGGGTGTAATCATATTGGTAAAACCATCTCCTAGCTGAAATATTACCACGGTAGTCTGGCGCGAAATTCCAATCAAATCCGATATCTGCGACATAATCGGAATTGTTAACGCCGCCTGTCCCGATCCGGATGGAATAAACACATTAAGCATAGTTTGTATCAGGTACATAATTCCCACTGTTCCAACCTCTCCGAAGTTTTGCATCGAGTTCGAAACATAAAACAGAATGGTATCGATGATCTGTCCGTCTTCAAGAATAACCACTATTCCGCGGGCTAAACCTACTATCATGGCAGCCGGAAGAATGTCTTTGGCGCCATCTAAAAAAAGTTTGGTAATTGTGTTGGGCGATTTATTAGCTGCGATGCCGGCAAAAATTCCCATAGCAAAAAAGATAGTAGCAATTTCTTTAATGTACCAGCCGTGCCCCATTACTCCAATTACAAGGAAAACAATGGTAAAGGTGAGCAGGATTAAAATAAAATATTGCACTGACCTCCACAGGGTTAAAGCGCCCATAATAATAAAAAGCACTGTGGCTACCGGAATGGCCGGAATAGAAAATACATTGTTTCCAATGTTTATTGAACTTTGCGGGATGGTGAAGGAGAAAACGATGAGTGTAACAGAAATTATTGCCAGTGCAAACCAGGCTGCAGTAGGTTTTATCCTTTCAATTTTTACGGCTGTGGTTTCATTGCGCGACCGCCAATATGCATCGTCTTCGTAAACAACTGATGTGGTAGGGGCTTTTTTTATTTTGGCGGCATAACGCAGAATAAACGCAAAACCAAAAAAGTTGATCACTACCCACATCAAAATTCGGTATTCCAATCCTGAAAACAAAGGGATATGAGAAAGTCCCTGAGCAACACCAACGGTAAAAGGATTTAAAAAAGCGCCGGCAAAACCCATTGCTGCCGCAATAAAACACAGCGAAACACCAACAATCGAGTCGTAGCCCATAGAAATGGCCAGGGGAACAAAAATGATGGTAAAGGCAATGGTTTCTTCGCTCATGCCAAAAATGGCTCCAAACAAGCTGAAGATGGTCATTATAGAAACAAGTACTATATTGTGCACACCCACAAATGCGAGCACTTTCGATCGTTCAAGTCGTTTTAAGCGTTTCAGAAAAGTATGGATACCGATGTCGATTGATTTGCTGTCGTTAAGAATCCAGAACGAACCTCCGATAAGTAAAATGAGAGCAATAATATTCGAGGTGCTTAAAAAGCCATCAAAAAATGATGAAAAAACCTGCCATGTCTGCAGCTGGCTGTCGGTTTTATGAAATGAGCCGGTTTGTATCACACTGCGTTCAACACCATTAACAACAACACTTTCGCGCTCAAATTCGCCTCCGGGGATGATCCAGGTCAGCAAAGCACAAAAAACAATCAGGAAAAATATGATGACATAGGTATGCGGAACTTTCTTTAACATGCAAACAGATTTTGTTGCCAAGGTAATAAAATCTGTTTAACCATGATTTATAGCTTCCAAGCTACAGGGTTAAGCAGAACGCCGGGATGATGCCCGGCGTTCAGTTTTTATTTAACTACTCAATTTTCTTCCCGATATAAAATGCATAGCCATAAAAATCTTTGTATTTGTTATACAGTTTCTCTTCATGTCTTTGGTTGGCAATAAAATCTTCAGCAGCTTTATTGCCCTCATGTTTTTCGCGAAAGACTTTTTGCGCTTCGGAGTGCATGGTATAAAAATTGGTCCAGCAATTTACCGGCAAAATAAACGATGCTACAGGTACGTATCCTACTTTTTGCATTTGTTTAACTTTATTTGGAACAGTATCAATTCCGGGATAGGCGTCCATCCAGAAATCATGAATTTCCTGTGGACGTTCTTCTGTAAACCAAGATGCCTCGCTTACTGCAACGTATCCTCCCGGTTTCAGAAAATTCTTCCATTCTCGCAGCCCTCGTTCAAAACCGATGTTGTAAATGGCACCTTCCGACCAGATTAAATCCAGTTCCTCAAACTGAAAGGGCAGTTGGTCCATCGAGCCAACAATACCTTTTACGCGCGCCTCCAGTTTTAATTGATGTGCATTTTTATTAAACAGGTTGATGAACGTGGGGAATAGATCGAGTCCTGTGACTTGACCTGGCGTATGTTGTGCCAAAACCATCGTTTGGCCTCCGGTACCACAGCCCAGGTCAGCAATCTTTGCTTCTTTGCCAAGCCCCTCAATAAAACTCAGTGCTTTAGTTGTAATTTCCGCACTTCCAGGTCCCTGTCGTTCGAGGTGTGAGAAATATTCGCAGATTAAATTTAAATCGAATTCGTGTATTGATTTATTTTCATTACTCATGATGTAATAATTTGTGCCCTAAAACCCTACAGCGTGGTGTTTTTAGTTTTAGGCGGTTTCTAAAAAAAAGTATAAAAATAGCCCTGACAGGAAACTGTCAGCGATTAACGAACGGATAACCAAAGGCTGGTAGCCAAAGGTTATTTACTTCACGGACTCCAAATTTGTGTATAACATGCAAAAAATTTACAGACGTAAAGATAGCTGTTTTTCTAAAAAGTGACAGTGTGATTCAACCTTTTTTAGTATTACGTGTTGGATTGAAACTGCTCGAACAGTAAGAATAATTAAAGAATGAAAAAGATAACTATCGCTTTGTTAACCGGCATCATCGCCGTATTTTTTGTTTTGAATGTTAATGCCCAGAAGCATAACGATCATGATGATGATGAACACCACGACCACACGCACGGACACAAAACCGAAATAGGAATCGGGAACTCGGCCGTATATTTTTTTGGTGAAGAAGAGTTTAGCTATGGCCTGCATCTCCACGTGGTCAGAAATATTGGTCACTCGAATTTTGGTGTTGGACTGGCCTACGAGCGTATTTTCGATGAACATACACACAATACAATTGGCATTGTTGGCAGTTATACGCCTGTCGACCGGCTTCATTTTGCACTAACACCCGGTATTGCTTTTGAAGGCAAGGACTGGGAAGAGAAAAACTTTGCCCTGCACTTTGAGACAGCCTACGATTTTCAGGTGGGCAATATACACATGGGACCAATGGTGGAGCTGGGCTACAATTTCGAACACGTGCATTTGAGCACGGGGCTGCATATTGGTTTTGGCTTTTAGACCGGTAAAGGACTGTTGCCTGGCTATAAAAGCAATTCATAAAGAATGAAGTTGCTTAAACGAATTTATGCTAAGTTTTAGCTTTTATATATTCATGAGGATATTCCGACATCCGATTCTGAAAAGTTAAAACAGACGCTTTTTTAACCACTCCATTTTGAATATTTATGGCCCTTTCTATAGTCGCATCTTCCATCCAACTTTTACTTCCTTTCAAAATTGTTGGTAAATAGACAATTAGTGCAGCAGAAATAGACCTCGAAGCACTTTCCCAAAGATAACTTGGTGTATGATCAACAGCATAATAGTCAATGTTGTCAATCTTTAAAATTGGATCTTTGAAGGTGGTTGGCCGGGCAAAATAAAATCCCATTCCTTCATCACAGCTAACATCAATAATTAATGTTCCTGCCATTAAGGTATCTTTTTCATCTTCTGTAACAAAATCAACAGGATTATCCGTATCCTGGTAGGTGCCATTAATAATAATTTCAGATTCATTGATTAAATCGGACAGAGGCCTGACTGTACCATCGTGTTCTATCGTTACCATACGGGCTTCTCCATCTTTCCCATCACGGATGCGTACATAATGAACATCTAAAATTTCTTCTCGAACTTCATGGTCTGGCCTTTGAATACAAATGGTAATGTCTCTGAACCCATGCGATTTAAGTGCATAAATAGCGCCACGGCTAACAGCCCCGAAACTAAATATTATTACTTTGCGCTGATTGCCATAATGACCATCGATACCCCGTAATTGTAGGGCATGAATAACGGCACAATAGCCGGCCATTTCATTGTTCTTGTAAAAAGTATGTCGGCCAATTTGTCCATTTGGAGACCACACAAACATATCTTCAAAGGCAATTAGTGTAAGTTTCCGGTCTATGGCTGTTTGGGTAATATCTACCTGTTGTGCGCAATGCGGATATCCCCAAATAAATCCTCCTTCACGTATTTCCTGTAAATCAGCTAATACTGGTTTGGCAATAATTACAGAACCCAAATCAGCTAATAGTTCATGACGCGTTGCAACACCTCCCGTTTGTGCTCTAAAAAAATCATCATCTATATTAAAAGGAGCACCATATCCTTTTTCAAAGACTAATTGTTTTCTGATATTCTCTGGTAAACGCGACAGATGATCCGGATGAATCGGCACGCGTTTCTCGTCTTGTTTTCTTGAAGTTCCAATCACTCCTAAAGTTCGATTTTTCATAAATTCTCCTTTGTAAATTTGATCTGAGCAAATTAATGCTGGCCCGACTATCTGTAATTCAACGAGAAATTATTTGCTGGAGTGAAGTGTATTGTATTTAAACAGCAAAATGGGGTAATGACTGATTGAAATCAAAAATGGTATAAACCTTTTGTAAAGATACTCCATTTATTAAGAGTTACCGGAATTGTGCTGATAATAAATGAATTAATAACTAAAGAGCTTGTGCGCCACTATGCTGTGGCTCTATTTGTTGCCCGCGAGTGCGATGAAAAGTTACCCTGAGTTTCTGACTGCTTCATGCAGGTGTTTTAGGGGCTGCAAACCAAACCTTTCATTGGCGGTGCAACAAAGCAATCCAGTCCTTCATCCACCAAAATAAAACAGCCAACCCTGTAACCAACAACAACTTCGCGCGTCTTTAAAATATCCGGTTCATTCATCTCCGGAAAACTAAAGCTATCGAAAACATGATTAGAAACTTATTAAAACACAGCCTGCGGGCGTTAAAGAAGCAAAAAGGATATGTTGCTATCAACATTTTGGGACTGTCCATTGGAATAGCCTGCAGTATTATTATAGCGCTGTTTATTATCCACGAGTTAAGTTACGATCAGTACAACGAAAACAAAGACCGGCTTTACCGTTTAACACTCGACGGTAAAATTGGCGAGCAGGAAGTAAATGCCTCTTACACGGCGGCGGTTATTGGGCCAACAATGGCCATCGATTTTCCCGAGGTGGAAAAATTTTGTCGCCTAAACACATGGGGCGATGCCATTGTAAAAAAAGAAGATATCGCTTATGTGATTGACGATTTTGCTGAAGTGGATTCTACTTTTTTTGAGCTGTTCTCCATTCCGCTGCTGAAAGGCGACAGCAAAACCGTACTGAACGAACCCAACACGATGGTGCTGTCGGAGTCGACGGCTAAAAAGATCTTTGGCGACGAAGACCCTATAAATAAACTGTTACGCGTAAATACCGGTCAGGATCCTTACCGCGTAACCGGAGTAATGGCCGATTTCCCCGAGGAAACGCATTTAAATGCCAACATCCTCACTTCGTTTATGACCAACCAAAGATCTGACGACAAGGAGTGGTTAAACAACAGTTTTTCTACGTACATATTACTAAAACCGAATACTTCGCCCGATAATGTTGAAGCAAAGTTTCCGGGCATGATTGAAAAATATGTTGGCCCGAGGGTGCAGCAGATGTTTGGCGTTTCGTTGAGTGATTTTGTTACACAGGGCAACCGTTATGAATTTCACCTGCAGCCGGTAACAAAAATACACTTACAACCGGAGGTCGAGCATGAGGTAAAACCTGCCACCGACCCGAAATACCTGGTTATTTTCAGCAGCGTGGCCATTCTGATCATTGTAATTGCCTCCATTAATTTTATGAACCTTTCAACCGCGCAGGCTACCAAACGCGCCAAAGAAATTGGGGTGAAAAAGGTAAGCGGTTCGTCAAAAGGAATGCTTATTCTGCAATTCCTTACCGATTCAACGCTGATTTCATTCATCGCACTGATTTTGGCTGTGGCTATTGTTTTTATATCGCTGCCGTTTTTTAACGAAGTTTTTGATACGCAGGTACAATTTAATCTTATCGAGCATTTCTATTACATTCCCTTGCTTATTCTCTTTGCGCTTTTCGTAGGTTTTATTGCAGGCGCTTATCCGGCCTTTTATCTCTCGTCGTTTAATCCCAATACTGTGTTGCGTGGAAAACTTCGCGACGGGGCAAAAAACGGGAAACTACGCCGCATCCTGGTGTCAGTCCAGTTTCTAATTTCCATTATTCTTATTGTAGGAACGGTTATTATGTACCGACAATTAACCTACATGGTAAATAAAGATGTTGGTTTCAACAAAGATCGTTTGATGGTCATCCACAGCGCCGGAGCAATTGGCGACCAGGTAAAAGCATTTAAACAGGAAATTCTGAAAATACCCGGCGTTGAGTTTGTTTCAGCATCGACGGCTGTTCCCGGACACAACACCAACAACAACGGTTATATGCTGGAAGGCCGCGACGGGCAGACCTTCCTGATGCAAACTGCCTATGTAGATTACGATTTCCTGAAAACCTACAACATCGAGCTTAGCGACGGCCGCTTTTTCGACCGTGAGTTTGGGGCCGACCACGACGCGTGTATCGTAAACCGGAAAACCGTTGAAGAGTTTGGTATCGACGATTATACCCAGGCACGGTTTGTAGTTGTATTTAACGACGAGGGCGAGAAAAAATTTATGCCCATCATAGGTGTTTGTAATAATTTTCATTTCGAATCGCTTCACAGTCGGATAAACCCGTATGTGATGCGCTTTAAAGAAGACGACAATAACTGGGGGTTTATATCGGTAAAATTTAACACCGATGCATCGGCGGCGGCCATTAACCAGATTGAAGACAGCTGGAAACGTTTTGCATCGAATAACCCGCTGCGCTACTTTTTTATGGATGAAGACTTTTCGCACATGTATAAAGCCGAACGGCAAAATGCAAAGTTGTCGGTTGTTTTTGCCATACTGGGGATTTTTATTGCGGCGCTGGGACTTTTCGGCCTCACCTCGTTTACCGTTGAGCAGCGAACAAAAGAAGTGGGTGTACGCAAAGCGCTGGGAGCTTCCGGGTACAGTATTTTCTACCTTATTTCGAAAGAAATTGTTGTACTGGTTTGTGTGGCAACCCTTGTGGCCTGGCCGCTTATTTACTGGGTAGCTACCAACTGGCTGCATAATTATTACTACCGCATCAGCCTCGGTGTGTTTGAGTTTATTATTGGTTTTATTGTGGCCATTTCTATAGCATTGGCTACCATTAGTTATAAAACACTGCAAACACTGCGGATTAATCCGGCGCATACCTTGAGGTATGAGTAGCTTCCTCGTCCCCCTTGGCGAAGGGGGAATCAAAGGGGGATTGATTTGTGACACGCAGAAGATTAGCTAATCCTCCGTCCCGATCGCAGCATCGGGAAGTACCGCTGATGGAGTTCAATGGAATCAGTGGGGAGGTGGTGTCTGATTGCCACGGTCGTTCCTTCCTCGCAATGACACCGCTACCGCGCGAATTCCAACGTGTGGTTAATAGTACGGTGTTTAAGCTGACCGGACTATTTCATTTATTTTTCGTAAGTTTAGTCGTAATTACTTTTAATATGACTAAAGTTAACATAGGCGAAACCGAATACCCCAATCTGGAAAAATGTGCTGAACAATTTCACCGAATAAGTGATCACGTTCCTATCGTGTTGTATGATTATATCTTACATCCTGATGGTTCCAGTCAATTTCAATATGTGAGTTCCAGTTGCGAGGAGATTCTGGAATTAACAGAAGAAGAAATGCTCAATGACTCGATGTCATTTTGGAGCAGGGTACATCAGGATGATATTGAAGCGTTGCAATCAGAAGATGAAAGAACAACCCTGGAAAATTCTTTTTTCAAATCTGAATTTCGTTATATTACAAAATCAGGAAAGACAAAATGGTTGCAGGCTGCGTCAAATCCCTCTAAGTTATTGTACGGGAATACCAGTTTATTTAGTGGCTATTGTTTAGATATTACCGAAAAGAAAAATCTCGAAAGCCACCTTAAAAATGAATTAGAGACGAAGGATAAATTTTTATCGATCCTTTCTCATGATATACGAACACCTTTGGGATCGCTGATGGTATTCGCTGAATTGCTTTATGAAAAACTAGACAACCAGGATTATACAGATCTTCTTGAATATGCATCGATTGTTAAAAACACCTCAGAATAAACATTTCATTTTTTCGATAATTTGCTGGCTTGGGGAAGATCACAGAAGGGGATAAACGATTTTAACCCTGACTTTTATTCGATTGATAGCATTATTCGCGAGGTAATTGGGTTATTGAATGCAGCTGTATTGCAAAAAAATATTCAGCATGAATCTGACATCGATAAAAATATTGAGGTGTATGTGGATAAGGCCATGATAAAAACAGTACTTCGTAACTTGTTATCAAATGCGGTTAAGTTTACTGCTGATCATGGAAAAATAAGTGTCTTAACAAAAGTATCATCCCATACTATCGAAATCTCCATTAAGGATAATGGAATAGGGATGAGTAAAGACAGGCTTGATAATCTTTTAAAATTAGATAAGATCATATCTGAAAAAGGAACAAGAGGCGAAAAGGGCTCCGGACTGGGGTTGATTTTGTGTAATGAATTTGTTCAGAAACATAATGGCTCCATTAAAGCCGAAAGTGAACCCGGCATGGGGAGTACCTTTACCATTGAACTGCCTCTACACCATGTAAATTGAATACAATCACTATTGTAGAATTTTATCTTACAGCTAATAAAGCTGAAAGTTTAGAAGCTTTAGCAAGGTTTTGTTAATTGAAAAGAAATTGTATTGCCTCACCGATTTCGTGCCCACGAAGCTTCGGGGAATCGTGTGGTCTTTTAGAATGCTTCGATCGTCCTTACCTCGAAAACATGTATTAAGTAGTTTTTATACGGCAGCGTACATTAAAATTTTATATTCCGGCATGACTTATTGTTGCAAGTTGTCCTGAATACGGTTGTTATAAATTATTGATGGAAGGTAAAAAAAAGAGAAGGGGAAAGCTCTATGGACGCTTTTTGAAGATGATTGATAATTTACAAACCCCTAAACACAAAACCAATCATAAATACAGAAGTCGCTTTCCCCTGCCTGATGTTTGCCAATAGTCATACCAAAAATTATTGAGGTCTGACTTTTAGATACTTAACAAAATGTTATATATTTTGCCTTTCTCTATTTGGGAATTATTTCCTGCAATGGTACAGGGAAAAGGAGACAGACAGGTGTGGTATTGTTTCTACTTCTGCGCAAATCCTCCTTCCGTCAACTCGTAACTTGCGGCTTCTTTAATTCTTCCTCCTTAATCAATAATCCGAATGGAAGGATTAGTGATGAAGTAGGAAGGATGAATCAAGTAAAAAGTTAAAAGGCAAAAGTTGAAAAGGAGGAAAGAAGTTACAAGTTACAAGTTTCTAGCCACGAGCTACGAGCCGCGAGTTTCGAGTGCAATTTTACAATTTATCAGTTTAGCAATTCCGGCAACACAGCCTCTGGATTAAAGCATTTACGCATTAAAGCATTCACGCATTCTCAAGGCAAAAGTTAAACGGTGGAAGGAAGTTACAAGTTACAAGTTTCTAGCCACGAGCTACGAGACACGAGTTTCGAGTACAATTTTACAATTTATCAGTTTAGCAATTCCGGCAACACAGCCTCTGTATTAAAGCATTTTCGCATTAAAGCATTCACGCATTCTCAAGGCAAAAGTTAAACGGTGGAAGGAAGTTACAAGTTACAAGTTTCTAGCCACGAGCTACGAATCGCGAGTTTCGAGTGCAATTAAACAATTTATCAGTTTGGCAATTCCGGCAACACAGCCTCTGGATTAAAGCATTAGAGCATTAAAGCATTCACGCATTCTCAAGGCAAAAGTTAAGGACAGCTATGCTGGACGAATTGAAAATCGGCCACAGCCAAATCCCGATCGTAGCATCGGAAGCAAAAGTACAAAGTACAAAGTTGAGAACAGCTGTCATCCCGACGAGGAACGAGGAGAGATCTGTAGCAGAAGAGATAGCTATTAGCTTCGAGCCACAAGTGTAGAGCCGCTAGTTGCGAGTTGCCGGCTATTAGTCTCAAGTTTCGATATAAAAAACAAATTTAATAGACTAATCTTTCAATCCCCCTTTTCTTCCCTCCCGATACTGCGATCGGGACAGGCTCTTCACCAAGGGGGACGCGGCACGAAGTAAGTCCTCCTTTTCTAAAAGGAGGTGGCCGCCACAGGCGGTCGGAGGATTAGATTGTGGAGGATTGGAAAGTTAGGGCCTCTGAAACCCAATCCCCTTATTAATTCCTCCCGCTGCTGCGATCGGGACGGAGGATTTGGTGTTCATGGCATAAACAATCCCCCTTGATCCCCCTTCACCAAGGGGGACGGCGCTTCGAAGCTCCGTCCTCCTTTTCTAAAAGGAGGTGGCCGACGCAGTCGGTCGGAGGATTAGGCGCTCTGAAACCCAATCCCCCTTAAGTTCCCTCCCGATGTTACAATCGGGACAGGCTCTTCACCAAGGGGGACGCGCTCCGAAGTAAGTCCTCCTTTTCTAAAAGGAGGTGGCCACCACAGGCGGTCGGAGGATTAGATTGTGGAGGATTGGAAAGTTCGGGGCTCTGAAACCCAATCCCCTTATTAATTCCTCCCGCTGCTGCGATCGGAACGGAGGATTTGGTGTTCATGGCATAGACAATCCCCCTTAAAATCCCTCCCGATGCTGCGATCGGGACAGGCTCTTCACCAAGGGGGACGCGCTCCGAAGTTCGTCCTCCTTTTTTCAAAGGAGGTGGCCGACGTAGTCGGTCGGAGGATTAGATTGTGGAGGATTGGAAAGTTAGGGGCTCTGAAACCCAATCCCCCTTAATCCCTCCCGATGTTACAATCGGGACAGGCTCTTCACCAAGGGGGACGAGGCACGAAGTAAGTCCTCCTTTTTTAAAAGGAGGTGGCCGACGTAGTCGGTCGGAGGATTAGATTGTGGAGGATTGGAAAGTTAGGGGCTCTGAAACCCAATACCCCTTTAATTCCCTCCCGATGTTACAATCGGGACAGGCTCTTCACCAAGGGGGACGAGGCACGAAGAGGGGACGCACAAAAAAAGATGCACCATAACTGATACATCTTTTAAAGAACCGTAAATTAACAATCGACCCGCTCACATGCCCCGACAATATTATGTTGTTTCCACTTCGCTTTCTGTTGTACTGCGTTCAAAACGTTTACTCAGGTCGTCGTAAATCGATTTGGCCCCCGGCACATCCATTTTTGCCGCCATTTTCACCGAGTTGTAATACATCAGGGCTGCCATATAACTTTCGGCACCGGCTTCCATGGTGGTATCGTCGAGGTTATCGCTCAAAATACGCACCTGGCGTAACAGCGGCATCAACTGGTTATGTACTTCCATATCGTTTTGCAGTCCTGCAACATCCATATACGGAGGTGCAAACTCCGGTGCACGGCTCAGGTAGTCGAGCGCTTTATCAACAAACGGAAGGGTTTTATCGCTCATTTTGGGGAGTTCCTGGCGCTCCTCGGGCGACAAAGCCAGTACATAAGGTTTTAGTGCAGTAGAAATCGTAGCCAGTGCTTCATTAACTTGTGTAATGGTCTCGGCAGGGATGGTAAAATTGATTTTGTTATCCATAAAATGTGTGTTTTAATTGATTAAAAATTATTATTGTTTAATGCTTTCCCGAATTTACGTCACCGCTATATTTTTTGCCAAAGCACTTGTCTTTGATTTTTTATGCTATGCGACATGTTGTTGAAATACAACGCAATACAGTTGTTTGGTGCACCTGCGTCCGAACTAAAACACCCTACTTACGAAGTACCTGACCCCACCTCGGAGGTACCCCCCATTACCTCTTAAGTACATCCACCTACCTCTTAGGTACCTCTCCCCACCTTCGTGCTTATTATGTTGAGCTCGGAAGTACAATTATAGAGCTCGGAGCTCAAATGTTTGGGCTTTGAGGTGCCTGTTTAAGGTTTTGAGGTGCCTGCAGGAAGTTTCGAACTGCAAGTTTTAAACTCCGGGCTGCCTGTTTGAAATTAAGAGCATCCCGGTTGAAGCTCGGAACTAGCTGGTTGAAGCTCAGAGCTCCGGTATTTTACTTCTGAGGTATACGATTTAAGCTATAAGGTGAGGAGTTGGGGGTAAATGCCGTATCGTTTTTGTTTAGAGCCCGTAGCTATTCTTCTGTTTTGGGGTTTTCCGTATCTTTTTCCCCGTTGGTGTAGGTCCGGTAGAAACGTTTGCGCAAATCATCATAGATTGTTTTGGCTCCGGGTACATCCATGCGGCTCCCCAATTTTGTCAGGTTGTAATAGGTTAAAGCATTGTTGAAACAACCTGATCCTATTTTCATCGAAGTATCATCGAGGCTCGAAGTTAGCTGACGCGACAGCCGCAGAAGTGGTATTAACTGATTATATACTTCAAAATCGGTATTCAGTTGTTCTACATTCATAAATGCCGGTGCAAATTGTGGAGTCGATTCGCAATAAGCAATTGTTTTTTCTACAAAAGGGAGTGTTTTATCACTCATTTTCGATATATCGCGCCGCTCCATGGGTCTTAAAGCAATAAGGTAAGGTTTTAAAACAGTAAGTGCATTGTTTAACAGTTGGGTAGCCTCGTTAATAACAGGCTCGGGAATCCCCGTTGGTGTTTTGGTAGCCATAATAAATGTGTTTTAATTGTTTTTAAGTTAACACGTTGAGGTATTTGGTTAATCAATCTACAAGTTATGGTAAATTGTGGGCTTTTGCAAATCGGATTTTGAACTATGGTTGGATGATGTTGCTGTACCTTAACCACTAAAGGCATAATGTTTAAAATGTCATTATTATACTCTCATGGATCAGACAGTAATAAATCGCGTTGGAATAAACGAATTCGTAGTTCACTAAGGGTGAGATTCCAAAACAATGTTTTTGTGAGGGAGAAACAACCGAAATAATCTTGCAAGAACGTCTAACCCCTGGATTTAGGAGGGACGGTTGTAGATAAAAAATAGATAATTATGGAGTTATAAACCTATCGGAAATCATTTTGCTGAAAACAACATCATCCTTTTCAGCCAGGATGTTGATATCAATTTGCCACTCAGAGTCGTTTATTTTAATTCCTTTTATGCACCCCGAGGTAATTGGTAGATAACCGTAAGCCGAGCAGTTGCAGATATTTCCGTACATGGCATTTGCTCTTTTTAAATCGTTACCACTAAGCAGAAATTCTTCCTTGTTGGAAGGCACCTCAAAAACCACAGCTGTTTCAAATGCATCAGCTGGAGGAGGTGGTAAAGTATCGTATTCTCCTACAGAACCTGTCGCTTCCCAATGGTCGTTGTAATAATACCTGAAAACAGTATTGCTACCTTCCTGAATATAAGCTACGGTAAGGTTTTGGGTAGTATCTTCATCGATAGAAATTTTTGAGTTGGTATAAAATGAACATGCCAAGGTACCTGACTCCGGTAGAGGTTCCGGTTCAAAATACGGGTTGTTGTCGATACAGTTTTCGCCTGTATGTCCGTTGTGGCAGCCGAAGTTAAAAGCAATAATTACGAATAACGCAGCAATAAAACTTAATCTTTTCATAGGGTTTATTTCTTTTCTTTCTTAACAATTATCACACGTGTTTTCGATAAGCGGTCGTGCCAGCCGGTTTTCGACTCGGTGAGGAACGAGAAGGCTTCAAAAGGTATAAAGCGACAGATAGACCTTAGTAGAATGGTTGAGAAATTCGGTTGTTCGCCATCCATTGTAACTACTTTCGTACCGGTAATAAATTTGCCAGGGGTACGCCCGGTAGTTGCTTCAAAGATTACAAAATACATATAATAGCAGAGAAGTATAAGTCCGTATACAAAGGCAAAGTTGTTGGTAATACGGTCAACAGCTCCTGGCGTAACAATTCCAAGTACAATTCCCATGGTGAAAAGTAATAGCAACATCAAGATATAAGCAAAAATCCAGTCAAGGAAGTAGTTGGCAAAGCGTCTGCCCGTGCTTGCAGCATCCTTCACCAAAGCGTTATATTCTTCGCGTGCGACTATTTCTTGTTTTGCTCGCTCATCTTCTTTAAAATGCGGACAGTGTTCCTCAAAATCGGCAACTTGGCCACTA
The DNA here is from genome assembly GCF_963675065.1 of uncultured Draconibacterium sp. Classification (NCBI taxonomy): domain Bacteria; kingdom Pseudomonadati; phylum Bacteroidota; class Bacteroidia; order Marinilabiliales; family Prolixibacteraceae; genus Draconibacterium; species uncultured Draconibacterium sp. Next base: position 2,181,267 of record NZ_OY775906.1, on the reverse strand, counting down.
ATGTTGCAGATAAGTCCTTCTTGTAAACTCATTCGCTTGTTCACACAAATCTTACAGAATTTCAGACGTTCCTCTCTGGTCATCATTTTATCGTTAATCGGTTCGAATTTATTGGTTCAGATTTTCTTTTTTCGGATACGTAGCAGAAAACTCAGAATATTCAAAGTGAAGCCTAGCATGGTTAATCCGCCGGCTATCATTTGCATTCTTCCTGATCCAGGATTTTTTACCGTTAAAACTATTCCTGCAATCAGGACTAGAAGGCTTAAGATGTAAATAGAAATGTTGGTTTTCATTTTATGAGTTTTATATAGTAGTGTTGTTCCTTGTTGTTGTTGGTTGAGTTTATCGTAACGTTAAGTGTATGTTGCGTACCGGTTTTCAATGTGGTTTTCCGTCCGAATGGAACGGATAATTGGGCGTGAATCCAACGTTGGAACACCCACCGAACCCGCTATTAAATTTACACTTTGTTGTATGCTGTTGTTCTTTTATATTTTACAATGTCACCTTCTTTAATATTTAACTTATCACAAAATCCCCCAATTACTTCAATTACGTATTTCGATTTCTCAATCGATGGAATAGATTGTTCTGACAATGGTTGAGCATATTTTTGAATCTTTACAATTTGAAAATCCCGATTCAAGTACAATATGTCCAGAGAAATATAAGTATCCTTCATCCAAAATGATTGAGGCACTTCATTTTCCATAATAAACAACATCCCAACACTATCACTCATAGAATACCTAAACATAAGACCTAATGCTCTTTCATAATCATCTTCAGCAATCTCGATATCAATAGTTGTAATTATTTTATTATCCTGTTTGTCGAAAAAAGAAAGTTCACCTTCCTTCGTGAATTTTATTTCAGTTCTGCTAGTTATTTTATTTTTATTTGGAAGAAATGGCTTGACAATCAAGAAGAATATTGCGAAAAATATTCCTAATAGAATCAATAATTTCACCCATTTGTTTTTCCTTTCTTTTCTCTTATTGGATGACTCTCTTTTATTAATCCTATTTTTATTCCTGATATTTTTCTTATTCCCTTTTGTCATTTCTGGGCTGTTTTTTACAATTGCATACAACGGTTAGTATAAATTATCGTTGCGGATTGAGGAGCGATTTCCTGTCGTGCCGCAGCAATGTTGTTGCGGGCTAACCAACTTGTTGTCATTACTAAAACCGCAATGGAATTTATACATTGTTACCACCCGTTTTTTATTTAATTAGGGCTTTAATTTGGTCAAGACTTTCTTTAACCCAAATCACATCATAGGGTTTTGTCCTTGTTGTATAAATTATTGAACCACCATCTGCATTTGGTGTTGCATGTGTCATGTTATCAATGTTTACAAGGATTTCTTGATCATCACTGTTTGTTAAAAATATAGTTTTCATAAAAAGAAATTAAGAGGTTATTACTTAAAGAATTCATTAATTATTTGCTGGATTCCTAAGTCTGTATAGACTCCGGTTTTTATTTTGTATTTATTGTCATTTAGGAGCAAGATTCCAAATGGACTTTCCTGTCTCATTTTATCTATCACATCATTGTTGACAATAAAGAATCTTTTAGTGCTATAAGTGACATTTAGAGTTGAATCTTTATACGAATCAATTATTTTGCCTGCATAATATTCAAAGTCACCTGAAACTTCATAAATTCCTTCTGACTTGTCAGAATTTAATATTGCATTAAATTGAACAGAGTCAGGAAGGAAAAACATAACAATTTTTTCACTTACATTCTCAACATTTTTAGATTCTTCCCAGTTTCCAGAATTAATTGCAATTATTAATTTGTCTTTGATTGATTTGTCAATTTTTGTGTCCGCAATTTTAATAATAGTCAAGTCAAGGTCTATTAGGTCGTTCAAAGGGTTTTTCAAATTGAAAATGATTTCATTAAAGTCGATTTGATTTAAATTGTCTTCAAGTGTTTTAGAGAATACATCAGAATTTTTTTGAATCACTTTATAGAGAGTTTCGTTGCTAAATTCACTAAACTCAACATTATTTTTACAATCCTTTCCAAAAGTCTTTAAGAACTCTAACATTAATTTCTTAGAAACATTGTCTTGATTTTGATACACTTCACGTACTACAGATATATTACATTTTAATGAATCATTTTCTATTCCATAAGAATAAATATTCAAAAGAATTAGGCAGATAAGCAATAGGTTTAATCGTAAATACAATGTTCGTATCATCTTTTTTTAAATGGGTGGTAACTTATGTGTAAATGTATTACACTTATATCTCTTATAGCAACAGGTAATTATATTTTTGTATAAATCGCTTGTTTTCAGCAATATATCTGTTTGTAAGTATTTGTAAACGTTTATAAGCATTTACAAACGGATAAATAGTAGTTTTCCTGGGGCACGTTCCAACATCTTGAATCTTCTCTCTGTGACCGGGTTATGAGCCACTAAAGTAGTTATTGTTTATATAACATAAAAGAAATCAAGTAAAAAGATGTGAACGAGCTGCGTGTTATGAGTTACGTGTTACAAGCTGCAAGCCGCAAGTAGTTGGCAGTTGGCAAAATGGCAATTGGCAAGCTGCAAGTTTCTAGCCGCGAGACACGAGTTTCGAGTACAATTAAACAATTTATCAGTTTAGCAATTACAGCAATAGAAGCATTTTCGTATTAAAGCATTTACGCATTAAAGCATTTACGCATTCTCAAGGCAAAAGGCAAAAGGAAGTTACAAGTTACAAGTTTCTCGCCACGAGCTACGAGCCGCGAGTTTCGAGTACAATTTTACAATTTATCAGTTTAGCAATTCCGGCAACACAGCCTCTGGATTAAAGCATTTTCGCATTAAAGCATTCACGCATTCTCAAGGCAAAAGGCAAAAGTTGAAAGGAGGAAGGAAGTTACAAGTTACAAGTTTCTAGCCGCGAGCCACGAGCTACGAGCTACGAGCCGCGAGTTTCGAGTACAATTTTACAATTTATCAGTTTAGCAATTCCGGCAACACAGCCTCTGTATTAAAGCATTTTCGCATTAAAGCATTCACGCATTCTCAAGGCAAAAGTTAAACGGTGGAAGGAAGTTACAAGTTACAAGTTTCTAGCCGCGAGACACGAGCTGCGAGACACGAGACACGGGCGACGAGTTTCGAGTACAATTAAACAATTTATCAGTTTAGCAATTCCGGCAACTCCGCCTCTGGATTAAAGCATTTACGCATTAAAGCATTTACGCATTCTCAAGGCAAAAGTTAAACGGTGGAAGGAAGTTACAAGTTACAAGTTTCTCGCCACGAGCTACGAGCCGCGAGTTTCGAGTGCAATTTTACAATTTATCAGTTTGGCAATTCCGGCAACACAGCCTCTGGATTAAAGCATTTACGCATTAAAGCATTCACGCATTCTCAAGGCAAAAGGCAAAAGGAAGTTACAAGATACAAGTTTCTAGCCACGAGCCGCGAGACACGAGTTTCGAGTACAATTAAACAATTTATCAGTTTAGCAATTACAGCAATAGAAGCATTTTCGCATTAAAGCATTCACGCATTCTCAAGGCAAAAGTTAAACGGTGGAAGGAAGTTACAAGTTACAAGTTTCTAGCCGCGAGACACGAGACACGAGCCGCGAATTTCGAGTACAATTTTACAATTTATCAGTTTAGCAATTCCGGTAACTCCGCCTCTGTATTAAAGCATTAGAGCATTAAAGCATTTACGCATTCTCAAGGCAAAAGGCAAAAGTTGAAAGGAGGAAGGAAGTTACAAGTTTCTAGCCACGAGCTACGAGCCGCGAGTTTCGAGTGCAATTTTACAATTTATCAGTTTAGCAATTCCGGTAACTCCGCCTCTGTATTAAAGCATTTACGCATTAAAGCATTTACGCATTCTCAAGGCAAAAGTTAAACGGTGGAAGGAAGTTACAAGTTTCTAGCCACGAGCTACGAGCCGCGAGTTTCGAGTGCAATTTTACAATTTAGCAATTCCGGCAACACAGCCTCTGTATTAAAGCATTAGAGCATTAAAGCATTTACGCATTCACTCAATAACTCAATAACTCATTCACTTTTCACCCCCCTCAGTCTCTCAGTCCCTCATTTCCCTTCATCTGTTAAAAGATGTTAGCCAAACTGCCATCGCATGAGGTAAAGCAGGCTGTTATTGCCTATATTCGTAGAGTAAACACCAAATAATGAGAATAAAAATAACGATGCTGCTTATGGGCGTGGTGCTTGCGGTTCCCGCTGCTTTTGCTCAGGAACTTTTTGGGCAGGCGGAAAACTCGATGGCTGATCACTGGGATCTTGGTGATAGTGAAAGCGACGATAAAGATTTGTTTGTAATCCGTACTTATAAACCGGTTTATGTAATGGTAGCCAAAGTGTCGGACAACGTAGACCGCATGCCGCATAGCGCTAATCCCGACAGGAATATTGATGAGCCCATTCCGCTGAATAAAACAGAGCAGATGTTTCAGCTGAGCCTGAAAACAAAGGTCTTTAACGATGTATTTGGTGATCGGGTTGGCGGCGATATTTGGGTGGCGTATACGCAGGCATCGTTTTGGCAGGTGTTTAACACCGACTTGTCGCGCCCTTTTCGTGAAACAAATTACGAGCCGGAAGTGATGTTTATTCTTCCTTTTCATTACCGCCTCTTTGGGTTGGACGGTGTTTTTCTGGGACTTGGGTATAATCATCAGAGCAATGGCCGCGAAAATCCGCTCTCGCGCAGCTGGAACCGTATTATAGCACAAGTGGCGCTGGAAGGGAAAAATACATCGGTGGTGTTTAAACCCTGGTGGCGTTTGCCCGAGTCGGATGAAAAGGATGATAATCCGGGAATTGAAAATTACCTGGGGCGCAGCGAGCTGCTGTTTACCTGGGGCAAAGGAATTCATGCGGTTAATTGCACGGCCCGCCACAGTTTACGCTTTGGCGATAATAACCGAGGCAGTATCCGGCTGGCTTATTCCATAAAAATTATTGATAACCTTCGATTCAGAGCACAGGTGTTTTCGGGTTATGGCGAAAGTATGATCGATTATAACCACCGGCAAACGGTTGTTGGTTTTGGGCTATCGCTGGTGGAGTGGTAGGGAGTACAAGGCAAAAGGCAAAAGTGGAAAGTTGAGAACAGCTGTCATCCCGACGAGGAACGAGGAGAGATCTGTAGCAGAAGAGATAGCCACGAGCTGCGAGCTACGAGCCGCGAGTTCAATTTTACAATTTATCAGTTTGGCAATTCCAGCAACACAGCCTCTGGATTAAAGCATTTTCGCGTTAAAGCATTCACGCATTCTCAAGGCAAAAGCTGAGAACAGCTGTCATCCCGACGAGGAACGAGGAGAGATCTGTAGCAGAAGAGATAGCCACGAGCCACGAGCTACGAGACACGAGTTTCGAGTACAATTAAACAATTTATCAGTTTGGCAATTCCAGCAACACAGCCTCTGGATTAAAGCATTGTGGCATTATATCATTAAAGCATTTACGCATTCTCAAGGCAAAAGGCAAAAGTTGAAAGGAGGAAGGAAGTTACAAGTTAAAAGTTTCTAGCCACGAGCTACGAGCTGCGAGTTTCGAGTTCAATTTTACAATTTATCAGTTTTACATACAATCACTGGATTAAAGCATTGTGGCATTAAATCATTAAAGCATTCACGCATTCTCAAGTCAAAAGTTGAGAACAGCTGTCATCCCGACGAGGAACGAGGAGAGATCTGTAGCAGAAGAGATAGCTATCAGCTTCGAGCCACGAGTTTCGAGTGCAATTATACAATTTATCAGTTTGGCAATTCCAGCAACACAGCCTCTGGATTAAAGCATTGTGGCATTATATCATTCACGCATTTCTTTCTTCAATCCTTATGCGTCAACCGGGGCAGGGCGATGTTAAAACGAATGGCCAGGATACGAATGGCAATAATGGAAGATACGGTTGCTGTTTCGCAAATCACTTCTGAAACACCCAGCCGGCTTAACAAAAGGTACACCAGTGCTCCGGCAATACAGGCGGTAGCATAAATCTCGCGGTGAAAGATCAGCGGTACTTCGTTGCACAGGATATCACGAATAACACCTCCCACCACTGCCGATGACAGGCCCATCAGCACGGCCATCGATGGATCGATATTAAAAAGTAAAGCCTTTTTTAATCCCAGCAAGGTAAAGGTGGCAATTCCAATGGTATCGAAAAGAAAGAGGGTGCGTTTTAATTTCATTACATGCTTGCGGAAAATTATAGTTACTACAACGGCGGCAATAATCATCCAGAAATAATTGTTGGTGCGCATCCAGGCAACAGGTGTGTCGCCCAGCATAAGGTCGCGCATGGTACCGCCGCCAACGGCAGTAACAAAACCAATTACAGTCGCGCCAAAAAAGTCGAGGCGCTTGTCGGCAGCAGTCAGCGTGCCGCTTATTGCAAAAACAAATGTACCGATGTAATCAAACCAAAGTAAAAGATCCATACTGCAAAACAACAAAAAATTATTAATCCACCTTAATGTTGTACTTACTTAGCAGTCCGGGAAGCATGTCGAGCGAAAAATGAGCTCCGGCCAGTTGGTTTTGCTCCGGATTGAGAAACAGGTTGATAGAATTGCGAAGGTCGGCTTTTTGCAGATTGGTTCGGCTAAAAACTGCTCCTGCCAGGTCGCACTCCGAAAATATTGCTTTTGTAAGGTCGGTTTCGCTAAAATCAACCTCGTGCATGGTGCAGCGGTTAAAGCGGGTACCTTTTATTTTTAGCTGATAAAACGAAGCGTAATTCAGGATACATCCGTTGAAATTGAATTCAAGTAAAAAAGGATTGCATTCGTCGAATTGCAGCCCGATGAGCTTACAGTTTTTAAAGCTTATGTTTTTAAAGGCGGTATTGGTAATTTTAGTGTTGCTGAAATCGCAGTTCTCAAAACTACAGTCTTCAAAGCTATAACTACTAAGGTTGGCAGATGAAAAAATACAATCGATAAAATTACAGCTTTCGTAGTCGGCCTGTTCAAGTCCTATTTCGGAGAAATCTTTGTTTTTAAAAACTTTGTCGGTAATGTATGTCATTTTATTTCTTTTCAAATTCGATTAATTCAACCGGAGCTCCGTTGTGTTCAATCATAGCTACACGAATCCCTTCCATTGGAGGATTGGGAGGAGTAATTACCTTTAAGTTTCGGGTGGTTAGTTCATGGTCCAGGTTCTCAACCTCAAAAGCCAGATGAGGCACTTTTTGTATAAGTGGATGAATAGGACTGTCTTTTTCAAAACGCATCCATTCTACACCAAAAGGGCTTGTAGGAAAACCGGAATGGAAAAACTTAAACTGAGGTAGGTATTTCTCTCCGGGCATTTTTTTTGTGGTAGGAATGCCTAAGTGATGGTATTTCCAGCCCCAATCAACCAGCGCCTGTGGCGGTTCGTGTTCTTTTCTTAGAGTATTCATTTTAGTGTCTTGTAAATCAGTAAAATTCTTCACAATTACGGATTATACGTTTACTTCGGCAGTTATTCAATTTTCTCTATTTCAATAGTCCTTCCCATAAAACTTACTTTGTCGCCAACGCATTTGTTGTGCAGTGCTTTGCCAATAGGCGAGGCCAGCGAAATACAAAAACAGCTTTTGCCATCTACTTCAACTTTACCAAGTGCTGTTGCTATGAAATACAGGTTTTTGCCATCGGATACCAGGCTGCCAAAGTCCACTTTGTCGAACTTTTTCTTTAGATTGATATTTTCAAGTTCGGTTTTTAGCCTTTCGGTTTTATGCAGTTGAACACGGTTTTTCTCCACCTCCTGCTGCATTAAAGTACGGCCGGTTTCGTACTTGTCGCCTACGCTGCTTTTGGTCTCATTATCGCGCGACTCTTTAGCTGCTGCAATAGCCATTTGCGCCGATTCGATGCGTTCATCAATCAGCGCCATAATTTTTGAATAGAGCTTTTCTTTGGTCATTTTATTTAAAAACAACCAAAGATATAAAGCTCAACTGTTATAGAAAGTCTTTGTGAGTAACTATTTAGGAAGTTGGATATAAAATGTTGTTCCAATTTCTTCGCCGCTGGTAAAGCTAACTTTGCCCTTCAGGTATTTTTCACCCAAAAGTTTCATACTGTAAGTACCAAGTCCACGGCCTTTTCCTTTAGTGGAGTAAAAACGTTTAAATAGTTGATCTTTTACTTTGTCGGGGACAATGCTGTTGTTATGTACCGATAGTTCTATCTGATTTTCGCTTTCCTTGCAAGAAAGCGTTATTGTGTCGTGCGGCACATTCATTTCAATGGCATTCTTGATCATATTTCCTAGAATACGTCGTACTAATACAAGATCGGTTGTAAATGTACATTCGACTGAATCTATGCTGACTTGAATAGGTTTGCCGTTATTCAATTCATGTTTTGCATAGGTTCTTTGCAAGTCTGTAAGAAGGGTGTTACTGTTAACCTCTCTGGGCTGCAAATGAAGTTCACCTCTTTCTGCTGCACCCAATTCGCGCTGTGCCTGTATTTCTTCAATAAGGTTTTGCGAAGCGTATTCAATTGTTTGGGCGATGTCTCGTAATTGTTCAGGATCATCAATCTCTTTAAGAATAGATGATAGTCCGGAAATGGCTCCTGCACTGTTTAATATATCGTGAATAAAAACCCGTTCCAGCGATGCTCTTCTTTTGTTGGCGCTTATATCGTTTACCGAAAATATGGTTAATTTTTCTCCATCGAGATCTAAAGGATTTGCTGTAACCTCCAGGTCCAGTGCATCATTATCGATGGTGAGTATCTGACATTCTTTTGTTGAACGCTTCCCTTTTTGCGCTTCCAGAATTGCATTTACTGCTCCGCATGATTTGCAGGCATTGGTAGTTCCACATCCTGCAACTGACTTGAAGGCATTGGCGCAATTAAACGTTTCTCCAGGGCGTTTGCCAATTAGTGGATCATGATTAAGTTGCTTACAAAATTTTTTGTAACTGTTGTTGGCATAAACTACCTGGCGATGCTTATTCAAAATGAGCACCATCTGTGAAATTGATTCCACAAAACTCACCAGTTGTTTATTATCAAGGATTGTTTTGGATTGGCTTTCAAGCTGCCCGTTTGTATAACGCATTGCCGGCGCATAGCTTGTTAAGGTTTGTTCTTCAAGCATATTAACGTCCTTTTAATAAATGGTTTGCACAACAAATGTATCAAAAGTGTTGGATAAACAAAAGCCTAACAGTAGCTAATTAGTAAAATTGTAGTGATTTTAGTCAATTATTTCATACTGATTGGCAATAAAGACGTATTTGAAACACAAAAAAGGGTCAAAGCTGTTCAGCCTGACCCTTTATATATCTTAGGACTTAGATTTTAGCTTGCTTTTTTAGCCCATGCTATGCCAAGTGGAAGTACGGTTTTACCTGCAAGGTCGTTGATAATAATGGCAGCCATCATATACCAGGCCGACAAGGCACAGAAAATAAGCTCGTAACCGGCAACAACATTCATTTTAGGATTCCCAAAATGACCAACAATTAATAGAATAAAACCCAGTTCGAGTAAAATAAAAGTAATAGCCATTGCTTTGTGCACATAAAACGACGCTGCCAACAGGATACACGTGTACAGAGCCCAGGCTACTAAATACCAACCCACATCGGTGTGCGAAGCATTGTAGATATTAAAATGGTTTAGTAACCAAATAATTCCCAGTCCAATCCAAAACGAACCGTAAGCTACAAAGGCACTGAATCCGAAATTATTGCCAACTTTTTGTTCCATAAATCCGGCGATCATTTGTGCCAGCCCACCAAAAACAAGGCCCATAGCCAATACGGGACCAATGCCCAATAACCCGATGTTATGAATTTGCAGTAAAAGGGTAGTTAATCCGAAACCGGCCAGACCAACTACTGCCGGATTTCCAATTTTTTGAGTACTCATTCTTAACTATTTAAATAATTGAAATTTTAAGCCTGCGAAAATAGGATTTCAGATATTCAAATAATATTTTGATCATGTTTCGAGATCTTTCTTAATGGTTTTTTGACCTACCTATTGCTATATAAAGAATTTGAAGTTACTCAGTGGTTTTGAAAGTGGTTTTCGAGATCAGTCATCCGTATGGATTTAATGTTAAGCTTCTCGCATCGTTTAAATATTTCCGCCAGATACTCCGGTCTAACCGTATAATCGGTAAGGCTTGAATCTATTTTGTGCGAATACAGAATGAGTACTTCGTTATTGTTTTTTGCACGTTGGAGCCCCAGTTCTAAATTTTCGGGTGTAATTTTAAAGTTGGTGTCTATCCCCATGGCATTAACTACTTTGTAATCGTCTTTTTTTGCAAAAATATCGTCGTAATAGTCAATGCTGGTGTCCTTTGTGTTATAGGTAGCTTTGCGCAGGTAATCAAAATAGCCCAATAAAATACTATCGATATTTGGGAGTGAACTGCCATAAGGATATGCAAATGAGTGTGCATCAAAACCTAACTCCGACAACGATTCAATGGCTGGTTTTATCTCTTTTTCAATGAGTACGTTAATCGAATCTTTATAAGTGACTGCATTTAAATGGTTTAATCCGTGACATCCAATTTCATGACCATCTGCCTGTAGTTGCTTTAACTTTTCAATCTGGTCGGGTTTCAGTTGATGGGGGCGGCTAATGAAAAAGGTGGCTTTTATATTGTATTGGTTAAAAAGGTTTCGCTGGCTATACCATTCATCAATATATTGGTCGTCGAATGAAAAAACTACTGCTCCCTGCTTATTCTGTTCATTACACGACAATAAAAGTATAAACGTTATTAAGGCTAATAAACTAGCTGAGCGAAAAGCGCCGTGTTGGTTTTTTCGATTCATATATTTTTTTATTTGATTGCTTAAAGTAAACAAAAAACATTCATGATTCTCAGGAATCATCAACAGGAATGAAAGTCGTGCAAGTTTTCAGCTAACTCTCCCTCATTCCCTCTTTTCTCGAAGAGAGGGACGATTGTGTAGAAGGCATAATCAGGGTGAGTCAATAAAACTTGAAATAGATTTTGCTATTAAACTTTATTGGATTAACAGAAAAAATGCCACCCCTTAAAATAAGAGATGGCATTCAAATTTATGGTCTTGTAATAATTACATGCTCTTAATTTCGTTAACCAGACTGGTAATCGATTTCTTGGCATCGCCAAACAGCATTCGTGTTTTGTCGTTAAAGAACAGGAAGTTCTCGATACCTGCATAACCTTTACCCATACCACGTTTCATTATAATGATATTTTTAGCCAGGTGCGCATCGATGATTGGCATTCCGTAAATCGGGCTACTCGGATCGTCGTAAGCTGCAGGGTTTACCACGTCGTTGGCACCAACAACAATTGCCACATCAACATTAGGCATATCCGGGTTAATGTTGTCCATTTCAACCAGCTGCTCATAAGGAACATCGGCTTCGGCCAGCAACACGTTCATGTGTCCCGGCATACGACCTGCAACGGGGTGAATGGCATATTTTACTTCAACACCTTTACTTTCAAGTAACGAATCCAGCTCATGTGCTATGTGCTGAGCTTGTGCAACAGCCAAACCATAACCCGGAATAATTACCACCTTTTGTGAGTAGCTTAAAAGAACCGCAGCGTCGCTCAAAGTAATTTCTTTAATACTTCCCTGTTCGCGGTTAGCAGCTTCGCCACCACCACCAAACGCACCGATAATTACATTTATCAGCGAGCGGTTCATGGCACGGCACATTTGAATGGTAAGAATTGTACCGGCTGCACCTACCAAAATACCACCAAGAATCATGGCCTCGTTCTGATAGATAAAACCTGCCATTGCAGCTGCAATACCTGTCAGTGAGTTCAGTAAAGAAATAACAACAGGCATATCCGCACCGCCAATTGGCATAACAAAACTAACTCCGTATATAATGCTTAATACCAGCAGTCCGTATACCAGGTAAGAGACGGTTGTTTGATCGAATCCGCCGAAAAGAACAAGCAGAATGATAACAACGATCAATAACATAAAAAACAGGTTGAGGTAGGTCATAAATTTGGCAAAAATATCACCCACTTTTCCATCCAGTTTACCATAGGCGATCATACTTCCACTAAAGGCAATACTACCAACAACCAAACCGAGCAGGGTAACCAGAAGTGCCTGGTTCGGATTTTTTGTGAACTCGATTAAAGCCACAGCCGCTGATGCCGCACCTCCGGTAGCATTAAAGAAAGATACCATTTGAGGCATGGCCGTCATTTTTACTTTTCGGGCCATAACGGTTCCAACTACTGCACCTGCTGCGATAATCAGTATTACCGCACCTGCATTGGCCAAAGATATTCCTTCGCCGGCAGCATCTTTATTTAAAAGCAAGGTTGTGATCATTGGAAGGATCATTCCTGAGGCAGCCCAGAAATTTCCTTTTCGGGCGGTGGCAGGATTACTTTCCAGTTTCAGCCCAATAACGAACATAATGGCTGAAAGAAGATAACTGTATTCCAGAACAACTTGTCCCGGCATTAATGTATTGAGTAAAATCATAGCGTTCATCGTTATTTTTTCTTCTTTTTAAACATTTCGAGCATGCGGTCTGTAACAACAAATCCTCCGGCTACGTTTAGTGTAGCCATAAACAGGGCAATTGCACCCAGTATCCACTCGAAAGTAGATGAAGCGTGACCAACAAGGATAATTCCTCCGATAATAATTACACCGCTAATTGCGTTCGCTCCCGACATAAGTGGAGTGTGCAACACTGATGGAACGTTGGAAATTACCTCGAATCCAAGAAATATCGATAACACTATAATGAATATCGTATCCTTATTTTCGGTTAAAAAAGTTAATATACTTTCCATAATTCATTCATTTATTTTGTTTCGATAACTGATTTAACACGTTCATTGTAAATCTCTTTTGCATGGGTAATACAGGTACCTTTTACAATGTCGTCTTCAAAATTCAGGTTCAGTTCACCCTCTTCTCCTATCATTAACTTCATGAAGTTCAATACGTTTTTTCCAAACATACGACTGGCATCAACCGGTTTTTGCGCCGGATAATTTGATTGTCCGATTATAGAAACGCCTTTGTATTCAACAACTTCGTCGTTTTTGGTAAGTTCGCAGTTTCCGCCTGTCGAAGCAGCCAGGTCGATAATTATTGATCCCGGTTTCATGGCATCAACAGCTTCTTTCGGAATCAAAAGCGGTGCTTTGCGCCCCGGAATCTGTGCGGTGCATATCACCACATTCGATTTGGCCGCCACCTCATTGATTCTATCCTGTTGTTTCTTTTTATATTCTTCTGTTTGTTCAACTGCATATCCTCCGGCAGCTTTGTCTTCGGTTGCTCCTTCAACTTCAACAAATTTACCACCCAAACTCATTACCTCTTCTTTTACTGCCGAGCGTACATCGAAAACCTGTACCTGTGCACCCAGTTTGCGTGAGGTGGCAATAGCCTGTAATCCTGCAACACCGGCACCCAGAATAAGCACATTGGCCGGACGAATGGTACCGGCGGCTGTCATAAACATCGGGAAGAAAGTAGGCAGTTTTGCCGCTGCTTCAAGCACAGCCATGTAGCCTGATACCGTCGCCATCGACGACAAAATATCCATTGCCTGAGCACGTGTGGTACGCGGAATAAGATCGAGACTAAATGTTGTGATACCGTTATCGAGGAAAGTTTTTACTAGCGCAGTATCCCAGAGTGGGTTGAAAGCACTAATCCAAACCTGAGAATCTTTAATTCTCCCGGTGTCACCTTCAGCGGGTGGCTGAATTTGCAGCAGAACTTCGGCTTTGGCAAACACATCGTCGCGCGAAACGGTTTTTGCACCAACAGCTTCGTAATCGGCGTCGGATGCAAATGCTTTTTCACCGGCTCCCTGTTCAACCAATACCTCAACTTTCAGGTCTGTAAAAGCTTTCACAGTTTCCGGAAGTAAAGCGACACGTGTTTCTTTACCGTGTTCCTTTAATAATCCAAGAATCATAAATTTTTATTTAGATAGTTATTCTGTAAATCTATTAAAATAAATTGACCGTGTTCGTACACGGGAATGTTTATTATTATGATTTACAACAGTTTTTTTGATGACACAGTTCACATAACTATCTAATTTATTGATTAATTTGTTTCGCTGGTGGCTTAAAAAAAGGCTGAATGGTCTTGTATTGCCGCGTTTCAGCAAAACCAATTAAAAAATACAAGAACGGTGAAGTGTATTTCTCCTATGAATTTAAACCAAACAAATCGAAAGGAGGCTTTATAAATTGCTCGTTAAATAAAAAGTAGGTGAGTACGATAAAAGCCGCAAATCCTAAAACAATAAGTAAATGCGACCAGTTCGTTTTCTGGATATCATGGCGTGATTTTATATCGCAAACTTCGCCCGGGCAATACTGAACCTTTTCTTTAAATAACAAAGGGTAGAATTTGCATCCAAGGCAAATACCAAACACTGCTTCGAAGAATAAAAACACCAAACATATCATACAAATTATTCCTGTTATCGGGCTGTAAGAATTTACGATTACAGCCAATACCAGCATGGTAGAGGCAAGCCCAAGTCCAATCTTCCAGGCAAATTTCTTTTGGCGTGCTCCAACATATTCGGGTGTTTGATTGCGCACGATCCAACGACCGAGAATGAGTGTTGGTGAATATCTGGGGTTAATCAGCACTCGGATCAACATGTCGGTAAGAAATACGATAATGGCATATTTTAAGGGTGTAAAATTGCCTTGCGTAGCCTGCTGAATAGAAATAAACATCAGCATAAAAAGCATGCCTGCTGCAGCACGAATTTCTCTTTCATTTAAAACCGGGATGGTGTATCCCTGAACGTTTTCTCCAAATTGAACGATCTTACTCATTTTGTTGAATTAATTGGTTACTAGTTGTTTTTAATTTTTACCGGTAGTTGGAATAATGCCAATATAACAAAACGTTTATTAATTGGTTTAATCATTGAGGTTGTTAACATCGTGTTCACCTCAACGATTTATCAGAGTAAGACCAACGATAGTTCGCGTTTCGAAAAGTTGGTAAAGAAAGCTTATTACTTTTTTACTGTTTCAACATAAAGCTGTTCCACCTTTTCGCGTGCCCAGGGAGTTTTGCGTAAAAATTTGAGGCTCGATTTTAAGCTGGGATTATTCCGGAAGGAGTTGATTTGGATAATATCTCCCAGTTCGTCCCATCCGTAGTAACTTACCAGGTATACTAAAATGGCCTCAAGAGTTTTTCCATGCAGCGGATTGTTTGGTTGCTTTTGAGGCTCTTTATTTGCGTTTCGTTCCATATTAAACTACCGTTATAAGTTTATCCTGCTTTTCTGTTAAGTGTCCGAAAGGTGTTGCCTGGATATTAAATTTTGCCAGACAAGCTTCTACTTCCGAAAGCGCTTCTGGCTCAACAGCTAATAACAATCCTCCGCTTGTTTGCGGATCGCACAAAATGTTTTTATAGTTCGCATTTTTCATTGAAACATTATGCCCGTAACTATCCCAGTTGCGCAATGTTCCGCCAGGAATACAATTTTGTTCCAGGTAGGGTTGAAGCATGGGCAACGTTGGTATTTTATCGTGTTCAATGTGTGCCGAAAGCTCACTGCCCTCGCACATTTCGGTGAGGTGTCCCAGCAATCCAAAACCGGTTACATCGGTCATAGCTTTTACGCCTGCTATTTTTGCCAACTCAAAACCGGGTGTATTTAACCGGCACATTAATTCAGGTGCAGTTTGTTCGTGCTCGCTTGCCAAAACGCCTTTTTTCTGAGCCGTGGTTAAAATACCAACTCCAAGTGGTTTGGTTAGCAGAAGTTGACAACCTTCAGTAGCAGTGTCGTTTTGTTTTATATTTTTCAGATCAACCTGTCCGGTAACTGCCAGACCGAAAATCGGCTCCGGGCTGTCTATACTGTGACCGCCGGCCAAACTTATACCCACTTCTTTACAAACCTGACGTCCGCCTTCAACCACCTCGCGGGCAATTTCAGGGGCCAGTTTATTTATTGGCCAGCCCAAAATGGCAATCGCCAGAATTGGTTTACCACCCATGGCAAAAACATCGCTAATGGCATTAGTGGCTGCAATTCGTCCAAAAGTAAACGGATCGTCAACAATGGGCATAAAAAAGTCGGTGGTGCTGATAATGGCTGTGCCGTTTCCTAAATCAAGAACAGCTGCATCATCACGACTGTCGTTTCCTACCAAAAGATTCGGCTGAAGTCCCATGTCGAGTTTTGTTTCAAGAATGGTACTTAAAACTTTAGGCGATATTTTGCAGCCGCAACCGGCTCCGTGGCTATACTGTGTGAGCTTTATATTTTTCGTATCTGATTGACTCATAAAAGGCTATTATTTGTTTGGTAATTAATTCGGGCGAAATGGTTTCCGATTCAAAAGTATAAATATCCTGGTGTTCCCTGTTTTTTAATCCTCTCAGGTAGTATTTGTCGTAGTAAATCAGGCAGATCATCGCTACTTCAAATAGTTCGTTTTTTTCGAGGTGTTCCAGTGCATATCGGGTGTTTAACCCTCCCAGTCGCTTTTCAATTCGCAGAATGGAATCTCTTAGCATTGCTTTGTCGGCTTCCGAATAATCTTTAACCAGAAAACGCGCTCTTTCCGCCCGCGAAATATCCAGGAAAATCACAGGTTGGCTTCTCATATTTTCAAAAAAGTTCATGGGAATATTTACTAAACCAATGCGATGACTTTCGTCTTCAATCCAAATGGTTTTAGTGTAATCCAGGTCTTTCCATTTCCAAAACAGGTCATTTTCAAATTGCTCGATGGAGGGTTGCTTGCCGTCTCCGATACGTCCGAAAGCCGATCCTTTGTGGTTGGCCAGTCCTTCCAGGTCAATAATTTGTTCGCCCTGTTCTTTCAACGAATATAAAATATGTGTTTTCCCGCTGCCGGTGTAACCACCCAGAATACAAATATTGGCTTTGGTTTTAAACGACTCCAAAGCATGATTTCTAAAAGCTTTGTAACCACCGGTAATTACATAAACTTTTGAAAAACCGTTATCTGAAAGGTGTTGGGCAAACGCTCTCGACCGCATTCCTCCACGCCAGCAATGCACGGCAATTACTCCATCGGGAGCCAGTTGTTTTGATTCCGAAATAAACCATTCCAACTTTGGTGTAACATACTTGTAACCCAACTCAATGGCTTTCTCTTTTGATTGCTGAACATACACCGTTCCCACAGCGGCGCGCTCTTCATTCGAAAACAACGGAATGCTAAATGCACCCGGTATGTGCCCTTTTTCGTACTCGCCCGGCGAGCGAACATCGACAAGCGGAACCGATTCGGCCAGTTTAATATATTCTGAAATACTGATCTCCTGTAACATGGTGACAAAGTTATTTATTCGGGCAATATTTCATAAACAGAACGCGCATAATGTTAACATGATTAATTCATAAAAGTGAATTAATCACCTTCAAGGCTGACGAAATAATTGTATTTCAATTATTTATCAGTGTTAACCTTGACATTGAAAATTTGAAAGACACTCAATTTTGTCTTTGTAACATGCAGATTTTCAATCGTCAACACTTCGTGTCAAAAATTTTACGAATTTTTCAGGTTAAAAAGTAGTTCGTAAGTATTGATTTAGCGGGTATAACTCTACAATTAAATTAGCGTAATAGTGGTATAATTACAAAGCTTAATCATAATGAATGAAACGTTAAAAGAAAAGATCAAACAATTTGTTTTACAAGATGTAAATGAATCGAAAGTGAGTGCCAATCCTGATCCTTTCTGGCAGGGATTAAAAAACACAGGCACAGAACTTTGGCTCGACACTGGCGATATGGAGGAGGCCGAAAAAAACTGGTCGGCCGAAATGACGGCTTTAACTACTAACAACTCGCTGGTAAACAACGAAATTCAGAAAGGTATTTATGATGATTTTGTTGAGCAAACCGTTGAAATTGTAAAAAACCTGCCAATTGAAGAGCAAATTGTTGAAATCGCATTTATTTTAAACGCCCGGCACGGTATTCGGCTGGCCAAAAAGTTTGGAGGCTTTGTAAGTGTTGAGCTACACACCAATACTGCTTATGATTTTAATGCCATTATTGATTACGGATTACGTTATTTTTCCATTTGCCCCGATCAGTTTATTGTAAAAGTACCATACACGGCAACCGGATTACTGGGGGCACGCAAACTGCGTGAGTTGGGTGTGAAAATCAATTTTACACTTGAGTTTTCGGCTCGTCAAAATGCGATGGTGGCTGCCATTAAAAAACCCAATTATTGCAACGTATTTTTAGGCCGGATTGGGGCCTACATAAAAGATAACGAGCTGGGAAGCGGCAGTGGCGCCGGAGAACGAACCGTTATCTCAGCTCAACATATTGTTACCGAATTGACCAAACGTAATGAAACACCAACGAAATTGATTGCTGCAAGTTTACGCCATTACTCGCAGCTGGATGCACTGGCCGGTACCGATGTTTATACCATGCCCACAAAAGTGGCTGCCGATGGGAAAATAAATATGGATGGCAACTTTCAATCAAAACTAAACGAAGTTTATCCGGTAGATTTAACCGATGATGCTGCCAGCTATTTTCCTGAAAAATTGTGGGAAGTGAGTGAAAAAGAATTGGAACTGGCAAAAAGCCTGGATACGAATCTTCCAAAAAATGAAAATGAACTGATCGACCGGGTTCACGAAGCGGGATGTGGCGATATGTTTCCGTACCTCAGCGAAAAAGATTATAAACTGATTGCTGACGATGGAAAAATTCCAAATCATCAGCGTTGGGCACAACGTATCGCCAATGGTGAACTGGCTATCGATACCTTGCTAAACCTCGCAGGACTGGCAAGTTTTACTGCTGATCAGGCCGCTCTGGACGACCGAATCAGAAGAATAATTGGCGGCTAATTAGTGCTTGCCCAAAAACTCAGCTATTTCTTTGTTTTTGAAAAGAAGGCGTCAAAGACAAGGCTTTCGAAGGTTTGGAAATCAGGGAGTTTACTTTCGTAATCGACCGTTTTCAAACCGAGAGTAACGCAGTATTTGGCGTTTTCTTACAAAGACTAATTACAGCTTTAGTTTTTCCAGTAATTCAATGTAGCGTCCAATCCCTGCAATAATTTCGCTTTTGTGAATGTACTCGTCGGCAGTGTGCGAACGCGCTGAGTCGCCCGGCCCCATTTTTACAGATAAGAAAGGAATAATGGCCTGGTCGGAAGTTGTTGGTGAACCGTATGTATTTATGCCTTTTTCCTTAACAAGTTTTGCAAATGGGTGATGTGCCGAAATACCCGAGGAATTTAAACGAACCGAACGTGGCTTAACCTCCGAATCAATCAACTGGCTGATAATTTCAGCGGCTTCTTTGTTGGTGTAATGCTCATTGGTGCGTACATCAACCACAAAATGACAGTTGTCGGGAACAACGTTATGTTGCGTGCCGGCCTCAATTTGAGTAACCGATATTTTTACTTTTCCGAGTACTTCAGATACTTTGTCGAACTCGAAATTGCGTAGTTTTTCAATGTCTTCAATAGCCTTGTATAGTGCATTTTCGCCTTCTTCGCGGGCAGCGTGCCCCGATTTGCCATGTGCGTAACAATCCAGCACCAGCAAACCTTTTTCGGCAATGGCCAGCTCCATTTTGGTGGGCTCACCAATTATGGCAAAGGTAATTGGAGCAATCTCCGGAATGACAATCTCCATTCCGCGTCGTCCTGAAATTTCTTCTTCGGCAGTTGCAGCATAAACCAGGTTGTAAGGCAGGTCTTCGCGTTCGTAAAAATGGATGAATGTTGCCAAAAGCGAAACCAAGGGACCACCGGCGTCGTTGCTTCCCAAACCATACAATATATCTCCTTCTTCAATAGGCGAAAACGGATCTTTGGTATAGCCCTTCGCCGGACGAACCGTATCGATATGCGAGTCGAGTAAAATAGTGGGCTTTTCTTCCGAATAGTATTTATTGTAGGCCCAGGTGTTGTTCTCTTTAGTCTTGTATAGAATACCTTCTTTATTAAGAAAAGAGCGCATCACAGCGGCGGCATTTTCTTCCTCTTTACTAAACGACTGCGTAGCGATCAGCGTTTTTAACAGTTCGATGTATTTCTCCATAGTTCACCTATTATAATGCTGCAAAAGTGGGAAAAAAAACAGAAATTCTGACTTTGTGTGTAGTTGAAACATTTTTTCAATTTAAGAAAGTTGTGGTTTACGTTTGGAAACAGTCGCTGGAATTATTTCCCACGGTTTTTGGATTCACGCCCCAAGGGGCTCAGCGTGCGCCCCCATATTTTTGCTTTGTGCCCCAAGGGGATCATTATGTGCCCCCAGGGGATCGGCTTTCGAAAACAGGGGCACGTTACATGCCCCCGGGGGATTGTTTTGTGAAGACAGGGGCATGCTTAGTGCCCCAAGGGGATGGTCTTGCGAAAACGGGGGATCGTAATGCGCCCCAAGGGGATCATCGCGTGCCCCAAGGGGCGAGGCTTGTAAAGACAGGGGATTATCACATGCCCCTTGGGGATTATTCTATTCCCCAACTTTTTTTTGATACGTGGAAAACCTTAATCTTCTGTTATATTTGTGCCTCACAAATTGAAACAAAGCAGCTATGCACGAAATACTTTTCTGGATTATTATCGGAATTCTTGTTGTTGATTTTATCTTCGAGAAATACCTGTCGTACCTGAACACAAAGACCATGAGCGACACGATTCCTGAGGAAGTAAAGGGAATTTACGACGAAGAGAAATACAAAAAACAACAGGCCTATCAGCGCGAAAATCATCGTTTCGGTATTTTAACCAGCAGTTTTAGCATGGTACTTACTTTAGCCATGTTTTTGTTTTATGGTTTTGCACTGGTGGATGGCTGGGCATGGAGTTTTACCGGAAACGCAATATTGGCAGCGCTCATATTTTTCGGAATTATCATGTTCGCATCCGATATTATAAACATCCCTTTCGAAATTTACGACACCTTTAAAATTGAGGAGAAATACGGTTTTAATAAAACCACACCCAAAATATTTGTTTTTGATAAAATTAAAGGCTGGCTGGTAAGTGCACTTATTGGTGGCGGGTTGCTGGCGCTGGTTATTTTTATCTATCAGTTAACAGGAGAGATGTTCTGGATTTATGCATGGATTGTTGTTTCTGCCTTTTCCATATTTATGGCCATGTTTTATTCCAATCTGATTGTGCCCCTGTTTAACAAACAAACGCCGCTTGAAGAAGGCGAATTGCGCGATGCGATTAGCGCTTTTGCACAGAAAGTGGGTTTTAAGCTGGACAATATTTTTGTGATCGACGGATCGAAACGCTCAACAAAAGCCAATGCATATTTTACCGGTTTGGGGGCCAAAAAACGCATTGTTCTTTACGATACTTTGATAAATGACCTGAATACCGAAGAGCTGGTAGCGGTTTTAGCACACGAAATTGGCCACAACAAAAAGAAACACGTAGTGCAGGGACTTTTAATTGGTTTGGTACAAACAGCCATTGTTTTGTACGTTTTTGGTTTGCTGATTGATAGTCCTGTATTAAGTGCTGCTCTTGGAGTTGATAAACCGAATTTTCATATTGGCATGGTGGCATTTGGTGTGTTGTATTCGCCTATCTCTTTTTTTACCGGAATTTTTATGAATATCCTTTCGCGGAAAAACGAATACCAGGCCGACCGTTTTGCTGCCGAGAACTACAAACCGGAAGCGTTGGCATCGGCATTAAAAAAGTTGTCGATCAATAACCTGAGTAATCTAACTCCACATAAAACCTATGTATTCTTTCATTATTCACACCCTACTTTATTGCAGCGTCTGGCCTTTTTAAAATCGTTTGAGAAATAGAAGAAAGTCGCAGTTTTCAGTTGGATTTCAATGGTGCCGTCATCTCGAACGCAGTGAGAGATCTGTTGCAAATTTGCAGTTCAATGATTCAGGATACGAGTCGCAAGTCAATGCCACTGCTTTACCACAATGTTTCACAAAGAAGAAAAGTCCCGGTCGCAGTTTTCAGTCGCAGATTGCTACTAATTGGATTTACTTCATCCAAATAAATTTTCACTTACTTTAGTGCAAACAAAACAAAACACAAATGAATTCTTTCAAAAATACACTCATTCAAATCACACATAACGGAATGGGGTCAGGCAATGAAGAACTGGGGCAACTACTGGTAATAAACTATCTGACATTGCTTTGCGAAGAAGAAGAAGTTCCCAAAGTAATTACCTTTTACAATGAAGGCGTAAAACTTATTTGCTCCGGCTCTGAATCACTTGAGCCTTTAAAGCAGCTCGATGAAAAAGGAGTAAAACTGGTGGCTTGCAAAACTTGTCTACACCATTTTCAATTGCTGGAAAAAGTTGAAGTTGGTATAGCCGGAACAATGGTTGATATTTTGCATTTCCACAAAGTGGCGGAAAAGGTTGTGAACCTTTAGATTAGTGCAGAATGTTTTAATGCAGGAATGAGTGTTGAAGCAGAAACTCTCCGAAACTCAGTAATTAACCGTTCAGAATTGACAAATCGTTAAATCACACTCGCGGCTAGTGGCTCTTTTGGCTTTTGCCTTTGGCCTATTAAGGGAACGAAGAATCGAAGGACTGAAGGATTGAAGGATTGAGGGACGAAATGCGTGAATGCGTTAATGCGAAAATGCTTTAATCCAGAGGCTGTGTTGCTGGAATTGCCAAACTGATAAATTGTAAAATTGCACTCGAAACTCGCGGCTCGTAACTCGTGGCTAGAAGCAAGCAACTACTTTTACCTTTTGCCTTTCCTCCTTTTCACTTTTGCTTTCCCACTAATAGCCAGCAGCTCGTAGCTATCTCCCCTGTTACAGATCTCTCCTCGTGCCTCGTCGAGATGACAGTTGTTCTCAACTTTTGCCTTTCTACTTTGTACTTTTGCCTTTTATAATGTTAATTTTGTTTCTCGGAAAACACGTGTAATTAACCAAAAGGAATGAAAGCAGAAATTATTACCATAGGCGATGAGATACTGATTGGACAAATTGTTGATACCAACTCTGCCTGGATGGGCGAGCAGTTTAACCTAAACGGTATTGAAATTTACCAGATAACCTCTGTTCACGACGATCACGATCATATAATGCGGGCCATAAAAAATGCAGAAAAGCATGCCGACCTGGTAGTAATTACCGGTGGACTTGGCCCGACAAAAGATGATATTACCAAACATACGCTTTGCGAGTATTTTAACACGAAACTGGTTTTTCACGAGCCCACATTAAAAACAATTTACGAGCGATTCAAATTCCGCGGAATTGATATGAACCAAATGAATCGCGACCAGGCGATGTTGCCCGAATTATGCACTATTTTACCCAATAAAATGGGAACAGCTCCGGGCATGTGGTTCGAACAGAACGACACCATTTTTGTGTCGATGCCGGGCGTACCTTTTGAAATGAAATACCTGGTAGAATTTGAGCTGTTACCGCGACTGCGCAAAACCAAACGAACAAAAGCAATTTTCCATAAGACGGTGCTGACACAGGGTGTTCCTGAATCGATGCTGGCCGAACGAATCGCAGACTGGGAAGATGCTTTGCCAACGCACATTAAACTGGCTTATTTACCAAATCCAATGGCCGTAAGGTTGCGGCTTTCCGCAATTGGCAATGATGTGGAAGAGTTGAAAAGTGATGTGGAAAAAGAAATTGAAAAGCTGAAAACAATAATTCCTGAGGCGATTTTTGGATACAACACAGAAACCTTGTCGGAAGTAATTGGCCGTGAATTGGTGCAGCAAAATAGAAAACTTGCTGTTGCTGAAAGTTGCACGGGCGGTTATATTTCACACCTTATCACTTCTATATCCGGAAGTTCGGAATATTACAACGGTTCGGTTACGTCGTATTCAAACGAAATGAAAGAGCAGTTGCTTGGCGTAAGTCGCGAAAACCTGGAAAAATATGGTGCCGTTAGCGAGCAGGTGGCACGCGAAATGGTTGAAGGCGTAAAGCGCGTTATGAATGCTGATTATGCTGTGGCAACCACCGGAATAGCCGGCCCAACAGGAGGAACAGAAGACAAGCCCGTTGGAACAGTTTGGATCGCTGTGTCGGGACCAGAGAAAACAATGGTAAAAAAATACACTTTTGTTGGCGATCAGCGCGACCGGAATATTGTGCGCTCAGGGCAGTCGGCTTTACAATTATTGCGAAGAATGGTGTTTGGCGAGCTATAATTTCCAACATCAGACTTCCGTCTTCAATCTTCCAACTTTTTAACAACTTCTAACGTTCTTAAACGTTCTAATGATGTATTTTTGAATCAGAAAACAGAAAAATATGAAACGAATATTTGTAATTATACTCATCGTTATTGTAGTGCTATTTGGAGCCGTTTTGGCAATCCCGGTGTTTTTCAAACAGAGCATTTTAAATACAGCAAAAACAACGCTCAATAAACAATTGAATGCCGAGGTTGAATTTGCCGACCTGAAACTGTCGTTGTTTAAAAATTTCCCCAAAGTAACAGTTGATCTGCAGGATGTACTAATCAAAGGAAAAGGGGAGTTTGCACAGGATACATTACTAAATGTCCAGCGTTTTGAGGCAACAATGAATTTGTCGTCGCTTTTTAGTTCCGACAGAAGTATCGCGGAAATTATTCTTGAAAAACCGTCGCTGAATTTGGTTGTTGCTGAATCAGGAAATGTAAACTGGAACCTTGCCCCGGCCTCCGGTTCGGCAGAAAAGGAAAGTGCAACCACAGCCGATGCCGAGGAATTTCAATTGGCATTGGAAAATATTGAGGTGAATGATGCCCACCTGATCTATAACGATAAATCGGCAAAAATGCGTGCTGATCTGGAAAACATCAATCTGAATATTTCGGGAGAAATGTTTGGCAATACCACGCAGCTGAATATCGGGGGAGTAGTCAGCAATCTTACATATTCAATGGAAGGAGTTACGTATGTATCAAACACGTCGCTGGATTTGAAAACATTGCTTGACGTTGATTTCGAATCGATGCTGTTTACCATTGCTGAAAGTGAGTTGCTGGTAAACCGACTGCCGCTTGAGTTGAGTGGCGATCTCAGTGTGCCAAACGATACTACTTTTCTGAACCTTCAGTTAAAAACAAAAGCCTCGGATTTCGAGAACTTTTTGGCGCTTGTTCCCAAAGATTATGAGGAATACTTAGCGGGTATTACAACAACCGGCTCGGCAACGATTTCAGGAGACGTTTCAGGGTACTTTATTGATGAGGATTATCCGAAAATCGACCTGCAGGTTAAAGTTGATAATGGCAATTTTAAGTATGCCGAAATGCCCGAGGAAATAAAAAATATCAGTGCCGAAATGCTAATCGGGAAACCTCAGGGCGACCTTGATTTGCTTAAAATAAATATCAATAAAGCACACGCCGAAATTCGGAATAACCCGGTTGATCTGACCTTGAAAATTTCAAATCCGGAAAGCGATCCTTTATTTGATGGCGCGTTTGTTGGCAAAATAAATCTCGATCATTTAAAAGATGCGCTGCCAATGGATAGCGTGAATATTTCAGGAATTATTGATGCCAATCTGTTTGCCAAAGGGCGTTACTCCGACGTTGAAGCAGAGGCTTACGACAAAATAAAATCAGATGGAGTAGTACTGTTGAACAACTTTGTTTACGATTCGCCCGATCTCACGCAACAAGTGGTAATTCCAACCGGCAGAATGGATTTTTCGCCGCAGAATATAAACCTTGGAAATTTTACCCTTAAAGTTGGAGAAAGCGATTTCCGTTTATCAGGGAAAGTAAGTAATTACCTGAATTATGTAATGAAAGACGGAATACTGAAAGGAAATCTGCAGTTGAATTCAAACTACGTAAACTTAAATGAATTGCTTCGTTTGCAGGTAATGGAAGAAGAGGCTGAGCAAAACGAGGAAATAACGGAAGAACAGGAACTGGAAACATTAGCTTTTGATGTGCCTGAAAATATCGATATCACCTTCCGTTCAACTATAAATCGCGCCGTTTTTAACCGCATTCCGATTACAGACATAAAAGGAGTAGTGAGGGCAGTGGATAAAAAACTGATTCTCGACGGGCTAAACATGAATATGCTGGATGGTAAGATGACAATGAACGGATCATATGAAAATACGGCACAAAATCAGCCTCTTTTTGATTTTGGGTTTGATATTGCCGGATTTGATATTCCGACTATGTACCATACGGTAGCCGGATTCAGGAAATTAATTCCTGGTGCGGGAAACAGTACCGGAAATCTCAGCACAAGTCTGGGGATGAAAGGAAGATTAAGTCCACAGCTTAAACTGATTGCCGCAACAACAAACGGAAAAGGATCATTCAGTACCAATAATGTTGAGATTAAAGGTTCGCCGTTGTTTAGCCAATTAAGCGGGATAATTAAAAAAGAAAAACTTCAGAATGTAACCATCGGAGATTTTACTGCCAATTTAACTGTTGAAGACGGTAGTTTGTTGCTAAGTCCGTTTACCACAAAAGTAATTGGGCAGGAAACAAAAATTCAAGGAAGTCTGAATGCGGAAAGTTTATTGGACATGCGAATGGATTTTAACGTGCAGCGCGAAATGTTTGGCCCTGATATTCAGAAAATACTTGCAGTATTGCCGGGAAATGAAAAGATTACCATGTTGCCTGCCGGCGTTGTGCTGAAAGGGCCTGTAGGCGATGCTAAAGTAAATCTTGATTTAAGCGCCACACAAAAAGCCGTTACTGATGCTACAAAAGATGATTTGAAAAATTCATTGAATAAGTTGGGGGATGGTCTTAAAAAACTTTTCAAATAGAACATGCTACCGGTTGGTTTAAAGAAGGGGTGTAACATTATTATCAGTATACATTTTTGTTTATGTTGAAGTATGCTTCTGAATAATATTCGGTAATCCTCCGAATAGAAACAGAAAAATGCGTATTTTGCCGACTCAAATTAACTGGGCAACCAGACAGCATTATCAATTGAATTATTACATGACAGACAAAGTAGTTGTAATTACCGGAGCTTCGTCAGGAATAGGAAGAGCATTGGCCGAAAAGTATGCAGCGGAGGGGTTTAACCTGGTATTGGCTGCGCGTAGAATTGAGCGTTTAGAGGCGCTAAAAGAAAAACTCTCCAACGTTGAAGTTTTACCGGTAAAAACTGATGTCTCGATTGAAGAGGATTGCAAGCATTTGATCGATAAGGCGATCGAGCGCTTCGGAAAAATCAATATTCTTATTAATAATGCGGGAATTTCCATGCGGGCAGTACTCGAAGATGTTGAAACCGAAGTGTTACGGAAAGTAATGGACGTGAACTACTGGGGTACTGTTTATTGCACCAAATATGCGCTTCCGTATTTGCTCGAACAAAAAGGTTCTGTTGTTGGCGTGATTTCAACGGGTGGATACATTGGATTACCTGGTCGCACCGGCTATTCGTCTTCGAAATTTGCAGTGCGCGGTTTTCTTGATACGCTGCGGGTTGAGTACCTGCGTGCCGGATTGCATGTTTTGGTTGTGGCGCCCGGTTTTACGGCATCTGAAATTCGTGAAACAGCGCTGGTTGCCGATGGAAGTAAACAGGGAAAAACACCACGTAACGAAAATAAAATGATGTCGGCCGAACGCTGTGCAGCAATTATGTATCGCGCCATTAAAAACCGACGTCGTAAAATGATCGTCTCATTCTGGGATGGGAAAGCGATCGTTCTCGTGGCAAAGCTTTGGGCCTGGCTGGTTGATCAGATTCTTTATGCCGTATTCAAAAACGAACCCGATTCACCGTTAAAATAGATGCTAGCTACGAGCTTCTAGCTGCGAGCCACGAGTTCCAGTATCAAACATCCAGTATCCAGCATCAAGGCAAAAAGTAAAAAGGCAAAAGTGCTTCTTGGGTTGAGTTGGGAGTTGCCTGAATCGAGTTGTCCGTTGCGAGTATCGAGAATCCGGTATCGGGTATCCTGAATCCAGACAAAAAAATTCCCGACAAAATGCCGGGATGATTTAAAAACGAAAATGTATCACTGTTAATTATCAGTTGTTAATTCTGAACCAGCTTATTTTTAATCTTGTCTTCAAAGGCTGAGAGGGCAGCTTTCGATCCTTCGCCCATTGCAATTACAATTTGTTTGTACGGAACTACGGAAACGTCTCCGGCGGCATAAACGCCCGCTTGTTTTGTACGGCAATGTGCATCAATTTCTATTTCTCCCATGCGGTTGGTATCAACCACTTCTGAGAATACTTTACTGTTGGCTTGTAATCCGATCTGAACGAATACACCATCAGTGGAAATTGTTTCTGTTTTTTCTGTTTCTCTGTTTTTGAATTCCAGTGCCGTAACTTTATTCCCGTCACCTATAACGGCTGTTGTTTGCGCATTGGTGTGAATGGTTAAATTTGCTAATGTTTTTAGTTTGTCTTGCAAAACCTGGTCGCCTTTCAGCTCGTCCATAAACTCAAGCACGGTTACTTCTGATGCGATTGATGAGAGGTCGATGGCAGCTTCCAAACCTGAGTTTCCACCACCCACAACAACTACTTTTTTGTCTTTGTAAAACGGTCCGTCGCAGTGGGTACAGAATGCTACTCCTGAACCAATGTATTCATTCTCGCCGGGAACGCCCAAACGTCGCCAGCTTGCGCCGGTTGCAATAATCAGTGCCGGTGTTTTAAAGGTTTCGTTTAATGAAGTCTGCACTTCTTTAACACCATCTTTTAATGCTACGTTTTCAACGCGGCGGTTTTCAAGCACATCAATAGGATAATCATTCAGGTGACTCATTAAATCGGCCGACAGTTTTGTCCCGGTGGTTTGAGGTATTGAAATCATATTTTCAATCGAAACGGTTTCGTTCAGTTGACCGCCAACTTTTTCGGCAACCAGGGCAACAGAAAATCCTTTTCGTGCTGAATAAACTGCTGCAGATACGCCGGCAGGTCCACCGCCAACAACGACTACATCATATTCTTTCTCAACGGGTGCACTTGTAACAGGTTCCGATCCTACTTTATCTTCCAGTTTTGCCAGCAATTCGCCAATTGATGAGCGGCCAACATGTAATTGTTCTCCATTGGCATAAACCGTTGGAACGGCTTGTATTCCCAGCGCTTCTACTTCTTCTTTGTTAATCGATCCGTCGATAATCTCGTGACGAATGTTTGGGTTTAACAGCGTTAAAACATTTAAAGCCTGAACCACCTCAGGGCAGTTTGTGCAGGTTAGCGAAATGTAACTTTTTAGTACAATCTCGCCTTTTAATCCTTTTATTTGATTGGCAACCGCTTCGTCAGGCAGGTTTTTACCAATACCGTCGAGGTTTAAAATGGCGGTTAGCAACGATGGAAATTCGTGGCCGTTAGGTATTGCACGAAAAATAATGTTTGTGGGGGTGTTGTTTTTTAAGATGGTAAATTTCAGCCTTTTTCCTTCTTCAACAGAAATATTTATTTTTTCCGAAGTAGATGCAACGTCATCCAACAGGCCAATTAGTTGGGCTTTGTCAGGATGAGAATTTGCAACTGCAACCTGAAAGGTGTAATTGTTTTTAAGGGGGCTGAAAACTTCCTGTAATTTATCTTTTATGGCTTGTTGTAACATGACTTTGGTTTTTAGAAGGAGCAGCTAAATTGCTGCTCCTGATTTTTTAAGATTCTTTTTTGATACTTCTATTAGATCACACCAACAAGATCGATGCTTGGCTCTAATGTTTTCTGTCCTTCTTCCCATTTTGCCGGACAAACTTCCGATGGGTTTTCAGCAACAAATTGCAATGCTTTCAAACGGCGAAGCAGTTCATCTGCATTTCTGCCTACGTTTCCTGCTACCACTTCATAAGCAACAATTTCGCCTTGTGGATTTACGATAAAAGTTCCACGCTCAGCCAAACCGGCTTCTTCAATCATAACATCAAATCCGCGTGACAAAACTCCTGTTGGATCGGCCAACATTGGGTATTTGATTTTTTTAATTGTTTCTGAAGTGTCGTGCCATGCTTTGTGTACAAAGTGTGTATCAGTTGAAACCGAGTAAATCTCGGCACCGGTTGCTTTAAACTCTTCGTACTTGTTTGCCAGGTCTTCCAATTCGGTAGGACACACGAATGTGAAATCGGCAGGGTAGAAGAAAAAGATCGACCATTTACCTAATACATCTTCTTTTTTTACTGTTTTGAAAGCGTTGTTTGCAAATGCCTGTACTTCAAAATCTACTACTTGTTTTCCAATTTGTGACATAGTTTTTTTCTTTAAATATTTAACTTATTTGTGTTTCTCTTAAATTTCTGTTGCAAACATAATACGCCCTACGATATTAATCAAACAGATAAAATGTATATTTGTATTGATAAAATCAATATCATGACGTTACAACAATTGGAATATATTCTCGCGGTGAATAAATACAGGCATTTTGTTACTGCTTCGAAGCAATGCGGGGTTACACAACCCACATTAAGTACGATGATACAAAAGCTGGAAACCGAGCTGGGAGTTGATATTTTTGATCGGTCGAAACATCCGATAGAGCCAACTGCGTTGGGTAAAAAGATTATTGAACAGGCCGAACGATCGATAAAAGAGATCCGGAAAATCAATGAACTGGTATCGAATGAGACCGATTCGTTAAGCGGATCGTTACATGTTGGTGTTATTCCAACTTTGGCCAACTACCTGGTGCCACGTTTTATTAAATCGTTTGGTGAAAGCTGTCCAACTGTGCAACTTACCATTTCGGAAATGAACACGGCAACGCTGGTTGATACGCTAAAAAAGGACCGGATAGATATGTTTATTGCGGCAACACCACTTGATGAGCCCGACTTTTTGGAGATACCTTTGTTTTACGAACGCTTTTATGCCTATTTCGCTGCCGATCATCCATTAAAGGATGTTCCGCTGAACCCTGGAAATATGCCGCAGGAGAAGCTTTGGGTACTGGAAGAAGGGCATTGTTTGCGCGACCAGGTTTTTAATTTTTGTACCACCAAACTGCCATACAATCATATTTTTGAAGCCGGAAGTATTGATACGCTTGTACGCATAGTTGATTTAAACGGCGGCTATACCTTAATTCCTGAATTGCACTTGCCTTTGCTAAACGATGAGCAGCGCAAAAATGTACGCGAAATTAACGATCCGCCGGCGATTCGCGAGGTGTCGATTGTTATTCACAAGAATTTTGTGAAAGAGCGTATTATTAACGCAGTAAGCGATGCATTTAAAACGATTATTCCGGATGAAATGATTGATGAGCGTTTGAAAAAGTTTGCGATTCGTTTGTGAATTATAGTGCTACTATCACTCTCAGTGATAGTAGCACTATTTTATAAATTAAGCTTCAAATTCTTTCAAGGTAGTTTTAATAATTTCAATTGCTTCCATTAATTGTTCTTCGGTAATTACCAAAGGAGGTGTAAAACGAATAATGTGCTCATGTGTTGGTTTGGCAATCAATCCATTTTCTTTTAAGGCCAGACACACATCCCAGGCGGTTTTTCCGTTTATTGGTTTTATGGCAACAGCGTTCAATAGTCCTTTACCCCGCACAATTTCAATAAGTGGCGAATCAATGGCGCGCATTTCTTCGCGGAATATTTTTCCTAAACGTTCAGCATTTTCTACAAGCCCTTCTTCCTGAATAACATCAAGTGCCGCCATGGCAACTTTTCCTGCAATTGGGTTACCGCCGTATGTACTGCCGTGTTCACCGGGTTTTATGGTCAGCATAATTTCATCATCTGCCAGTACACACGAAACCGGATAAATACCGCCTGAAACCGCTTTTCCTAAAACCAAAATATCGGGGCGAACATTCTCATGATCACAAGCCAGCATTTTTCCTGTGCGGGCCAAACCGGTTTGCACCTCGTCGGCCACAAACAAAACATTATATTTTTTACACAGCTCGCTGGCCTTTTTCAGGTAGCCATCTTCCGGAACATAAACGCCTGCTTCGGCCTGAATCGGTTCCACAAGAAAACCTGCCACATTTGGATCCTGCAATTCTTCTTCAAGACGCTCAATGTCGTTGTAAGGTATATTTACAAAACCGGGTGTGTACGGACCATAATGACTGTAAGCATCCGGATCACTGGACATGGAAATGATGGTGATGGTACGTCCGTGGAAATTGCCGTCGCAAACCACAATTTTGGCCTCATTTGTAGGAATACCCTTTACTTTATAGGCCCATTTGCGAATCAGTTTTAAAGCTGTTTCATCAGCCTCGGCACCCGAGTTCATGGGCAACATTTTATCGTAGCCAAACAATTTGGTCATGTACTCTTCCCATTCGCCCAGCACATCGTTGTAAAAAGCCCTTGATGTTAATGCCAGCGTTTTTGCCTGCTCAGTTAGTGCATCAATTATTTTTGGATGGCAGTGTCCCTGGTTAACAGCTGAATAAGCTGCCAGGAAATCGTAATATTTTTTACCCTCAACATCCCACACAAAAATACCATCTCCTTTTGAGAGAACAACCGGTAGCGGATGGTAGTTGTGTGCGCCAAATTTATCCTCTTTGGCCATGTAGTCTGCAGAACTTAATTTAGTCATAATAAGTTGTTTAATTTTAATGCAGAAATACGATTTTTGGATTGAAAAAGCAACCACATGAGTGGTGTTAAAGAGCAGTGAGAAAAATCAGCTAATTGAAACAATAAGCAATGTTTTTGCTATTTCCAGAAACGCGCAATGAGCACCTCACAAAGAATAAAGAACAATGCCAGCAATAAACACCATTTCCACAACTGGCGGCCATTCTGAATGTCGTCGAATATTTCTGAGAAATTACGATCAATTTCTTCAATAACTGTTGCATTTGTTAGCTGATTGGTTTGCAGGCGGGTGTTCAGTTCATTGGACTGGAAATAACGTAAATCCGACTCTAAACGATTGTAATTAAACGCCATTGACGCAATGGTATTATCATCGTTTTCAATCAGGTAATGACCATCTGTAATTATCTGTTCTCCAAACTCAAGTCGTATATTTCTGCCATTAATATTTTTTACAGGAATAAATTTTTCGCCCGTTCCGGCATGCTCGATCTCAATAGATGAGTTTAAATCCACTTTTAGATTCCGGGGCAGGTTGATAAAACTGTTTTTTCCAACAATGAACGACATTTCCTGTTTCGGTAAACTGTTTAAAACAATATTGTATAGCGTTGGCACAAACAACACATCGCGGGCAAACGATTCGTTTCTTTGCGAAAGAGGGAAGGCAAAAGTCCATACTTTACCATCCTGATAATTGAGTTGAGAAAGTGCTTTATCGCCATTTTGAAATGCCAGAAGTGTATGTTCGTCGGTTTGCATGGTTTGTGCAAACCGGAAGTGACCATCAACTTGTGGCAAAACCGGATTTTCTTCCCGCTTTTTAAAAACATCGGCATAAAACTTATTCTCGTAATCGATGGCCGAAATATCTTGTTTTGTGGAGTCGATGCGCACCATACGGTTAGCACCAAATGTTGCCAGTAAACGGTTCCCGGCAGTCATATCGTTTATCCATTTTGGGAACAGTACTACTGAGGTTCCGGCGCTTACAACAGACTCTAACTCGTTTAGCAAACCGCTCGAGAAATTGTCGATGTTCAGCAAAAATATGGTGTTGTAGTCGCTCAATCGATTGGCCTGCAGGTTTTGCCGGTTCATCTCGTCGAGTACCACATAATCGTCGTTATTAAATAAGGCGCGCAAATAATTCAGCCCTTCTTTCGAGTCGGTAGCATCGGTATAAAGTGCCAGTGCTTTTAGCTTCGGCTCCACAAAATAACTGATGTACCAATTGTTATCGTGCGTAAACGGATAATCTGTGATTTCGATTTTTCCCAACTGCGATCCGCTGCTGGTATTGTTGTATTTCAGGTTGGCAATAATTTCGTTTTGCGCCTCAACCGAGAAATTAGTAATCGATTTTATTGAGTCGTTGAGAAACAGCTTTAACGGTAAATTCTGGTAATTCTGGTTCGAGCTGTTTTTTATCCTAACGAACATATTTTCTTCCTGCCCTAGTCGGTGTGCCGGATATTCCACCCAGCACGAATCAATATAAAGATTGGCCACCTCGTTAGGGACCAACGGTAGGTAATAACTGAAAATTCCATTGTCCGAAAAATTATCGATATCCGTAATACTGCGCTGAAAATCGGAAATAAAGTACAGGTTTTTATCGGCCTCGTTATCGTTCATTTCGCTGGCAAAACGGTTGTAAATAATCGAGAGTGGTACCACTGTTGGGCTGGCCTGAATGCCTGAAACCTGCTGAATAAACTGTTCCTTATTAAAAATATGCTGGTGTTTTGGATTCAAATCATTGGTAAATAACCTGAATTTTGTTCCGGGAGTGTAAGCCATACAAATTTCAAGAGCTTTGTTACGTGCCACTTCCAGCAGTTGTCCCTGTTCCGAGAGCGCATTCATCGAAAAAGAATTGTCGATGTAAATGGCTACCAGCTGATTGTTTTGTTTTTGCGCATCGTTGTTGGCGGGAATAAAAGGCTGGGCAAAAGCAAAAACCAGGAAAACGATGGTCAGAATTCGCGCGGCAAGAAGAAGTAACTGTTTTAGTCGCGATTTCTTTTCCGACTCTTTTTTGATGTCTTTTAAAAAACTGACATTGCTAAAATACACGGTTTTATAACGCTTGAAGCTAAACAAGTGTATAAGAATGGGAATGGCAACTGCCAGTAGCGCAAACAAAAATGTTGGATAAAGAAACTTCATGCCGGTTTATTGCTGTGTCTTTTTTCGTTGGGACAACAGATTTTTTTATTCGTTTTTAAAAATAGCAATTTCTTTTTCGCCGCTTGATTTAATGTAACCACGAAACATTCCGCTGGTGTTAAATTCCATGGCAATATTACCTTCAGCATCAACACCAATAACGCCCCCGGTGCCTTCAAGTTCGCTCAATTTATCGATTTCTTTTTTACAGGCCTCGGTAACACTCAGGTTTTGGTATTCCATCATTGCCGAAATATCGCGTCCAAAGCCCAACCGAATATAGTATTCGCCATGACCGGTGCACGAAACAGCACATGTTTTATTGTTGGCATATGTACCTGCTCCAATAATTGGCGAGTCGCCAATACGGCCATATTTTTTGTTTGTCATTCCGCCGGTTGATGTACCTGCACATAAATTTCCATGTGTATCAAGAACGACACAACCCACCGTTCCGGTATTGTCTTTTTGAGTGCGCTCGCGTTCGCGTTTTAATAAACTTTGCAGCGATTGGTAACGACGTTCGGTGTAAAAATATTTGTTGGGAACGATTTCAAGTCCCTGTTGTTTGGCAAACTCCGAAGCACCTTTTCCACTCAGCATTACATGTTCCGAGTTCTCCATTACCTCGCGCGCTGCATTTATCGGGTTTTTAATATCCTGCACGCCCGCAACAGCTCCGGCATTTAGTGTTTTGCCTTCCATAATTGAGGCATCCAGTTCGTTTATTCCCTCGTGCGTAAATACGGCTCCTTTGCCAGCATTAAAAAGTGGCGAGTTTTCCATCACGTTAATCACTTTCACCACAACATCGGTAGCTGCGGCGCCATCCTTTAATAGTTGTTCGCCCAGTTCGAGTGCTTCGTTTAACTTTGCTTTATAATTGGCACGGGCTTCTTCGTTCATTTTGTCTTTCGACATAACTCCGGCTCCTCCGTGGATAACAATGGCGTATTTCTGTGCATGAACGGAGAGCAAACCTGCCACAAAAAACAGTACGAGAAATAAAGTTCGTTTTAACATGGTGAGCATTTTCTTACAAAAATGACATAAAATTTAAAATGCTAAAGCAATCAATCTATATTCTTGCAAAAATAAATTTATGCAGCAACATATTATAGTTTTGTTTATTATTTGTAGTTTTAAACTTAAACAAAAAACCTATTACCAATGTTGTTAAGATAGTTTATATACGCATGACAACATAATTTTACTAGAAATGAGAACAGAAGGATATTCAATAAAAGATTTGGAGACCTTATCGGGTATAAAAGCGCACACCATTCGAATTTGGGAAAAGAGGTATGATTTACTGAAGCCCGAACGAACTGACACCAATATCAGGTATTACACTGATGACGATTTGAAACGAATGTTGAATGTTTCGTTATTGGTACGCAATGGATACAAAATTTCGAAGGTTGCTGCCTGGCAAGAAGACGACATAAAAAAAACTGTGCTTGATGTGGCCAAAACAAAAAAGTCGGAAGAAGGTTATGTCGATCAGCTTTTACTTTTTATGGTAAACTTTGATAATTTAGGATTTACGGCGCTGATAAACGAGATTATTGAAAAATATGGTATTGAAGAAGCAATGCAAAACATATTTTTTGCCTTATTCGAGCGCATTGGTACCTTTTGGCAGGTTGGTTCTATTTTTCCGGCGCAGGAACATTACATAACCAATTTTATCCGCCGTAAGTTAATTGCGGCTATCGATGCTATTGGTATCACCAATTCAAAAGAAAAGACCATTCTGTTTTATCTTCCCGAAGAAGAATTACATGAATTGAGTTTGTTGTTTTATTCGTACCTGGCGGCGAAGTTGGGGTACAATGTTATTTATCTTGGTCAATTTGTTCCATTTGACGACCTTGAGAAGCTTCGATCTCATGTGGAGCTGGATTTTATTTTTACCGCATTCATCAGCCCGGTTCTAAAGGAAAATTTGGAAATTTATCTTGAAAAGTTAAAAGAATTATATCAGCACCAAAAGGTGTTTATTACCGGTTGGCAGATAAAAGAACACGCACCCAAATTGCCTCGAAACTTTAAGGTGGTTAAAGATTATCGAGAATTTAAAAAGTACCTCGGATAAGCTTTTGGAACTAATCGGGATAATGATTTTTATGCTTGTCGGTTGCGAAAATATTTACCCATATTAAAAAGAACAACAGCAAAAGTAATATGGCTATTGATGTGTAGATAATTATAGTATAAACCCTTTGATTATCAAATGCTATGGGAAAAAACAGAACTACTGATGTCAGAATTGTAACCACACCAACAACTGTCCCTACATTATTTTTTAAGCTCTTCATTTCCCCTCCTTGTATGATCTACAATTTAGGAAAAATAACAACTTAAGTCAATCGGAAACAGTAAAATAAATCCTGAATTTATCACAAAGCTATTAACAAACTGGCTTTTACTTATTAGTAGCTTAATAAATAAATTGATTATTCATGTTTACAGGGCGTGGTTAAATCGTGTTAGTTTAACTTATGTTTTATTTCAATAGATATGAATCAAAATTGAATTCATGCCGTAAAAGATTGAACAGGCGATAAAATCTTAAATTAACTGCATGCATCGGGTTAGTACTATTCAGAAGGAGTTTTTTCAACTCGTAAAAGAAAAATTGTCCCCGAATATCTCACTTGTTTTTGAAGTTTCTAATTTATTGGGCATT
Source organism: uncultured Draconibacterium sp. (assembly GCF_963675065.1). Lineage (NCBI taxonomy): Bacteria > Pseudomonadati > Bacteroidota > Bacteroidia > Marinilabiliales > Prolixibacteraceae > Draconibacterium > uncultured Draconibacterium sp. The sequence goes on along the minus strand of NZ_OY775906.1, from coordinate 2,143,862 downwards.
AGTCAGGACAGTGCTTATCGAAGGATAAGAGGAGACAAAGAACTTACCCTTGAAGAGTTGTTTGTACTGAAAGATTTTTTCAATATTTCGTTAGACCAGTTAAATGGAGAAGATTTATCGAGTGTAAATTTTAGTTGTTCGGTAATTCAACCTGATAATTTCAGGGTTAGCGATTGGTTGGGGAAATTATATGAGGATACAAAACGTATCCACGATTCAAAACAGGCGGAGATCATTTATGCAGCAAAAGATCCTCCTGTTTTTCATTATTTTCAGTTACCTGAAATTGCTGCTTTTAAAGTCTTTTTCTGGGAAAAAACACTTTTCCGGTTTCCTGAGTACAAAGAAAAGATGTTTAGTTTTAATGATTTGGAAAATCCGGCTTATGTGAATGGTAGAAAAGCACTGGCTTTAGCTTCACAAATCCCAACCATTGAAATTTGGAACAATCATACTTTCACGATTATGCTCAGCCAGATTGAGTTTTACTACGTATCAGGCTTTTTTAAAAATAAGGACGACCTGCTTAACCTGCTTGATAAAATGGAGAAGTGGATTCATCATATTCAGAAAGAGGCTGAGTTAGGCTTTAAGTTCCTTTATGGCAGCGAACCCGACGGCGTGGAGAACAATTTCAGGCTGTATTACAACGAGGTTGTTTTGAATGACAATACCATTTTAGTTCGCACAGATAAAGGATACAGTTCCTATCTCACTTTTAATGTTATTAGTTTATTGAATACATCCAATCAGAGTTTTTGTATTGAGCTGGATAAATATTTTCGGGGATTGATTACAAAATCAAACTTAATAAGTCACACCGGCGCTAAAGAACGCAACCGCTTTTTTAACAGTCAGCTGTATGCCTTGGAACAAATGCGTTCGTCGCTTTCCTAGCAAATTTCAGAAACAAATGATTCCGGGGATTGGTAAGATTGAATCAATCTACTTTCAATCTACTTTCAATCTTTCCTGGTTACGCACTTTGCATTTCATAAACTTTCATTCGGGCATGATGTCGCTGAAAAATTGAGATTTTCATCATCATTGCCGACAGGAATATTCCTCTTAACAATCGTTTGAAAATATTACCTTTAAAATGGGCGGTGCTGATAAAACGCCACCACCGCCTGATTATATTTCGCCATGAATAGAATTTTCTGTTTATATTTTTGTAGGCGCGAAAAACCTGTTCTTTCGTAACGTTTTTGGGTTCAAATACCAGATGGTCGCCTTCGTAATGCGCCAGGTTCTCATCGATAATCCGGCCTTCTTCTTTCACCAGTTTGTGGAATGGTGTTCCCGGTATCGGAATTGATATGGATAACAAAATGGTGCTGGGATCAATTTCTTCAAGTTTGTCAGGAAGTCTGTCGTAATATTCTTTAGTGTCCTCATCCAGCGCGATCATCATCCCTGTAAAGGTTAAAATGCCCCGTTTTTTCAATTTCATAAAAAGTTCTTTGTATTCGGCCGTTTTGTTTTGCTTTTTATGCACAAAGGCCAGACTGGGTTCATTTAATGACTCCAGCCCAATAAATGCTAACCCACAATGCGCCTGTTCAAGCAGGTCGATAAATTCATCATCATGCAGGCAATCAAAACTAAATTGTACACCCAACGACCATAATTTCAGCTTTGCAATTTCGCGCAAAAGGTCTTTCGCATAGGTTAAATCGCCACCCAAATTATTGTCTTGCAGCATGGCTATCTTTCTTTTCAGCAGCGGGAGTTTCCGGGTAGAACGCAGGTCGTTCACCACATCAGCAATCGGACGTTTACGGTGTGGGGCCGGATTAATGTTCAACTGGCAATAGCTGCATTTATAAATACACCCGCGGGTTGCTTCTGTTACCACCGGAACCGTAAAATCCTTCTCAACCAAATCGTAGCGTGGTGGAGGGATGTTGTCAAGCGGAGGTGCAAACGGAGCATAGTAGGTTTTTTTCAATCTATTATTTACCAGGTCGTGAACAACGGATGGCCAAATTTTTTCCGCTTCTCCTACTACGGTGGCATCCATGTAATCTTCAATCTCTTCAGGGAAGGTGGAGGCATAACGTCCTCCTGCAATTACCTTTTTCCCTTTTTCTCTGAATCTTTTGGCAACTTCTTTAGCATGGGCGGCGCAAAAATCCATAAAACTAAGTGCTATGTAGTTAGCGTCAGTTTCGTAGTTTATCGGGCGAATCATTTCGTGTAACAACTCTATCTCCACGATTGACGGAGTTAATGCAGCAAGCAAGGCTCCGGACACAGGCGGCGCCGGCGATTTTGCATAATAGGTTCTTTCATCTCCCAGGTTTTGAAACAATACGATTATGAGCAGTTTTGGCTTTTTCATGACTTCAGATTATTAATAATTTACGGGCTCTTCTTCGAAAATAAGCTCTGGCAAATCCCGGTGAAAGTGCGGCCACTTTCCCAATCAATTTACCGCGTAGAGAGAGTGCAACTTCAGTTTTATTTTTTCTTATTAGTTGAATGATTTGGCGGGCAACATCCTCTGCGGTTGCCATTTTATCGTGTCGTAAGTGTGCTCCGGGCAAAAACTTCTCATTTCTGAAAAAGTGGGTTTGGGTGTAGTCGGGCGCCACATGCAAAACCGAAATTTTGGTATGGACCAACTCTGCCCTTAGCGTCTGGCTGAACGATCTTAATGCAGCTTTACTGGCCGAGTAGGCCGCATAACAGGGCATGCCATAAAGTGCGGCTATTGATGATATAAAAACGATCATTCCCGGACTGTATTCGGGAAAATGGGGAAGTGTATGGTAAGTAAGGTTAACGGCTCCCAAAAAATTGATATCCAGAAGTTGTTTGAAGTCTTGCGGAACGGTATTTTTTATAGGACCGTAAATTCCGATTCCTGCATTGTTAATTAGAATATCGATGGGTTGTTTTTCGGAAGATAGTTGCTTTATTGCATTTTTAACAGCCATTTCATTGGAAATATCACAACTGATGATAATTGGTTCATCGAGTCCTGGATTTGCTGAAATCAATTCATCCCTGACTTGGTCTAGAGCTTCAAAATTCCGGGCCATAAGAATCAGCCTGGGATTGTATTTTGCCAGTTCAAAACAAAGTTGTTTCCCGATTCCTGATGAGGCACCGGTAATGATTATTCGTTTATTTTTTAGTTCAAACATCATCGGTCATATTTGTCCTTTTTCCGGGCGGAACAACAATACCAGTTCAAAACCAAAGTAGTAGCACAAGGCAAACAGGTACCAGTCGGGTTGAAAAGTAACCATTATGGCAAGGTGCCAGAGGATAAAAGCCCTAACCGTTGATACAATGGGGTAGGTGGCATTCTCTTCAATTTTAATGGAGGTAAAATGCGCTTTAATTTGTCCGGAAACAGCGACCAAAGTGGCAATTATAAATAGTGCCAGCGCTATTGTGTTTTCAGGATTGATAAGGAACAACGAGGCAAGTGCAACTATAATTACAAAAATATCGCCAAGTACAACCGAATGATCCCAGCCAAATTTAACGGCAAATGTATTGTAGCCGGTTTCCCGATCGGCAGTGATATCTTTCAAATAGCCGATCAATACAAAATTGGCATACGCAAAAAGTGTTATTACGCACAACCAAATGAGCGTGCTATTATTGAGTGATGAAAGACCTTTCCCTGTGATGGCTAGAAAAGCCGCTATCGGTAAAATCATTACTATCCAGCCATTGTAGAATGGTCCGGCTATCCAGAAATTCTTTTTAAAATAGGTGTAAGTGGACAGTCCTATTATTGCCAGCGAACAAAATATAAGGTTATTGAGATTGTATAAAATCAGTGGAATCCCAATCAAAATCAGTCCAATCAGACTGACTACTCCAAGTGCTTTGGGCGACACTTCTTTTTTTATCAAAGGCCGGTACGCTGCAGAGATGGCATCGGTGTCGGTTTGAAAACAATCGGTTAAAGCCTGACCAAAACCGTAGCCTAAAAAGAAAGGTAAAAACAAAATCACAAGCTTTGTAATTGAGCCGTTTTCCTGCCAGCCCAATGCCAGCCCGGCCAACCCGGCTGCACCGGAAACAAACAGCAGGTAAGGTCGCATGTGAATAATAAGTGCTCGCAGAAAACGGAGGGAAAAAACAGGTGCAAAATCATTTTCATTTTTCATGATATCAGTTTTAATCAGCAACAAATAAAGCTCTGGGTAACACAGAAAAACGAAATCGACAGGCTTCAATAATTTCGCCGTCGGTTTCGAGAAGAACAGGCTTTGCAGAGTTTATTTCTACCGACTGAACAAGCGCTGTTTTACAGTTTTTTGTTTGTGAGAATCGTTTTTGGTATAAAGCGTAAAGCAATCCGGGAATTTGTTGTCTTTTAAAGTTTTCAGCCAGGTAAAATCCTAAACAGCCACTGTCGGTGCCCGGATCAACATCGTAGCAGAAACTACCTGAAACATTGGGATTTTTGGCAATAGAAAGATTGGTGACACTTGTTGAAAATTGTTTTTCATCATAAGCAATTTCCAAATGAATATTTGTGTAGTTCAGCAGCGTTTGTGCGATTGTCCATAAAATACAAAGGTTGGTTGAAAGCGGTTTCAGAAATTGAATAATTTTATTGCTGTTATCGTTAAAATTTTGATTCCCCTTAGCTGTAAAACCAAGGCTGGCATTAACGATAAAAAGCTGTTTTTTGGTCGTGTCATTTTCCATATATTCAACGATCCCTAAATCAGCCTGCTTTTTATTCTCAAAATCAATTCTCACTGGAATTCCTCTTATTTTGTGTTTTACAGGTTTAAGAAAATCGTTGCTCGATCCCAAACCAATGGCACCAATACAAAATGGAGCCAATTGATAATTCGTAACCTGAGCGAGGGTATTAATGAGATTGTTGATACTGCCATCTCCACCGGCAGAAACAAAGTTTTTAACCTGGTATTCGTTTACCAAAGTTTCCATCAGGCTGATATGATTATCGGTTTCCGAGAAATGAATGTACAATGTTCCAACAGGCATAATGTTTTTCATGTCATCCTCAATGTGATCCCATTTTTTCTCTGCCGATCCATTGTTGGCAAAACCATTTATTAATACCGCTGTTTTCATGATTTAATCGTTGCAAAATATACTGTGTTTATACCAAACCAATTCAACCGTGTCAACCAGTTTTTTGAGATCATCGTTTGTGTGGTTGGCACTTATTGAAATACGAAATCGTTGTTTGTCAGCAGGTACAGCCGGAAACTCAATGGCATTTAAGAAAATCCCTTCGCGATTAAAATCGTTTGCCATTTTTCTAATGTTGGCGTCTTGTGGAACGTTTAGCGAAATAATTCCTGCCTGCGGAGGTGTTGTTATTCCAAAACGTTTCAGCTTACGCGTTAAGAACGATACATTCTTTTTGAGTTGTACCCTTCGCCAGGGCTCATTTTCTATCACATCGATACCGGCCAAAACTGCTGCAATTGTTACCGGTGGCAACGAGGCTGAAAACATGTAAGTGCGCGCCATAAACCGCAGGTATTCGATCACCTCCCTCGAACCGGAAATAAATCCACCGTTCAAGGCAAAAGCTTTACTGAAGGTTCCCATAATTATTTCGTTGGTCCATTTTATCCGAAGTTCTTCCATAATGCCCTCGCCGTTAAACCCCAAAACACCTGTGCCATGGGCATCGTCAATAATAGTGTGTGCGTTATATTGTTGTGATAGTGGAATTATTTTATCCAACGGAGCGATGTCGCCATCCATTGAGTAAACTCCTTCAACCACCACAAAAAGGTCTCCATCGGTTTTATGTGTTTGTAATAAATTTTTCAACTGGTCGATGTTGTTGTGCCCGAAGGTGATGCATTTTCCCCTTAACAGTTTCACACCATCGAAAAATGAAGCATGGTTGTATTCGTCGGCAATAATTAGATCGTGTGGAGTACATAAGCCATATAGTAAGCCCAGGTTTGCGGTGTAACCACTTGTAAAAATCATGGTGTCATCAGTGCCTTTCAATTTGCTGAGCCGGTTTTCAAGTTCTTTCATCAGCGATGAATAACCATTAAGAAGTGGCGGCCCGGCAATACCGACTCCGTAATTTTTTATGGCTTTTTTTACTGCTTCTTTAATGTGTGGGTGGTTGGCAAGCCCCAGGTAATTATTCGAACCGAACATCAACATTTCCTTCTTGTTCCCATCGGCATCAACGGCTATTACTGTGCGGTCGGTTGCCGAATCGATTACCCGCATGTATAAATGTTTGTCCTCTTTGTTCTGGTTTTGCATGGAAATATGGAACAAATTAATCCGTTCATCCAGCGGTAATTTTCGGCCATTTTTCCAGGTACTGGAGAAATCAATACTGTACCCGTTGCCACTTTTTTCTTCCTCGTTATGAGATTTCGTTTTCATGACTTTTTAGGTATTTTGTTAATGCATAAATGTATTCCTGAGAATCGGAAAAATCCCGCCCTCCAATATTAAAATCGCTCAAGTCGTAAAGTTTTGATCCCGACACAAGCATTTTCTCTTCGTTCTGTATTGTACCTATTTTCGTGAAATACAGCTCTCTGCTTTCCGCTTCCGCTAAAAAGTTTTGTTCATCTTCCGGTTTAATGGTAAATACAAGTTCATATTCTCCACATTCGCCCAGGAACAATAGTTCTTCAGGTAGTTTTAGTTTGGCCATGAAAGCGTTTGCAATGGGGTCGGGATTTAACCGGTCGATCAAAAAACCGGTGTTATTCAAGGTGGAAATTGTGCGTAGTGTATTCCCAATTCCATCGCTGGAGTCGATACAGGTTGTGGCAAATTCCTGTATTAATTGAGCTTCTTTATGCCGAAGTTCAAACTGAGCAGTAACGTCACTATCCAGGTTAAACAGCTGTATGGCGGCTTCCAGGTTACCAGTTCCGCAATTTCCGGTCATGTAAATAAGCTCTCCCGGTACCGTTTTTTTACGCATCAAGGGTTTTTCGGAATGCCCGATTGCAATTCCAGTGTAGTGCCATTCTTCCGAGGTACCGAGGTCACCACCGATAAATGCTGCTCCTGTTTCCACGAGAATTTCGGCAACACCACGAGCTAACTCTATCAGATACTTATCATCCCATTTTTTTGGATTTAACGCAATAGAATGACTAAAATATTGAGGAGTGCCTCCCGAAGCGAAAATGTCGCTTAAGGTTGCTACCGCCAGGTTTTTGCCCAACTGATAGGGATCGGTGGTGGAAAAGTGATCTTCTTTTGAAAAATCGTCGACCGAAAAAAGCAAAAAACCATTTCGTTTTTTTAGGATCTCAGCATCGGATTCAAAAAGTTCGTTAAGTTGTTTTTTGCTGCGAGGCAGTTGCTCTGAGATGAGTGAAATGATATTTTCTTCCACGTTCATAAGGCTGCACTTTTGGTTTCCGTAAATAAAGATACGACACAGGGAGCATGGAAATCAACCGTTAAATGCAGGCTAATGCTCACGCATTATTGATTTATATACATGAATTAACAGATCAGTTATTTCAATAAGTATTTTTTACTGAAAATTTGGGGCAGGGGATAAAAATTAGCGAAAACTGCTAAAAAAAGTTGTTTGAGATATGTCGAAAGCTGACCAATTGACCAAAAGAATATTTCGCAAAGTTTATTTTTCTTCAGAAGAGGTATTGGCTTCCAGTGTCATTCCGGGGTAAAGGCTGAAACGTTTTACATCGGTGGTGTAAATTTCAATCACTTCGTCATCATCGCTTTGCGGGGTATTGCTGAAATATAAATTGTAGGCGGCGTGCATAGGTACCATTACTTTGCAATTTAATTTTGGAGGAATTCGAATATCCATAAAATCGCAGTAGTTTTTTTCATCCCAAACCAAATCTGTAAGCATATTCACGTAAATTGTGTCGTTTGTTGGATTGATCAGGTTAATCTTTTTAAATTGCTGTTCAGAAGGAACATAGTCGACTTCGCATTCTAACATTGCACCAACAACAGCAGATCCTAACCCGAGCATTACTTCACCAAAAATATTTCCACCCCGGCTGCTTCGCAGTTCTTTTTGTCGCTCGTAGCTCGATTTGTCGTAAATATATTTTGGACTCGAACAGCTTTGAAAAAGAAGAAGGATACTTATAATCAGCAGATATGGCAGGTGTTTTTTCATGGCTAATTTATTTGAAAATGAATTTAACAATTTTCATGCCTGAATTTACAAGGAAAAGATTCGGCGATATTAATAAAAGCTCCGTATACTTGAAACAGAAATTTTACGTTATAATCAAAATTCAAAACAAATAGTTATGAAACGATTTCTTTTTGCTTCTCTCTTTGTTTTAATCGCATCAGTTGGTTTTTCCCAACCTGTTTTTGATTTGGGGGTGAAAGCTGGTGTGCATTACTCAAACATGAGTCTTGACGGAGAACCTGACCTTAGTTCGGATGCAATAACCAAAATGCATTGGGGGGCATTTGGTCGGGTAGGGTTTAACCGGGTTTATGTACAACCTGAGGTTTATTTTAGTAAAAAAGGTGGTGATTTATCATTCAGTGGGTTATCAGGCGGCTTCGATTATAAAAACATAGATGTGCCGGTTCTTTTAGGATACAAACTGGTAAAAACTCCCATGATTGATTTCAGAGTTATGGCTGGTCCGGTATTCAGTTTTGTAACCGATGCTGATTACCCGGAAGGTTGGAATGATTTGAATGATGAGTTTCTCAATGATAATTTATTTGGTGTACAATATGGTTTGGGGGTTGATGTTTTGTTCTTTACGCTTGATGCCCGCATGGAGCATTCCGGTATAGTTTACGATGATCCGGATTTTGTTAACGGAAAATCAACATCATTTTTGTTAACACTTGGTTTTAAAATTTTGTAACAACAATACAAAAGGCTTCGGTTTTTAATCGAAGCCTTTTTTGTGCTCTTGTTATAATTACTTCTAACAGTAATTAGAGTCTCTGCGTATGAACGGTTTTCTTTATTTACTTCTGTCCGAATTCAATGAACCAGTTCTTTTTTCAGAATTGCTTTGATTTCTCTCATCTGGCTCTCAGTGAGCGGACCAAACTTTAAAGCTCCTGCATTTTCTTCTACCTGTTTTACGGTTTTAAATCCCGGAATAGGAATTGTTCGTTTGCTTTTGCCCCATATCCATGCGAGTGCTCCCTGCGCCAGTGTTCTACCATCGCTTCTTAATAGCTCGCCGATCGCTTCCAACTCTTTTAGTAAGCTAGCCTTTGGTTTTCCATCTTCGAAGAACATATAATATTCGTCTCCCAGCAGATGTATTATTGAGCGGCAGTCATCTTCAGGAACTATTGACTGGTCGTTGTATTTCCCGGTAAGAACGCCCATTGCCAATGGCCCGCGGTTAATGCTTGCAAGTTTTCGGTCTTTACATAGTTTTAGTATTTTTTTGTTGCCAACAAAAACATTCAGTTCGTGTTGAACGGCGATGCAGTTATCTCCATTGGCAAAAAAGGTAGCACGTTCTTCATCGTCGGTACTCCAGCCGTAACCCCTTATCTTTCCTTCCTGCACGAGGTCTTCAAGTGTGTCGCGAATTAGTTCGGCAGCCTCCAGATTTAGATTGGCAACGTGCAGCTGGTATAAATCGATGTAATCAGTTTTCAGTCGTGCAAGGCTGCTCTCTAAAGCTTTTCTGGTGTATTCGGGTGTTACTTTAAGCCCCATTATCGCTTCGCTTGTTTTGGGATTGTAGCCCATGCCAAATTTAGTGGCGATAACCAGCTTGTCGCGACGGCCTTTTAATACCTGTGAAATTATTTTCTCGGAATGGCCGGCACCATAAACATCGGCTGTGTCGATAAAATTAATGCCCATTTCAATTCCTTTTTCCAACGCCCGTATCGATTCTGCGTCGTCTACTTGCCCCCAGCCGAGTGGTAAAGATTGAAGATTTGTTGGACCACCAATGGCCCAGCAGCCCATTCCCATGGCACTTACTTCAATACCTGAATGTCCCAGTTTTCTTTTTAAATTGTTTTCCATAATTTTTGCTTTAATTTATTTTACCACATATTCCATTTAGTTATCAGGTCGCCTATCTGTACCTGGTTCTTTTTGTCGTAATACTTGTCAGAGAATTTTCCATTAACGATCACGTCTTCATCCATAAAGGCTGCAACCGGTTTGGCTACAAAAACGGTGTGATCTCCTGTGATATAACTGATGATTACTTTGCATTCGATATTCATAAAACATTCTTCTATCAGCGGGGCGCTAATTTTTTTGCCGGTCATGGGTGTTAATCCGGCTTCTGAAAACTTGTTTACCATGTTGCTGTGTGTTGTTCCCACTTTAAAAATGGCCTCAGTTAAATCCGTTGTAGGAATATTCAACCCAAATTCTTTGGTTTCATTAATCAGCGAATGGCAAAAACGATAGGCTTCAGAGCCCTTTTCTCCATTTCCAATTGATGCTGTTAATAATAAGGGATTGTGAGAAGTTGGCGATATCCAGCAAGCGGTGATAATTCCGTTGACCGATTTTTCAATATCTGTACAGGTTATCATAAAAACTTGACCGTTACTGAGTAACCACGATAGTTTCATTCCATTCGCTCCCTGTAATTCAAATTCTGTTTTTTCATAATTCATGGTTTCAATGTTTTAAAGAATTGGTTTAACTCTTCATTACGCTATCCTTAATTTTTTAGCATCCCGCTTTCCCTTTTAAGAATGCTCGTAAGCGAACTAAGGCATCTTTTGAATTTTTGTGATCACAATGCCCAAACCGTTCACAATATCCGACTCTTCAATGGTGCAATGCCCATAATTTTCAACCGGAAGACTGGTGTGTAATAGGCCATTCCCATTCGACAATATCTTCGTTCTGTAAATCTCATCGTGCCAGAAAGGAGTAACGTTATCTCCTGTTGTGTGTATGGTGACGAAGGGAATCTGGATATCGCCTGTAGTTTCATATTTTTTTATGCTCATCATTGCAGTCAGATAACTATTTTCGTTAACACGCAGAATATTGTTGTTCAGTGCTTCATCATTCAGCGATCCACTGTAATCCGTTTCCATGTTATTAAACGGTACAATACCATCCAGACGATCAATTAAATCGTCAGTAATCATTATGTTATACCGTAAACATTGCAAGGCAGCAGTTCCCATTGCCACAGGATTGGTCATGTCAGCCGGTACTTGTGCACAATTTAAAAGTTGTAATAATTTTACACTTCCTTGAAGTGCGTCGGTATATAAAAGCTGTTGCACTGCAGAAGGGAGTTCACCCGACCGCCACTGGTCCATAATTTCTTCTCCAACTCCCAGGGGACTGCCGGTACTATAGCCTAACGTAGCAAGATCTTCTCCAAAGAAATAATTGAAAAGAACATGGAAGTTTCCGTTATACTGTAATTGTCCAAAGAAGTCGCCAATTGGGCCGCAAATCGATAAAGCTCCGTCAAAGCTTTTTGGATATCTTTCGAGGGTAAGGGCTGTAACCAATCCGCCTTCCGACGGACCTCCAAGGATGGAAATATCCGGAGGCATTTTTTTTAGCACCTTGCATACTTTTTTATGAAGTGCGCGTATATCTTCCACTGCCTCGTCAGCAATAAAACCATCATCACGGTAACTGGTGGTGGCATAACCCAATCCCATCCCGGTAATAATATCTTCTATTGACCTGTTACTTACTGTGTCGCTTGGTAAATTGGGGCCTTCTCCCGGATCTTGTAAACCATGAGCATAAAAAATCATATAGCGGGTATCCATGTCTTCCCAGCCTTCCGGTAACGAGATGTACCATTCTGCTGCTCTTGCCAGAATTCCACTATATTTTCCTTCTTCTATTTCATGACTTTTTAGTAAGTCATCTTCAGAAAGCAACTCTTCTGTAATTTCATCCTGAACGCAGGCTGCCATCGCAATGAGCAGAAACATAATTAGAAATGATAAATAAGTTTTCATGACAATCAATTTTGAGTTTAATTTCAAGCTGATTTTATCACAAAAACTGACCGTGTTAGGGAGGTTCAAAAGAATCAGAAAGCCAGGTGTTCTACGTTCTGTTCATTCATTACATCGCTCAGGCTCCAGAAGTGTACATCTCCGGCAGTTACTTTAAAAATTTCGCTAATGGGTTCCAGATCATAGCCGGAAATGTCGTCAAGATACAGGCGTTCTTCGTGTAGTCGGTGTATCATTTTTGGGTCGTCAACAAATTCAACGGTACCGGTTAATCGCATCTGTTTGGCTTGGGCCAGATCTTTCGGATTGTTATAAAAACAAACTTCAATTTTCGGGTTGTGATGAAGTTGTTTCGACATACGTTTTGGAGAGAGAGTGCCAAAATAAAAGCCTGTTTTATCGGCAAAAAACAGGAGCACGGTTCGGACACGGGGCTGGTCGCCCTCGCAGGTTGCCAAGTAGCAAACCGGGTTTGCTGAGGCAAACGAAATGTAATCATTTATATTCATGGCTAAAGATTTTTGGTGTAAAACATAAGTTACAAAAAATCAGCATGAAATACAAGATTGGAGAGTGTTTTGGCGGATTTAAATTGAACGGTTTTATGGTGTAGATTCTTGAAGATTATCCGTTTTGTTCCTTCTTTTTAAACCAGTTAACAGGATTAAGCTGCTTCTTGTATTTGGTGAATAGTTCTTTTCCAACCAGCAGTCCACCGGCCCAAAACACAACTTCCATTAGTATAAAACTGGTGGTTGATGCAGCAACTTTGGTTTTGGTGGGCAGGTCAAAAAACGGAATGATCAGTGTGGCAGCAAAGAATACTCCGGAAAAGATCATCAAGAAAATCCCGATTTTTATTTGTCTGTTTTTTCGACTCATAAAATCCAGAACAGCAAACAACGTGGATTGTTTCCTTCACTTATTTCTTCTGCAAACTTTGCAAAAGAATAGTGTAAGCATTTGGCCCTTCGTTAAAAAGCAGATCGAGGATACTTAAATTTGGTAAGAATCCGTATTTATCGGAGAATACCTGCGTGTAGGTTAAGGGGTGAAATTCTGTATCGGGATTATGTTTCAATTTTGGAGAAATACTATCGCGTAAATTGAAGGTGTTTTTAGGTGCTTTTTCAAAGTCTTCGGTTAAACGGATTTTGTTCTCAATTTCGAAAAAATCGCAGAGTTGTTCGTGTATTTGCAGGTTATAATCGAGCAGGTATTTGGTTTTACTTTCAAAAAACGGGTATAGTTCATCCTGGTAATACTCGAAATACGGCGACGAGTTGTAGGCCGAAACGATGGTTTGCCAGTGGTTACGCTGCCAGTTTTCGTCGTACGATATCTGCAGATCTTTTATAAGTATTTTTGGTCCGCGCCCTTTTACCACCGGTATAACAAGCGAAATTGGTCCGTTTCCTCCCAATATCAGGCAACGGTTGCGATAGGTTTGTTTGGTAAAGTTTTCATATTGTTCGAGGTAAACTTTTGAGTGGTATAAATAGCGTGCATAAAAATGTACCGGAGCAAAATACGCAGTGCTCAGTAAAAGTGCGTTGTTATCCATGTTTAGTCTTTAAAAAAAGTGTCATCATCGTCATCATCTTCCAGCTCAATTCCTTCAGGATCGCTTTCTTCTTCCAACTTTTTAGTATCGTTCATCTGGTGTAATTCCTGTAGTTCTGTGTTGAATTTCAGCATTTGTTTGTATTCGCGTTTTACCTTCCACAGGCGCGGATAAAAATAAAATGCCGCAATTAAATACCCCAGAAAAATGCAGCTCAATAAAACCAGCACCAACGGAGCATCTTTTATTTCCCAGAAAAATATATTGAGGGTAATGTCCATGGCATTTTGCAGGGTGAAAATTACCAGCAAAACGGCCAGAATCAGTAGAATTACAACGATTAACTGCATAACTGATGGTTTTCAAGTATCAATCCCGAAATTATAAAAAAAGGATAACAGTTGTCTGTTATCCTTTAAACGAATATAATTTGTATAAATTGTTAATGCACTTTGGTAAACAGACGTTTAAAACGAATGTTTGCCGGGAAGCCTTTGTCTTTGTCCAACGAAAGCCAGATAAATTTGGCTTTACCAACCACATGGTCTTCAGGTACAAAACCCCAGTAACGCGAGTCGGCCGAGTTGTGGCGGTTATCACCCATCATCCAGTAGTAGTCCATTTTAAAAGTGTAGGATGTGGCTACTTCACCGTTAATTTTTATCTGGTCGCCATTTACCTCCAAATCGTTTGCTTCGTAAATATCGATTATCCTTTCGTAAATTGGCAGATTATCAACATCAAGGTCGATTGTTTCGCCTTTTGACGGAACAGTTAACGGTCCAAAATTGTCAACATTCCAGGGGTAACGACTGTCGCTTGGGAAAATAGCCCGTTCCCATTCGCCGGGTTCTTCCAGCATTTTTTTAATCGATTGAACATTGGCAAATTCCTTTATTTTTCCGGCTGCCTCTTCTGTTAACGGCAATAAATATTGTTTGCTTGAAAACGTATTGCGATCAGCTTCCGAAATATGCAGTCGGTCGAGCGCTTTTGGATTAATGGCTGTTCCGTTCGTTTCAACGAGGTAGTTGTACTGAACACCATCGAATTTTTTCTGAGCCTCGTCATTTACATACAACTGAGCCATTTTAATTTCAATTTTATCGCCCGGAATCCCAACACAACGTTTAATGTAGTTTTCGCGTTTATCAACCGGCCGCGAAATTATTTCGCCAAAGTTTCTTTTATCGCTCCAAACCCGATTTCTACCATAATCTCTAATCATTTGGTAATAACTACGGGTAGGCACACCCAACGCTACCGTGTCGCCTTCAGGAAAGTGGAAAACAACAACATCGTTATTTTTCACTTTGGTAAAACCAGCCAGTCGTTTGTATGGTCGCTGAATGGCTTCAGAATATGATTTTCCGCCAACAATTGGCATGGTATTGTGCACAAACGGAAACGATAGCGGCGTGTTTGGCGTTTTTGGCCCGTAAGCCGTTTTGCTTACAAAAAGGTAATCGCCCACCAACATCGATTTTTCCATTGACGATGTTGGAATGGTGTATGCTTCAATAAAAAACATACGAATAAAAGTAGCGGCAATTACCGCAAAAATAATAGCATCCACCCATTCAACAACTTTGGTTTGTTTTCCGTTGGGCGGGTTTTTCTTTTTCCAGAATGCCCAGTGTACTTTTTCGGTAATGTAAATGTCGAAAATTATGGCTAGTCCCAGAAACCACAAGTAACTTCCCAGCCAGATTACCCAAAGTGAGTAAAGAATTCCTACAGTGATGAATTTAAACCACTTATTTGTTAGGATCGAACGTATCATTAATTCTTATTTTATAATTTTAGTAAGTCTTTCATTGTTAGAATGCCTTTATTATCAAGGCAATATTCGGCTGCCAGCACGGCGCCCGATGCGAATCCTGTACGACTTTTTGCACTGTGTGTAATTTCAATAAAGTCGATTTCCGATTCGTATTTTATGGTGTGAATACCGGGCACTTGTCCAACGCGCTCCGATTTAATGTTCATTTCATTGTCGGCAGGCGTTTCGTCGTTCACCCAGGCATTTTTTGCCGGAATGTTTTCAATAATATCTTCTGCCAGGCTAATTGCTGTTCCACTTGGTGCATCCAGCTTTTTGGTGTGGTGAACTTCGGTCATTTCAACACTATACTCAGCACGTGGAGCCATCAGTTCGGCCAGCTTTTTATTCAGCTCGAAAAACAGGTTTACACCTACCGAAAAGTTACTTCCATAAAAAAATGTACCATCTGTTTCGGCACATTTACTATACACTTCTTCTTTTTTATCGAGCCAGCCGGTAGTTCCGCTAACAACGGGAATGCCCGCCTCGAAACACAATTTATAATTATTTACTGCCGATGCAGGAATGGTAAATTCAATGGCAACATCGCATTTTTTGAGATTCTCTACTGTAAGGTCGTTTTGATTATCGAGATCGATGGTAAGGCCGATTTCGTGACCGCGTGATACCGCGATTTTCTCAATTTCCTTTCCCATTCTCCCGTAGCCAATTAGTGCAATTCTCATTATTTTGCTGATTATCTGTTTTTAGAATAAGCCACAAATATAAAACAATACTCAAATGTAGCCATAGTAGTTTCGCACATAAAATTATTTCGATGAACACAAGCGGGAAAAGGGTGAACAGGGTTAACGGAAATTTAAAGCCGCAAATATTCAGATAATTGATTTTTAGCTAATTTTATCGGGATAATTGAAGGAGATGAAAAACATAAAACTTGTGGCAACTGATTTGGATGGTACTTTTCTGAAAAACGACCGTACCGTTAGCCAGGCAAATATTGATGCTTTGCAAAAACTGGGTGATAAACAGATCGTTCGGGTTGCAGCAACGGGCCGGAATTTGCAGAAAGTAAAAGAGGTGTTGCAGCCCGATCTGCCTTTCGATTATGTGGTGTTTTCGTCGGGAGCAGGAGTTTATAACTGGCAGAAAAAAGAACTTATTGCTAATCAGAATATAAAAGTGTCGTCGGCACAAAAATTACTTTCGCACTTTATTAGCCGCGATGTAAACTTTCATGCTTTTTACCCGGTTCCTGATAATCACAAACATTATTACTACCGTGGAAAGGAAGATTGCGAGGAGTTTGAACGTTACTTTAAATTTAATGTAGCGTATGCCGAGCCATTAATAACCGATGATTTGCCAAAAAGTGAATTGTGCCAGTTTTTGATCATTATAAAACAGAACGAAGAACGGTTTAATCACCTGAAAAAGGAGATTGAAGCTTTGTGTCCTGAGATCAGGGTTATCCGTGCATCGTCGCCAATTACGCCGGGATTTATCTGGATTGAAGTGTTTCACCATTCCGTATCGAAGGGAAATGGTGTAAATGAAATTTGTAAACGATTGGAAATTTCGAAAGACGAAACCATGGGGCTGGGGAACGATTACAACGACTTTGATTTACTGGAATTTACCATGCACTCGTTTTTAACCGACAACTCGCCACACGAAATAAAAGACAAATATCCGATTATCCCAAGCAATGAAAACGATGCCTTTGCCTACTCTGTTCGGTCGTTACTTGTATAATAATAGCTAACTAAGCGCAGGTCGAGTATTATTTGAAAACTTTGCGTGCTTCCTTCAACTGAGCCGGTTTTCCAACATCCATCCACAATTCAGAACTATCGAAGTAGCCTTTAATATTTTTTGTTTTTGCCAGTTCGAGGTACACCTGAACAATTGAAAAACGATCTTCTTCCGGCATAAAATCAAAAATCTGAGGCTCTACAATATGAATTCCGCTAAAAGCCATTTCGGTAGCTTCCTGGAAATTTTCTGATCGCGATATTTTTGTTTCGCCTGTTTTTTTATTGATCCAGCCCACCAGGTTGTGTTCCGAATCGAACTTAAAATAACGTTGTGTTTCGCGCTGCCGAACCACTAATGTTGCAATGGCATTTGATTGGGTATGCTGGGCAATTACATCCTGCAAATTAATGTTGCTCAGAATATCTACATTATAAATAAGTATCGGTTCGTCTGGTGCGAAAAGGTGAGATGCGAATTTTAGTCCGCCGCCTGTTTCCAAAAGTTTGTCGCTTTCGTCGGAGATAAGAACCGGAACGCCCCAATTCCTGCTATTTATAAAATCGATTACCAGTGGAGCAAAATGATGAACGTTTACCACAATTCTTGATGCACCTCCGGCACTCAGTTTTTCAATAGCATGTTGCAGCAACGGTTTCCCGCCAACTTCAACCAGAGCTTTTGGTTTATCGGCCGTTTCGTTTTTTAAACGGGTACCCAAACCGGCGGCGAATAGCATTGCTTGCATAATCTCAAACTTTAAAGTTTTGAATTTTGAATGATGATTAACGAATAATGATTTTAGAAGTTGCTAGACCCGAGTATTGATTTCGCATCGATACTTCGCCAATCAAAAATCGTTAATCAACATTCTTCATTCAGTTTTTATCTTATCCGATCAAGGCTTCTTACCAAAGCTTCGTCTTTACCGATAGCGCGAATAGCCAGCCAATCCAGAATAACAGATGCAAGCGGCAGGGCAACGGCTACTTTAAAGGCCACTTTTACCTCCTCGAAACTGGCGTAAGTAAAATAAAAGAACAGTCCGAAAAGCCCCAGCATTAGGATTATTGTAAACGCAAGAATGCGGATTTGAAGTATACGTTTTTTGTATAAAAATAAGGCCACCAGATGAAGTAAGGCAATAATGCCAATCAGAATCATTAGCGGCAAACCGCTAAAAAGTAATTCCTCATCTTTAAAAATTCCAAAAGCATTAAAAATATGCAGCTGATCGTTAACGATGATGTCTGCAAATTTCTGAAGATATAACGAACCGATAAGCATACCGGCCGCCAGCATAAACAAGGTCTGAATTCTTTGAATCATTGTCGTAAATTTTCAGCAAAAATAGCCAATCAAAATATTTCTCAAAACCAAAATAGCTCTGCGTGCATAAAAATCATCGGGAAAGCTTAATTTTGATAGGAAAAAACTATGATTGCAGGTAAACAATAAAAAAACTGCATTGTTTCTTCAATATCATATAAAAGTTAATTAAAAATCAACTATGGATAAATTTTCGTCTGTGGGAAACCAGGAAATCGAGGCGATTGAGAACCTATACCAGTCTTATCTTGAAGATCCGGAATCAGTAGATAAGAGTTGGCAACAGTTTTTTTCGGGTTTTGAACTGGCCCGAAAGCAATACCCTGAGAAACCATCGGGAATAAAACCCGATAATATCGATAAAGAATTTGCCATCTTAAATTTGATTCTTGGCTATCGTCAGCGTGGACACCTGTTCACCAAAACCAATCCTGTTCGTGCACGTCGTACGTATTCTCCAACGCTCGATATTGAAAATTTCGGCTTGGAAAAGGCTGATCTTGAAAAAACATTTCAGGCCGGCAACGAAATTGGTATCGGTGCGGCAAAACTAAAAGACATTATTTCGCATCTGGAGGCCACTTATTGCCGGTCGGTTGGTGTTGAATACGTTTATATGCGGCATCCGGAAGTGGTGCAATGGTTGCGAGAGCGAATGGAAAGCACCCAAAACTCGGAAGAGTACACTGAAGAAAAACGAAAACACTTTTTCTATCACCTGAAGCTGGCGGTAGGGTTCGAAAATTTTATCCATAAAAAGTTTGTTGGGCAAAAGCGATTTTCGCTTGAAGGAGCGGAAGCAATAATTCCGGCACTCGACGCCGTTATTGAACGTGGAGCCGAACTGGGTATGGAAGAATTTATCATGGGAATGGCACACCGCGGACGTTTGAACATTTTGGCAAACATTCTGGAAAAGCCTTATCAAAATATATTTAAAGAATTTTACGGAACGGAATACGAAGATGATATTGCGCAGGGCGATGTAAAATATCACTTGGGTTACGAAAACGAAGTAGTGACCGATTTGGGCAAGAAAGTAAAATTGAAACTGGTTCCCAACCCATCACACTTAGAAACGGTTGCCCCGATTGTTGAAGGAATGGTTCGTTCTCAGATTGAATACGAATACCAGCGCGATTACAGCAAAGCAGCTGCCATTGTTATTCATGGCGACGCGGCAATTGCAACGCAGGGAGTGGTTTATGAAACAGTTCAAATGGCACAACTTCCCGGTTATAAAACCGGAGGTACAATTCATTTGGTAATTAACAACCAGGTAGGATTTACCACACCATATCTTGAGGCACGATCGAGCACGTATTGTACCGACGTGGCTAAAGTAACTCGTTCACCTGTTTTCCATGTAAATGGCGACGATGTGGAGGCGTTGATCTGGACGATAAAACTGGCTATGGAGTTCCGTCAGAAGTTTCATTCTGATGTGTTTATCGATATTCTGTGTTACCGCAAATACGGACACAATGAAGGCGATGAACCGCGTTTTACGCAGCCGATGTTGTACAAAGCGATCTCAAAACATAAAAATCCACGCGATATTTATGCCGACCGGTTGAATGAACTGGGAATTATGACTCACGAAGAATCGCGGGAAAAAGTTCGTGAATTCGATCAGTTTTTGGAAGGCAAATACAAGGAATCGGAAAAGATTGAAAAGTTGAAGATTCGTAAATTCCTTGTAAAGGAGTATGAACAATACGAAATGCCTTCGAAAGCCAACTTTAATGAGCCGGTTGAAACAGGCGTTGGAGAAGAAACCATTCGAAATATTGCTGAAAAGATTTATACGCTACCTACTGATCTTCCATTTTTCAAAAAAGTAAATCGGATTATTTCCGACAGGAAAATGATGGTTCACGATAACCGTTTGGACTGGGCAATGGGAGAGTTGCTGGCTTACGGAACACTGGTTGCCGAAGGTCATCCGGTGCGTTTAAGCGGGCAGGATACCGAGCGCGGAACTTTTGCTCACCGTCATGCCGCTTTTGTTATTGAAGGTACGGAAAATAAATACTTCCCACTAAAGCATGTGTCGGAAGATCAGGCACGTTTTAAAGTTTACAATTCGCCATTGTCGGAATACGCAGTGATGGGATTTGAATACGGTTATGCTTTGTCGGAGCCAAACGGACTAACCATTTGGGAAGCTCAGTTTGGCGATTTCCACAATGTGGCTCAAGTGATAATCGATCAGTATATTACTTCGGCCTTCGAGAAATGGGGACTGATGAACAACCTTACCCTGTTGTTACCTCATGGTTTTGAGGGGCAGGGACCGGAACACTCATCAGCACGACTCGAACGTTTCCTTGAGCTTTCTGCAAATAATAACATTCAGGTGGTAATGCCAACTACGCCGGCCAACATGTTCCACTTGTTGCGCCGCCAGGTGAAAATGAAAATGCGTTTGCCCCTTGTGGTGTTTACGCCAAAGAGTTTGTTGCGTCACCCAATGGTGCATTCAACTATTGAAGAGTTGGCAGAAGGACATTTTAATGAAATTATTGACGACCCGGTTGCTGAACCTGATTTGGTTGAAAAGGTTGTATTTGTTACCGGTCGTTTATATTACGATTTGGCAAAATACAAATCAGAGCACGGAATTTCGAATACGGCAATCGTACGATTGGAGCAAATTTACCCGATTCCGAATAAACAAATCAATGAAATATTGGGTAAATATTCAAAATCCACCGAGTTGATTTGGGCACAGGACGAACCCGAAAATATGGGAGCGTGGCCGTTTATCAACCGCAAATTAGATTGCCTTGGCTTTAAAGTTGTTGCCCGCCCCGAAAGTGCCAGCCCTGCTGTTGGACTGATGGAAAAACACAAAAAAGGCCTCGACCAGATTTTGGAAACCGTGTTTAAACAAAAAGAAGTTGTAGCGTCATAAAAAACCAAAATATGATTATTGAAATCAAAGTTCCCAGTCCGGGAGAATCCATAACCGAAGTTGAAATTGGCAGTTGGCTTGTTGAAGACGGAGCCGTTGTTGCCAAAGACCAGGAAATAGCCGAAGTGGAATCGGATAAGGCCACACTGACCATTGTTGCCAGCGAAGGCGGTAAAATAGAGATAAAAGCCGAAGAAGGAGAAGCTGTTGAGGTTGGAGCCGTAGTTTGTACTATCGATACAAGCGTGGAAGCACCGGCTGCACCTGCAGAACCAAAGGAGAAAGAAGAGGCTCCTGAAGAAGAAAAAGAGAAGCCGGAAGCTAAAGCAGCTGAAGAAAAAAAGAGTGTCCCCGAATCGTCGGAACATGATAAAGTGAAAGTTACATCGGTGGCCAAGGAAATGATGAAAGAGCATGACCTTTCGCTTGACGATGTGATTAATGGCTTGAAACGATTAGGCAAAAAAGAAGTGGAAGCCGTGGTAAATGCACCACAAGCAACGGCTGCCGCCATTCCTCAAAAAGAGGCTACGCGCGACGAAGAACGTCAGCGTATGTCGAGCCTGCGACGAAAGTTAAGTGCACGCCTTATTTCTGTGAAAAACGAAACGGCAATGCTTACCACTTTCAACGAGATCGACATGAGCTATGTAATGGATATGCGCAAAAAGTATCAGCAAAAATTTGTGGATATACATGGATTCAAAGTGGGTTTTATGTCGTTTTTTACCAAGGCTGTTGCAACGGCAATGGATTTCCATCCGATGGTGAATGCACAAATCGATGGTGAAGAAATTGTAATGCCTCAGTTTGTTGATGTGGGTATAGCGGTATCAACACCAAAAGGTTTGATGGTGCCAATTGTACGCAATGCCGAAAGTAAATCGATACCTGCAATTGAACTCGAAATTAAAGAACTTGCCGAAAAAGCACGAAATAAAAAGATTACGGTTGAAGAATTGCAGGGAGGAACATTTACCATTACCAATGGTGGCGTTTTTGGCTCGTTATTATCGACACCAATTCTTAACCCGCCGCAATCAGGAATTCTGGGTATGCACAACATTGTTGAGCGACCTGTTGCTGTTAACGGACAAGTAGTTATTCGCCCGATGATGTACGTGGCACTGTCGTACGATCATCGTATTATCGATGGTAAAGATTCGGTAGGTTTCCTGGTGAAACTAAAAGAATTACTTGAGAATCCGGAGCGTTTATTTACCGGAGGAAAAGATGCCGGAGAGCTGATGCTGGGGATCTAGGTTCAGTTGGCACAGTTGCTGTCATCTCGAAGCGCAGCGAGAGATCTGTTACAAAGAAGTTGCAAGTTGCTGGTTGCAAGTTCGCAGTATCCAGAATCCGGCAACGAGGCAAAAAAAGGATGCTATTCGTATAAGTTGAAAAACTTCGGATGGCATCCTTTCTTTTCATAATTAAGATCATAATGTCATTTCGAACGCAGTGAGAGATCTGTTTCTATGAGGTTGTTGGTTACAAGGTAACTTACCTGACAAGTGTCCAGTGACCAGTGACCAAAATCTCCAATGATCAATATCCAGTATCCAGAATCCGGCAACGAGGCAAAAAAATGCCATCCGCATGAATCGAAAAACATATGGATGGCATCCTTAACTGTTAACTGTCTACTGTGACAGTTAACTATTTACTGCGACTGAAAACTGAAAGCTAGTTCTGAGGAGGAAATCCACCCTGACTCATTCTTTCTCTTCTTTCTTCCTGCATAACCTGGTATTGTTCCCATTGTTCTTCAGAAAGAACTTCTTTCATTTTATTGTCTTGTTCTTCGCGTGATTTTTGCATTTTTTCGCGCATTCCTTCAAAACCGGCACCGCTGTTTTGCATTTCCTCGCGCATGGCAGCCATATTCTCAAAATTCTCTTCCATAATTTTGCGGATTTGATCTTCCTGATCGTCGCTTAAATCCAGGTTTTCGTCCATATCGTCCACCATACGATCAACCATTGCCTGCGGATCAAAATTTCCGGGGCCCATTCCGCCGCCGTTGCCAAATGGCATTTGTCGCGAATTATTTCCGTTGTTACAAGAAATTACCAGTGCACTTACCAGCACCATTACTAAAAATACTGTTCTTTTCATTTTGGTTTGAATTAATATGTTATTTGAATTGACGTTTTTATTTGTCAAAGCAATTAGATGTATCTTCTGAAAGAAAGTTTAAAATGAACTGAATATTTTTTGGTGCCGGTTTTAATATGTCTGCCCAGCCTATCTTAATTGTTCAAAAAATCTCTTAATTTCTATCCAATATCATCAAAAGGCTGAATTAAAATGTATTAACTTTGCGATTCATTAAAATAATTCAGTTACAAGATGAAGAGAGATACTTTGGTTTTTGATATTATCAAGAAGGAACACGACCGTCAGTTGGGCGGAATTGAACTGATTGCTTCAGAAAACTTTGTAAGTGAGCAGGTTATGGAAGCAATGGGTTCGGTGATGACCAACAAGTACGCTGAAGGTTATCCGGGAAAAAGATATTATGGTGGTTGTCAGTTTGTTGACATTACCGAGCAACTGGCTATCGACCGTATTAAAGAATTGTACGGTGCTGAGTGGGCCAATGTTCAACCACACTCGGGCGCACAGGCAAATGCTGCAGTGTTGAGTGTTATTCTTAAGCCGGGCGATACCTTCCTCGGACTCGACCTTTCGCATGGTGGTCACCTTTCTCATGGTTCGCATGTAAACTCATCGGGTATTCTTTACAATCCGGTTGCCTATAAGGTAAAAGAAGATACCGGAATGGTTGATTACGATGAGATGGAAGCGCTGGCCATCGAACACAAACCAAAGTTGATCATCGGTGGTGCATCAGCATATAGCCGCGAGTGGGATTACAAGCGCATGCGCGAAATTGCTGATAAAGTAGGTGCATTGTTTATGGTGGATATGGCTCACCCGGCCGGGTTAATTGCAGCCGATTTGCTTGATAACCCTGTGAAATATGCGCACGTTGTTACATCAACAACTCATAAAACACTACGCGGACCTCGTGGTGGTATCATCTTGTTAGGTGAAGATTTTGAAAATCCATGGGGTATTGCAACTAAAAAAGGTGTTGTACGAAAAATGTCTTCTTTGCTTGATTCTGCAGTATTTCCCGGTCAACAAGGTGGACCGCTTGAGCACGTAATTGCTGCAAAAGCAGTTGCATTTGGCGAGGCACTGGAACCGGAATACAAAGAATACCAGGCGCAGGTAAAAAAGAATGCTGCTGTTATGGCACAGGCTTTTGTTGATTTGGGATACAAAGTTATTTCGGGAGGGACTGATAACCACTCGATGCTGATTGACCTGCGAACAAAATACCCTGAGATTACAGGTAAAGTGGTTGAAAATACCATTGTAAATGCCGAGATTACAGTGAATAAGAACATGGTTCCGTTTGATAGTCGCTCACCTTTCCAAACATCAGGTTTGCGTGTAGGTACGCCGGCAATTACAACCCGTGGTGTAAAAGAGGATTTGATGCCTGAGATCGTTCAGCTTATCGACGACTCGATTGCAAACATTCACGATGAGGCGTACATAAAAGCAGTTGGCGAAAAAGTACATCAACTAATGAAAGACTTTCCGCTGTTTGCTTATTAGAATTGAACTTATCAATTAAAGCATACAAAGCCCGGAATTATTTTCGGGCTTTTTTTATTAAACTTTTTGTAGGAATACAGACATTAACCCCACCTGACCTCCACAATGGGGAGGAAATATCCCCCTTTGGGGGATTATAGGGGGTGTGAGCAAACAATTCATTCATAGACAAGATATTGTTGTTCATGTTGAATATTCTAAGAAATGATGATCGTTTTTACTTTCTTTACATATAACTTCAAACAATGGATATGGAATGGTACATGATACTGGCACTCGTAGGAACCGGAATTGCCGCCGGATTTATTAATACCACTGCAGGGGGTGGATCAATGCTGACTATTCCTTTATTAATGTTTATTGGATTGCCGGCCAATATTGCCAATGGCACGAATCGAATTGCCATCTTACTTCAGAATGTTATTGCGGTAAAAACCTTCAAACAGAAGAATGTACTTGATTTTACAAAGGATTATAGGCTTGCAATTCCTGCCATTGCCGGATCGATCATCGGGGCATTGTTTGCCGTTGAAATTGATCCCAAGCTCTTAAAAAATATTATCGCCGGACTAATGGTGGTTTTGTTGCTATTAGTGGTTTTAAAACCTGAGGTATGGATTACCGATCAGATAGGAAAAGTTAATCCCAAACCGTCGCCGCTGCAATACATTATTTTCTTTGCAATAGGTCTGTTCGGTGGATTTATTCAAATGGGGGTAGGATTTTTTCTGCTGGCCGGATTGGTTTTGGGGTGTGGTCATAACCTGGTGCGCGCCAATGCAATAAAGGTTTTTATTGTTTTAATTTACACCATTTTTTCCCTCGGAATATTTATTTATAATAAACAAGTTGACATTGTTGCGGGTTTAATACTGGCTGCCGGCAACATGTTCGGCGCATGGCTGGGCGCCAACTTTACCGTAAAAGGAGGTGCAAAATATGTGCGTTACGTACTGATTCTGGCCATGCTAATTGTGATTTTAAATTTGTTTGGGGTGATTTAAGAAAGATACGAGTTACGAGCTACCAGCCACGAGTTGGAAATTCCCTATGGAAAAAGAATTTCTCCACCTATATGGGGAGTCCGGCTTTAGCCGGGAGGGGGTGAGCCCCTAAATCCCCGGAAGGGGACTTTTGTTAGTAAGAAAGTGAGTATACAAAATAAAATACCTGTAACAATAATAACCGGCTTTTTGGGGGCCGGAAAAACTACTTTTATCAACTTTCTGCTGAAGACAAATCCCGACATTCAGTTTGCTTTGGTCGAGAATGAATTCGGTGCTGTACCGATCGACACAAAACTGATAAAAGGTGTCGATGCCAGCCAGATGTTTGAATTAAAACAGGGCTGTATTTGTTGCACTATTTCTGATGAATACGAGTTGGTGCTAAAAGAACTGGCCGAGCGTTTCCCGAATGTGGATCATCTGTTGATAGAAACAACCGGGATTGCTGATCCCGCACCTGTGATTCAACCCTTTTTTGCTGACGAAGACCTGAAAGCACTCTACGAATACAATGGTGCAATTTGTTTGGTTGATGCTTTAAATTTTGAGAATCTGCCGGAAGAGGAAATGGCCTTTAAACAGTTAACTATTGCAGATCTGATTCTGCTGAATAAAACTGAAAATCTGGATGAAAAGAAGCAAGAAGAGTACGGGACAAAAATGAATAAACTGGCACCGTTGGCAAAAATCCGGTCAACGAGTTTTGGAGAAGCAAAAGAACTGAATTTGAACGGGCTGAAACAACATTCGTTTAATGCCTGGTCTTTTGTTTCGTATAAAAGCAATCATGCGTTGGTGCAAACCAAAACACTTTCGTTTTCTGCGCCGTTAAAACGAGCCGATTTTCTCTACTGGCTGGAGTATACACTCGACATTTATAAAAGTAAAATTTACCGCTGCAAAGGGTTGGTGTGTTTTCAGAACGAACCTTTTGAATATATTTTGCAGGGAGTTGGCGGCCGCTTTGAATTGGAAGAAGGGGATTTAATTATGGACTCGCCTGAAAGCCATATTGTTTTTATCGGGAAATTGGATGGACTGGCTTTAGACTTTGTTTCTAAAATTTAATTTCATGCAGATTACGCGGATATGAGATGTTGACTCTGAATAAGATTCAGCGACATCAGTGGAATCTGCGTGAATCAATTCCTCATTCGAGAAAAGCTATCCACAGCGGAATAAGAATCACTGAAAGTAGTGTCCCCAGTACCACGATTCGTGCTACCAGTTTAGTTTCCAGTTTATACTGAACAGCCAGTGCATATGGAGTTAGTCCGAGTGGCATTGCCGAATCAAGAATGGTAGCTTTGAACTGAAGGTCGTTTAAACCGGCTGTTCGGATACCAAATTGAAGAAGCAAAGGAAGAACGATCATCGTCACTACTACAAAAGCTAAAACCCGGATCCATTCTCGGGGATCGCCAATTTTGTTTTGCCCCAGAAATATTCCAAGCGAAAACAGCACTATTGCAGTAACCGATTCCGCAAAAAGGCTAACGGTTTTATCTATAAACGAAGGCACTTTTATTTGAAATAATACGATGGCCACACCCACAAAAACGGAGATCAGCAGTGGATTTTTGACCAGGCTCAGCACTAATTGCTTTGGTTGGATGGTTTCTTCTCCTGTAGCTTCGATAAGGATGACTCCAAGAGTAAGCAACCAGAAAACATAAACAGCAGACAGAACAGCTGCAACCGGTAAGATGTCGTCGCCAAAGCTGCTGCGAAGAACCGGGATGCCGAGGTAAGCCACGTTCCCAAACGAAAGGATCAGGAATAGCGAACTGCGCAAACGTTTCGAAAATTTAAAAATCCGCGCAACTGGGAAGGCCAGTAACATGCACCCAGCAATGTATATCGAATTAATAAGAATGAGTCGGGTATAGGATTCGCCTTGCGGGTCGAGGTGCATCAGCGATGCAATAACCAGTGCGGGGAAGCCGATCCACAGTGCGTATTTGTTTAGCACATCAACCCACGGCCCGTGTGCAGCTTTTGTACGCGAAAAAAGTGTTCCGGTAAAAATGACGAGAAACAGGGGCGCAACAGTCTTCAGGGCCAGTAGAAAATGTGCCATATTCCCTGATTACTTGTTTTCAGTCATTGCCCAGTCGCCGTAAACAATGTGTTCACGCACATCGGTAACAAACATCCCGACTTCTTTGGCAGCTGAAATACCCAGATCTCCATCTTCAAAAACCTGGCACAGTTGCGGTTCAATACCCATCAATTCTGCACATTTTACAAAAGTTTCGGGATGTGGTTTGTGTTTTTGCACATCGTCGGCTGAAACTACAAAATCGAAATATTCACAAAGTCCCAGTTCTTTTAACTGCACTTCGGCACTTTTTCCACTTGCACCGGTTCCTACCGACATGGGCAGCTTTCCATGATAATTTTTTACAATTGAGATCACCTCTTCTATTGGTTGAAGCAGATGCGCTGAATCCCAGAACGATTGTTGTTTCATTCGAACAAGAATTTCAGGCTGTTCATCCACTTGGTATTGCTCAACAATTCGTTTGGCAAACTCAATGGTCGGACGACCGGTCATTTCATGAATAATATTCGGGTCAAAATCAAAATTATATTTTTTGCCTACTGTTTTCCAGGTCTCAACATGTACCGGAAGCGAGTTCGACAAGGTTCCGTCTAAATCAAAAATTAAGGCTTTCGCCTCGGGATGAACTGTAATTGCCATTGTTTTTTATTTGCGGTAAAAGTAACAGAACCCCAACACTGCATGAAAGTTCAATTGCGAATAAACGAAGATTTAATCATCAGTTAAAAAAGTCATTGCGATTATGTTTGCTTGAATTGCAGATTGCATAGATTAAATCTATCGGTCATTAAGAATTAGAATCTAAAAGCTTGTTAATTAAAGAATTAATCATTTTTTAGTCGTGCTGTTTTTCGTATCTTATTAGGATAGCTACATAAATTATCACTTAAAACTAAGTATATGGAAAACAATCATTCAAAACAAGGCAAATGTCCTGTAATGCATGGTGGAAATACCGCTTCCGGCTCATCAGTTATGGATTGGTGGCCCAATGCACTAAATCTCGACATTTTGCATCAACATGACACGAAAACTAATCCCTTAGGACAAGATTTTAATTATCGGGAAGAACTAAAAAAGCTGGATGTGGCGGCTTTAAAAAAGGATCTTCAGGATTTAATGACCGATAGTCAGGAGTGGTGGCCGGCCGACTGGGGACATTACGGAGGGTTGATGATCCGAATGGCATGGCACGCTGCCGGTTCGTATCGAATTGCCGATGGCCGTGGTGGTGGTGGAACAGGAAACCAGCGTTTTGCACCACTAAACTCGTGGCCCGATAATGTGAGTTTGGATAAAGCCCGTCGTTTACTTTGGCCCATCAAAAAGAAATACGGGAATAAGGTGAGTTGGGCCGATTTAATCATTTTGGCGGGTAACATTGCCTACGAAAGTATGGGCTTAAAAACCTTTGGTTTTGCCTTTGGCCGCGAAGATATCTGGCATCCGGAGAAAGACACCTATTGGGGAGCCGAAAAAGAGTGGCTGGCACCAAGTGATGAACGTTACGATGATGTAACAAAGCCTGAAACGATGGAAAATCCGTTGGCTGCCGTTCAAATGGGATTGATTTATGTAAACCCGGAAGGCGTAAACGGAAAGCCCGATCCGCTAAAAACGGCGCAACAAATGCGCGAGACTTTCCGGCGAATGGCCATGAACGATGAGGAAACAGTAGCGTTAACCGCCGGTGGGCACACGGTTGGTAAAACGCATGGTAACGGCGATGCGGAAGCGTTGGGACCTGATCCGGAGTCGGCTGATGTGGAAGAGCAGGGTATGGGTTGGAAGAATCCGCATAAAACCGGAAAAGGACGATATACGGTTACCAGTGGTTTGGAAGGTGCCTGGACAACAGAGCCAACCAAATGGGATAACGGTTATTTTAAGATGCTGTTTAACCACGATTGGGAATTGCGCAAAAGCCCTGCCGGTGCTCAGCAATGGGAGCCTGTAAGCATTGCCGAAGAGGACAAACCCGCTGATGTAGAGGATTTTTCTATTCGCACCATCCCGATGATGACCGATGCCGATATGGCCTTAAAAATGGATCCGGAGTACAGAAAGATTTCGGAAAAATTCATGAATGACTTCGATGCTCTATCGGATGCTTTTGCCCGCGCCTGGTTTAAGTTAACACATCGCGATATGGGCCCGAAAGCACGTTATTTCGGACCGGATGTTCCTGATGAAGATCTGATCTGGCAAGACCCTGTTCCGACAGGTAAATCGGATTATGATGTAGATTCGGTAAAAGCAAAAATTGCTGCTTCGGGACTTCGTATTTCAGACATGGTTGCTACCGCCTGGGATAGCGCAAGAACCTTCCGCGGATCGGATATGCGAGGTGGTGCTAACGGAGCCCGTATTCGTTTGGCTCCGCAAAAGGACTGGGAAGGAAATGAGCCGGAACGTCTGTCGAAAGTTTTGGCTGTGCTCGAACCAATTGCTGCTGAAACTGGAGTTAGCGTAGCCGATGTTATTGTATTGGCCGGAAATGTTGGGGTGGAACAGGCCATTAAAAATGCAGGAATGAATGTTGCTGTTCCATTTCTGCCCGGACGTGGTGATGCTACCGATGAAATGACAGATGCCGAGTCGTTTGCTCCGCTTGAGCCTTTGGCCGATGGTTTTAGGAACTGGCTGAAAAAGGATTACGTGGTTAGTCCGGAAGAACTGCTGCTCGATCGTGCTCAGTTAATGGGATTAGCAGCTCACGAAATGACGGTATTAATTGGAGGTATGCGAATGATGGGAACCAACTACGCAGGTACAAAACATGGAGTGTTTACGGATAATGTTGGAGCTTTAAGCAACGATTTCTTTATAAACCTTACCGATATGGCTTACGTTTGGGAACCCACCGGGAAAGGTCTTTACAACATTCGTAGCCGGAAAACCGGCGAAGTAAAATGGACGGCAACACGCATTGATCTGGTATTTGGATCGAACGCTGTATTACGCGCATACGCCGAGGTTTACGCACAAGACGATAGCAAAGAAAAATTTGTAACCGACTTTGTTAAAGCCTGGAATAAAGTGATGAATGCCGATCGCTTTGATGTTCAGTAACCAATAACGCTGATAAATATAAAGGCTGTCCAATACTTATTTTGGACAGCCTTTTTTATGTTGTCTTATGATTAGAATTTTATATTTCCCAGGCGATAACAATATTTGTACGCATTTCAATTTCGTTTGGCGAAAGTACAGATGTGATATCCGCTTTGGCATCAAAATTAACTGACATGCTTTCTGCTCTCATAAGCTCCATATTGGTGTTGAAAGTTCCAATCATCCGGGGTTCGCCATACTGGATTGATTTTATTTTGCCCAATTCAATATCAGCGCTTTTGGCAATTACATTTGCTTTTTGTTTGGCATCTTCAACGGCCAGTTGAATCAATTTTTCTTTTACAGTTTCCATTTGTTCTTCCGAAAGCGCAAAATTCAGATTGAAATTCGACTGCAGATTATCTTTAATCAATTCAAAAATTTTATCATTCTTTTCATAATCTTTTCTGGTGCGGATGGTTACCGGAATATTTGCCTCATAGCCTTCAAATACTGACTGCCGCAGTTGAGGATCATACTTTTGTACTTCGCGGATTGAAAAGCTGTTTGTTTTTATCAACTCCTCGTCAATTCCGTTTTCGATAAAGAGTTTTTTGATTTCGTCCATTTTCTCAACCGACATTTCTGCGCACTCCTTGTAATTTTCATTTTTTACACTAAAATTTACAGTGAACGATATATCTTCCGGAGCTAATTTTACTGATGATTTTCCTTCAACAGTAATAATTCCACCTTGATTATTTTGAGCAAATGAGCCGAGCGAAAAAACGATAACGGCTACGGATAAAATAATTCTCTTCATGACTTAATTTTTAATGATTTTAACTGTTTGTCTGTTACTTTGATTTAGTAAAGTTACAAAGTATATGCCAGAAGAAAGTTTATGCTCAATTATCTAATTCATGTGATTGGTGAGTGTGATTTATATAAAGAGTTCTTATTGTATATATTTTATGGTAAATTGCTGGAAATCATGCAGACGATGGTAAAACTTAAGAATTAGTAAGTAAGAACACTTAAAAATGGCGAATTGCAAAATTTTTCTTTGTTTGTTGAATGCGAGTTTTAAATTACATTATTTTCAACCCTCAATTCTAAAATCAATTTTATGAGAAGGATTTTTGTTATCAGCGTAATGATTTTACTGTTTGCCATTCCCGGGTTTGCACAGGAGAAGCTTACAAAAAGTGAAAAGCAGCATATTTTCTCGTTGCTCGATAAACAGACAGAAGCCTGGAACGAGGGCAATCTTGAAAAGTTTATGGAAACCTACTGGAAATCGGACAAGCTGGTGTTTATGGGTTCGCGTGGACCAACATACGGCTGGCAGGCCACACTCGACAGCTACAAAAAAGGTTACCCGGATAAAACAGCAATGGGACACCTGGAATTCAAAATTCTGGATATAAATAAAATTGACACTAAAACAGTTTTTCTGATTGGCCGGTTTGAATTAACCCGCGAAATCGGTGATCTGGCAGGCCATTTTACGCTGGTTATTCAAAAGATTGATGGGAAGTGGGTGATCATTAGCGATCATTCGAGCGGTGAAAGTTAATACCGATTGAAAAATTAAAGGTTCAATTTGATTTCACATCGGTGTTAATCGTCAGTCTTTTTGAAAACCACTCGTAAATTTACTGTAGAATAGATGTTGCTATTATTTTTGTTGACAGGTTTCCAGGCTGGGCCGTTAAATACAATGATTTTTGCCTGTTCATAGAAACTCTCATCTGCATCATTTAAGTTCTGAAACGATTGGATTTCTCGGGAATTAGCAATCGTGAAACGCAACCGAACAACAACTTTGTCAGTTTCATAATCATCAGGTAAAATAGCTTTTTCTTTCAGGTAAGCTTTGTACTTGTTCATTCCGCAAATGGGTTCGGCATCCGAAGCTATCGATTCATCCGGTACTACTATTGTTGAGCCTGTAACACTGTTTTTCTGCTGCGAGCCATATCCAACAACAACAACTTCACTTAACGCTACATCATCGGTTGTTAAGGTTATAATATTATCCGAGTCTTTTTTAGGTTGAAATTTTGTCGGTTCCATCCCAATAAAGCTGGCTATAACAGGATTGCTGTCGTTCTCAAGTCTCATTTTAAAATTACCGTTAATGTCTGTTATAGTGCCATTGTCGGTTCCTTTTTCAATAACCGTTACTCCGGGAAGGGGAAGGCCGTCGGTATCGGATAAAATTTGTCCACGGATTACATTCTCTTTTGCCGGAGCTGTATTTAATCGCTGAAACGGAGTGGGTTTTGTTTGTGCCAATTCTATCGATTTATTCGAGGTAATTTTAACTGGAGTGTCTTTTGCAAGAGCTTGTTCCTCTGCTTGCACCGGAATTGTTTTTGAAATGATTTCAGCCTCGTCAACTGCAAACTGTTCTTCAATCGTGATTATTTTCTCTTCTTCCTCAGTTTTCTTTTTTTTGACTGGTGCTTGTTCTGCTCTCGTTTTTATTTCAGATTGTTTTTCCCCGGCCTGTTTAATAGCTGTATCGTCAGTAACTTCCGTTTTTGCAGACTCTTGCTCTACGGGTTTTACAGCTTCTTTCTCCGCCTTGTCAATTTTTACTTCACTAACTTTCTGGATCGGCTGTTGGCGATTTAATTGCATCCAGATAATACCAGAAGTTATGAGTAACAGAATAGTTGCAGCAGCTGCAAAATAAGGTATTCTACTTTTTGTCTTTTTGCTGCTTATTTTTGGGGATAGCTCATTCAAATCATTTTCGAATTTTGCAGAAGATACGTTCTCAAAACCATCCATAGCTTCCGCTTCAAACGAATTCTTTTGCAGCTCTTTTTCAAAAGCATTTCGTTCGGCATCTGTCATTTCATCCGACAAATACCGCCTGAATAGTTCCTTGTTGATATGATTTTTATTCCTGTTCATTTTTACTTTCCAAACAGATTTTCAGGTTGCGTTTCCCATTCTGAATCAAACTCTTAATTTTTTTTATTTCAGCTTTTAACTCATCGGCTATTTCGCGGTAACTTTTGTTTTCAAAATAAAACAGGCGGATACTTTGTTTTTGTTCTGCCTTAAGCCGTTTTATACAATCTTCCAGCGCATTTGCTGTCTCTTCGCTGTTATTCTCTCTGTCAATAGGATGCAATTCCACTTCATTTTCCATAAAAAAAGTCAGTTCTTCGTCGTTTGAAGTTAAGACTATTTTTCGCGATTTGTTTTTACGAAGTTCCATCAAACAATGATTTTTGGTAACTACGTACAGCCAACTTTTAAAGTTTTTTACCTGCTGATTGGGAAGATCCGCCTGTAGCTTCTCATAAATTTCAATCACTGCATCTTTCGCCTGATCAACGTCTTTGTAATATTTCAGGCAAACTCCGTAAACCAAATGCATATAGCGTTTGTAAAGCTCACCAAGATATTCCGTTTCAATATTTTTTTGAAACAGATTGAGCAATTCGTCATCGCTCAGCTTCCTGATATTTTTTTGAAATAGGGTAAGCCGCATTTTGGTTTTAATCGCAGCTAAAAGTAAGATAATTCAATTTTATTAAAAACTTTTTATGGAATTCTACTTGCTGTTGCATCCTGTTAGTGAAATCAAAATTTTAAAACTTATTATCATGAAACAATTTATTATCTCACTGGCCATTATTCTCATTTTTTCGGGTATTAGCATGGCAACAGAACAACGAATCATTTCGGGTACCGTTAGCGACGAATCAGGTGCTCCGCTTCCGGGAGTAACAGTAATGGTTCAGAATACATCGCGCGGAACACTTACTGATATAAAAGGTTATTACAGTATTAGAGTAACCCCAAAGGATAAAAAACTGGTGTTTTCGTTTATTGGAATGGAAACCGAAAAAGTACGAATAAGTGAAGCGAATACGATAAATGTAAAAATGACCAACGCCCAGGTTAATTGTGAGGAAGTTGTGGTGATTGGTTACGGAAGCCAGGACCGAGCGATGATTACTGGCGCTTTATCGATGCAGAAAAGCACCTTCTTTTCTCCTTCGGTAGTGAATGATAATTTTGACTGGAACACTGAGAATTACTCAACAATTCATGAAAATGGATTTAAAAATGTACGGGTTAATCCTTTGTCTACTTTTTCTATTGATGTTGATAATGCTTCGTATTCCAATGTACGCAGGTACTTAAATTCCGGGAATTTACCTCCCGTTGATGCCATTCGTATTGAAGAAATGATCAACTATTTTTCGTACGATTATCCTGAACCACAGGGCGAACACCCGTTTAGTGTTTCAACAGAAGTTTCGGCTTGTCCCTGGAACAGCGAAAATTACCTGATGCATATTGGCCTGAAAGGAAAAAGTTTCGATAAAACGGAATTACCTCCCTCTAACCTGGTGTTTTTGTTTGATGTTTCTGGTTCTATGAATTCTCCGCAGAAATTGCCTTTGCTAAAACGTGCGTTTAAAATGTTGGTGAACGAACTTCGTCCGAACGACCGTGTGGCGATTGTTGTTTATGCAGGAGCTGCCGGAAAAGTACTGGATTCAACACCCGGTAATCAAAAAACAAAAATTCTTAGTGCCCTTGAAAAGTTGAATGCAGGTGGTTCAACAGCCGGAGGAGCAGGTATAAAACTGGCCTACAAAATTGCCGAAGAGAATTTTATTGAAGGTGGAAACAACCGGATTATTTTGGCTACCGACGGCGATTTTAATGTGGGAGTTTCAAGTACTTCAGAAATGGAACGCCTGGTGGAACAAAAACGTGAAAATGGTGTGTTTATCTCGGTTTTGGGTTTTGGGTCAGGTAACATAAAAGACGATAAAATGGAAACCATTGCCGATAAAGGAAACGGGAACTATGCCTATATCGACAATATTCAGGAAGCTCGAAAAGTATTTGTCAGCGAATTTGGTGGTACGCTTTTTACTATCGCCAAGGACGTAAAATTTCAGTTAGAATTTAACCCAAAACAGGTAAAAGCGTATCGTTTGGTGGGGTACGAAAACCGTTTACTAAACGATGAGGATTTTAACGATGATAAAAAAGATGCCGGAGAAATCGGAGCAGGACATATGGTAACTGCACTTTACGAAATTGTTCCGACTGGAGCCGGCGGTGATGCTCCTGCTGTCGATCCGTTGAAGTATCAAACAAACAATACTATTTCAGGAAAAACCGGGAATGAATTGCTGACGATAAAATTGCGTTACAAAAAACCGGACGAACACGAAAGTCGCTTGTTGGAATTACCTGTGGAAAATAATTTAAAGGAGGAAACTTCTGATGATTATCGTTTTTCTGCAGCCGTAGCCTCGTTTGGTATGTTGTTGCGGAAATCGGAGTTTGCAGGAAATACAACCATTGATTCGGTGGTAAAACTTGCCGAAGGAGCAAAAGGTGCCGACAAGGAAGGATATCGCAGCGAATTTATCCGTTTGGTAAAAACTGTAGACGAGCTGGAGTTGGTGGCAGAAGAGAAATAATGTTTCAACAATTACCGCAGGTATTCCATCTTTTCTTTGAGATGGAATCCTTTACATTTCTTAAAAGTATTAATCCCTGAATTTTCTCATGGCAGGTTTTGCAGAACTTTTGCTACTTTCGGGCTTCAATTTTAAAATCGAAGAAATGCGTCGAAGTATAATTATTCTTTTCCTTTTTGTTCAGGCTTTTGCTTTTGCCCAAACCAAACAAATGAGCCTGGAAGATGCCGTTTACGGGCGCTATACTTATTTGTATCCTGAGTCGATGACGGATTTACAATGGATGGATGATGAACATTTTTCTTTTGTTGAAGATAAATCTATCGTTGCTGAGTCGGCAAAAACAGGTGAAAAAAATACGGTTGTTTCGCTCTCCGAGTTAAATGATATTACCGGTGAACACTTAAAGAGTATTCCATCATACCGCTGGATCAACGAAACAGATCTTCTGCTTTTGTCGGCTAATAAATATCAGATGGTTGATCTGGATAAAAAGGAAGTAAAGCTTCAAATAGAACTTCCTGAAAAAGCAGAGAATACCAATTTTTCAGAAAACGGAAAATTTGTGGCTTTCACTCAGGGAGATGATTTATTTATCGTGCTGGATAACGGAACAACAAAACAAATTACCAGCGATGGCGGTAACGGAATTGTAAACGGACAAACAGTTCACCGTAACGAATTTGGCATATCCGGTGGTATTTTTAATTCGCCCGAAGGAAATTTTGTGGCTTTCTACCGCAAAGACGAAAGTATGGTGAAAGATTACCCGCTGGTGGATTTTATGGTCCGCGAAGCTGAATTCACGCCGGTAAAATACCCGATGGCCGGAATGGCAAGTCACCATGTAACGCTGGGTGTTTACAATATTAAAAATGGGAAAACCACCTTTCTGAAAACCGGCGAGCCACTGGATCATTTTCTAACAAATGTGGCCTGGTCGCCCGATGAAAAATATATTTACATGGCCGAGTTGAACCGCGAACAAAACCACATGCAACTAAATTGTTACAATGTGGCAACGGGCGAAAAAGTAAATACACTTTTTGAAGAATCGGCTGAAACGTATGTGGAACCGCTTTACCCTATTCAGTTCTCGAAAGTAAATCCAAACGAATTTTATTACCTGAGCCGTCAGGATGGATGGTTTCATGTGTCCAAATACAACACCAATGGCGAGCTGGTGAAGCAGATTACAAAAGGGGAGTGGGAAGTAACAAAAATGCTTGGTTTCGATGCCAAAGAAAAGACCTTGTTTATTGAAGCGACCATTGACGATCCGTTACAAAATAACATGTATAAAGTGGATGTGAAATCGGGAAAGACTGTAAGATTATCATCGGAAACAGGTGTTCATGGAGGAACTTTAAGTTCCGAAGCTAGTTATATTTTAGATCGCTGGTCGGCTAATGAAGTCCCTGGAAAAGTTGATTTAATTGCGGCAAACGGAAAAGATAAACGAACCATTTTTGAGTCGGAAGATCCGCTAAAAGAATACCAGCTGGGCGAAAACAAACTGGTAACTTTAAAAACCAAAGACGGTAAATACGATTTGCACGGACGTTTGATTTTGCCGAATAATTTTGACCCCACTAAAAAATATCCCGTTGTAGTTTATGTTTATGGCGGACCTCACTCGCAACTGGTAACCAAAAGCTGGCACAATCAGGCGCGCTGGTGGCAATATTATATGGCTTCGCAGGGCTACATCGCATTTACCCTCGATAACCGTGGTACACTAAATCGTGGTCGCGCTTTCGAAACTGCTATTCACCGAAATTTGGGTGTATTGGAAACCGAAGACCAGATGCAGGGAATTGAATACCTGCTTTCCTTGCCTTATGTTGATGCCGACCGGATTGGTGTTCACGGATGGAGTTACGGCGGTTTTATGACGTTAAATTTGAAACTGAAGCATCCTGAGATTTTTAAAGTGGCAGTTGCCGGTGGTCCGGTGGTTGACTGGAGCATGTACGAAATTATGTACGGCGAGCGCTATATGGATATGCCGCAGGAAAATCCTGACGGATATAAGAATGCAAACATGACCAATTACATCGAAAACCTGGAAGAAAAACTGATGTTGATTCACGGCGTACAGGATAAAACTGTGGTAATGCAACACAGTATGAAATTCTTGCGCGAATGTGTAAAACAGAACAAGCAGGTTGACTTTTTTGCTTACCCGATTCATCCGCATAATGTGCGAGGAAAAGACCGTGTACACCTGATGGAAAAGGTAAGTCAGTATTTCTTCGAGAACCTCTAGTTTATTTAGCGGTTCATTCGTATCTCTGGATTAAAATTTACGACTAATTGTGTCAGTAGTTCGAAAAAGTGAACAATCTGACGCAAAAAGCAATAACTTTGTCGTTAACTAAGCAATAGAAACTAAACATTATGAACGGCCAAATTAAAGAAATAGCCATGAGGCTAAGAGGTTTACGCGATATGCTCAATCTTTCTGTTGATGAAATAGCTACAAGCTGCAGAGTGTCCGCCGAAGAATACGAGGATTACGAAAGCGGAAAAACGGATATTCCAATTGGAGTTCTCGAAAACATATCGAAAAAATATAATATTGGGTTAACGGCATTGCTGTTTGGCGATGAACCCCATATGAAATCGTTTTATTTAACCCGGGCCGGACAGGGAACTGCCATGGAACGTACCCGGGCGTATAAATACCAGGCCCTGGCATCGGGGTTTACAGGACGGAAAGCCGATCCGTTTATTGTAACCATTGAGCCGGATGCTGAAGAAAAGCCAATTCATCTGAATAGTCACAACGGACAGGAAATGAACTATGTTTTGGAAGGCAAAATGCTGCTTAGTGTCGGAGGACACGAATTAACATTGAACGAAGGAGACAGCCTTTATTTTGATGCTACACTTCCGCACGGAATGAAAGCATTGGAGGGAAAACCAGTAAAATT
The DNA here is from genome assembly GCF_963675065.1 of uncultured Draconibacterium sp. Lineage (NCBI taxonomy): Bacteria > Pseudomonadati > Bacteroidota > Bacteroidia > Marinilabiliales > Prolixibacteraceae > Draconibacterium > uncultured Draconibacterium sp. Next base: position 2,104,441 of record NZ_OY775906.1, on the reverse strand, counting down.
TCTGGCCGTAATTCTATAATAAAAACTTTGACGCTACATGATTGAAAAATACTTAAAACAAACTGCTTTTACCGATTTTGAGGATTTTAAAGCCAATTACGAGTTAATTATTCCGGAAGATTTCAATTTTGCCTACGACGTGGTGGACGGATGGGCAGAAAAGGAGCCCAACAAAAGGGCTCTGCTCTGGACAAACGACAAAGGCGAAAGCCGTTCATTTACTTTTGGCGAGTTGAAAGAAATTACCGACCGCACTGCAGGCTATTTTTCGTCGCTGGGAATTGGAAAAGGCGATATGGTTATGGCCATTTTAAAACGCCGTGCCGAGTTTTGGTTTACCATTATTGCATTGCATAAAATTGGAGCAGTTATTATTCCTGCCACTCATTTACTCACCAAAAAGGACATTGTTTACCGTAACAATGCCGCTACGATAAAAGCTATTGTTTGCGATGGTGATGAGCTGATTACCACGCATGTAAATGATGCTTTACCCGAGTCGCCATCCATTGAGAAAGTGGTATCGATAGGGCCGGTTATTCCCGAAGGTTGGGAAGATTTTCATAAAGGAATTGAAAAAGCAGAGCCCTTTAAGCGTCCTACAGAACCTACAAAAAATGATGATCCAATAATTGTAAGTTTTACATCGGGAACTACCGGCGATCCGAAGATGGTGGTACTCGACAGTGTTTATCCGCTGGCGCATATTGTTACGGCTAAATATTGGCAAAACCTCCACCACGACAGTTTGCACTTAACCATTGCCGACACCGGTTGGCTGAAAGCCGTTTGGGGAAAACTGTATGGCCAGTGGCTGGTTGGCGCATCTGTTTTTGTTTACGATCATGAAAAATTTACGCCTTCCGATATTTTGGAAGTACTTTCAAAATACCAGGTAACCTCGCTTTGTGCTCCGCCAACTATTTTCCGCTTTTTAATTCGGGAAGATATTAGCAAATATGATTTATCAGCACTGGAATGGTGCACCATTGCCGGAGAAGCATTAAATCCTGAGGTTTACAACCGTTTTTACGACTTAACAGGAATTAAACTGCGCGAAGGTTACGGACAAAGTGAAACAACGTTGTCGGTTTTTACTTCGCCATGGGTTGAACCCAAACCGGGCTCGATGGGACTTCCAAGTCCGCACTATGATATCGATCTGCTGACCTCCGAAGGACGATCTGCCGAAGCCGGAGAGCAGGGGCAAATTGTAATTCGTATCGATAAAAATTATCCGGCCGGATTGTTTGATGGTTATTACCGCAATAAACAATTGACCGACGAAGCCATGTCGGATGGAATTTATTACACCGGAGATTTGGCCTGGAAAGATGAGGATGGTTATTTGTGGTTTGTTGGCCGTGCTGATGATGTGATTAAAAGCTCAGGTTACCGTATCGGGCCTTTCGAAGTGGAAAGTGCGCTAATGACACACCCTGCTGTCATAGAATGTGCTATCACAGGGATTCCTGACGAAATACGTGGGCAGATTGTGAAAGCCACTGTTGTTTTGGCACCGGATTATAAAGAGCGTGCCGGCGATGAGTTGGCAAAAGAGTTACAAAATCACGTAAAAGAGGTGACTGCTCCCTATAAATATCCACGACAAATTGAGTTTGTTGATGAGCTGCCAAAAACCATCAGCGGGAAAATTCGCCGGGTGGAAATTCGTGAGCGCGATAATTTGGCTGATTAATTTTATCGGATAACATCGAATTCCTTTGCAATATTTGCCGGCTGTTTAATCGGAAATCATATTTTTGCGTATCATTTTTTGCAAAAATTGTATTTGAAACGATTCGAACAAAATAAGCCGGGTTCTTTAACAGGAATTTTTGTGGTTTTACTGTTGTTTGTTCCCCTGTTAAATTGGGGGCAGGACAGTATAACCGGCGAAGATTTCCAATCTCGGTTGCTGCAAAATATTCATCAGCAGGTTTTTGAATATCCATGGAATAATGCCGCTTTTTACCCCGGGAAACTGGAGTTGGCAAACCGTCAAACGATGAAACGCGAACTGAAAGACGTGAAAGAATATGCACATAATCCGGATGCATTCGAAACTTATTTTTCCGTTTTAGATCATCTGCCTGCTCCCGATAAGGCAATTTTTATCAAGAGTTTCTATTACTATAAGCCTGAAATAAAAGCTGAGCTGGATAAAGCAGGTCTTGGTGAAGATTTGCAGTATTTGCCGGCAACTCTTTCTGCATTATACAGCGAAGCTAACAGTTCGTTTAAACGAGCAGGGGTATGGCAATTGACCCATTTTCAGGGGGTGCTGAATGGTTTGCAAATCAACAAACTTATTGATGAACGACTGCATGTTTCAAAAGCTACTCATGCCGCCGTTCAGGAATTGAAAAAAAATGAAGCGTTGTTTGATCATCCGAAAAAAGCCATGCTTGCATTTGTTTTCGGAAAAACTGAGATTAAAAACCTTTGTCGTCGTGCGGGTGGTAATGATTGTTCAGTAAACAATCTCCTAGAAATAGCACCAAAAGAGATGACTGATTTTATGGCAGCTTACCAGGCAACAGCCGCTTTCTTAAGTCAGAATAAATTTATACCGGAACAGGAACCGCAAAATACGGCAGAAGCAAAAGTACGTATGCAAACGCATTTTGCGCAGATCAGTGCAGTGCTGCCGATTTCAGCCGATGAACTACACTTTTTAAATCCGCAGTTTCCCTATTCCATTGTTCCTGAACAGGCATCGGTAACATTACCTGAGAAAATGAAGCAAGACTTTTTGTTTCTGCAGGATTCCATATATAATGGTGTAGACTTAACCTTGTTTGAGGTGGTGGCGCAAAAAATCGAATATCCACCGGCACCCAATCGTCAGTATGTGGGCGAAAAGGTAAAGGATTTGGAAATTGAAGGGAAAACGAAAATTAAATACACCATAAAATCGGGCGATGTACTTGGTTTTATCGCCGAAGATTACGATGTGCGTGTGGCCGATTTAAAATACTGGAACAACATTTACGACGAGCGCAAAATCCAGGCGGGAAAAACACTTGATATTTTTGTCGACGACGAAAACGCCGGTTATTATCGTGGCCTTCAGCAACAAACAACTAAAAAAGAGGAGCCGAAAACTGTAATTCCGGATTTTGCATCGGCAACTTTGCCGGGGATTGTTATTCCTGAGTCGTCAAGAAAAGTGGAACACATCGTAAAAAGTGGCGAGTCGCCGTATGTAATTGCACAAAAATACGATGGGGTAACGCCCGAGAAAATTCTGGAATGGAACAGCATCAGCGACGCCCGTAAAATTCAAATAGGTCAGAAACTAATCATATACGTTCAATGATGAAGCCACTACAGACATTAACATTTACTTTGGGCGTAATTGCTTTGCTGGCAGGTGCAATGTGGCTAATGCCCGACGATGGTTTAGAGCTAGGTGAAATGACCTTTCATATGCCAACTTTCCCTGAAATAATGGGTGTTGATGATGTGGAATACACAGACGTTTCGGAAATATTGGCGCAGCAGTTCGAAATTGATTCGCTGGTAGATATCGAACTTGATACCATTGCCGGCGATACGGTGGTTGAAGTCATTCACCGGGCAGATTACGATACGCTGGTGCAATCGGTTCGCCGTATCGAAATGACCGATCTGGGCCGGGAGAACATGTATCGCTTTTTCCGTCATTTAAAAAGTGATTCACTGGTTCGTATCATGCATTACGGCGACAGCCAGATTGAAGGCGACCGCATCACCTCTTTCCTTCGAAACAAATTACAGGTGAAATTTGGAGGAACAGGCGTTGGTTTGCGTCCGGCTTTGCAACCATACGATTATGTTTTTAGTGCCTATCAAAAGAATTCCGACAATTGGAAACGTTACCCGATTTACGGCAAAGTGGACTCAACCGTAGAATACAGTCGGTACGGAGTAATGGGCGCATTTTCGCGTTATGCGCCGTTGGCCAGCGACACAATTCCGTTTAAAGATTCGATTATCTATGAGGCGGAAATGAATGTCTCGAAATCAGATATCTCCTACAAACGTACCCGAGAATACGAAAATATGCGGCTGTTTTACGGGCATACAAAACGCCCGGTTGCCGTTCAGCTAATTGCGCGTGGCGATACGGTTTTAAGTGATACGCTTTTGGCCGATACAACTTACGCCGTGCTCGAATGCGAATTACCCGATTCAACAAGCAGTGTTACACTAAAATTCTCGGGATACGATGGCCCGGATGTGTACGGAATTGAACTGGCTTCGAAAAAAGGAGTGATCATGGATAACATTGCCTTGCGGGGCAGCTCCGGTACTATTTTCACCAAGGCCGACTATCAGCTCAGTCTGAAAATGTACAACGATCTGAATCCAGAATTCTTTATTCTGCAGTTTGGCGGTAACGTAATTCCATATATAAAAGATAAAAAGGCTATCGATCGTTATGGTCGTTGGTTTGGCAGTCAGATAAAACGTATTCAGTCCTTGTGTCCCGATGCTGCCATTCTGGTAATCGGGCCAAGCGATATGTCGACAAAGGTGAAGGATAAGTACGTTACTTATAAACATTTGCCACAGGTAGTAGAAAAACTGAAACAAGTGGCACTCGAAAATAATTGTGCTTACTGGGATATGTACGAAGCGATGGGCGGACACAACAGTATGCCATCGTGGGTGAATGCGCAACCCGAGCTGGCGCGCCCCGATTATGTGCATTTCTCGGCACGGGGAGCACGCCTGGTGGCCAATATGTTCTACAATGCATTGATTCTGGAGTACAACAATTATTTGGAGGAGGAAATGTAATGGAGAAGAAAGTAAAAAGTACCGAGCTACGAGCTACGAGTTTCAATATCACTGTCATCTCGAACGTAGTGAGAGATCTGTTAAATATTAGCTTCAAGTTACAAGTTGCAAGTTACAAGTGGTTTATCAATCTTGTTCATCAATCTCGGTTCAATCTCCATCAATCTCCAAAAGCTCGTAGCTCGCAGCTCGTAGCTCGCAGCTTCTCTCTTTTTGGCCTTGCCCTAATCCTGCTCATCGGTACATCCGTTTCTGCCCAGCAAAACAGCTACTTCTACCACGTTAACCAGTACAACTTTGTACGTTACGACCGCAATGAAATGCATTACCCCGGAAGTCGGATAAATGCTGAACGATTTTATTCAAAACTGGAACAACTGGTAACTACCGGCGAGGGACGTGTAAACATCATACAAATTGGCGGTTCACACATTCAGGCCGGTTCGTTTTCGGGGCAAATGCGCAACCGTTTTCAGCAACTTAACGGCGAAATGAATGCCGGTTGGGGATTTATGTTTCCGTACCGCATGGCACGCACCAACTCACCTTTTGGGTATTATATTCGTTACAACGGTTATTGGAAAACATTCCGAAATGTAGAGGGCCGGAAAAGCGGAACACTTGGAGTCGGAGGCATTTCTGCAACTACATCGTCGCCAAAAGCCGAACTCACTATTTTGTTGGAAAAAGAAAATGAACTGGATTACGGTTTTAACAAGCTGAGAGTTTACTACGAGAATAAAGCAAAGAATTACAGCATAAACATTGATCAGGATTTAGTGAAAAATAAGGTGGAAGCCGACGGTTATACCGATTTTGAACTGAATGAGTGGGTGGATAGTCTGAAAATTACACTGGAGAAAGATTACAATTCGAAGGGTAATTTTACTTTGCTGGGAATGACCACCGAATCGAATCCAAATGGCATAATGTATCACAGTATCGGGGTAAACGGGGCGCATGTTCCGGCATTTTTGCGGTGCCAGCTTTTTACGGAACAACTGGCCGATCTTAGTCCTGACCTCGTGATTCTCGGACTGGGAATTAACGATGCCTACGGGCGCCGTTTTTCGCAGGCTCGTTTCGAGGACCATTACGGACAACTCATCGACAAGATAAAAGCCGCTGCGCCCAATGCGCTAATTGTGTTTACCACCAACAACGACAGTTATCTGTATCGCCGGTATGTGAACAAAAATGGCGAAAAGGTACAGGACAGCATGTTCAAAATGGCCAAAAAATACAATGCCGGTGTTTGGGACATGTTTTCGGTAATGGGAGGTTTAAATTCCATTGTACTGTGGCAGAAAAACGGTTTGGCGCAAAGCGATAAAATTCATTTTACCCGCGAAGGTTATTTAATGATAGCCGATTTGTTTTTTGGTGCGCTGATGAAGGATTTTGAAAACTTTTTGATTGATAAAAAAGAAATTACATTAAACAGTTATTTCGAGGATGGAGGAGAGGAAGGAAGCTTTGAGGGGCAGATTTCTCAGTCGCTTACTCCTTCGAAATGACAGGATAACTAGAACTGCTTGGATTTACTACAACAAATAGAAATAAAAGAACTGCTACGGAATATTTTTCTGTACGATAAAACGGCGCCGCTAATATTTACACGCTTTTTCTTTTGGGCGTTTTTTGCTTTTGTGTTGGCCGGTTATTCATTGGTTTACAAAAATAAAAACCGCAGTGTTCGTGCCGGATATTTGTTTCTGGTAAGTTTGTTTTTCTACTACAAATCCAGCGGATTCTTTTTCTTTATTTTGCTATTCAGTACGCTCACCGACTTTTTTATTGGCAAAGGAATATACAAATCGAAGAATGATTTGATTCGTAAACTGCTGATTGCGGCGAGTGTAGTCGTTAACCTCACTTTGCTGGCCTATTTTAAATATGCTTACTTTTTTGTCGACAGTATAAACTTAATGCTGGGCACCGATTTGCAGGTGGTTAATCATCTGGCACTGTGGGCCAACGAAGCAACCGGGACTCATTTCGAAGTGAACCAGATTTTGCTGCCGGTGGGTATCTCGTTCTTTACCTTTCAAACCATTAGTTATTCGGTTGATGTGTACCGCGGCGAAACCAAACCCGTAAATAACTTAATCGATTTTGGTTTTTATGTATCGTTTTTCCCGCAGCTGGTTGCCGGACCGATTGTTCGTGCATCGGGTTTTGTAAAGCAAATATACGAAGATTACCGCCTTTCAAAACAAGAATTTGGCTGGGCTATTTTTATTATTCTGAAGGGATTGATTAAGAAAATATTTATTGGCGATTACATTGCCGTAAACTTTGTCGATCGTGTTTTTTCCGACCCTGTTACCCATTCGGGATTTGAAAACCTGATGGCTTTATTTGGCTACTCATTGCAGGTTTATGTCGATTTTTCAGGATATACCGACATTGCAATCGGAGTGGCGCTGTTAATGGGCTACCGCTTGCCGCAAAACTTTAATTCGCCCTATAAGGCAAAAAGTGTTGCCGAATTCTGGAAACGCTGGCACATGTCGCTTTCGTCGTGGCTGAAAGATTATTTGTATATCCCCATTGGTGGAAACCGCGAAGGTTCGGTGTTTAGTTATATCAGCCTGGGTATTATTCTGGCAATCGTTGTCCTTTTGGCCGGAAAGCTGATTTTGGTACCGATATTTGCTATCCTGGTACTGCTATTTGCTTTACTGGCGCATTTCTTTCCTAATGTAAAAAAGCATATTAATACCAATATTAACCTGATGCTTACCATGTTGCTCGGAGGACTGTGGCACGGCGCATCGTGGCAGTTTATTATTTGGGGAGGACTAAACGGTGTAGGATTGGTGATTTATAAATTCTGGCGAAGAATAAGCCCGTGGGAAAAACGCAGTAACTGGATGGTAAATATCTGGAAGATTGCCATAACATTTACTTTCATCACCTTTACACGTGTATTTTTCCGCTCCGAATCGATGGATGTTGTTCGCGGAATGCTCCACCAAATTGCTACCGACTTTAAGCTTTCGATGATCCCTGAAGTAGTAGTAGCCTACAAATGGGTATTCCTAATGATGTTGTTTGGTTTTGTAACGCACTGGCTGAGTTATGATTTGAAAGACCGGGCAAAAAACTGGTTTATCGAATCGCCCATGTGGGTAAAGGCTGCTATATCGGCTATTGTGGTAATTATCGTTTATCAATCCGTCTCGGCTGATATGCAACCGTTTATTTATTTCCAGTTCTAGAGGTTTAATTTCACTCAAAGCGCATTGGTATAGGCCCTGTAGGTTCAAACGAAATAAAACGTTTTTTCGATTGCTCGTCGAGCGAGAACCCTATAAAGCTCATATCATCCGGATGGAAAGGATAGAAGGCCAAACGCAGCCTGAAGGTTTCAAACACAAGGTTTTCGTTGTGTAAACGAATGCCAATACCAACACCGCTATAATAATCCTGTTTAAAAATAAGTTGGCGGTTGGAACCAATAACACCAAAGTCGGCAAAACCAAAAATAGCCATGTTAAATTTGTAAAACTGCGCCGGCAGAAATACAACATGTTCCAGCTTTAGGTTTAAACGCTGTTTGCCAATGGCAATGTCGCTGCCGAAACTACGAATATGATCACGGTCTCCCAGTGTTAAATGTTCAATATCAAAACGTCGCACGCCAAGTGTGTAATTCAGATCGGCAAATGTGCGAACGCGCTTTTTCCCTGCAGTATGCAGTTTTGAAATGAAGTTTACTTCACCCTGAATCATTCCTTCTTCAAAATGTCCATCTTTTAAATACCCGCTAATTCCAGCAGTTGTAAACAGGTATCCACGCCTGCTAAGCAGTAAATTGCCGTTCGATGTTAAAAAATGAAGGTAATGACGGTCGCCAAATTCATTGACATCGTAGCCATAAATAAATTCGTTTTTAAAGCCTTCGGGAATATCCTCGGTAATTCCGTAACCATAAATTAACTGGTCCTGAATATACCGACGTTGCGAAATGGTAAGACTTGCCATGTAAAGTGTGTGGTTGGCAAAGAAGTGACTGTTTTCGGGGGCCACTACCGGATCGTCAAAATAGTTCCAGTTGTTTATACCGGTCGATAAAACAAGTTCGGTAATATTTTCGCGTTGTGGACTGATATTAAAACTTCGGCCACCCCAGAGGTAATTCACCGAAAGATTCATAGGCTCCTCCACTTTTACCGGATCGTTATTTGCAATTCTATCGGTGCGATACATGCGTGCCGAATAACCGCCATATCCCCACTTAATATTTTGTGTTAAAAAAGGTTTGGTTACTTCAGTTACAAAGCCTTCGCGCCTGTAGGTATTTAAATAACCCAGGCGAATGTCGAGAAATCGTCCACCAATGTTTTTTATATTGTAAAAGGTCTCAACACCCAGGTAAGGTTCCTTCTCAACATGGCCGACAAACTTTACCGAAACCTCGTGCCCAATACCAAAAATGTTACGGTTGTATATCTCCAGATCACCCGAGCTGGTACCATTTACACCTCCTGAAACCCCAAAAGAAAACCGGTCTTTTGTTAAAACCAAAACATTTACCAGCCCCGGATATACAGGATCCTGCTCAACATATATTCGTACATCTTTAATATAAGGCAAGTCCCTGATAATCCTTTCGTTTTCGTACATCAACTCCGGTTTAAGCTCATCGCCAATTTTAAAAAGCAATAATTTGCGAATGGTTTTCAGGTTCGATTTTGTATGAATTGTATTGGCAGCACGCTCGGCCCAGTGGGTAGCTTCTTTTGTGGTGTCGGTGCAGGTTGGCCCAAAAACATCAAGAGCATTAATTTCTATTTCGGCAATAATTTTGCCTTCATAGTCTTTAAAATAGTCAAGGGCAAGCGCCTTTTTATCAACGTAAGGACGGGGAGGTGTAATTATAGCGTCGTAAAGCCAGCCGGTAAGTTTGCGACGGTTGGCCCGGTTTTCCAAACTATCGTAAAAATGTTCCTGCTGAAGGTTGGGGCTTTGGATAATCACAGAAGTATCGAGCGGAGGTATTTGTGCGTTAGTTGTTGTGCCGGCCACCAGCGCCAACAGCATAATGCCAATTATTATAAACTCCTTCAACTTCACAGTTTCCCCTTTTTTTACTTCAGCCAATGAATAAGTTTTTTTGAAAGTAAGAATTTTATTATTCATAGGTTTTAAATGATACTGTTAATTTACGTTAAACAGAGTTTGTGAAGGTCGATATTCACGACATCTTATTGTGAAAAATACTTGAATACTTTATTTATTGAAGCTTGGGATGAAAAGATTTATATAATTATTGCTGACTTACTAAAAAAATTAACAAACATTTGCTTTTGATTTAAAAATTTCTTTAAATTGCATTAACATTAATTAACGATACTATCTAAAAATGATCCTTCTTGAAAATATAAAAGGAAAGAAACTTACCGGCAATGCCTTAAAAAATTATCGTCGGAAAAAGAAGATTCTAAGTCTTTTATATCAAAACGACACACTTTCAGCAACCTTTCTTTCCAAAGAAATAGGAGTAAGTTTACCCACGGCCATTTCTTTATTAAAAGATCTTGGAGAGAGTAAACTGGTAGAGGTGCGTGGAAGCGGCGAATCGAAAGGTGGACGACGACCAACTTTATTTGGGCTAAAGAGCGATAGCATTTTTGTTATTTCGTGCGAGTTAGGACGGTTTAAAGGAAAAATAGGTGTTTATAATTCGCATAACGAGCTGGTTGCACCAATTACCGTTTTAGAAACTTCAATTGATGATGATAACCTGGTAGATAAACTGTATGCCGAAGCCCGCCATATTCTGGAGGTGAATAACATTGATTACAGCTCTGTATTTGCAGTAGGAACAGCAATGCCCGGCTTGGTTGATTCGATTAACGGAATAAACTACACCATAAAAAAGGAGGCGTACAGAAATGTTGTTGAACGCTTAAGTATGAAATTCGGCAAGATGGTGTACATCAATAACGATGCACGAATGGAGGCTTACGGCGAATTTATTTTTGGCGCCGCAAAAGACCATAACGATGCCGTTATTATAAACTGGAACTGGGGGTTGGGCATCGGACTTATTCTTGGAGGTAAATTGTATAATGGCTCAACCGGTTTTGCGGGGGAGCTTTCGCACTCCAAGTACGAAGAAAACGGCGATTTGTGTGTGTGCGGAAAACGAGGATGTTTAGAAACAGTGGTTTCGGCAAGTGTGCTTATTAAACGCGCTAAAGATGCCATCGAAAAGGGAAAGATATCGCAACTAACCAACAGATTTCAACATAAAATAGAAGAACTGCAACCCGAAGATGTAATCGATGCAGCAAAGCTGGGCGACGAATTGGCCATAAAACTTTTAAGCGAAATTGGTCAGGCTTTGGGAAAAGCATTATCAAATACCATTCAGTTATTAAATCCTGACATAATTGTTATAGGAGGAATTGTATCGCGTGCCAACCAATACATTCTTACACCTATTCAGCAAGCAATTAATCAGCACTGTTTGGAGCAAATATCTGGCAACATTGAAATTGTTATTTCCAATAACTGGGAACAATCCGGATTATTGGGAATTACAGCAAAACTTTTTCAAAAATTATTCAGCGATATGTATAAATAATCTAAGTATTAATCTATTTCTAGTTCATTTAAAATTCAAAATCTATGCGAAAGATTTTTTTGATTTTAGGAATGTGCTTTGCATTACTAGGTAGTGCTTACGCGCAGCAAACGGTGACAGGAACCGTTACCGGAGAAGATGGCCTCGGGATTCCCGGAGTATCTGTAGTTGAATCGGGAACATCAAATGGTACCATTACCGATATAGACGGTGTGTATACCATTTCAGTTGCCGATGATGCATCAATCGTTTTTTCTTTTGTGGGAATGCAAACCGTTACCGAAGAGGTTAACGGCCGCTCAACAATTGATGTAACAATGGCCGAAAGCCAAATTGGTTTAGAAGAAGTTGTTGTGACAGCTTTGGGTATTTCCAAAGAAAAGAAATCGTTGGGTTATGCAGTAACCGAAGTTGGTGGCGACGACATTTCTGTTGTTAAAGACCATAACCCTGCAAACTCTTTAGTGGGAAAAGTAGCCGGTGTTGTTGTAACTCAAGGTTCAGGTAGCCCGGGTAGTGGTTCGCGTGTAATCATCAGGGGTAACAACTCGATTACAGGTAACAACCAGCCATTAATTGTTGTTGATGGTGTACCTATCGATGCAACCGGATCGAACAGTGGTGGTAGCGTTTATAATAGTACAGTAACAGGTGGTGGTATTACCGATATCAATCCTGACGACATTGAGTCTATCTCGGTTCTGAAGGGACCAAACGCGGCAGCATTATATGGTTCGCGTGCAGGTAACGGTGTACTTTTAATTACTACTAAAAAGGGTACAAAAGGTAAAGGTTTGGGAATCTCTGTAAACTCGAACATTACCTTCGACAACCCAATGTTACTTCCCGACTATCAGAACGAGTATGGTCAGGGTAGCCAGGGTAACGTACCCGGTAATGTTGAAGATTTAAAAAATTCAACAGGTTCGTGGGGACAACGACTTGACGGAAGCAGCCAGATGTATTATACCGGCGAAGAAAGACCTTATTCGGCGATGCCAAATAATGTTGAAGATTTCTTCCAGACAGGTGCTAAATACATTAATTCGATTGCAATTTCCGGTGCCGGCGAGAGTCATTCAATTCGTTTCTCTTACACCAATAACAAAACGGAGTCGATGATCCCGAATTCGGATTTAAGAAGCCACAACTTTAACCTGCGCGGAGTAGTTGATTTAAATGATAAATTAACGCTTGATGCTAAGGCAACTTACTTCTGGCAAGAACTTAACAATGCAGCAAACCAGGGATCGGAAGGTATTTTGGCTTATGTATACGATATGCCTCGTAACGTTGATATTGAAGATCTGAAAACCTATCAAAATCCTGAAGAGTCGTTGAACTCAATCTCATACGGTGCATTGGGAGCCAATCCATACTGGATGCTGTATAACGATATGAGAAATGACAGAAGAGAGCGTGTTCTCGGATTTGGTAAATTGAATTATGAGATTGCTCCATGGTTATCGGCTTTTGCAAGAGTGGGTACCGATGTAACGATCATGAAATCAGAATCTGTTAATCAGCCAGGTCACCATTTTTATACAAGTGGTCGTTTAACATTCAGCAATACACGGGTAACGGAAACAAATGCCGACTTCCTGCTGATGTTTAACAAAGATCTTACACCTGACTTCAATCTGTCGGTAAATGCCGGTGGTAACCACTCGTATCGTACATACGAATATCAAAGCATTTATGGTGAAGATTTCAAAATTCCAAGTCGTGCAACAGTTGCTAATGCGGTAACTCAAACACCAAGCTATACTCCGTTAAGGGAGAAAGAGGTTAACTCATTGTACTTCCAGGCATCGGTATCATATCGCGACTTTGCTTATTTGGATGTTACGGGGCGTAACGACTGGTCGTCGACATTACCTGAAAACAATCGCTCTTATTTCTATCCATCGGTAACAGGTTCATTATTGCTGAATGATTTTATCGATCCTGATCAAGAGATATTTAATTTACTGAAAGTACGTTCGAGCTGGGCAAATGTAGGTAATGATACAAGTCCTTATCAGTTGAATCCTTATTATAACCTGGCAAACGATGGTTACCTGGGATTAACTCAGTTGTCGCGTCCTTCTACAAAACCAAATGAAGAGTTATTACCTGAGAATATTGCTTCGTTCGAAATTGGTATGGAAGCAAGCATGTTGAATAATCGTTTATTCTTCGATTTCTCTTGGTATAATATAAAAACTACCGACCAGATTTTTAATGTGCCGGTTCCTTCTTCAACAGGTTATTCTTACTTCCTTGAAAACATTGGTGAAACAAGCAATAAAGGTGTTGAATTATTGGTAGGAGGTATACCTGTAAAAACAGGTGATTTAAGCTGGGAAACAAGTTTCAACTTTGCTAAAAACAATAACGAACTGGTTGAGCTTACTGAAGATCTGGATAGCTATGTTTTTAATGAGTCAAACTCAGGAAACATCCGTTTACAGGCAACAGTTGGTGGAGGTTATGGTGATTTGTATGGAACAACCTGGAGAACTAATGACGCCGGACAGATTGTGGTAGATGCCAATGGTCGTCCGCAGGCTTCAACTGATAAAGTTTATCTGGGTAACTCGCAACCCGACTGGACTGCCGGTTTTACCAATACATTCACTTATAAGGATGTTTCATTACGCTTCCTGATTGATGCACGCGTTGGTGGCAAAATTTACTCGCAAACCAATGCAGCACTGGTTAGCAGTGGTGTGGTAGAAGAAACGCTTCAATATCGTGAAGAAGGTATTCTTGTTGACGGAGTAGTACTTCAAGACGATGGTTCTTATACACAAAACACTACTGAAATTAGCGCACAGGATTACTGGTCGTCGGTTTCAGGAATTGCTTCAGAATATTTATTCGATCAAACCAACGTTCGTTTACGCGAATTGGTACTGTCGTACAAAGTGCCACAGTCGTTAATCGGAAATACCTTTATTCAGGGTGCTACTGTAGGTTTGGTTGGACGTAACTTGTTCTTTATTTATAAGGACATTCCACATGTTGATCCGGAATCAAGCCTGGGAACAGGTAACAACGGACAGGGTATTTTGTCATACAACTTACCCACTGCAAGAAGTATCGGATTTAACGTAAACATTAAATTTTAAGGAGGCCAGCAAAATGAAAAATATATTAAAAATATTCGTAGTGTTAGGAGCGGTATTTTTGCTGAGCAATTGTACCGATGATTTCAACGAAATCAATACAAAACCGGATTCATTTACGGTTGATGAGGTGAGTGCGAAATACTTTTTAACGACTCCTCAGTATAAATTATATGCACCCGATCGTTTTCCGTATTGGCGTGCACATTTAATTCATGCCGACCGTTATTCAGGTCAGGTATGTTTCGGACACAGCAGCAGCTGGTGGTCGGATGAGCTAGGATATGCATATAGTAGTGGTTATACCGATGCTGCATGGGATTGGTTATCGTCTTACATTGGTGATTTGGATAACTTTATGCGCCTTACCGCAACCGGTGGCGAATTCGAAAATGAAAAGATGTATGCTATCGGTCAGATCATTAAAGGTCTGTATTTTCAAATGTTTACCGATGTTTTCGGAATGGTACCATACAGCGAGGCAACAAATCCTGATATTGTACTTCCTAAATTTGATGAGCAAAGTGTGATTTACGAAGGAATTATTGCCGAACTGGATGAAGCTATTGCTACAATTGGTGATGCAACTTCAACCGGTGTTGCGGTTGATGATGTAGCCGACAACGATATTTACTGTGGTGGAGATCTCCAGCAGTGGAAACGTTTGGCTAATACCTTAAAGCTTCGTATTGGTATGCGTGCTTATGGTGCAGCAGGTGCCGGTTTCGCAGAAAGTGCTATTTCTTCAGCATTGAACTCCGACCTGCTTGATGGCGAGAACGACAATATTTTAATGGAGAAGGACGAAGAAATTTCGCAGTGGGGTAGTGCTTGCTACGGTGATGTTTGGTATAACTTTGGTGCCGGTTCAGACTGGACAATGAGTAAGACCATGATCGACCTGTTGCGTGATAACAATGATCCTCGTTTAGCTGTTTATGCGCAGCCTGCAGTTGGTGGTACACAAACGCTTGAGAAACCAACTGAAGGATCTGAAGTGGAGAACTTTCAAAAGCGCGTTGATTTTATTTTTGCTGTTCTTGACGAAGCTGGCGTTGAATACACAACAAATGTTCTTGAAGATGGAAGCATTGAGGTAACCATGCCTGAAAATATGTATTATGTTGGTCAGCCAACCCGCTTAAATGGAAAAATGAATTCTTTCGCTCGTTACAACTTCTTCTCTAAACCGGCAGAGGTGGTAATCAACAAAAAGAATAACGGCGAAATTCGTGCAGAGCTGATCATGTCATCAGCAGAATCATATTTCTTGCAAGCTGAGGCTGCGGTAATGGGAATGGGTGCAGGAAGTGCTCAGGACTTATACCAGGAAGGTATTCGTCAGGCCATGAAATTATGGGGTGTCAGCGACGCCGATATCGATACTTACTTAGCTAACGAAGATATGGCGATGTTAACTGGTACCGACGAGGAAAAGCTGGAGAAAATTGCATCGCAACGCTGGATTGCAGCATTTACTGATGGCTTTGAAGCATGGGCAATCGTTCGTGATATGGGATATCCTGTCGAGCTTGCAGCCGGTGTGGAGGATGGAGATATATTTGGTCTTGGTGATATTAACGGAAATTACCCAGAGCGCATGCGCTATGGTAATGGAGTTATTAATACCAATGGCGAAAACTATAATGCAGCAGTTGCCATTCAGGGAGCTGATGTACAAGACACAAAATTATGGTGGGCAAAACAGTAACGAAACTGTTTTAACCGATTAATTAGTTTGGTTAGGTTAAACCGCCGTTCATTATTTGAACGGCGGTTTTTTTGTTAAACGATTAAGGGTATTTCTGTCGCTGGTTGTCTGGAATAAAACAAAGGTTAGTTTTTTATCATAGATAAAGCGTTTGATTAGTAAACCGCCGGTGAATAGATCGGCGGTTTTTCAATTGGAACGAAAATTGCAGGAAACAATAAAACAACAACGGAAAACATTTAGTTCTATTACTCAGGGTAATAGAGTGAGTAAAAAGAAAGGGCAGTAATTACTGCCCTTTCAAATTTATTGTGGTTTCTTGTTTTAAATATCAAGTTGTCCTTCAGCGTTGGCATTCGTCAGGTTTCTGACTTTGGTAGTTCCGCCTCCAGCCAAATTAAGTTCTACAGGTTTATTGGTTTTCCAGGCACCGCGTGTAAAATCAGGCACTTCAATAGGTGCCGATCCGTTGGCGATGGACCATTCACTTAACGGAGTTATTGAGCTCCATGCTGCTGCATCATAAACATCCATATCAACCGGAAGTCCGTTGCGCAAACAATCAATCAGGCGCCAGTCCATAATAAAATCCATACCACCATGACCACCAACTTGTTTGGCCATTTCTCCAACCCGTTTTACAATTTCCGGTTCATATTTTTCACGCAGTTCTTCCATTCCTGTTTCGTCAACTACTTCGTGCCCAAAAGCAATGTGTTGAAGTGGCCATTTTTGTGCAAAACATTTTGTACCACTTAGCATATGAATACGTGAGTAGGGGCGCGGTGAAGAAATATCGTGTTGAATAAGAATTGTGCGGCCTTTGTTGGTGCGTATCATTTGCATATCCATGTTGCCGCGCATATCCATGCCCACAAACTTTTCAAAGAACGGATCTTCTTTGGCTTTTTCTTCAATGCGGTTTTTCAGCGAAAAGTCGTCAGAGATCATTGCAGTCAGATAATCCATTTTATCTCCACGATTGATATTCATTGCCTGGCAAATCGGTCCCAGTCCGTGTGTTGGATAAACATTCGCCTGACGCTGATTTTCGTGCAAACGCCACATTTTGGTGTAGGCGCCATCAGTCATTTTTTCATCTTGTGGCTTATTAAAATGCCAGTAATCAAGGTTGTGGATATAAGCTCCTTCGCCATGAATTAAATCGCCAAAAACCCCCTGACGAACCATGTTTAGTGTGAGTAATTCAAAAAAGTCGTAACAACAGTTCTCAAGAATTACACAATGTTTTTTTGTCCGTTCTGAAGTTTCTACCATTTGCCAGCATTCGTCCATGGTTTTGGCTGCCGAAACCTCAAGTGCCGCATGTGCACCACCTTCCATGGCTGCCAATCCAACAGGCACGTGCCATTCCCAAGGTGTGGCGGTGTATACCAGATCGCAAAGACCACTGTCACAAAGTTTTTTAAATTCGTGTTCGTCGCCAACAAATTCTTTTGCTTTTGGTAGGCCGGCATCGCTAAGAATTTTCTGAGCACCGTCAACTGCTGCCTGGCGGATATCGCACAAGGCTACAATTTCAACGCCATCAATAAAAGTCATTCGTTGCACTGCACCCGATCCGCGGTCGCCAATACCTACAAAACCAACCCGAACTTTATCGAGTTTCGGTGCGGCATAACCACACATATTAAACTGTTGCGGATTATTGTTTACGGCTGCATCTTTTATGAATTGCATAGCGGATTGCTCTGCTTGTGGCTGACTGCATGATGTTAGTCCTCCGGCTGCAATTCCTGCTCCAACTGCACCGGTTACTTTAAAAAAATCTCTGCGGTTTGTTTTCATACTATTAAAATTGTTGTTCTTTTTTATGTATAGTATGGAACTCGTCCCGATAACTCGGTACTCGTTTCATTTTAGTTCCGATTTGTAAATTAGTTTTTAAAAAATTACTAAAGACATGTAAAAGAAAATAAAATTATGGCAAAAGACAAGAAGAACGATCAGAAAGCGAAGGTGATTATAAAATCATTCCAATTTTACTTATATTCGACTTCGCATTGGGTACCAGATAAAATATGTCTTTATATGCATAACTTTCTTAGTTTAACTAAAATCAATTAACATGAAACGTTTTCTATTTTTATGCGCATTCTTAACCGTTTATTTATTGTCGGGAGCGCAGGAAAGTGTAACCAAACAAGGTTGGAATTTTGGGGCATTACCGGCCGTAACTTTCGATACCGACCTTGGTTTTCAGTATGGTGGTTTGATTAATTTGTATAATTATGGAGATGGAAGCCGTTATCCAAAGTACGATCATAGTATTTATCTTGAAGTATCGCGATTTACGAAAGGTAGTGGGATTAACCGTTTTAATTACGATTCGGATAAATTGATTCCCGGATTACAAACATCAGTTGATATTAGTTACCTAAGCGACCGTGCCTATGATTTTTACGGATTCAACGGTTACGATGCGATTGTAAACAAAGACTGGTACGACGATGAAACAGCCGATTACAAAACCCGGATGTTTTATAAATACGACCGCAAACTATTTCGTTTTAAAGTTGATTTACGAGGTAATCTTGCCGGCGAAAAGTTTGACTGGGTTGGTGGTTTTAACCTCCTGAATTTTAAACTCGACTATGTAGATATCGATAAACTCAATAAAAATAAAGACGAGGCTGATTTGTTGCCTCCACACAGCGAAGAGCCGGGATTGTATGAGAAATACCGGGAATGGGGAATTATTTCGGACGAGGATGCCAACGGTGGTTTTGTGCCTACGGTAAAAGCCGGAATTGTTTACGATACTCGTGATAATAAACCCAACCCGATGAATGGAATGTGGACCGAAGCAGTTATACTGGGTTCGCCCGAGTTTTTAGGTGGCGAGCATAGTTTTACTAAACTAAGCCTTATTCATCGCCAGTATTTTACCCTAATTCCCGACGATCTTTCTTTTGCCTACCGGCTGGCATATCAAACAACGCTTACCGGGGATGTTCCTTTTTACTATCAAACACAATTAATTACATCCATAATGAAAAGTTCTACGTCTGAAGGATTGGGAGGAGCCAATTCACTGCGGGGAATATTACGTAACCGCGTTGTTGGGGATGCACTATTTTTAGGTAATGTTGAAGCACGTTGGAAATTTACCCGTTTTCAGTTTATGAACAACAACTTTTATCTGGGATTAAATGCTTTTGCCGATTTTGGCCGGGTAACTGATAAGATTGATGTTACCAGAGATCCCTTTTTTACAACCCTTGAAAATGTTCCCGGAACTGATAGAAGCCAGGATTATTTCGATATCGATGCAGAAGCGATGCACTATTCATTCGGTTTAGGTTTCCGCGCTGCTATGAACGAAAACTTTATCATTCGGTGCGATTACGGTATGGCCGTAGATGAACGCGATGGTGATTCCGGTATTTATATCGGATTGAATTACTTATTTTAATCGTTTCGGCCGGTTTTCATTTTGCTGCTGATTAGCGTTTTTTTATCTCAACGACAAAAAGCCATATCTCAACGAAAAAATTCTGTTGGACCACTAAAGTCCTGTAAATTTGAGTAGAAATTAATAAAACAAACAAAATGAAAACACGTAATATTCTGCTCATTGCTACAATTACCCTTCTGTTGTCGGGGTGTGTTGTCTACTCGTTTTACCCTCTCTATACCGAAAATGATTTGTTTGAAAATGATTTGCTATTGGGCGAATGGTTTGAAGACGATGATCAGGATGTTGTTTTTAGTGGTTCTGATGATTCGTGGAATTTCACCCATCCGTTTCTTGGTGATAAAAAAGACAGTATATGCGACAAAAAACGATATGTGCTAACGCTTACGTCAAACGACGATGGCGTAGTGAAAGAATCGAAATTTGTAGTGCACGTGATTAAGTTGGCAGATGAATATTTCCTGGATTTTTACATTGAAGAATACGGAGAAGACGAAGACATTACTTTGGCTGACCTGCACCTGGTTCCGGTGCACACTTTTGCCAAATTAATTGTTTCTGACGACAAACTTGAAATCCGATGGTTTGATCCGGAGTGGCTGGAAGATTTGATTAAGGAAAACAAGATCAGGATTCATCACGAGGATAACGGTGATTTTATTTTGCTCACTGCCAAACCAAAAGAATTACAAAAATTTGTAGGTAAATATGTGGATTCGGAAGACGCATTTGAAGACGGACTGGCCGTAGAGTTATTTCGAAAAAAATGAACAGCTACTTAAAAATTACACTAGGCCGGCTAATTAAAAACAGGGTATTACAGCATATCCTGTTTTGGTGTTTATCGTTTTTAATTCTCATGAACGTTTTAAAAGTGTCGGCCGAAGTTAAACAGATCGACCTTATTTATACGGCTGTATTTCACCTGCCTATTGTTTGCGTGGTTTACCTGAATTTGAAACTGCTTTTTCCATTTCTTTGGGAACGTGGCAATTATTTTAACTACGCTGCCGCTATAATTGCGGCGGTTGCTTTGGGTGCAGGTTTTTATCTGTTGTTATTCGATAGCCTTATCGACTACATTTTTAAAGGCTATTATTTTATTGCCTATTATAGCTTTTGGGATATTTCGCTGTTTTTTGCCATTTACCTGTTTATTTCCAGTTTATTGCACCTGGCACGAGGATATTTCCGTGCAGAAGAACTGGAAAAGGAAAAATCGCAGGCCGAGTTAAAAGCTTTGAAATCGCAGATCAATCCGCATTTTCTTTTTAATTCGCTGAACAGTATTTACAGCATGGCCCGAAAAGAATCAAAAGAAGTACCGGGAAAGATTGTTCAGCTCAGCGATTTAATGCGCCATATTATTTACGATTCGGATGCCGATTTTATCGCCTTGGAAAAGGAGATGGAAATGCTGCAGAATTATATCGATATGCAGAACCTCCGGTCGGGGAAAAACAAAATTGAATTCAACACGATCGGCGATATAAAAGGTAAAAAGATAGCGCCTTTATTATTTCTTCCTTTTGTAGAGAACAGTTTTAAACATGGGATGAAAGGTGGTGCGAATGACGCCTTCGTGAACATAAAAGTTGAAGTTGCGGATAAGGTTTTACATTTCGAGGTTGAAAATAGCAAAGGGAAGGCTATCGATCCGCTCTCGGCTAAATATCACGGCATTGGAATTGAAAACGTAAAAAGGCGTCTGGAAATGATCTATCCCAATCAACACAAGTTGAAGATTTCGGACAACAAAGAAACATTTAAAGTACTTTTACAGGTGCAACTGAATTAGTAAGGCATGGCCAAATCAAAAACTTTGAACTGTATTATTGTTGACGACGAGCCTTTATCGCAGGACGTGATCCGAGATTTTGTGGAAACCTGTCCTGAGCTGGAGCTTGTCGGAGTTTGTAACGATGCCCTGGAAGCTGGTCAGTTGTTAAAACAGAAAGATATCGACTTGCTGTTTTTAGATATAAACATGCCCAAATTAAGCGGAATTGGTTTTGTGAAAAGTTTAAAAGAACCGCCACTTTTTATTTTGGTTACCGCCTATCCCGAATTTGCTTTGGATGGTTTTGAGGTTGATGCGGTGGACTATTTGCTCAAACCTGTTTCATTCGAAAGGTTTCGAACGGCAGTAAATAGGGCACTCGAACGTTTTTCCTCACGCACAGAAAGCATCGGGCAACATTTAATGGTACGTGCCAGTAAAAAGGATTACCGCTTAAATTTCGACGAAATAATTTACCTGGAAGCGCAGGGCGATTATGTACGTTTTGTTACCGAAACACAAACGTTGATGGTGCACGGACGATTCAAAGATTTTATTGCCCAGCTACCGGAAAACCGATTCGCCCGCATTCATAAATCGTATGTGGTTTCGCTTGCCAAAGTGGTTTATCTCGAGGGTAACAGCGTTAAACTCGGCGATGTAAAACTACCGGTTAGTTTGAGTTTTAAAGAGGCTTTTGTAATTAAATTAAATGCATAAAAAAAGACACAATCCAAAAGGAGTGTGTCTTTCTGAAAATATCTTTTGTTTTACTAAAATTTAAATCCCAGCGTAAACATTACATCGTGAGTTAAACCATCAAAACTGGCTGCTTCCGGTACCGGATAGTAACCTGAACTAGGCGCACTATACGGAAGTTCGTATTCCATCATATCAGTCAGTCGGTAGGCAAGGTCGAAAGTGAAACTGCCAAAACGGTAACCTAAACCGGCTGAGTACACATTCAGTTCGTCGTTCGATTTGAATTGATCGTTTCCTAACGATGTCGATTTGTAAGCGGTTGGATAATACTCGTAACCGGCACGTAAACTTAAGTTGTTGGTTGCGCGCAATTCGCCACCAATACGGATGTTTCCAACCGATTTATAGGCATCCTTGATTTCCTGATTTTCGGGAGTAAATCCGTAACCATCGCCACCTTTTCTTAGTTTTGCCGACGAATAATCAACATATTCATAATCAACACTGATCAAACCTTTTTTTGCAATAACAAAAGCACCGCTAAATGTTGCACGAAGTGGCGTATGCAATTGATAATCGTAATTGTTTAGAGGTGAATATCCGGCATCATCAACTACGCCAGTGTCTTCAAAATCATTTCTTGAATACATCGATGTATGGAAGAAATCGTGCATGTCATAAAATGTTGGCGTGTGAATCGATGCACCCAAACGAACTTCGTTAATAGGCTTGTAGATTAGTCCAAATTTAAAGTTGTAACCAGTTCCTGTTGTTCTCAGGTAGCTGTCGAATTGCATGTCAACAAAGTTTGGAATTACGTTCTGATCGTCCCATTCCTCGTAAGTGCTCGATTCTCGGTAATAAATATCTGTCACGCCTAAGGTGGCTCCTAAATATATTTTGTGGTTGAAGTTTAATCCAACGGCAAAGTTGTATTCATCTATTGATCCGGTACGGGAAATACTTTTCCTTTGCGATACCGGGTAGTTCTCAACATTCTGGTCAAAAGGATTTTTTTGAATATCACTTCTCCAAAATCCTGCATCTTCATCGTAATACATTATATCGGCACCCGAATTTGTCTCCGAATTGTAATAGGCCAACTCTTCGTAGTAATCGCTCCATCCTGCATTTGGATCTTCTCCATTTCCATTTTCAATCAGGTCATCCAAAAATGAACTTGTTACTCCAGAAGCTCCCATAAGCGAGTTGCTGTTAAAGTCTTTCAGGCGGTTGTAGCCAATTCCAAGGTTAACGCTGATCAAACCAACATCGCTACGCGAAGCAGTTGGAATAACGGTTACGTAGCTCAAATTATTTAAGGCAACGTTGTATTTGTTATCTTCCATCAAGGTATTCATGTAGTTGCCTTCCATTTTGCCGTAAGTAAATTTTGGCGTCACGGTAAGTTCCGACGTGCGGTAAACTCCCAGGCCGGCCGGATTGATACTGATAGAAGTAAAATCGCCGCCTAAAGCTCCAAATGCATTACCCATTGCTCCGGCACGTGCGGTTCCTGATACCTGAATATTGGAATAACGAAGTGCATCGAGCAAGTCTTGAGCCTGCATAAAAAAGGGCATAAATAGAGCCAGTAAGAGTATGCTGAAATATTTTTTCATGGCAAATAGTTTTTGTCGTTAATATTCTTTAATACTATCTTCTTCCACCACCACTACGTGATGAACCACCAGAACTTCTTGATGAACTTCCGCTACTTCTTGATCCACCAGACGAACTGCCGCTGCTTCTTACACTGCTGCCTCCGCTGCTTCTTACACTGCTACTACTGCTTCGTGAAGGAGTGCTTCGGTAAGTGCTGCTGGATTTGGTAGAAGACGGTGCACGATATGACCGTGAAGAGCTTCCGCTACTTGAACTACGGTTGTAGGTAGATGTTGAACGATACGATTTGTTGTAAGTTGACGTCGACTTTGGTGTCGTGTAACTTGAAGATGATCGGTTACTGTTCGACGTAACTACTCTTGGTTTTGTGTAGTTTGTACGTGCATCGCTACTTGGTCGTGTATAACTTCGGGTTGTAGTTGCCGAACCCGGGCGAGTATAGCTTTGTGTACGCGTTGTAGCCGATTTTGATGTATTTGTTGCCGGACGAGTTGTTGCGCTCGTTGTTCTTCTTTGTTCTGTTAAAACTCTTGCGTTGTTTGTTGCCGATCTGTCGGTTGCAGTTCTTGTTCTGGAGGTTGTTGCCGATTTGTCTACGGTACTTGTTCCGCGTCGGTTGTTTCTTGCCGATACTGCTGCTGCAGATGATGATCTGCGACTTGCATCGCCACGGTAAACATTGGTACCTGTCGACCGGCGTTGGCCATAAGTATAACCTCTTCCGTAATCGTTGTAGTAACCGCCACCACCATAATAGCCACTGCCGTACCAGCTACCATAATAGCCACCGCCGTACCAGCCACTATAATATGATGGGTAATAGCCACGACCCCAGCCATAATATGGGTAATTCCAACCCCAGCCGGAATAGAAGCCTCCCCAACCTAACGACCAGCTAAGCGACCATGATGGTGAGTACCATGATGAGTAATAATATGGATCGTAGTAAAACGGATCGTAATAGCTCCAACTATCCCAGTAGAACGGATCGTAGAAAGACGGACGGTGGAAACGACGGATACGGTAAGCGTAATCCAGTTCATCGCCATCGTAATAGTTGTTTATTACGTATTTCATTTCATCGTCGTTGTAGTATACAGTTGTGTCGCTGGCTTCCATCTCCATTTGATCCATGTTGTAGCGCAACACATCAGCATCCTCTTCCGAGCCTTCGAAAATATAGTTGTTCATGGTGTTCGAACCATCTTCACCTTTTTCAATGTTGCTGATGATCATGGTATTGGCCGATTTTTCCACTGGCTGCTCTTCTACAACCTCTTTAACGGCTATTGGAGGAGGAACATCACCCGGATTAAAGTAGATGTCGTCGGAATACGTACCAGACACATATCCTCCCGTCGAACAAGCTCCAAGAACGATAGCCAGTAATCCTAAAAATGTTAATCTTGATTTCATAAGGTATCCTCCGTTTATTTAATGTCAATAATAATTACTTTCTTTGTAAGCTCAAAATTTATATAAGTAAAAACAAAATCTATACCAAATATTAGATTATGGCGAAAGAATTGACCTCGCGTAGCGAGAATTATTCACAATGGTACCAGGATTTGGTAATTAAAGCAGACCTTGCCGAGAACTCAGCAGTGAGGGGCTGTATGGTTATAAAGCCTTATGGCTATGCTATTTGGGAGAAAATGCAGGCCGAGTTAGACCGTATGTTTAAAGAGACCGGACACGTAAACGCATACTTCCCGCTTTTTATACCAAAATCTTTTTTTAGTAAAGAAGCTGATCACGTTGAAGGATTTGCAAAAGAGTGTGCAGTAGTAACTCATTATCGCTTAAAAAACGATGAGGAAAATGGCGGTGTTATTGTTGACCCGGATGCCAAACTGGAAGAGGAACTAATTGTACGCCCGACTTCTGAAACCATAATCTGGAATACGTATAAAAACTGGATCCAGTCGTACCGCGATCTGCCAATCCTTTGTAACCAGTGGGCAAATGTTGTACGTTGGGAAATGCGTACCCGCCTGTTTTTGCGTACTGCCGAGTTTTTGTGGCAGGAAGGTCACACGGCGCACGCCACAAAGGCCGAGGCCATTGAGGAAACGGAAAAAATTATAAATTTATATGCCGACTTTGCTGAGAACTTTATGGCCGTTCCGGTTATAAAAGGTTTAAAATCGGCTAACGAACGTTTTGCCGGTGCTTTGGAAACTTATTCTATCGAAGCATTGATGCAGGATGGAAAAGCATTGCAGTCAGGAACATCGCATTTCCTGGGGCAGAATTTTGCCAAAGCTTTCGACGTAAAATTTGCCAATAAAGAAGGCAAAGAAGAATATGTTTGGGCAACATCGTGGGGTGTTTCTACTCGTTTGATGGGGGCGTTGATTATGGCGCACTCTGATGATAACGGTTTGGTGCTTCCTCCAAAACTGGCTCCTTTCCAGGTGGTAATTGTGCCTATTTATCGCAAAGAGGAGCAACTGGCAGCGATTACCGAAAAGGTCGATGAAATTGTTGCTAAATTAAAAGAAAGAGGTATTTCAGTTAAATACGACGATCGCGATACACGTAAACCAGGATATAAATTTGCAGAACATGAATTGAGAGGAGTTCCGGTGCGATTGGCAATGGGACCACGCGATTTGGAAAACGGAACAGTGGAAGTTGCACGTCGTGATAACCTGACAAAAGAAGTTACGCCACTTGAAAATATCGATGAATACGTTGAAAAACTTTTAGAAGATATTCAGCAAAATATTTACCAGAAAGCTTTTGATTACAGAGCAGAAAATACACGCAAAGTGGACACCTGGGAAGAGTTTAAAGAAGTGTTGACCACAAAAGGTGGTTTTATTTCAGCACACTGGGATGGCACTCCTGAAACCGAGGAAGCCATTAAAAACGAAACCAAGGCCACTATTCGTTGTATGCCACTGGAATACGAAGAGGAAGAAGGAGTTTGTATTTATTCGGGCAAACCTTCAAAACGCAGAGTATTGTTTGCATTGGCTTATTAATTGTCTATTCGTCGAAAAGACATGAAAAATATAAAAGCAGCTCATCCGGGCTGCTTTCTTTTTTTTCAGTAATTGTGTACATTTAAAAGTTAATATTTATACGCAATGACAGAAAAAGAAGTACGGGCTTCGTTTCTTGAAGCACTGGTTATCAAATCAACAGTAAAACAACAGGTCTACGAAAACACAAGGTTAACTTTCACCATTCTGAAAAAGGTGCTGAATCAGCTTGAAAAAGACTATATAAAGGCGGTAAAAGGCAAAGTGCCCGATGTGGCTTTGCCGCAATACCATGACAAGGGGCCTTTTGAAGTGGAGTTTAAAGTAGGGGGCGATCTGCTGATATTTAGTATGCACTCCAATGTTTTCGAGTTCGACGATAAACATCCGGTATGGAAAACAAAATACATCGAGGAAGATTCGCTGCGTTCGTATTGCGGAGTGATCAATATTTATAATTTCCTGGCCGATTCGTTTAAATACAATCGCGTAAACGACCTTGGGTACCTGGTAGCACGTATTTTCGTCAACAAAGACAAACATTTTTTTGTTGAAGGAAAGCGGCAGTCAGATGAGGTGGTGAAAGATTTTGCCATCGATACCATTTCTCCCGGACTTGTTCGGCAAATTGTTGAAACGGCCATTCAGTACAGTATTGAATTCGATTTGTTACTGCCGGTTTACGATCAGGTAAAAGTGGCCACGGTCGATCAGATGCGGCAAAAAATGAGTCATTCGAAAATGGTTACAGGCAAACGTTTGGGATTTACCTTTAATTCGGACGATGTTTAAAGCTGGATGCTGGATACTTGGCTCTGGATGCTTGATAGTAGATACTGAGTGATAAAAGGATGTCATCTTTATTTTCAGCGTGTAGAAAGATGACATCCCTGGATTCTGGATGCTAATTTGAAAGCTTTGTCAGTTTTTATCCTCTGTAAAAAATATAAATTTGCACACCATGTTGAAATCAGAATAATAAAAGTCATACAAGAGAATGGAAAAAGTAGTAGAACGATTTATCAATTACGCAAAACAATACACCACTTCCGATCCAAAAAGTAAAACGTACCCAAGTACCGACCGTCAACTGGTTTTTATGAAAAAACTGGTTGAAGAATTAAAGGCGATTGGATTGAGCGAGGTGGAAATGGACAAATACGGTTATGTAACAGCAACCATTCCGGCAAAGGGCGTTAGCGACTGCCCGGTGGTTGGTTTTATATCTCACGTTGATACCAGTCCTGATTTTTCGGGCGAAAGTGTTGATCCACAGATAATCGAGAAGTACGATGGCTGCACTGTTTATTTAAAAAACAAAGTTTGTATTGATCCAAAACAGTTTCCTGAAATATTAAACTACAAAGGACAGGATATTATTACCGCCGACGGAACAACGCTGTTGGGTGCCGACGATAAAGCAGGGGTTGCCGAAATTGTTACGGCTGCCGAGCAGCTGTTAAATTCGCCGGATTTAAAGCACGGAAAGATCCGCATTGCTTTTACGCCCGATGAGGAGATTGGTAAAGGAACCGACTATTTTGATGTGAAGAAATTTGGTGCCGATTTTGCTTACACACTTGATGGTGGTGAAATTGGAGAGTTAGAATTCGAGAATTTTAATGCGGCTGGAGCGAATATTAAAATAAAAGGTCTTAGCGTGCATCCCGGATCGGCGAAAGACAAAATGATTAACGCCCTACTGGTAGCACATAAATTGATTGCCATGCTACCTCCGACACAGCGTCCGGAACATACCGAGAAATACGAAGGTTTTTTCCACCTGTTATCGATGAATGGTGGCGTTGAAGAAGCGGAACTGGAATATATTATCCGCGATCATGACAAAACTAAATTCGAGGACAAAAAAAGATTATTAACCAACGTTGTTAAGTTGATTAATTCGGAATACGACAAAGATATTGTGGAACTGAAGATGGAAGATCAGTACTACAACATGCGCGAAAAAGTGGAACCCGTGAAATACATTATTGATATTGCCGAAAAGGCAATGATTGAGGCCGGTGTGGAGCCCAAAATAAAAGCTATTCGCGGTGGTACCGATGGCGCACGTCTTTCATATGATGGACTGCCTTGCCCGAATATCTTTGCCGGTGGACATAATTTTCATGGGCCGTTTGAGTTTGTGCCAATTCCTTCAATGCTAAAATCAGTTGAGGTAATACTAAACATTGCGCAGGCGGTAGGAAAAGTGAAAAAGTAGCTCCTTGTCATTTCGAAGGAGGAACGACTGAGAAATCTATTTGTTAAGTAAGAGATTTCTCTTCATTCTTCGTCGAAATGACAATTTTTAAACTTTGTCTCTAATTTTTTATGTACATAAAAAGACTCAACTTTCAGTAAAAGGAAATAAACAACAAGCAGACCATGTACGATCAATTCATAAGTAATATCAACCAAAAGCAGCTGATAAAGTCCGGGCAAAAAGTTTTGTTGGCCATTAGTGGCGGGATTGATAGCATGGTACTGTTACATTTATTCGAGCGCTCGGGATTTGAATATGGCATTGCCCATTGCAATTTCCGATTACGCGGAGACGAATCGGATGGCGACGAGGCTTTTGTGCGCGAGCAGGTGGAACAGCACGGAACACCGGTTCACTTTGAAACTTTCGATACAAAAGAATACGCATCACTAAAAGGTATTTCAATTGAAATGGCGGCGCGCGAATTGCGCTATGGTTTTTTCGAGCGCATACGCAAAGAGTATGAATACGATTGTATTGTGACAGCTCATCATCAGGACGATCTGATCGAGACTTTCTTTTTGAACCTGTCGAGGAAAACAGGCATAAAAGGCCTTACCGGTATAAAAGAGAAAAAGGGAAAACTGATTCGTCCGCTGTTGTTTGCAAGCCGCGAAGACATTGAAAAGTACGCTGCCGGGAACTTTATTTCCTGCCGCGAAGATTCTTCGAACAACGAAGTAGTTTTCCAACGAAACTTTTTGCGTCATAAAATTTTGCCTTTGTTTTCGGAGCTGAATCCGGCCTTTAAGAAGAACTTTATGGCCAGTGTCGATAATCTGAAGGCTGCTTATGAAGTGTATGAAACTACCATTGATAGTGAGGCTCGACGGGTTCTGACAGAGGATAAAGAGCAGTCGGTAATTTCAATTCCGGAGCTGCAGAATTCACCACATCCTAAAATAGTATTGTTGGAGATTCTTTCGGGTTTTGGTTTTAATTCCAGTGTGGTGGATACGGTTTATCAAAGTCTGGAAACACTTTCCGGGAAACAGTTCTTTTCTAAAACACACCGGCTGGTAAAAGATCGCGATGCCTTATTTATTCAGGAACTGACAAACGATGAAGACCGCGTATACTACATCGAACAGGACGATATAGAACTGTTTGCGCCTTTTGATATTTCGATTGAACGTTTCGACGCCAAAGATTTTACGATTATAAAAGAGGCGAATATTGCCTGTGTTGATATGGATGAGGTGGAATTTCCGTTATTGATACGCAAATGGCAGCAAGGCGATTATTTTCAGCCGCTGGGGATGACTGGTTTTAAAAAGGTAAGCGACTTTTTTATCGACCGGAAAATGCCACTTCATGAAAAAGAGAACACCTGGCTGCTGTGCAGTGGTAAAAAGATTGTCTGGATTATGGGGCACCGGCTGGACAATCGTTTTAAAGTAACACCATCAACAAAACAGGTGCTTAAAATTGTGATGGCGTAGAAGCCTGCATCCAGTATCCAGTATCCAGAATCCAGTATCTAGTATCCAGAATCCAGTATCCAGTATCCAGCATCTAATCCCCAAGGGGCACAAAGCATGCCCCAGTTTTTGCAAAGCTATCCCCATGGGGCACGGAATAATCCCTAAGGGGCACAAAGCGCGCCCCTTGTTTCTCATAGCGATCCCCAAGGGGCACAAAGCATGCCCCCGTTTTCGCAAAGCCATCCCCATGGTGCACGGAATAATCCCCAAGGGGAACAAAGCGCGCCCCTGTTTTCACATAACGATCCCCAAGGGGCACAAAGCAAAAAACCAGGGGCACAGGCTTTGCCCCAAGGGGCATGGTCTGAAAAACCAGGGGAGAATTATAAAATTTCAGGGGACTAAAGCGGATAACAAAATGCACAAAATGCCAAATCTATTCCCTTGAGTGCAAAGCTATCCGGTTGCCTTCGCTGTCGATAAACAAGGCCATAAAACCATATTCGTCCGAGATTTTTGTTTTGGGCTGCAGCACCTGACCTCCTGCTTCTTCAACACGCGAAAGTTCATTACTCAGGTCGCCCGAGTGCGCCGTAAAATAAATAACAACACCTTCGGCCGATGGCTTATAAAAATCGGGATGGCATACCAGCGATCCGGCAGAGCCGTAACTTTCATCCGTCATCGGGAACCATGCCATATCAAATGGTCCCATTTGGTTGCGGTCGAGTTTTACATCTAATACCGTTTCGTAAAATTTTATGGCCCGGTTCATGTCGGTAACCGGCACTTCAAACCAGCCTACAGCATTACTTTGCATAATCGTTTAATTAAAAGTTTGTATTCGTAAAACGTAAATATAGGCGCAAAGTTTTACTGCCTTATAATTTTAAACTCTTGGTGGTAAGCGAAGAATGCTTTCTGAATAAGAAAAAGGGCGGATTGCCAGAATGGGAATCAAAAAGAAAGCACTTTCCGAAATGCCAGTTTAAAACTTACATTGTCGGAAAGTGCCTTTTTATTATCTACAATTTAACAATTCTGCAAATTCGCAGTGTGGCAATTAATCTTCAAATGTCATCGAGTAGGGGAAACTTTCCGTTTCCGTGCCACGAGTTTTATTTGGCTGGCTGGCCATGTCAAAAACTAGCTCTCCGCCATTTTGAATAGTGGCGTGTTTCAGGAAGTTTTTATTGTACGATTCTCCATTCAGTACAACATCGTTTACATAAACGTTTTCCTTTGAGTTATCGGTGGCGTCGATCACAAACTCATTGCCGTTTTCGAGTGTAACCGTGATTTTGTTGAACAGCGGAGATCCCAACACATACTCGTCGGTTCCCGGACAAACCGGATAGAATCCCATTGAGCTGAAAACATACCATGCTGAAGTCTGGCCGTTATCTTCGTCGCCACAATAACCATCAGCCTGGTACGAGTACAGTTTTGTCAGCACTTCGCGAACATGCGCCTGTGTTTTCCATGGCTGATCGGAATAATTGTACAGGTAGATCATGTGCTGAATGGGCTGGTTTCCGTGTGCATAGTTACCCATTCCTGCAATCTGCATCTCGCGAATCTCATGGATGGTACCACCATAATATGAATCGTCGAAGATAGGAGGGACAACAAACACCGAGTCGAGCATAGCCACAAACTCATCATTGCCACCCATCAATTGTTTCAAGCCTTCAATGTCCTGGAAAACGCTCCAGGTGTAATGCCAGCTGTTTCCTTCGGTAAATGCATCGCCCCATTTGTAAGGGCTAAATGGCGCCTGAAAAGTTCCGTCTTCGTTTTTACCGCGCATCAGTTTGCTTTTCGAATCATAAACATTATGGAAATTGCGGGCACGTTGTTTAAACAGGTCAATCTCTTCCTGAGGTTTACCCAGCTCCTCTGCCAGTTTCCAGATACAGTAATCGGCATAAGCATATTCCAGCGTACGAGCGGTGTTTTCGTTAATGCCAACATTGTATGGCACGTAACCCAATTCGTTGTAATAATCGGCACCATAACGGCCAACAGAATGAATCTGCTCCATGTAGCCGTTGGTATTTTTTATCATGGCTTCGTACAAAGTTTCAATGTCGTAACCACGAATCCCTTTCAGGTATGAATCGGCAATCAGTGATGCAGAGTTGGAACCAATCATACATCCACGGTGACCGGGACTTGCCCATTCCGGCAACCATCCACTTTCTTTGTAAGTATTAACCAGTCCTTCCATAATCTGACCATTCAGGTCAGGATACATCAGCGTAAAGAAAGGGAATACCGCACGGAATGTGTCCCAGAAACCATTGTCGGTAAACATATAGCCCGGCAAAACTTCGCCGTTGTACGGGCTGTAATGAACAATATTGTTATCGGCATCAAATTCGTAAAATTTACGCGGGAAAAGCAAGGTGCGGTATAAACACGAATAAAAAGTTTTTTGTTCGGCTTCGCTGCCACCTTCCACTTTAATCCGGCCCAGTTCTTTTTCCCAGATCTGCTCACCTTCAGCCTTAATCGTTTCAAACGATTTGTCGCCAATTTCCCGGCTCAGGTTCAGTTCAGCTTGTTCGGCACTGATAAACGATGATGCCAGTTTTACATTTACTTCTTCACCTTTTTTGGTTTTGAAACCAACGATACCACCAACGTGGAAACTTTTGGCTTCGGCAGTTTCCTGCAGATTTTCGTCTTTCCAGGTTTTTACCACCTCAAAATCTTTATCGAAAACGGCTACAAAATAATTCTTGAAATTGGCCGGTACACCGCCATGATTGTTCTGGCAGTAACCAACAATTTTACGTTCTTCAGGAATGATCTTCACCATCGATCCTCCATCGAATGCATCCAAAAGGATATACGAATTGTCGTTTTCAGGAAAAGTAAAACGGAATGACACCGCGCGGTCGGTTGGCGTAAACTCTGTTGTTACATCGTAGTCGGCCAGATACACTTTATAGTAGTGCGGCAGGGCCACTTCTGCTTTGTGCGAAAACCACGAGGCACGTTCTGCGCCTTCAAATTTTAGCTCTCCGGTAACCGGCATTAGCGAAAATGCGGCATAATCGTTAATCCACGGACTAGGCTGATGCGTTTGTTTGAATCCCTGAATTTTGTACGAATCGTAGGTGTAACCCCATCCGTCGCCCATGCGGCCGGTTTGAGGTGTCCAGAAATTCATTCCCCA
The DNA here is from genome assembly GCF_963675065.1 of uncultured Draconibacterium sp. Taxonomy (NCBI): domain Bacteria; kingdom Pseudomonadati; phylum Bacteroidota; class Bacteroidia; order Marinilabiliales; family Prolixibacteraceae; genus Draconibacterium; species uncultured Draconibacterium sp. Next base: position 2,070,823 of record NZ_OY775906.1, on the reverse strand, counting down.
CGGACGTGCAATGGCAGGGTAGGTGTTTCCGTTCGATAGTTTGAATTCCGAATCGGTACCCATCAGTGGATTTACCAGTTCCACCAGTTTCGTGAGCGTAGTTGTTGATTGAGTGCTGACTTTAGAAGTGCAGCTAAATAGAATTGCGCCAAGGCAAAACATTAAAAAATACTTCATTGTAGTGAGTTTATTAAGTTGTTGTATAGGTATAAATCAGGCGCAAAAATATAATTTTTTGAGTAACCCAACTATTTGTAGCCAGATTTCGGACGACTGTCTTCAGCCTGACCAAAATTCTTATTAGGGCTTGCAGTCATTGTAAATTCCAGTACACCTCCCTTAACTACATCAGCATGTGTGATGTAGCTTTTTTCGTATGGTTCGCCGTTAAGCGTAACTGAATCGATATAAATATTTGTTTTATTCAGATTTGTTGCTTTTACCTGGAATAATTTGTCGCCCGGTAATTCAATGGCAGCCGATTCAAACAGCGGACTTCCAAAAACATAAACACCGTTGGCCGGATTTACCGGGTAGAATCCCAGCGAAGAGAATACGTACCATGCCGACATTTGTCCGCAGTCTTCGTTTCCGCATAGTCCGTCGGGTTGGTCGGTATACATTTCATTCATAATGAAATTCACCTTTTCGGCGGTTTTCCATTGCTGGCCTGCAAACGCGTACATGTAAGGAATGTGATGCCCCGGCTCGTTTCCGTGGGCATACATACCAATCAAACCTGAAATGTCGCTCGATGCCCCTTCGTTTAATGTTTCTTCGGTAGTAAAAAGCTCATCCAGTTTTTTTGTAAACGCGGATTCGCTTTCGAAAAGACCGATCAATCCATTAATGTCATGCGGAACCAGCCACGTATATTGCCAGGCGTTACCTTCGCAAAAATCGTCGGCACGATGCTCAGAGTGAACCGGGTTGAAAGGAGTACGCCAGCTATCGTCAGCTATTCGTCCACGCATAAAACCGGTTTCTTTATTGAAATAGTTTTCGTAATATTTTGCTCGTTTGGCAAATAGTTCAAAGTCTTCGGATTTCCCCAGTTTCTTTGCCATAGCTGCCACGCACCAGTCGTCAATAGCATATTCAAGCGCCATTGCAACCGATTCGACTGTTGAATCAGCCGGGATATAACCTTTTTCTTTTATGAAGTTCAGGCCGCGTTCATCCATCAGCATAGTTGATTTTACGGCTTCAAAAGCTATCTCCGCATCAAAACCGGTGTATCCTTTTAGTAAAGCATCAGCAATTACCGGAATGGCGTGGTTTCCCACCATGGTGTTGGTCTCATTGCCGTGTAAATGCCACACCGGAAGTTTGCCCTGTTGTTCGTAAATGCTCAACATCGTGTTTACCATGTCGTTTACACGTTCAGGCTGAACCAGTGTAAACAGCGGGTGTGCAGCGCGGTAAGTATCCCATAACGAAAAAGTGGTGTAGGTATCGTAACCCGGATTAGTGTAGTTTTTACCATCGGCACCACGGTAATCGCCGTTAACATCGTCGAACAACGATGGTGCGATCATGGTATGGTACAAGGCCGTATAAAATGTTGTTTTGGCAGATGGTGAAGTCGTTTCAATTTTGATTTTGCTCAGCTCAGTGTTCCATTTTTCGCGTGCTGTTTGTTTTGTAGCTGCAAAATTCCAATCAGCAAGTTCTGTACTTAGGTTGTTTTTAGCACCATCGGTACTAACCGGTGAGATTGCCGTTTTAACCAACAACTCACCGTTACCTTCAAATTCAAGTTCAACGGTGTTAATTCCTTTGTTGTTCTGACGCAATATTTTTAAGGTTTTGATAGCTTTCGAAAACTCGGTATGGAAATAAACTTTTTGATCGGCTGCCCAACCTTTTGAGTAACGAAATCCGCTAATTCTCTGCTTGTCTTCCTGCTGAAGATCGGCTTTTGTAAGTGCATCCCAGCCGGTTCCGTAAGCAAGATCGATAATCAATTTAGAGTTTCCGGGAGCATTAAAATTGTATTTCTGAAAACCAACACGTTCGGTGGCGGTCAGTTCTGCCTGAACATTGTATTTATTGATATTGATGGAGTAATATCCGGGACTAATCTGTTCATCGTCGTGCGTATAAAGGGCACTCCAGGGATAAGCTTTGTTTGATTCCTGTGCGTAGTTAAATTCATCGGAAACGGGCATATAGAGCAAATCGCCCAAATCGCCAATTCCGGTTCCGCTTAAATGGGTGTGTGCAAAACCAATCAGAAGCGAATCGGAATAATGATAGCCTGAGCACCAGTCCCAGGTTTCCTGCGCATTATTTGGCCCAAGCTGTACGGCACCAAAGGGAACGTTGGCGCCAACAAAAACATGGCCATGATAATCACTTCCGATATACGGATTTACATAAGCTGAAAAATCTTCAGTTGTTGTTTCTTGTTTACATGAAAATGCAAAGACTGCGAAAATAATTGCAGAAAATAATATACGGTTCATCTTGTTGAATTAGGTATGCAATTATAGTGAATATTGAGGGAAAAGCAAATAGACTGGACCAAAAGGTACTGCAGTATTTTATCTGATATTTTTTTCTCTTTTGACTTAAAATATGAGCCAGCTTGTGAATTAAAGTGTTATTTCCTTTATTATCAGAGAAAACAAGTCTGGGTTAGGAAATATTCAACCACCATAAATAGTATATGGCAAGTTTTACACCGAAGATTTATTGCATTCGTTTTGGGAATTGCTTAGTTGAAATAATATTCATATCAGGTTATCTACTCTATTGGGTAATGTTTATGTTTAATAACATTGTTCGTACACCTGAAGAATATAAATAGATTCTATGAAAAGTTTCATTTTTTCGTAAACTTTGCTGTTGAAGTTAAACTAATCACAAACCAAAATATTAAGCTTATGAAATCATTGCTATTGTTACCCTTATTTCTATTTGTCATTTTATCTGCAAATTGTAAAGAGAATAAAATCAAGTTTGGAAAGATCGATAAAGAGGATCTTGAAATGACTGTGTATGAAAAAGACACTTCGGCGGTAGCTGTAGTGTTGTATGAGTATGGCGACAGTGAAATTGAGTATAACCAAGCTGTTGGCTGGAGACTGGTATTTTCGGTACACCGGCGAATTAAAATTTTAAAAAAGGAGGGTGTTGAATATGCAGATTTTCAGATTGGACTTAGCAAAGATGGCATGTATGAAGAGGAGGTAAATGGATTAAAGGCCATCACTTTTAATCTGGAAGGTGGAAAAATAGAAAAGACTGAGTTGAGTAAAAAGGATATTCATTTGGATGAAGTAAATAAATATTATAAACAAGAAACTTTTTCCATGCCAAACGTAAAGGTTGGTTCGGTTATCGATGTAAAATACTCCATCGATTGTAAGGCCTTTGTTCGAAATATGCGGCCCTGGATGTTTCAACACAGTATTCCTACTGTTTACAGCGAGTACATGGTGAAAGTTCCTGAATATTTCAGATACAGAAAGTTTACTTTAGGTTTTGAAAACTATGCGGCATTTGAAGAGGATTCGTATCCTGTATCTCAGGTGTTAACGTATAAAACACGTTCCGCAGCAGATTTACAGACTCCTGGACTTATGAATAACACTCAGTATGATCAAAGCACACTGGCTTTTTCCAATAACAGATACCACTGGGTTGCAGAGAATATGCCTGCTTTCGAAAAAGAAGCGTATATTTCAACAGTCGATAGTTATATCCAACAGGTTCAATTTGAATTACAATCTGTTCAGTTTCCCGGTGAAAAGCTCCATACCTATTCCGAGTCATGGGAGTCGATCAATAAAAACTTAAAAGAAGATGAAGATTTCGGTAAGATTGTATTTAGAAATGCAAACTTTCTGGAAAATGAAACCAATAAGCTATTATCAGGAATAACAGACGATGTGGAGAAAGTTGCTATTCTTTATAACCATGTACGCGCTAACTATAAATTTACAGGCAGAAATTCGATATATTCAAAAGGACTTCGTAAAACTGTTTCAGATAAGAATGGAAATGTTGCCGATATTAATTTCCTTTTGTCTGCCTATTTAAGAAACGCCGGATTTTCAGTAAAACCAATGGTGCTAAGTACACGGTCAAATGGAATGTTCTTATATCCAACGGTTACTTCATTTAACTATGTGGTATTGGTTGCCGATATAAATGGTAAATCGTTACTATTAGATGCAGCTGATAAAGATTGCACAATAAATGAGTTGCCTTACCAGTGTCTTAATGGTAATGGTTTAATTGTTGGCGGTACAGAACCGGAGTGGATAAATCTTTACAATCTGGGAAATGCCAATTCTCAATTTGTGTCAACTATTCAAATATCAGAAGATGGCAAGTTATCGGGCTCAGTATCGATAGCGAGAATGGGGTATGCGGCTCAGGCATTCAGAACTGAAGTTGGAGAATTTGCCAATACGGATAAATATATTGAAGATTTTGCTGATAGAAATCTTGATTGGGAAATTGATGAGCATGAGGTAAATGGGGTAAACGAACTTAATAACCGTATAACCGAGAAATTAGCAGTTAGTCTTAACAATAAGAGCATATTTGCCGGAGACATCATTTACATCACTCCTTTAATCGCCAATACAACCGATGAAAATCCATTTAAGTTGGCCGAACGAAAATATCCGGTTGATTTTGGATTTAAGTTTAAGGAAAACGAAATGGTGATGTTTAATTTACCCGAAGGTTATGTAGTTGAAGAGATTCCTGAAACATTTCATGCGATATTGCCCGGATCGAAAGCATCGTATTTGTTTTCAATTCAGAAAATTAATGATAAACAGCTACAGGTAATTTCCAATTTAGCGGTAAATCAGCCGGTATTTCAGGCCGAGGATTATGCGGCGTTAAAAGAGTTGTTTAATCATATTATCGAAAAACAAAGTCAGCAGATTATTCTGAAGAAGATTTAATGAAAGCTATTGACGTTAAATGTTGAATTTAAATTAACGCTTGTCGGGGGCTTCAATTTGTTCATTTATTTAATTCAAAAACTAATGAGCTTAAAGCACTACTTTTTAATACTAATTATTGTATGTTCGAGTCTTTCTCTCGATGCAAAAGAAGCTTTTTATCCAGTTTCAGATATAAATCCGCTTTTGTTGCATAATTCAAATTCAGTTGTTCGCGACAGCAAAATATTACTCGAAATATACTCCAAAAGAAAAGTGAGTTATAAAGTTAAGGACGTTATAACTGTGTTAAACGAAAACGGAGAAAACGAAGGGGTACTCTATATTCCGTATGACTCAAACAGAGCTGTTGACATTAAAGAAGCAACGGTTTATGACAAAAATGGTAAGTTCATCAAAAAGTTTAAAAACACTGAAATATACGATCAACGTTATTTCGATGGATTTTCATTGTATAGTGATGCACGATTTAAACGGATAACTCCCAATATCAGTACATATCCATACACCGTAATGTACGAGTATACGATAGATTTTAACGGGGTTGTAGATTATTACGATTGGACACCCATCGATGGCTATTATAAATCAGTCGAACGGGCCAGCTATTCAATAAGTTTGCACGATGATATGCAGGTTCGCATTCGGGGAAATAATAGTGAAGCAGTAGAAAAAAGTGAGGGAGTAGATGATGATGTTCAGTATTCGTGGGAATTAAAGAATCAACTTGCCATTGAAAGAGAACCTTATGCAATTCCGATTTATGAGCATGTTCCAACTATTATGGTTGCGCCAACAGAATTCTCTTATTTTGGAGCGGATGGTGATTTGTCAACCTGGGAAAGTTACGGCCGGTGGATCTGGGAATTGATTGAGGATAAAACGACATTACCCGAAGAACGAATTCTTTTTCTGAAAGAGCTTGTTAAAGGTGAAAATAATACCTTGAATAAAGTGAAAGCAATTTATCAATACCTGCAGACCGAGACACGTTATGTGAGTGTTCAGTTGGGCATTGGCGGTTTTGAACCCCTTTCTGCTCAAAAAGTTGATGAGGTGAAGTATGGCGATTGTAAAGCCCTGGTAAATTATATGCGTGCAATGTTGGAGGCGGTTGAAATAAATTCCTATTATACCCTGGTTAATGCCGGTCGTACTGCAGAGAAAATTGTACCTGACTTCCCGTCGCAGGATTTCAATCATGTTATATTGTGCGTTCCGCTTGAATCGGATACGGTATTTCTTGAATGTACCAACCAGTTTTCTCCTTTTGGCTTTTTAGGAAGTTTTACGGCTGATCGCATGGTGCTGCTGGTCGATAAAGATAACAGTTGTTTAATCCGCACACCAAAATTCAATACAAACGACAACCTGTGGAAATCTTTAGTTTCGATTGTATTAGATACGCAGGGAAATGCTGTGGTAAATGATACCGTTGTTTATACCGGTTTACAATATGAGTTTATTGAAGATCAATTAAGAAAAACAACCGAAGAACAGATTGAAGATGAATTAAAAGAAGGAGACATTACCGGAGCCGTATACAAAAATATAGTTTATCGTTCCAATCAATCTGAAGTTCCTTCAGCCACACGTATCAGGGAAATAGATGTTGCCAGATATGCTGCCAAAATGGGTGATCGTTTTTTCATGCCAGTAAATATCATCAATCAGTCATCATCTACTCCAAAACGGGAGAAAAACAGAACATATCCATTTCGTATGAACCTGTCATATCTCGATATCGATAATGTTGAAATACAGCTGCCCGAAGGATACGAAATAGAATATCTTCCGTTAGGAATCGATATTACATCTGACTTTGGAAGTTATCAGTATTCTTTGGAAGCTGATGGGCGTACGATCTCTTATGTTCGAAAAAATGAGATCAATGCCGGTACTTTTCAGCCCGAAAAATATGCTGCTTTTGTTGAATACATGAAAAAGATACACGATGCCGATAACCAGAAAATTATTCTGAAAAAGTTATAATTCCGGAAAACGATCAGGTTCCACTTCGCGCATCATTTCATACACGTTTTTGAAAAGCAATTCTACGTTTGGTTTTGAGAAATATTCGCCGTCGATACCATAAGCAGGGCGGTGTTCCTGTGCTGAAAGTGTTCGTGGCGCGGTGTCTAAATAATCAAATGCTTTTTGTTCCTCGATTACTTTTTGCATCATGTATGCCGTACCTCCACCGGGCACATCTTCGTCCATAAAAATTACTTTACCAGTTTTTTTGATGGATTGCAAAATGATGTGATTTACATCAAAAGGCATTAACGTTTGTACATCGATCACCTCAATGGAAATACCTTTAAAGTCCTGCAAAAGTTTTGCTGCTTTTACTGCATGGTGCACGTTCCACGCATAAGTAACAACGGTAACGTCTGTTCCTTCCTGCATAATTTCCGGTACGCCAAGCGGCACTTTGTATTCGCCATGGTTGGCCGGAAGTTTTTCCTTAACGTTATAACCTTTTAGCGGCTCAATAACCAGTGCCGGGTCGTTACCTTCTAATAAGGTATTGTAGAACCCTGCAGCTTGTGTCAGGTTACGGGGAACACAGAGGTACATGCCACGCATCGATCCCAGTAGCATTTGCATTGGCGATCCGGCATGCCAGATTCCCTGTAGCTGGTGACCACGCGTACGCACAATCAACGGTGCAGCCTGGCGGCCTTTGGTGCGGTATTGCAAAGTGGCCAAATCGTCGCTTAACTGCGACTGTGCATAAATCAGGTAGTCGAGGTATTGAATTTCGGCAATCGGGCGGAAACCACGCATCGCCAAACCAATTCCTTGTCCGATGATTGTTGCTTCGCGAATACCGGCATCGTCAACACGAACTTTGCCGTATTTTTCCTGCATACCTTTCATCCCCTGGTTTACATCTCCCAGTTTTCCGGTGTCTTCACCAAAAGTTACCAGGTTGGGGTATTTGCTAAACAGGGCATCAAAGTTTTTATTTACCACCACCGATCCGTTTACGTCGGTAGAGTTCTCATCGTATTCTGCAGCAACTGCTTTTACATTTAGCGCAGCGTCCGGTCCGGTTCGGTGCAATTCTCCGTTATAAAATCCGGCGGTACGTTCTTCAAAACGACTGATCCAGTCTTTCAGAATATTGCGTTCATCTTCCAACTCCGGCATGGTATGAAGTTCGAGTTTCAGCCTTTTGGCAAAACTGACATGCGATCGCCGTGTTGGAAAAATTTTATCTGTGACCTTTTCAAAGCGTCGTAAACTCTGCAGTTCACTTCGCTTATCAATTCTTTTCAGAATTTTGATCAACTCAGTTCGTTCATTCTGATAACCTTCGGTATAATTATTCCACGCGTTCTTGCGGGCTTCTTTTGCTCGTTTTTGTGCTGATTTTTCAATCTCAGCCAACATCTCTTCGTCGGCAATTCCTGATTCGAGCATCCATTTTCGCATTTGGTTAACGCCGTCGTATTCTTTTTCCCACGCCAGACGCTCTTTTGTTTTGTATCGTTCGTGCGAGCCTGAAGTAGAATGCCCTTGCGGCTGAGTAACTTCGTTAATATGAAATACAACAGGAGTATGGGTCTTCCGGCAGGTGTCGATTCCTTTTTTGAATGTGTCAACCAAATCGGGATAGCTCCAGCCTTTACATTTATAGATGTTTACGCCATTGCTGTCTTCTTTTTTCTGAAAACCTTTTAGTGCTTCTGAAATACTCGACTTGGTGGTTTGCAGCTCAATCGGCACACTTATTCCAAAACCATCGTCGTAAATTGCAACGGCCATCGGTACCTGCAGAACCCCGGCTGCATTTATCGTTTCAAAGAAAATTCCTTCGCTTGTGCTGGCATCGCCAATACTGCCAAATGCTACTTCGTTACCGGTAACATTGTTATTCAGCCGTTTTTTTAATTCGGGTTGTTCACGAACCATTTTACTGGCTTGTGCCAGCCCCAGCAAACGTGGCATCTGACCTCCTGTTGATGAAATATCGGAAGCTGAATTGTACTGATCGGCAAGATCTTTTATTTCTCCCGAATCGCTTATGTTTCTTGTGCTAAAGTGATTATTGAAATTTCGTCCTCCTGTAGATGGATTCATCTCATCGTCGGTATCGCCGTAAATCATGGCAAAAAACTCTTCCGGTTCCAGTAACCCCAGTGCCAGCATAAAGGTCTGATCGCGATAATAGCCCGAACGCCAGTCACCTTTTTTGAAATTCTTGGCATAAGCAATCTGGGCAATTTCTTTTCCATCGCCAAAAATACCAAAGTGTGCACGTCCGTTATGTACCTCGCGGCGCCCCATTATACTCAACTCGCGACTTAATCGCGCAATGTAGTAATCCTGAAGTGCTTCTTTTGCAGATATCTGGTTCTTTGTTGCCGGTTTTTCTTTTTCTAAATACATAAACGATTCTTGTTAATCAGTCGCAAATAAAACGAATATAAGTCAGAAATGTTTAGCTAAGGTGCTAATTTAGAATGCACTAAAAGGTGCATTAAATTAGGGATTTTTGTATAATAGGATTAAAAAGTATCTAATTGAAAATGAAACGAATGGCTAAATATATTTTTGTGTATTTTTTTACGTATTGACTTATGATTAAGAATTCAAAATTCGACCTGGTTTCACTTCATTTCCTCAAATAACATATTGAAAAAACACCGTTCTATTTTATTCATTACACGCTTTAAGATTTATATATTTGCCGTATCTCAGATAATTCTTATTTCTCAGCTGTTCTCGTTTGTGACTATAAGGCTGATGTTGTTTGCATTAATTTGCGATAATTTAGAATGAAAAACATTGCATTCGCATAGGTTAAACCGGCAATTTATGAGTCTCAGTAATTGGAGAAATCAATTAAACCACATATCATGTTAAAAAATTTAAGTTTACTATTTTTAGTAGTGCTAATGTACTCATCCGTTTTTTCTCAGGATGTCAAAGAATGGGAAGATCCTGCAGTTTTTAATATTAATCGTACCGATCCGCATGCCAGTTTTTTCCCTTTTGAAAGTGAACGAATGGCGTGGGACAATATTAAGAATGAGTCGGTTTATTTTCAGTCGTTAAATGGCATTTGGAAATTTAATATAGCCGCCAATCCCGAAGGCCGACCTGTTGATTTTTACAAAACCGATTATGATGTAAGTAGCTGGGCCGATATAAAAGTGCCGGCTAACTGGGAACGCCAGGGATTTGATACAGCCATTTATGTAAATACAACATATCCGTTTTGGATGATTGCAAACGAACGTCCAAATCCACCACATATTCCATCTGGTTACAATCCGGTTGGAAGTTACCGACGTAATTTTACCATTCCCGAGAATTGGGATGGCCGCCAGATCTCTATACACTTTGGAGCTGTAAAATCGGCGTTTTACATTTGGGTAAATGGCGAAAAAGTTGGGTATAGCGAAGGTTCAAAAACTCCGGCCGAGTTCGATTTAACAGAATTCGTAAAACCCGGAGAAAATACGTTGGCCCTGGAAGTGTATCGCTGGAGTACCGGAAGTTATCTGGAGTGCCAGGATTTTTGGAGAATAAGTGGTATTGAGCGCGATGTTTATTTACAGGCCACTCCAAAAGTTCATGTACGCGACTTTTTTGTTCATGCCGGCCTAGACGAAAATTATGAGGACGGGATCTTTTCGCTGGAAGTAGAAGTGGAAAACCATACTGGAGCAGATGCCGGAACTTACACTGTTGAGGCAAGCGTTTTAACGTTTGATAAAGATCAAAAAGTTATTGATTTATCCGAAACTTCGACTGTTGGTGAAAAAGCCACGATGTTTGAATTTGCTGCCAATGTTGATAATCCAAAAAAATGGTCGGCAGAACAACCTAATTTGTATAAACTGCTGATCGTTTTAAAAGATGCTGATGGAAATACAGTTGAAGCACTTTTGCAAAACATTGGATTCCGCACTGCTGAAATTAAAAACGGCCAGTTTATGGTGAACGGAAAAGCGGTTTATGTAAAAGGAGTGAACCGTCATGAACATGACCCGGATGAAGGACATGTGATTAGCCGCGAAATGATGTTAAAAGATATTCAGCTGATGAAGGAATTTAACATCAATACCGTGCGCACCTGCCACTATCCTGACGATCCGGAGTTTTATGTGCTTTGCGATTTGTATGGATTGTATGTAATTGATGAAGCCAATATTGAATCTCACGGAATGGGGTATGGCGAAGAAAGTTTGGCCAAACATGCCGAGTGGGGACCTATGCACCTGGACCGTACACGCCGAATGGTGGAACGCGATAAAAACCACGCTTGTATTGTTACCTGGTCGTTAGGAAACGAAGCCGGCGATGGAATCAACTTTGTTGCCGATTACAATTGGATTAAAGAACGCGATAAAAGTCGTCCGGTACAGTACGAGCGTGCCGGTCTGGCCGACCACACCGATATTTTCTGCCCAATGTATATGGGTATTGATGGAATGATCAATTATGCCAAAGAAAATCCTGATCGTCCGTTAATCCAATGTGAATACGCACACGCGATGGGAAACAGTTGTGGCGGTTTACAGGATTACTGGGATGCCATTGAAATGTACCCGGCCTTGCAGGGCGGTTGCATTTGGGACTGGGTTGACCAGGGATTGCGCGAAGTGGATGAGAAAGGCAGAATGTATTACACTTATGGCGGTGATTACGGAACCAATAAACCCAGCGACAATAGTTTTTGTATGAACGGATTGGTAAATCCTGATCGTTTGCCAAATCCGCAATTGTGGGAAACAAAAAAAGTTTATCAGAATATTGCAATACAAGCCGACGATTTAACTGCCGGAAAATTTACCATTAGAAATAAATACTTTTTTACTAACCTGAACGAATTTAGTTTGTTTTGGACGGTTAAAAGTGCGGAAGGAATTGTTGCTCACGGAAGGATTGCTGATTTAAATGTTGAGCCACTGGCCGAAAAATCATTTAGCATTTCGTTACCCGAATTACCAGAACTCAAAGCGGGACAAAGTTATGTGCTGAAGTTTTCGCTGGTTACCAAAAATAGAAAAGGTTTGGTAAAAGCCGGACACGAACAAGCCTGGGAAGAATTTATGTTACCAACACAATCGGCTGCATATACTACAGTTGAAAACAAAGGTGAAATCTCAGTTCAGCAAAACGAAGAAGCATACGTTGTTTTGGGAGAAAACTACCAGTTAAAAATAGATGCTGAATCAGGCATTATTTCATCGTACATTTTCAAAGGAAAAGAAATGATGAAACAGGGGCCACGATTAAACTTCTTCCGCCCGCCAACAGAAAACGATATTCGCGACCGCAATGGTTACCGAATTTGGGAAAGAGCCGGATTGAATCAATTGGAGCAAACAGCTCAAAAACCTGAGCTAAAAAATCAGGCCGATGGTAGTCTTGTGCTGATTTTCCCCGTTGCCTTAAAAAGTGCTTCTTCAGAGTTCTCAGCCGTTATGCAGTACCATATTTTTGCCGACGGAACATTTAATATTTCAAGCGAAGTTAATTTGCCAAATTCAATAGCTGCAGTAGCAAAAGTTGGTTTGCAAATGAAAATGAAACGTTCGTACAACGAAGTGAGCTGGTATGGTTTGGGTGGTGTTTCTACGTATCCCGATCGGAAAAGTGGAGGTAAATTCGATTTTTATTCAACTACTGCCGAACAGCTTTACGACCATAATATCGTTATTCCGCAAGATAATTGTAACCAATCGGGCGTACGATGGGCTTCGGTTTCGAACAGCGAAGGAATCGGATTTTTAATGAGTGGTACAAATGAGATGAATTTTAGTGCTTATCCGTATGATGATGCCGAAATTACAAAAGCACGACACCTGAACGAGTTGGATGAAGCCGATTTTGTAACCGTTAATTACGATGCCTTAGTAACCGGTTTGGGAACTGCTACATGTGGCCCCGGGATTTTACCTCAGTATGTAGCAACAAGCGGCATTTATCGGTTCGATGTTACTTATTCGCCGGTGCAGTTTCAGCAAAAAAACATATTTGAGTATGCCGCCGAAAAATACCCGGTAGCCGAACTTTTATTGGCGCAGGCTCCGGTTCTGGAACAAAATAATAATGGAGAAATTTCAGTAAGTAGTTCTGAAAATGCGGATCTTTTTTATTCGGTAAATGATGAGAAATTTAAAGCTTATAAAAAACCATTCGAGCTAAAAAAAGGCGGGAAAGTAGCTGTTTATGCAAAAGTTAAAGGGAAAATGAACAGCAACCTTGTAATCCGTAATTTTGAAATGAGCAAAAAGAAGTGGACTGCCACAGCCGATTGCAGCTACGAAGGAAACGAGCCGGAAAAGGCTATTGATAACAACCCTGAAACGATATGGCATTCAGATTGGAGTGATGAAACGCTGGTTCAACCACACTTCTTGCAAGTGGATTTGGGCGAGACGCTGGAGTTAAAAGGTTTTAGCTATTTGCCGCGACAAGACTCATGGAATGGCCGTATTGCAACTTATAATTTCGAGGTAAGTGCCGATGGCAACAACTGGGAAACAGCGGTTGAAAATGGTCGTTTTGGTTATTCCGACGAACGTCAGGAGAAGATGTTTGATAAAACATATAAGGTGCGTTACATTAAAATTACCACCTTGCGCGAAGTCAGTCGTAGTTTTTATAGCTCGATTGCTGAACTAGGTGTGATTTTATAGTATACTTAAACGATAAAAGAGTGTAGAGGTCTTTCTTGAGGTTAGTTAAAGCTTGGTTCAACGCCAGGCTTTAACTTTTTTTAGTAGTATTGAAAAATGGATAAGCTGTATTTATTTACCGATGGAAGTGTGCATGTTCAATCAAAAGTTGGATATGGTGCATGCCTGGTTCTGGATGAAAACGAAATGGATGCCGAAAATTTAAAGCAGCGTATTCAAACAAAACGTTTTGAGAATACTTCATCTACCCGGCTCGAACTACAAACTTTACTTTGGGCTTTGTCTGAAATTGAAAAAAATGACATAAAGGTTTTAGTTTATACTGATTCGCAAAATATTGCAAAGCTTGTTGATCGCCGTGCGCGATTGGAGGAAAATAATTTTTGCTCGAAAGGAGGGACGCTGCTTAAAAACGCCGACTTGTATAAGCAGTTTTACGAATTGTTTGATTCCCTGAATTGTAAAATTATAAAAGTGAAGGGGCACCAACCAACGCGTGTAAAAGACCAGATAGAACGAATTTTTAGTTTGGTTGATAAAGCTTCAAGAAGTGCATTGCGGAGTGAAAATTAGCCAATAAAAGTTTCTTTATTTCTCCCCTGAAATGTGATGTTGAGTGAAATACCTTTTAATTGGTCGAAAATTTTTAACTTTGCATCACTTCATTTATTGAGATAACATATCGAAAAAGCTCCGTTCGGAGCTGAAAAGTACACAGGCAAGATTTCTGCTTGTGGCATTTTTTATTATTCAAATCATTCAATCATTTTAAATTGTAAGAAAAATGAAACTCAATAAATTAATCACTAATACCCAAAAGCCCAATTTGTACGAACCGGGAACCGCAATTATGTGGACCGATAAACACATTTCGAAACAACTTCTGCAAGTGCATCTGAACGAAAATCTTGACCTGGCAAGTCGCAAACCGGAAACCATAAAAAATACGGTAGACTGGATTCTGGAAAAGTCAGGAAAAGAAAAACTGAAGATCCTTGATTTAGGTTGTGGCCCCGGTTTATACTCCACAATACTGGCCAAAAAGGGTCATAAAGTTACCGGCGTTGATTTCTCTAAAAATTCAATCGATTATGCAAAAAGCAAGGCTAAAAGAGATGGACTTGAAATAAACTACCTGCAAGCAAATTACCTGGAATTAGAATTGGAGGAGCATAGTTTTGATCTTGTTCTGCTGATTTATACTGATTTGGGCGTTTTACTGCCTGAAGACAGAACAAAGTTGCTTGGTTTTATTCATAGCGTTCTAAAGCCTGAAGGCACTTTTGTTTTCGATGTATTAAATGACAGGGAACTGCCTAAAAAAGTAGCTCCTAAAAACTGGGAGGTTGCTGAAAGAGGATTTTGGAAACCGGAGCCTTATCTCGCTCTATCTGAGTCATTCTTGTATGACCAGGAAAAGGTAATTCTTTATCAGCATCAAATTATGGATGAAGATGAAAAAGTAGATGTTTATCGTTTTTGGACACACTTTTTTGCGCATTCCGATTTGAAAAAGCTATTGCCTGAAAACGAATGGCAAAATGTTGAATTTTACGAGGATGTTTTGCCGGGGGGAGACCTGTTTGGTGGAGAGCATGTAACGTTTACGGTGGCCCGTAAAAAGAAATAGAAAAAGAAACGGGCACGATTTCAGTTCGTGCCCGTTGAATATTTTACTCTACAATAATTTCATCAACAAATAACCAGCCGGGTTGTCCTTCACCGGCATGCCCTTTCGGACAACTTGTTAAATGTGCAGCCGTTACACGAACATAACGTCCCTTTCCTTTTTTATTTAGCACCAGGTCTTGAATTTGGCGCTCTCCGTCCTTAGCACTTACTTTATTTTTAACAGTCCCCAGCTTTTTGAAGTTCTGTCCGTCTTCTGAAACCTCAACCGTAACATGCGTTGGATAAAAAATCCAGGCGCCGTTATCCTGAAGCACTCCGGTACTTACCTTTGAGAAAGATTGTGACTGACCCAAATCGATTGTTGCAACGAGATCTTTGCCATTAAATCCTTTCCAGTTTCCATCGTGGTGGTCTTTAGAACCTTTGATTCCATCAACCAAGGCATATTCTCCGGTCGATTCGTAGCTTTTGCTGTTCGGGTATTTCTGGTCCACTTTGCAGGCAATGGCTTTGTGAATGATAAAATCAGTTGCCAATGGCTGCGATTTCTGTTTCCCATCCTGAATAACCACTGCTTTTACGGTTCCCGATTTATTGATGGTAAAGGGCTGTGTATATTTATTCGATTGTGCAGTTGGCTCCGATCCGTCGGAAGTGTAATAAATATCCGGCTCCCAGGCATCGGTACTCAGTGAAACTTTTATAGCCTTGTGTTCCGGATCGAGTTCCGGCATTGCCGAAACCTGGAAAGCACTGGTAGCATAATTAACGCCCAGCTTATCGAAACGTTTGTACTGGCTTTCCATTCTTTTTGAGAAATCGCCCCAGTCTTTCGCATCTTTTGGCGACCACAACACTTCCGAAAGTGCACTCATTCGTGGCATGATCATGTATTCCACATGGCGGCCGTTGGGCATATATTCGGTCCAGATGTTGGCCTGTGCACCAATAATATGTTTGGCTTCTTCGGCACTCAATTCTGCAGGAACAGGTTCGAAGTTGTATACTTTTTTCAAAGTGATATTCCCACCAAAAGCTTTTGGCTCCAGTGATGGGTCGCCCTGGTAATAATCAAAGTAACAGTGCGAAGTTGGCGACATTACCACATCGTGACCGGCTTTTGCTGCCTTTATTCCGGGATCGGCACCACGCCACGACATAATTGTTGCTGTTGGATCCAATCCGCCTTCCAGAATTTCGTCCCAGCCAATCAAATGGCGGCCGTTTTTATTGAGAAACTTCTCGATTCGCTTAATAAAGTATGCTTGCAATTCATGCTCATCTTTTAAGCCTTCATCGCTCATGCGTTTTTGGCAGAGCTCACATTTTTCCCATTCAGTTTTAGTGGCTTCATCGCCGCCAATATGAATGTATGTTGACGGGAAAAGTTCCATAACTTCAGATAGTACATCTTCCAGAAAGTTAAACGTTTCTTCTTTTCCGGCACAGAAAATATGGGTGATGGGCCAAACGCCACCCGGGGGAACCGGTTTGTATTCCCCGGTACACGAAAACTCGGGATAAGCAGCCAATGCCGACATAACGTGTGCGGGCATTTCAATTTCAGGAATTACCGTTACATGTTTTTTTCGGGCGTATTCAACAATGGCTTTCACATCTTCCTGCGAATAGAAGCCGCCATGTTTTGGTTCGTTATCTTTAACCGGTTCTTTACGCGAGTTCCAGTCCAAATCTTCACGGTCGGCTCGCCAGGCACCAACTTCTGTCAGTTTTGGGTATTTTTTAATTTCAATTCGCCAGCCCTGATCATCAACCAAATGCCAGTGAAACACATTCATTTTGTGCAGTGCGATGTAGTCGATGTATTTGTAAATAAACTCAACAGACATAAAGTGCCTCGACACATCAAGATGCAAACCTCGCCAGCCAAACCGCGGATAATCGGTTATATCCATGCAGGGCAGGGCAGTGCCATTGTTTGCAGTTAACAGCTGCCAGATACTTTGCATACCATAAAATAAACCGGCAGTTGTATTGGCATTCAGAAATACACGGTCGTTTTGAATAGAAAGAGTATAACCTTCGTTGCCGATTTTTGTATCGAGCGGATTGTTGAGTTGGATAAGAATGTTCCCCTCTTTCTGTGCTGTTGGCGCAACAAATTCGGGTGTGGTGCCGGTTGCGCTTTTAAAAAGGTCCTTTGCCAGACTAGCAAACTCCTTTTCAGTTTGGTTGGAGGCGTTAAAAAGAACTTTGGTGTTTTCTGTAAATTCAAAAGTTCCCTCTTTTTTTATCACCGAGACCGGCTTTGGAATGATGTCGGCAGGTTGGGCAAAAATCCCCAGACTGATCAGCATCGCTGCAAGAATAATAGTTAGTCGTTTCATTATCGTTTTTGTATTTAATTTCTATGAATTAGAATATTGGCTTAATAGTAAAACTGTATTGGTAAATATATTTTTTTGATGGTATAAATAGGCCATTATTTTCAGAATATTCTCATCGGGTAATAAAATGTACACGGTTTTGGAAATATCCGAAGCGGATATAATTGGTGAAAAAGTATTTAAGTAATTAAAATATAGTGATATATGAAATGGTGGAACTAGCGTGGAATGATTTTAAAAAACATCAAATATTTGTGAGATTTAAAATATAATTCTACTTTCGTGCACGTACACGGAAATCAATTTTAGAAAAATAAATACTAGACTTGTATCATGCAATTGGGAAAATATAGTTTTGGAGTGGGCGACCGCTTCAACCACGAAGGAGAGGCACAACTCCGTGCCTTAATTAAAGCGAATAAAAAAGGTATTGCCGTAACACCGGTTTGGAATAAATCAAACCGCGAACACGACATTGTGCATTCCGAGCCATCGGGCACACGAATTGAAGCCGATGCGGCAGTAAAGGCATTGGCCTGGGAAAATTCCTATTATGTTGATGCCGATCATATAAATTTGGGGAATGTAGACCGTTTTATCGAACCAAGTAACTTTTTTACGCTCGACGTGGCCATGTATATTGGTACCGAGGCATCGGTTGAAGATGTGGCGGCTTTTAAAGAAACCTGCAAATTGCTTGGAGACGAGGTAACTATTCCGGGTATTGAGGAATCAATTCAAGTAACCAAAGAGTTACTGGAAGAGGTAGCTTCAAAATACCTGGCAGCAGTTAAAGAAGCAGGAAAAATTTACCGACACATTGAGGCGGTAAAAGGAAAAGGCAACTTTGTTACCGAAGTATCGATGGACGAAGTTGAGGCTCCGCAAACTCCGGTGGACATGTTTTTTATTTTAAAAATGATTGCCAACGAAAATATTCCGGCACAAACTATTGCTCCAAAATTCACCGGCCGTTTTAACAAAGGTGTTGATTATGTAGGCGATGTGGAGCAGTTTGCCAAAGAGTTTGAGCAGGACGTGTTGGTAATTGATTATGCGGTAAAAGAATTTGGATTACCGCACGATCTGAAACTTAGCGTTCACTCAGGGTCTGATAAATTTACGATTTACCCGATAATGGCCGATATTATTAAAAAGTATGATAAGGGAATTCACGTAAAAACAGCCGGAACAACCTGGTTGGAAGAAGTGATTGGTTTAGCTATCTCGGGCGACGAAGGATTAGCTGCTGCCAAAGAAATTTACACTGAAGCACTGGATCGGAAAGAAGAACTTTGCGGCCCGTACGCTGATGTTATTGATATTGATGACTCCAAACTACCATCGGCAGAAGAGGTTGCTGGCTGGACGGGTGAAAAATTTGGAAATACCTTGCGTCATATTCCGGGACATGCA
The DNA here is from genome assembly GCF_963675065.1 of uncultured Draconibacterium sp. Lineage (NCBI taxonomy): Bacteria > Pseudomonadati > Bacteroidota > Bacteroidia > Marinilabiliales > Prolixibacteraceae > Draconibacterium > uncultured Draconibacterium sp. The sequence continues at coordinate 2,051,836 of NZ_OY775906.1, read as the reverse complement.
GACTATAATCCAAACTTCCGCCAGTTAATTCACGTTGGTTATAAAGTTGCTGCCGAAATGGGCGAACGCTATACCGGATTGCTGGAAAAATACGCCGATGTGGTTGGCGCTTGTGTGGAAGAAAATATCTACGACAGACACTTAAAAAGATTATTCGACTTATAAAATAACTCCGGACTTCGGGCTTCCGACTTCCGACTTTTTCATTCATTATGAAAACTTTTATGGACAAAGATTTCCTTTTGCAAACCGATGTTGCGAAGGAATTATATCACAATCATGCGGCAAAAATGCCGATTTTTGATTACCACTGTCATATTAATCCGCAGGAAATTGCTGAGGATAAAGAGTATGAAAACATCACGCAGCTTTGGTTGTATGGCGATCATTACAAATGGCGCGGCATGCGTACCAATGGTGTTGCCGAAAAATACTGTACCGGAAATGCCAGCGACTGGGAGAAATTTGAAAAGTGGGCCGAAACGGTGCCACACACTTTGCGTAACCCATTGTTTCATTGGACACACCTGGAACTAAAGAAATTCTTCGGGATAGATAAAGTTTTGAGTCCGGCTACCGCCAGAGAGATTTGGGAAGAATGTAATGCTAAATTACAAACACCCGAATATTCATGCCGCGGAATTATAAAAATGGCCAACGTTCATACCATTTGTACTACCGACGATCCTGTGGATTCGTTGGAGTATCACCGTGCCATAAAAGCCGATGGATTCGAAACCGCAGTACTTCCGGCCTGGCGCCCCGATAAAGCGATGGCTGTTGAGAATGCGACTACTTACAATGCCTATTTAAGTGAGTTGGAAGAGGCTGCCAATATGAATATTAAAAGCTTTGGCGATTTAATGGATGCGCTGGACGATCGTCATGAGTTTTTCCATTTAAATGGTTGTCGTTTAAGCGATCATGGTGTTGAAACAGTTTTGGCTGAAGATTACACCGAAGCAGAAATTGAAAAGATATTCATCAAAGTTCGGAAAGGAGGCGAGCTTACGAATGAAGAAGTGGTAAAATTCAAGTCGTGCATGTTGTATGAATTCGGAATTATGGACCACTCGCGTGGGTGGACGCAACAATTTCATATTGGCGCTTTACGAAACAACAATACCCGTTTGTTTAAGAAACTTGGAGCCGATGTAGGATTTGATTCGATTGGTGATTTTGATATTGCACGACCACTGTCAAGGTTGCTGGATCGACTGGATATGGAGAATAAATTATCAAAAACTATATTATACAACCTGAATCCCCGCGACAATGAGCTGATTGCAACAATGATCGGAAATTTCCAGGACGGTTCTGTCCCCGGAAAAATGCAGTTTGGTTCCGGCTGGTGGTTCCTTGATCAGAAAGACGGCATGGAAAAACAAATGCAGGCCTTATCGAACCTTGGTTTGTTGAGCCGCTTTGTGGGAATGTTAACGGATTCGCGCAGTTATCTGTCGTATACCCGTCACGAATACTTCCGTCGTACTTTGTGTAATTTGCTGGGTAACGATGTTGAGAATGGCGAGATTCCATATGATATGGAACTGTTGGGAAGCATGGTTGAAAATATCTGTTTCAATAACGCAAAAGCTTATTTTAATTTTTAGTAAAAACACATTGACTTTTAGGCGATCGTGCAAATTTATGTCGTAGAATATTATCTTTGCAATCGATTGCATTAAAGAATAGACTAAATCATGGCAAAATTGGAAATTAAATCAAAATCCGAATGTACATACGACTGTATCTCTCTTGGAGAAGTAATGTTAAGACTCGATCCGGGAGAAGGCAGAATAAGAACAACACGTCAGTTTCGCGCCTGGGAAGGCGGTGGAGAATATAACGTTTCACGCGGGTTGAGAAGGTGTTTTGGAAAGAAAACAGCGATTGTAACTGCACTTGCGGATAATGAAGTTGGTGCCCTTATTGAGGACTTTATGCTTCAGGGTGGGTTGGATACGCAATTCGTTAAATGGGTAGACTACGATGGTTGTGGTCGTACCGTTCGTAACGGATTAAACTTTACCGAAAGAGGTTTTGGAATTCGTGGTGCGAAAGGTGTTTCCGACCGCGGAAATACAGCAGCCTCGCAATTAAAACCCGGTGATATCGACTGGGAATATATTTTCGGAACATTGGGCGTTCGCTGGATGCACACCGGTGGTATTTTTGCCGCACTTTCGGAGACAGCAGCAGAAACGGTTATCGAAGCCGTAAAAATTGCTAAGAAGTACGGCACTATTGTTTCGTATGATCTGAATTACCGTCCGTCGCTTTGGAAAGCCATTGGTGGAGAAGCAAAAGCACAGGAAGTAAACCGTGAAATTGCCAAATATGTGGATGTAATGATCGGTAATGAAGAAGATTTTACAGCATGTTTAGGTTTGGAAGTAGAAGGAAACGAAGAAAATCTGAAAGAACTGGATCTAACCGGATATAAAAACATGATAAAATCAGCCGTATCCGAGTTCCCTAACTTCAAGGTAATTGCCACAACATTACGTACCGTAAAAACGGCAACTGTAAATTCATGGGGTGCGATTTGTTATTCCGAAGGTGTAATTCACGAAGCGCAACACCGCGAAGATCTTGAAATTATGGATCGTGTGGGGGGCGGCGACAGCTTTGCATCCGGTTTAATTTATGGTTTCCTGGAGTTTAACGATGGTGCAAAAGCAGTGGAATATGGAGCAGCACATGGTGCATTGGCAATGACTACTCCGGGTGACACAACTATGGCGACATTATCGGAAGTAGAAAAAATAATCGGCGGCGGAAGCGCACGTGTTGATCGATAACCAAGGCAAAAGTAAAAAGGCAAAAGTAGAACTGCATCGGAGTTCAATATAAATAACCCCGTGCTTTAGCGCGGGATTGAAAAGAAGAAAAGGGAAACGGCACATTTGCTAAACGTTCTTTAATCCCGTAGGGATGAAATATAGTAGCCCCGTCCTTTAGGGCGGGGATAAAAAGGAGATAGCAGAAAACGGCGCATCATGAAAAGCGGTTTGAAAATGAACTTTTGTATGCGCCGTAATAAAAGAACGTTGATTTAATCGCCGTTCCAATAATATTTTGGGGTTAAAGAAATGTACCCCCTGATTTTTCAAATAAATTGAAAAATCTTGTCCCCCTTTGTAGGGGGGACAAACGTTACCTGGTAACGAAGTAGTTGAATTGAAAGATATAAATGAATCAAGTATAAGATGGCAAGATTTTCAAGAATAGAAGTAGCATTAACAATGAAAGAAACCGGAATGGTTCCGGTGTTCTATCATCAGGATATTGAGGTTTGTAAAGCAGTGGTAAAAGCCTGTTACGATGGTGGTGTGCGTTTGTTCGAATTCACTAACCGTGGCGATTTTGCTACCCTTGTTTTTGCTGAGTTAAACAAGTGGACAATTGAAAACTGTCCGGAAATGATAATGGGAGTTGGCTCAATTGTCGACGAATCTACAGCTGCTATGTATATCGCTTTGGGAACCAACTTTGTAGTTGCTCCGCTAATTGACGAAGCTACTGCAAAAGTTTGTAACAAACGAAAGATAGCCTGGAGTCCGGGTTGTGGTTCGGTAACTGAAATTGGCCGTGCTCACGAACTGGGTGCCGAGGTGGTTAAAATATTCCCCGGATCGCAGGTGGGAGGACCAAGCTTTGTTAAAGCAGTAAAAGGACCAATGCCTTACGCCAGCATTATGCCAACTGGTGGCGTTTCGCCAACCGAAGAGAACCTGAAACAATGGTTCGATGCCGGAGTAACTTGTGTGGGAATGGGATCGCAGTTGTTCCCGAAAGAAGTTTTGGCCGAAAAAAATTATGCATATATTACCGAAAAATGTGCCGAGGCATTGAAAATTATCAGTGACCTGACAACATAAAATCGTACGTCTGAAATGGCGATACAATAAATCAATTTTATCTAATGAGAACTAAAATCTATAAAGCTTTTTCTTTGGTTTTTATGGTGGTATTTCTTCTGGGATGCGCCGAAGTCAAAGAACATAAAGTGCTAAAACTCGCTCATGGTCTCGACCCGACTCACCCAGTGCATAAGGGAATGGAGTTTATGGCCGAACGTTTGGCTGAAAAATCAGGAGGAAAATTAACCATCGATATTTACCCCAGCGGGCAATTGGGCTCCGAGCAACAATGTGTTGAATTGTTGCAGATCGGGAGTTTGGCAATAACGAAAGTTTCCGCTGCTGTTATGGAAAGTTTTACACCAAAATTTAAAGCCTTGGGTTTGCCATATGTTTTTCGTTCAAAAGAACATTCATTTAAAGTTTTTGATGGGGAGATAGGTAAAGAGTTGTTGTTGGGAACTGAAGAATTCTGGATTCGTGGTTTGTGTTTTTACGATGCTGGCTTCCGTAGTTTTTATACTATCGACAAGCCTATAAATACTCCCGACGATTTAAAAGGGATGAAGATCAGGGTGATGAAAAGCCAGACTGCCATGGAAATGGTACGTGCTTTAGGTGGTTCTCCAACACCGATTTCGTGGGGCGAATTGTACACTGCGCTGCAAAGTGGAGTGGTTGACGGTGCTGAAAACAACGAGCCAAGTTTATATACTTCGCACCATTACGAGGTGTGTAAACAGTATTCATTAGATGAACATACCTGTGTGCCCGATGTGCTGATCATCAGTACAAAAGTATGGAACACACTAAGCGAGCAGGAACAAAAGTGGCTGCAGGAAGCTGCCGACGAATCGGTTCCTGTGGAACGGAAATACTGGGCCGAATCGGTTGAAGAATCATTGCGAATAGTTCAGGAGAATGGTGTTCAGATCAATTATCCCGACAAAGAACTATTTGCAAAGAAAGTTGCCCCTTTATTGGATAAATACAGACAAGACGAAGTTTTGGGCGATATTCTACGTCGCATCGAAGCAGTGAAATAGAAACCGATAAGAAAAAGATTATGACTATCAGAGAAAAAATAGATAAGATAATCGAGATCATATTGGTTTCGATAATGAGCATATTGGTACTTGATGTACTCTGGCAGGTTTTTAGCCGCTACGTTTTGGCTGCACCAAGTTCGTTTACCGATGAGCTGGCCGGATTCCTTTTAATTTGGGTAGGTATGTTGGGGGCTGCTTATGTGGCCGGTAAAAACGAACACCTTGCCATCGACCTTATGCTTCAGAAACTGAAAGGCGTGAAAAAACGCCGCCTGCAAACTTTTATTAATACACTGGTTGGCTTATTTGCCCTGTTTGTAATGGTATTTGGAGGCTCGTGGTTGGTTTACACACGTTTCTACCTTAACGTAAAATCAGCAGCACTGGCGTTGCCTCTGGGGTATGTTTACCTCATTGTCCCACTTAGCGGACTGCTTATTATTTATTATGCTATTGATAATTCACTGAACCAAAATATTGAAGAGTAATGGAATTTTTAGGAGTAATTGTACTTGTAGTAAGCTTTATAATTTTACTTGTAATTGGAGTTCCCATTGCTATCAGTATCGGAATTTCAGGGATTTTAACCATGCTGGTAACTATTATGCCACTGCCTGCTGCAACAACGTTTGCACAGCGAATGGCAACGGGGCTGGATAGTTTCGCACTGCTGGCGATTCCGTTTTTTATACTGGCGGGGAATATAATGAACAAGGGAGGGATAGCCATCCGGCTTATCAATTTTGCCCGTGTTTTGGTTGGCCGCTGGCCTGCCGGATTAGCTTTTGTAAATGTTTTTGCAAACATGCTTTTTGGTGCTATCTCAGGTTCGGCAGCTGCTTCGGCGTCAGCCATCGGTAGTATTATGATGCCGGAGATGAACAAAGAAGGTTACGACAAAAACTTTAGTGCCGCAGTAAACATTACTTCGGCAACAACAGGTTTGTCTATTCCTCCAAGTAATATCCTCATTGTATATTCACTGGCCAGTGGTGGTGTTTCTATTACGGCGCTTTTCCTTGCCGGCTATGCACCGGGTATTTTAACCGGATTGGCGATTATGGCCGTGGCTTTGGGAATGTTTTCTTACAAACATTTTGGATTTAGCGGAATGGTGCGCAACCTCGGTAAATTCTTCGCCGTTATTGCATCGCTTGCATTGGTAATTGTTGGATTGATTAAAGTAAACAGTGCATTTTCTGCAGGAGTAGCCACAGCCATTTATGGCGGAATCGGCGCTTTGTTCCTGGGAGGAATTGGCTATTACGGAAGTAAGCACAAAAAAGGTGCAATAAATGCCTTAAAAGTGTTTTGGCGCGCTTTCCCTAGTTTGCTGATGCTGGTAATTGTTATTGGTGGTATAGTGGCAGGTTTCTTTACTGCCACAGAAGCGTCGGCGGTAGCCGTTTTGTATGCGCTGGTACTGGCATTTGCTTATCGCGAATTGACATTGAAAGATATGCCTGATGTAATTCTACGTTCAGTAAAAACTACCGCATTTGTATTGTTGCTGGTTGCTACCTGTATCGGTTTGTCGTGGATTATGGCCTACGAAAATATTCCACAAAATGTAAGTGAGGCTTTGCTTGCATTAAGCGACAACAAATTTGTCATTCTTCTGATCATCAATATGATCTTGCTGTTTGTGGGTGTGTTTATGGACATGACTCCGGCAGTGCTGATCTTTACACCGATATTCTTACCAATTGTTACCAATTTAGGATTGGAACCTGTTCACTTCGGAATTATCATGGTACTGAACCTTAGTGTTGGTTTAGGAACGCCTCCTGTTGGATCACTGCTGTTTATCGGATGTAGTGTGAGCCAGGTAAAAATTGAAACGGTGATAAAACCGCTTATTCCGATGTTTATAGCAATGATCGTTTGTTTGTTGCTGGTAACTTATATTCCTGAAATCTCGATGTGGTTACCTCGAAGCCTGGGATTTTAGTGACTTAAAATTTGTGTTTTATATTGGCTCGCAGGAGTTGATATAAAACACAAATCTCAATACTTTCTCTATTTTCGCCCTCATGAAGTTATTCGTTTTTGATTTGGATTTTACCCTGTGGGATGCCGGTGGAACCTGGTGCGATGCCACAAATCCGCCTTATTATTGGAGCAAAGGAGCCTTGCTTGATCAATCTAACAGTGAAATTGCATTGTATCCTGATGTGATTCCGGTATTGGAGGAACTCAAAAAGAATAAGCGAAAAATTGCTGCAGCTTCACGCACCTTCGAGCCATCCTGGGCACAAGATCTGCTTCACCTGTTTGATATCGATAAATATTTCGACCTGAAAGAAATCTATCCAAGCAGTAAAATTCAGCATTTCTCAAAAATCAAAAATCATTTTGGAATTGACTATTCCGACATGGTTTTCTTCGACGACGAACACCGCAACATTCACGAAGTTGGAAAACTGGGAGTTGAAGCGGTTTTTGTAGACGACGGACTCCGAAGAGAGCATGTATTTCGCTATTTAAAATAATGCAGTAAGAAATAACATCGCCGGGTGTCAGCATTTTAAACCCTTAAATATCAGTTTAATCTTGTGCTATTTCAGCAGAAAAAATTAATCGGTTTAATCAACAGTAGATATATTTGTTGCATACAAACCCATTAGTTAGTTAGTTAGTTAGTTTAGTTAGATTTTATAAAACCCTGTTTTATTGTGATAAAATAAATATCCCGGATTGGACGCCCGGGATTTTTTATGCCGAGTGATCGAATCAGGGTTTGTTCGATTAGCAGCAGTTCTTTAATTTATCTTTTAAAATTGTCACTTCAGCCAATCATTGCATTTTTGAGAACTTTTACCTCAGCATTTCGGCAGTCGTTATTTCAGCATTTTGGCTAGTTGAATTCAGTAGCTCACGTAGTACTTTAAATTGTAACATAATTACTTTTGAATCATACAAACCCCGCTAGAAATAGAGGAGGAGAATTATTAAAATTCATTTAGTTGTTTAAAAAGACTGGATTGAAAAATCCCGGAGTGGACGCCGGGATTTTTTTTTATTTCAAGTATACCATTTGTTTTCAGCGTGAGCATTAAGCGAAACGATGAAATTACATTGGTAAATACCATTAGTAGAGCAGTTAGAATTTAAGGGTTAATTATCCGAAAACTCGGATTGCTTACTAATTGGTAAAATTAAATTCTGTAAAAAAAGAGTGCTCACGGACGCGAGCACTCTTTTAATATCACTAAATCTCTTTTTTATAAAGTAACCGAAGTACTTGAAATACCTGCTTTCTGCGAGGTGTATTCCAGTTTAACTTCTCCTTTGCCTTGAACAATAAATTCATATTCTGCACTACTGTGTCCCGGAATGGCAAAGAACTGAACTTCAGGTTTATGTTCTTTATAACTTACCTGGTCGAGGCGGTAATCGTTAATTTTTCCACCGGCAATAACTTTGGCTCCCGAAACTTTCAGGTGGTCGATGGTATACAACTTATCTTTTACAGCCTGGGCCGTCATGGTCGATAAACCGTTCTTGTTTGTTAAGCGAACCCGAATTCGTTTCAGGTTATTGTCCAGCTCTTTTACCTCAAAAACATCCATTTCCACTTTTGGTGTTTCGTTGGCTGCCAGCAAAACCACTGAAGCATTGCGGTGCACCAAATCGGGCAACATAAACGGATGTGGTAAACGTGAGCTCATTTTCACCCAGCCACCAATTTCAATTTCGCCGTAAACGGGATGGTTGTAAGGTTTCCACTCTTTATATAATTCGCCCTGAACCACGTTGTCGTTAAACTTCAACTGTTCGCGATTACGTTCCGTACGACTGCTGCTTGTAGAAGGTTTGTCGCTTTTTTCTTTATAAGTCTCATCCTCGCGCATAAACAATTCGCCAACAAAAGTATACGAGCCATGCACATAGAACATCTGTCCGTCCGAGTCGCCATATGTTGGATAAAGCTCGTACGATGGCATATAAACATAACCCGGAGTAATTTTTATCGCTTCTTTACCAATTACATCATAAGCAGCAATATCCGTTGACGGAATAGATGTCTTGTCATCAGCAGGAACACGTAGCCACATACCGCCTGAGTTGTGGAATGAAAAGTTTACAATGATGTTGGGGTGTTTGGCTGCAAATTCATCAACAGCTTTAATGCCAACACCTGAAAACGGAAAGTTTCCGGCTCCTCGCTGAACGTAAGGCGGCTGCCAGTGAAAACCCCAGTTACGGTTCGGATCGAGATATCCTTCAGCATCTTCGTTAAATCTTCCGTCGCCATCGTTATCAATTCCTTCCGAGCCGAGGATGGTGTATTCACCTTTCTCCCCGGGTTTTACACGAACCATAATTCGTGGATCTTCCGGATCGGGTTTATAATTTCCGTTAGGATCTTTTATACGCATCTGGCAAATGCTGCCGTCGCCATCCAGATCATCCGGGGCATCTTCGTCGAATAAACCATCGCCGTCATCATCTTTCGGTACACGTATACTTCTGCTCGAGCTTGGCGTATGTGCATCTTTAAAAAAGTGATTGCGGCCATCTACATTCACCACCGGAATAATGTAATGAACATTGCTGTCGACAGCTTTTGTAATCTGCTCGTTTTTGCCATATTTTGTAAGCAGCATATTGGCGTAGTATAGGCATACTTCACCGGCCTGAATCTCGTTACCGTGAATGTTTCCGTCAACCCAAACTCCCGGTTTGTCGTGTTCTGCACCGGTTTTTTTATTGTTGATGGTAAGCGCGTAGATCTTTAATCCTTCTTCGCTTTCTCCAATCGATTCCAGTTTAGTCATTTCCGGATAAGCCTCATGAAGTACTTCCAGCGCTTTTACCACATCATCGTAATCGTAATAACGGTCGAAACGTAGTGGTACTTCAATCTTCGGTTCATTGGCGGCAAATACGGTTACGGCCAACGAGAATATTGCTAATAAAGAAAATATTTTGCGTATCATGATTAACCTCCAATTTTAATTTGTTCAACTACATCGGTAAAAACGGCCGACTCAATTCCGGCAGTAATACTTTTGTTTTTACTTGCCTTCAGCAGCCAGGTGTATTTTTTAACCTGGTTGGCACCAATTGCACCAACAGGTGTGCGCAGTTTTCCTTCCAGTAATTCCATATCGCCATCGAGCGTAAGAATTACAGGAGCGGGCTGACCATTTCGCTGTCCCATAGAAATGGGGTAGGGAAGTGCACCATTGTTGGCTACATACAATTCCAGTTTATAAATACCTCCACCCATGTCGGTCACTTTTTTGTCGGCAATTGCAAACTCAGGAAGTTCGGTTGACAATTTGAGCAACCAGGGCAATTGTGTTGCCAGTAAGGACTCAATCTTGTCTGCTTTCGGCGTTGTTTCCAGGTAAGGCGCATAACCGCCTACTTCTACTTCATCAAAATCGGGATGATCCACTTTTGTCCAGGCAACAAATCCTGCTCCGTCCAGTTCTGCATCAGAATAGGCCAGCAGTGCTTTGTCTTTTTCGCTCAGCTCATCTTTTTTCTCCGACTTTTCTTCTTTCTTTTTCTTGTCCTCAGAGTCATCGCTATCATCATCTTTTTTCTCTTCTTCTTTTACTTTCGGAACCGAGAATAGTTGCATACTAAACGATGGCACTCCAAGGTGATAATAGGCCCATAATTCAAACGAACCATCTTTTGCCGGAATTGGGTCGAGCATTTCGGTGCTGAAGTCTTTTGCTTTCAGGTACTTTTTATAGTCTTCAGCATATTTATTATAGAAAACCAGGTCGTCTTTCATAGGATTCAGAGCCGCTCCCAGACTAAGATAACTAGCAACCAGTGCAGGAGTTACTTCTGTGCCTTCCGAAACAACTGCTTTAAACAATTCGATTGTTTCATCCATCGTATATGTTCTACTGGCATCGGCATTAAGCATGCTGACATAGCGACGAGGTATTTTAATTCGCTCAAGGTTAGCATCACCTTTACGGCCTCCTTTTGGCGGAACCAGACAGAAGTTTGATGTTCCCAATGTATACACCATTGAAATCTCTGGGCGGTCGAAAATAAAACGAAGTATACCATACACCTCAGGAGTTTGACCGGCAAACAAACCGGCCTCCTTATTTTCGTAGGGGAAAAGGTGCGGGAAGGCAATTCCTACGTTAATTCCACCGGTACCATCTTCGTTGTATTTACCGTCGGTGTCGTTGTCAATTCCTTCCGTCAGTATCTTATATTCGCCGCGCTCGCCTTTTGTTTTATCGGCTTTTTTCATCAGTCGCGCGTCTTTCTCCGAAACGATATAACTGCCATCAATGCTTTTAATGCGCATTTGAGTGATCAGCCCGTCGCCGTTCAAATCGTCCGGACCATCTTCATCTGTTGCTTCATCGCCATCGTTATTTACTTTGAAGAGGTTAGTGGCTTTTCCGGTTTTTAATTCCGAGAAATAATCGGCAGCAGCATCAGGGTTTGGCTGAGCCATGATATACCATTTTACATCTTCTGTGTAGGCTGTGGAATCGAGCAGTAGTTGCGCCAGGTATAACGCACCTTCCGATGCCAGCGGCACATTACCCTCAAAATTGGCACCTACAAAAATTGCGGGAACATCGTCGAGGTTTGTGCCAATTTCCAATACGGTAATTGGTTCGCCTCCCGGACTTTCGGCAATGGTGTGTAATTTGGCATTTCCCGAAGAAAATTCTTTTAAAATTTGCTGAATCTCCTGGTTGGTGTGGTATTTCCCAAACCCGGTGTCAGACTGCGCTTTTAGTCCGGAGCTCATAAATATAAGCATCCCGGAAAAGCACAAGTAAAGCAGTTTTTTGACCATAATAAATGTGTTTTTCATTAAATGTATTATGCAGTAAAATTTAAATTTTGTCCTTTGATTTTTGATTTTCCCAGATTATTGGAAATCTGTTTTGATTACTTGCTGAAAATTACACTTTTTTAATAAAAAAGTGGAATTTGCTGACATAAATTTGATTTCGAATCCGGTTTTGATGACGATTTTACTTTTTCTTTTATACTGGAATGTATTTGATTGTGTCAAAAAGTATAAATAAAATATCAATTTATGTATTGTTATTGCTGTTGAAGAGCTTTAATTTTATGTTCTTATATTTTACTAAACCAAATAAATCAAATAAAATGAAGCATTCAAAAGCTTTACTGAAATCACTCCTGTTAGTTGTAATACTATGTGTGTTCACATCGGTGCTTTATGCAAAAACAGGTGTAACGAAACTCGTTTGCGAGTACCACGAAAATCCTGTTGGTATTGATGTGGAACACCCCAGGTTAAGCTGGCAGCTTTTTTCTGATGAACAAAATATTGTTCAATCTGCCTATGAAATCAGGGTGGCGGGCTCGGAAAAAGAGCTGTCATCAAAAAGCAAACAGTTGTGGAATTCCGGAAAGGTAGAATCCGATCAGTCGGTGAATGTGGTTTATGGCGGCCCAACACCCGAATCAATGCAACGTGTTTACTGGCAGGTGCGTGTTTGGGATAATACCGGCAAAGCAAGTGCATGGAGTGAGCCAGCTTATTGGGAAATGGGAATTCTGGAGCCTGAATTGTGGAAGGCTTCGTGGATTACCTTGTCCAACGAGCCGGAATCGGAAGACTCGAAACCGGCGCAATATTACCGGAATGAGTTTTCAACTTCAAAAAATATAAAATCGGCACGGGCTTATGTAACATCTCATGGGCTGTATCAGCTGTTTTTAAATGGAGAAAAAGTAAGCGACCAGTTATTTACTCCCGGCTGGACCAGCTATAATAAACGTCTGCAATATCAAACTTACGACGTAACTAATATGTTGAAGCAAGAAAATGCCGTTGGCGTAATTTTGGGCGATGGCTGGTACCGTGGAAATATTGGTTGGGTGAGTGCCAATGGCTACTATGGAGATAGCCTGGCGCTGTTATTTCAGCTAAAAATCGATTATACCGACGGTAGCAGCGAGTGGATAGTAAGCGATAAAAACTGGAAAGTAAATAATGGCCCGATTCAGAAATCGGATATCTACAATGGCGAAACTTACGATGCACGCTTGGAAATAAATGGATGGACAAGCACCGGATATAACGAAACAGACTGGCAAAGTGTAGCGGAAATTGACGGACCAAAAGATTTGTTGATTGCGCCTCAGGGTGTTCCGGTAAAAGCGGTTGAGGAATTAAAACCCATTGAATTTATTAACACGCCAAAGGGTGAAAAGGTGTATGATATGGGCCAGAATATGGTAGGCTGGGTACGCATAAAAATGAAAGGAAAAGCGGGGCAAAAAGTGCAACTAAAGTTTGCCGAAGTACTCGATAAAGAAGGTAATTTTTATACCGCCAATTTACGTGCGGCGGAATGTACCGATACTTATATTTTCGGGGAAGACGGCGAGGTGGTTTACGAACCAAAATTTACCTTCCACGGGTTTCGCTACCTCCAGCTCATTGGTTTCGATGAATTGCCGGCAAAAGAAGACATTACCGGAGTTGTAATTTATTCGGATATGGAACCAACCGGCACATTTGCCTGCAACGATGAAATGATCAACCAGCTACAGCACAATATTCAGTGGGGACAGAAAGGTAATTTCCTTGATGTACCAACCGACTGCCCGCAACGCGACGAGCGTTTGGGCTGGACCGGCGATGCACAGGTGTTTAGTATGACTGCCGGCTACAATTTTAATGTGGCAGCTTTCTACACTAAGTGGATGAAAGATGTGGCGGCCGATCAACTGGATAATGGAGTTATTCCACATGTTATTCCTGATGTATTGAACGGACAGGGAGGTGCTACCGGCTGGGCCGATGTGGTGGCTGTTATTCCATGGTCGGTGTATAAAATTTATGGCGACACTCGTATTCTGGAAGAAAGCTACCCGGCCATTACCAAATGGGTAGGTTATATGAACGAAAGGGCAGGCGACGATTTTCTGTGGACAGGAGATACGCATTATGGAGATTGGCTGGCCTATGCCACAACCAATTCGGATTACCCGGGTGCTACAACAGAAAAGGATTTGCTGGCAACGGCTTACTTTTATTATACAACCACTTTAACCGCAAAAATTGCACAGCTAATTGGCAAACCTCAGGATGCCCAAAAGTACAAGCAACTGGCGGCAAACATTAAAGAAGCGTTTAACGACGAGTTTGTAACACCTAACGGCCGCCTGGTTTCGCATACACAAACGGCATATGTTATCGCACTTTCATTTGGCATATTGCCCGACAGTATGGTTGATGAAGCTGCCGCTTACCTGGCCGGGGATGTAGAGAAATTCAAACACCTGACCACTGGCTTTTTGGGAACGCCAATTTTGTGCCCGACGCTTTCGGCAATTGGTCGCGATGATTTAGCCTTTATGCTGCTGAACCGCAAAAACTATCCATCGTGGTTGTACCCGGTAACACAAGGTGCTACAACAATTTGGGAGCGCTGGGACGGACAAAAGCCCGACGGGTCGTTTCAGGATGTGGGAATGAACAGTTTTAACCATTACGCTTACGGCGCCATTGGCGAGTGGTTGTACAACCATGTGGCCGGTATAAAAGTGGATGAAAACAATCCGGGTTACAAGAAATTCTTCCTGGCACCAAATCCGGGCGGTGGTTTAACCAATGTAAATGCAACTTTCGATTCGATGTATGGAAAAATTGTTTCCGACTGGAAGATCAGCGATGGACAGATGACTTACCAGGTTGAAGTTCCTGTAAATACCTCGGCCGAAGTGGTGCTGCCCAATGCGAAAGTAGCCGAAGTTACCATGCCTGACGATCTTAAATCAGGCGCCGCACAAACCGGAACCAATGTAACTGTTTCAGTAGGGTCGGGGACTTACTCGTTTAGTTACCCGATAGCGGAGTAGTCCTGATTATTTTTGACTTTTTGCACCGTGGCTTTAGCCCGGTGATCAGCAGATAAATGAATAGAAGGCTTTAGCCATTAATTGTAACGATTAAAAGCTAAAGCCTTTTATATGTCCTGAAATATTGTAGCCACGAAGCCTGTCCGGGTAGTCAGGGACAGTGAAAAACAGTAGCCCTCAGATTACCGGAACAATTTCATAGCTCATAAAAAATATTTATTAGGCTTTTTATCGTATTTTGATATATAATCGTACTTTTGCAACATTGTTGCATTTAGAGCAGTTTTGCATTTATGAAATCTATTGAAATATTAAACAATCATAAACTCAAACGAACCAGTTGTCGGGAAGGGATAATTGACATAGTAATGGAAGCTAACCAGGCACTATCTGAAAATGAAATCAGGGAACGCCTTGCGGGAAACTACGACCGTACTACATTTTATCGTTCATTTAAAACACTGGTGGAGCATCAAATCATTCATAAAATTGTGGTCGACAATCAAGTGGTTAAGTATGCTCTGGATAATCAGGTGACGCATAAATCCGCTCATGCACATTTTTATTGCAACACATGTAACACGGTAAAGTGTATGGATGATATACCTGTACAACACTATAATCTTCCGGATGGTTACGCTGAAGAAGAAACCGAAGTTTTAATTAAAGGAACCTGTTCCGTTTGTAAAGATCAGGCTTAAACAGTGAATGCCCTAAAAATACATATAGCCCTTGTGTTGTTGGGAATTTTCGTTTTCCCAATCGCTTATCAGCCGTATCATATTGTAAGGCATCATTCTCAAAAGGCAGAATGTCATCATGAATGTTGCCATATAAAGCATGAAGAGGCACACGATGTAACTTTTAATAGTTATTCCGGTGAGGACGAGCGTTGCCCTATTTGCGATTATCACTTTCCGGTTAACGATTTACCCCGTCTTTTATTCTTCACGCCTGCAACTCCTCATGTACTGAATTCGGTAGTTGAAATCGAAATAAAACGCGCCTGCAAACACGCCATTTCCACCAAAATACCCCGGGCACCTCCACTGTATAGCTAAAATATCAGTGTTTTATTTTTTAGGTGAATTTTAATCTCAATTATTTTTTATGAGAAAATTTGTCATGCTCTTTTGGGGCATGCTGTATTGCTATGGTCTGTCGTTTGGCCAACAATACTATGGGCTTAGCGGACTGGTTGTTGATGATAGCAACACCCCGTTACCCGGTGCGTCGGTTGCATTGTTGCAAATTGAAAGAGGAACGGTTACCGATAACAACGGGCAATTTGTAATGGATAAGTTGCCCGAAGGAAGCTATATTCTTGACATATCATTTATTGGTTATAAAAAGCTTGTTGATACCGTTTGGGTCGATAAAAACACTTCTTATAAAGCTCAGTTAGAAGTTGACAATATGAGTCTGCAGGAGGTTGTAGTAACCGATAATTACAGCGAAAACCGAAAAAAGGAAGAATCGCTTAACATTGAAATTGTTAATGATGATTACCTGAAACGGAATTTGGGCGGAAGTCTGATGAGCTCGCTGGAACGATTACCCGGCGTTACGACCATTGATATTGGTTCCGGACAATCGAAGCCGGTTATTCGTGGCCTTGGGTTTAACCGTGTTGTGGTAGTGGAAAACAATATTAAACACGAAGCACAGCAATGGGGAGCCGATCATGGCCTGGAAATAGACCAGTATGCGGTTGATAATGTGGAGGTGATTAAAGGTCCTGCATCGTTAATGTATGGTTCGGATGCCATTGGCGGGGTGATCGACATGAACAACAGAAAGCTGCCTGCTCCAAATTCCTTTGGTGGAGATGTTAACCTGACCGGAAAATCAAACAACGCTTTGCTGGGAGCTTCTGTGTCGCTGTACGGTCGAAAAGACTGGTTTATTGCCAATGTACGTGCTACTTATATTGATTATGGCGACTATAAAGTACCGACAGATAGCGTTGACATTTATTCGTACCGTGCAGCTTTGTTTAACAACTATCTGCGAAATACGGCAGGAAACGAAAAGAACCTGCACCTTACGCTGGGTATTATTCAGAACGGATTTCAGAGTAAACTGTTTGTGAGTACGGTAAACAGCAAAAGTGGCTTTTTTGCCAATGCACATGGTTTAGAACCCCGTAATATTGATGCTGAGTTGCACGATCGGTCAAGCCGCGACATCAACTTTCCGTACCAGAATGCAAGCCATTTAAAAGTGGTGAACACTACACATTACAAATGGGAAGATTCGAAGCTTGAATTCGATTTGGGCTTTCAACGTAATTTCAGGCAGGAATGGAGCGAATATGTTAGTCATGGATATATGCCGCCTGTTTTTCCCGATACCTTGTCGTTCGATCCGGAATTGGAGCGGGAGTTTGAAAAATATGTGTACTCGGGAAATCTCCGCTTTACGCACCGGCTTGATGAGAATAACCAACTGGTTACAGGTGTAAACCATGAGTTCCAGGACAACCGGATTAACGGGCGTGGTTTTATTATTCCGGCCTACCAACAGTTTCGCGTAGGTGGATTTGTTTTAGCAAAGCATAACTTTTCGGAACAGAGCCGTTTGCAATTGGGCATTCGTTACGATTACGGGACTATTGAGACCGACGCGTATTACGACTGGTTTCCATCTCCCGTTGATGAAGATGAAAATTCGGATATGGAATACCTTCAGCGTGCCGGAAATATCGACCGTACTTTTTCGAATTTAACATGGTCGGTGGGCTACAACTACGATTTGGAACACTGGACATTAAAAGCCAATGTTGGCAAAAGTTTCCGTATGCCCATCGCAAAAGAGCTGGCGGCAAATGGTGTAAATTATCATCGTTTTAGTTACGAAGTTGGTCATCCTGATCTTTCACCGGAAATAGCTTACCAGTTGGATCTGGGAATGGAATATCATTCAAAACGGTTGGCAGTGGGAGCATCGCCTTTTCTGAATTACTTTGATAACTACATTTACCTGAATCCCAGTTCTGAATTCGACAGGCTTTACGGAAACGGGAACCAGGTATTTTATTATACCGAAAGCAGGGTAATGCGTTACGGTGCCGAACTTCATGCGCATTACGAATTACTACCTCATTTACAATTGGGAGCGATAGCCGAATATGTTTATTCGGAACAGTTGTCGGGAGAGAAGAAAGGTTATACTTTGCCTTTTTCGCCACCGGCTTCGGCCATTATCAACCTAAAATATCAGAAGGAAAAGATTGCATTTGCAGAAAATGCTTATGCTTCTTTAGATTACAGAATTACAGCGCCTCAGAACCACATTGTTCCACCGGAAGTTACTACCAACGGTTACCAGGTGGTTAACATAGGAGCGGGAGGCGAAATCGAAATTCTGAATCAAAAAGTTAACATCTCCATACAGGTACAAAACCTGCTTAACACCAAATATTTTAAACACACCAGCTTTTACAGGCTGATTAATGTACCTGAACCGGGACGGAACATTGTGTTGAATGTTTCAGTACCCTTTTCAGGAGATTTATAAATGTTAAATCAACAAAAATTATTTAATGATGAAACGAGCATTACAAAATTTGACTCACACGCGGATGATTAAAAGCGAGTTACATGAGTTACCATTGAAAACAAACAATTTAAAACGAATGAAAAGGAGAAATTTATTAGTTGCGATAACTTTAGGAGTAGCTGTTTTTTTTACAGCATGTGATGACGATGACACAACAATTGCAAAACCCGAAATTACCATAACGGAGCTGGGCGAAGGCGACAGTCATGGAAACGACCACACCGGAGTAGCTGGCAGCGATTTACACGTTGAAGCAGAAATTGTTGCCGAAGGAAAAATCGATCTGGTGCAGGTGGTTATTCATCACGAAGGAGAACATAAATCGGCACTTGAAACCGAATGGGAAGTGGATACGACCTACACAAAGTTTACGGGTTTAAAAAACACCACTTTTCACGAGCACATCGACATTGCAGAGTGGGCCGAAGCTGGCGATTATCATTTCCATTTTACTGTTACCGATATGGAAGGCAATCAATCGACTGCCGAATCGGAATTAGAGATTATTGAAGAATAAAATATTAAAAAGTCGACGGGTGTTTTTGCCCGTTGGCTTTAAAAAAGTATTGTTATGAATAAAACAAATATACTGCCGCTACTGGGCATTTTACTGCTTTTTGTATCTGCCTGCAGCGACGATAATGAGGTAGATAAGGAGAAACCGGTAATCGATATCAGTTTTTCAGGCGCTTTCCCAACCAATTGCGATACCATCTATTTTGGAGAACCGTTTGTATTAAGAATGAAATTTTCTGATAACCTTGAACTGGGAGCTTTTAGTATTGATATTCACAATAATTTCGATCATCATTCGCACAGTACCGAAGTAACAGAGTGCGACCTTAATCCGATAAAGGATCCGGTGAATCCATATGTTAGCATCAACGATTATTCCATCCCCGAAGGTTCGAAAGAGTACGAAACGAACCTTACTATTTCAATCCCCGAAAGTGATGGTGTTGAGCTATACGACGAGGGAGATTATCATTTTTTTATAAGCCTTACCGATAAAGAAGGTTGGTCGAGACAAATGGGATTGAGTATTAAAATGCTGCATCGTTAGGGTCTTATTTCGTAGCAAGGCAAAGGCCCGGCAAGTAAAAGCATCGTCTGTAAGGGCGATGCTTTTATAATATCCAATCAAAATTGCAATTTGCCTTTTTATCAAATCTAAACTATCTTGTGCTTAACAAAAAGATATTGATTCACCCAAATCGAAAAAAATGCCAACAATCAAGCAAACAACCCAACCTGACGAAATAAAATCGTCGCGCCCGAACCAATCCGTTGCCACGTTTTTGCAGGAGGCCGAAAACCTTTATGTATGGTGTATTGATGATGTGCCTGAGTTGGTAAAAGCCGGTGTTGATAAGGAACTGATTCTCAAATTGCCGGAAAATATTAAAGCCTGTCGTGATGCTCAGTCTCTATGGGAAAAGAAATCAAAAACTCCGGGCGATGCGCAGGTGCAGTGGAAATTGCAGCTACCGGGAGCCAGTAAATTGGCAACCGAATTGTTACGTGCCATGCGTTTTGCCTTTCGGAATAGTGCCGATTTATCAGCCCGACTAAAATACATTGCTAAAGGAAGCGGTTATGCCAGTCTGATCCAGGATCTGTATAACCTGTCGGTACTTGGACGAAGCAATAGTGAGCTGCTTACAGCCATTGGTTTTAACCAGGATTTACTCGATACCGCTACAGCAAAATCAGAGGAGCTTGCCGGGTTGTGGGCAAAAAGTAAAAATGAAAAAGAGCGCCTAAAAGAAGTGGCTGTTATTCGTAATAAAGCCTTTTGGTACCTGCATCAGCAAGTAAGCGAAATCCGAAGTGCCGGCCAGTATATTTTTCGCCACCGAAAAGATCGTTATGTGGGTTATGTTAGCCAATACTGGAAGCAAAAGGATCAACGCAAAAACAATTCTGCCGGCTAAACCCTGTCATCCTATCAAATATTGTTATGCGAGGTACTAGTAATAGGGTGCGAGGTATATATAAATACGTGCGAGGGACAAATATTAGCCTGCGAGGGATAAATAAACAGGCGCGAGGGATATAAAAAGGAATGCGAGGTTACCTCGCACATATATATTAGTTCCTCGCAGGTAAATATTAGACCCTCGCAGATGAATATAACTACCTCGCGCACTTATAATAGCCCCTCGCAGGCTATTTTTATATACTCGCACGGTAATAATGTATGCAGAGAGGGTAGAAATTCAATATAGAGGCAAACTATACACCACGCGAAAGGATGCACGGCAGCGGGGTTACACACAACAATGGAGTTTATCCTCCTGTCAGGAGAGCCTGTCCCGACTCTTCGTCGGGAAGGGGACCACGTTTACGGCGGTGAGGTGGTTGGTTTTATTATTTGCACCGTGGCTTTAGCCCGGTGATTAGGAGGTGAATGAATAAAAGGCTTTAGCATTTAAGTATCGATTAAGTGCTAAAGCCTTTTATATTTTTTTAAATTTTCTGCTTTCGCCCGATTGTAGCAGGAGAGCACGATCAGGAACCGAAGTTTGCCAACTTATTGTTGTAGGATTCAATTACTTTGAACACCTGATGATCAGCATCAAATACTTTTTCATAGGCTTCTTTTGCTAACTGGAAATTCAATTTGGCATTCTTAAAATCTTTTTTGTCATGTTGAATCAAAGCGGTATAAAATTTTAAATTTCCACTTACTTTGTAATCGGCAGAATAGTTACTTGTTTGCTCCGATAGGAATTCGATCAACTCGTCAGGTTTATTAACGGTCCAGTAAAATCTCATCAGATCTTGATAAACCGTTGGAGCTTCCGGCGCCAGTAAGAAAAGCTGCTTTGTCCGCTCCTTGTATGATTCCATATTCAGATCCATTTCCAACTCCAGTAGTGCTTCTACAGTAGAATAATTGTCGGGTTGAATGAGATCAGATCTTTTGTAATACTCCAGGGCATTTACCGAATCCTCCAGCTCCAGGTACATCACGGCAATCATTCTGGCCACATTGGCCATATTTCCGGGATCGTCATACAGGTCCAACGCTTTTTTGGCACTTTCAATTCCTTTTTCTGTTTGATCGGTGTATAAATAGGCATAAGCAAGATTATAATTGCTATACGGGTCTTTATTGTTTAGTTCGATCGATTTTTTAAAGTATGGAATAGATGATTGATAATCCAGGTTGATAAGATAGGCATAGCCAATACCATAAGCCGACCAGGCATCAAACACATCATGTTTATAGGCATTCAGGTAATAGCTTTGGAATTTATTCACCAAAACCGAATCCGGCAATAACCAGTTATCGTCGTATTTTAAATGAATCTCATGATAGAAGTTTCCTAATTCTTTTTGCAACTCATAGTTGTCCGGGTAT
Organism: uncultured Draconibacterium sp.; assembly: GCF_963675065.1. NCBI lineage: Bacteria > Pseudomonadati > Bacteroidota > Bacteroidia > Marinilabiliales > Prolixibacteraceae > Draconibacterium > uncultured Draconibacterium sp. The sequence goes on along the minus strand of NZ_OY775906.1, from coordinate 2,030,150 downwards.
TTCTCAATCAGGTCAGGTAATACAGTATTTGGCGAAAATTTAAACCTGGAAAAATTACCTTCACCTCCACGAATAGCTGATAGTTCTTCGTTAGGGTTTAAGTCTTTTAATGCAAAAATCTGGTGCTTTTCAGTGGTAACATAATAGTTTATTAGCAGTTCGGTTTTTGCAATTGCAATTTCCGGTTTTTCATTATTCGGATCAGCATCATCCAGCAGCTTATATGCCGATTCGTATTTTTTTAATTCAATAAGCTTATTCGCTTCATCTATCACTCCTTTTTGGGCAAAGGAAATGGTGACGCAAAAAATCAGAATTAGAGTAAGTTTTAGTTTCATCTCATTAAAATTGTTCGTTTCATTTGTATTCGATGTAACTCCCGATGAATTTAAATTCTTCTTGTTTGTGAATTTGAAGAATAAAAATTCATGCTCGTTTCATCTGTTTAAAATTTTTTGATTTCTGAATGTTCAAAAAATTTAAAGACATTCAGGAACTCACATAAATTTTAATCATTCTTGTTTGTGAATTTAGAATGAGGAAAATTCATGTTCGTTTCATATTTTATTGTTTATGCTGCCTAATGGCAGGTAGTCTGAACCCCATTTCCGGGGCGATATTATTGAGTTTTATAAATTGTTTTGGGCAGCGGTTTTAGAACAGATTGTTTCCATTGTACGTGGTTTCTTTGGCTTAAAAATAGTTTTAAAAGATCAAAAATTAACCATAAATCAGAAAATAATCAAAATGCACCACGTTGTCATTGATGACGGGGACATGAGTCGCTCCTGAGAATGGAGCAATGTCTACAATGGTCTGATCCCGGGCGTATCGATTTTTCAAAACCAAAAATGATGTTCGCTCGAGTCGTGTTCTTATGCTTACTGTCCTTTGTAAGTATACACTTTCAGCGAGTCTGGAATAAGTTTATTATTCTTAATCGCATGATTATTCTTTAACAGGAAATTGTTGAGTTTAGCTTCAAGCTCTTTTTCCCGGTCAGGTTCATCAACGGTTTCAATGTTCATGTTCTCGTAAACCTGGTAAATTACTTTGTTGGCCAACATCCGTTCTCCATCGATAAAATCGAGGATTTCGTTTTTGTTTCGCATCAGAGGATAATCATTCGCTACCCTGAAATCTTCTTCATCGTCAAGCCCATGTCCGATCCAGGCTGCTGCTTTCGGACGCGAAATGATGCTATCGGCATCCAGCATGGCAAGCAACGAAGGCGTAATATCAAAATGGGTAACAAGGGATGAGAATTTAGCTGGCTTTTTTATCATTGGCGAATAAATTACCAGCGGCACATGAAATCTGTCGAGCTGCGTACTTATCGGAACTTCCGGCATACGGTGGTCGCCAGTAATAACAAAAATGGTGTTGTTAAACGAAGGTAGTTTCCTGAATTCGCTAAAGAAATACCTGAGCGCATCATCAAAATAAAGCACCGTTGAAAACTGTTGCTGATAATTCCGATTAAAGTTTTTTGTTTTCTCTGAAAGTTCTAATTCTTCCAATCGCTCGTTAAATTTAGAAATGTAATATTCCTGGTTGGCAACCACAAAAGGGCTGTGTATTGCCAGCGTAAGGATAATGTCCATTCGCGGACTTGCTGTATCAGCTTTAATTTCATCGATATAACGTCTGAAAATTTCTTTATCGCCAAATCCCCACGAGAAACCGCTGGTAGAAGAGGGCGGCATTTTTTTATAGCCTGTGCCAAAATTGGTATTGTCGATAATCTTATCGAGCCCCTGCCGTTTCAGAAAAATATCCATATTATCGAAATGTGCTTCACCGCCGTAGGTAAACGAACTGGTGTAGTTGGCCTGAGTTTTTAAAATACTAATCAAGCTTAAATGATCGGGCATATCTTCGCCAAGTTCTGTAAAACCGCGGTCGCCAAACGGAACCGATGCCAGGGTTGACGGAAGCACCTCGAAAGTTCGGCCCGAAGTGCTTAAATTGTTTTCCCAGTACAAACTTTTGTCCATCAGCGAATCCAGAAAGGGCGTAAAACTGCCCAGGTAGGCATCTTCTCCACTGTAGGCCCGGCCAAGACTTTCAACAATAATAAAAACAATGTTCGGCTTGGTTTCCAGTGGTTCAAAGTATTTACCCAAAACATCAGGTGTTGTTTCCTTGTGGAGGAAAGGGTAATCTTCATCGAGGTAAGTAAAAGAACCATCGGCAGTGGTTACTTGTGTTTTAAAGGTGTAAGTTTGCTGGCTCTGCTGCTCGTTAAAGACATAACGCGTTAATACACTTTCGCTAAAAAAGTTGAGTTTATTGGTAGCTGCAAACAGCGAAAATTCGTTTTCAAAATCGGAAGGTTGTGGTTTTAGAAAATCGATTGGGGCAAATGAGGCAAACATCGCAGCCGAGATAATTAAAAGCATCCACGGTTTTAGCTTAAAGTACACGTGTTTTATAAAAACCCTCACCATGTACACTAAAAAGAGCGCCATAAAAACGAACGGCCACACATTCATTTCGCCGGAGCTTTGCACGGTTTGGTTGATTTCTTCGATGGAATAGGCAAACAAATCGGAGCCAAGCGGAACACCGGCGGTTGAGAAGTATTTGAGCAGCAGCATATCGCCCAACACCAGAAATACCGAAGCGGAAATAAAAAATACACGCGCTGCTTTTTGGCTGAACAAACCCAGTAGTAAAAATGGAACCATTAACACTGCAGAAACCCTAAGGTATAGAATGATGTCGTATTTTATTCCGATAAGCAACGAGCTAAAACTACCCGGTGGATAATTGTAGTAGTTAGAGGTGATAATCATCTCGTATAAACGCACAAACAAAATAATACCGGCCAGAATAAAACTCAGGCTGATAAAACGCCTTAATGTGCGTACAAGCAAGCCTAATATATTGGTAATTTTCCCCATTTAATCTCCATTAAAACAACCTCGAAAATCCTATATCAAACGAATAGTATCCCGAATAATTCCCGGGTTCTAATTGTTCGTTACCCATGTTAAATCCGGCGCTTACAATCCATAATTTTTTTATTAGCCGGTTGTATTCCACTCTTACCGACCTGGTTTTTAAGGTCAGGTTCTTTTCAGTATCGATTGGTTTCCTGTTGTCGTCGGGCGAAACACCATAACTTAGTTTAAGCCCCAAATAATTTTCGGAATCGGCGAAATAGCGCCGTACCGATAACGCGCCGGAAACCGAAGTCCCATCTGAATCGGGGGTAACATACGATCGCAACGAAACCCAGTAATTTCCTACATATTTTCCCAATGTAGCGGTATAAATGTCAACCCCCGAAGAGTTAAAATCGAGGTAGCGCATTCCTATTGAACCTTCCCATGCTTTTGGAAAATTGTGGTACAGCTCAAAACCAAAACGGTTTCCCGGGAAAAGCGAATACGACGAGTATCCGTAATTCACATAGGCGTAGTTGTTTTCTCCAATTTTTGGGTAGGCATCTATTTCTAATTGCAGCCCGTTTGAATTGAAACGGTTTGCATAATTTAATCGTGTAATTACCGATCCCAGTTTGGTTTTTCGCCCATACGACAGGGCCAGAAACTGCCAGGGATCGCGGTTAAAATCGCTGTCAAAATGATCGTAGGTGTAAACCAGCCTGATTTTGTTTTTCATCAAGTCAAGCCTGTAATCTTTTAATTTGAGCAGAAAGTCTGGTTCGCCCGGGTTTTCATGCAGGTACTTTTCCAACACTTCAACTGCTTCCGCGTATTGCTCATCGCTGTAAAGTATACGGGCTTTTTTCATTGTAAACTTTGACTCCCCCGGCTCCAGCTTTAAGGCTGCGTTACAATATTCAATGGCTTTCGCATTGTCATCAGCCCAAAACTCAACATCAGAAAGCGCGTCATAGGCTTCCATGTTTTCAGGGCGCTGTATTAAAACTTCCTGTAATACCACCCTTGCCGAATCGTACATTCCATCCCAGGCATAGGTGCGGCCCATCAACAAAGCCACATCCGAATTAAAACTTTCGGAAAGAATCTGACGGCAAATACTGCGGGCTTTTTCCCGTTCACCGTTAAAGGCATAGTTTCGGGCCTCATCAAAGGTTTGAGCCTGTAGAATACCTGATGTTCCTGTAACCAGAAAAATAACAAGTACACTTACTATTTGGAAATACAATCGAATCTGTCTCACTGTATTTTATTTTTTTTGTTTCGAAATGTCAAAGCCGGCACGTGTCATTTTCCCCCACGATTTTTTCTTTTTTATAAAGTAATCGTAATTTCCCCGGAGCCCCCAATACACAATTAAAGGATGGTAGATAAACGGCTCGAGCCAGGTTGTCATTAGCAACTTTATTATCATTCGTTTTTTCTTGTAGCGGTTGTAAGAAAGATGGTCGAAAAGGATGGCATAGGTCGAAATCATAATTGCAAAAAAGTATATAAAACCAAACATCACGTAAAAAAACGACCAGTCGGCCAGCCCAAGCAAGGCTATAGTAATAAAATAAAATATGCCTAAAAATTCAACAATCGGGGCCAGCCATTCGAAAAACACCCAGTAGGGGTGCGAAACCATACCCATAAAACCAAACTTTGGATTCATAAAAATTTCGCGGTGAAGCATTATGGTATCAATTGTGCCGCGTGTCCATCGGTTTCGCTGTGATCCGAGTACTTTAAGGGTTGAAGGTGCTTCGGTCCAGCACAAGGGATCAGAAATATAAACCACCTTGTATTTTATCCCCTGGTTGGCCATGTACTTGCGCATGCGTACTACCAACTCCATATCTTCGCCAACTGTTTTGGTGTAGTAGCCGCCGCAGTTTATAACCACTTCCTTGTCAAAAAGACCCAGTGCCCCCGATATTAGCAATAAACCATCGAGGCGGCTCCAGGCCAGCCTTCCCATCAGAAACGAACGGCTGTATTCGATGACCTGGAAACGGGGAATAAGTTTGCTGGGAACATTTACTTCCACCAACTGCCCGTTTTCGATTATACACGAATTGGCAATTTGAATTACACCACCGGCGGCAATAACCTTTTTGTCGCTTGCTTCAAGGAAGGGTTTTATCAGCTTTTTCAGGGCGTGCGGATCGATAATCGAATCCACATCAATTGATATAAAATAATCGCCTTTGGCAATGTTAATTCCTGCATTTAGAGCATCGGCTTTTCCTCCATTGCGTTTATCAACTACAGTAAGGTTCGAGTAAGCCTTTGCCCGCGATTTATACACCCCAAGAATCTCCTGGCACTGTATCTGGTAATCAATCGCAAAAGGTACTTTCTCGAGATCGAATGCAGCAATTGTTTTCTCCAGCGAATCGTCTTTGCTGCCATCGTTAATAACAATTATCTCGAAATTCTGATAATACAGCCCAAGCAGTGCTTTTATGTTGTCGACAATGGTAAGCGATTCGTTGAATGCCGGTGCTAAAAGCGAAATTTTGGGAGCAAATGGAGAAGACAGAAGCGCATCGAAGTTGGTGGTTTTAGCTTCGCGAACATTTCGTATCAATTCTCTGGCCGAAACAATGGCAAGCCAAAAATAAAAACTGAAAATACCAATTGTATAAATCAGAAATAACGATTCGATTATTATCCTTACAATTCCCATATACTAATTTCGCGGATCCTTTACATGAGCTAATAAAAGTTCAAGTTCCGGTATTTCTTTTTTTGTATGCTTACTAATTTTGTCTCTGCTTTCTTCACTCATGTAATACACCGAGCGACATGCTTCCAGCTTTAACGATATTGAACCGGATATCATCACCTCTTCAAGAAAAGCAAAATCATCCGTATCGCCAATATTTTTAAATGCTTTCAGAATTTCAAGTTTATTGCGTTTTGTTTCGCCATCAAATTTCTTTTTTATCAATTCGCGGCTGTCGTATAAGCGAAGGTCGTTAATGGCTTTGTACGCCAGAAACCGGGTCTCTTCCATCTCACTATCCGCCATTTTTATCACTTCCGAAACATCTTCAAGCTGCTGAAAAAAAGTAATCATCTTCAGGCTGAAATTCCGGATGTTGTAATGTTTAAAAGAAAGAAACCGGGCAAAAGCCGGCACTGGTATTTGGTTGAGCCGGATGAGATAAAACACCGACAATTGCGCCCATTTGGCAAATGGCTGTTTTAGGTTATCAAAAAAGCTAAACGGATTTTCGTTGTTTAAGGTAACATATGCAATTTGTGCTTCTGTGCGAACATAATCGTTCGGGTCGTTAATCAAAGTGCTAATCATTCCTTTTGCACCCTGCGGATAAAGGTGTGTTAGTTCCATAATCCCCATTACCTTTTTATGGCTGTGTCGCGATTTGGCCAGCTTAAGCGAATCTTTTTGCAGGTTTAATTTCAAATAAATCTCAGGAATAAAATTTTCGAGCTCGCCTTTAAAGTTGGCTTTGAAATTCATAAGAACCGAGATTAGAATTCTTCGGTTGGCTTTGTTTTTAATTTTTTTGAGTTTAATCAGTGCTTTTTCCCAGTCAATGTTGCCGAAAATGTAATCCATAATCACTTCTTCGTACATTTTTCCATAAATCCGTTCGAACCTTCCCTTTTGATTTTTTCTTTTGATGGTATAATTTAAAGTAAACAGTACAATTGCAATGTTTGTGATAAAGAATAAAATCAGAGCAGCAAAAAGCAACAATATGGAATAATCAAAAACTTTTTCGATTACCTCGAAGTAAACCTTTCTTGCTTTCCACGGTAAATGTTGTTCACCGTATTCAATCAGCTTGGTTTTTAATTGCTCAATTTTTTCATTTGAAACAAAAATACTAAGTACCGAATGTTCAAGCTGCTTTTGTTTTTCTGAAAAAGAAATTGTTTTGTTTAAAGGAATGGTATCAGTAGAATTTAATTCCTGATTTTCAACTGTTGCTTCCGGAGTAGGGGCAATAACAGCATTTTTAGCCTCAGGATTTTCAATGGTATCGGGTTGTTGAATTGAAATTCCCGGTTGCACAAACAACAGGTGCTTCGCCTGAGCGGCTTGAGGGAAAGTAACGATACATAGAAATATAAAACTATTTGCGATCAACTGATTAATCGCAAAACTGATATGTCGCATTGATTACGAGTTGCTATTTGAAACTAAATATACTATTTCCTGGCAGATAATAGTCTTTTTACCCTCATATTTAGTTCAATCAGGCTAAAAGGTTTTACCATGTAATCATCGGCACCAAGATCAAAAGCTTTCATCACACTTTCTTCAGCTCCTACCGCCGATAAAACCATTACCGGAATTAACTTTTTATAAAATTCGTGTAATTTCGAAATTACTTCAAGACCATTTACATTTGGCATATACAGATCGGTGATCAGCAAATCCACCTCATTGCTTTCGAGCTTTGATAAGCAGTCTTTTCCATCTTCGGCTTTAATAATTTCATAGCCTTCTCTGGATAAACTATGCGCAACGGTCTCCAGAATTAATCTGTTGTCTTCTGCCACTAAAATTCGTTTCATAATACATTCATTTTAGTTAAACAATAATTTACACAGACTGCAACTTGAAGAGACTTTACCACACGTACCCGTATTCTGGTAAAATACACTGATACGTGTAAAAACCCTGTTCTTTTTTAACTTCTTATAAAATATCGTATTGCGTCCTAAAAACAAATATATATTATTCTCAATTCATTTTACACTTCTAACCATCTTTTTAACTTTTTATGATTGTAAAAACGACATATTCAGTGAATTGCCTATATAAAATAGGCAAATAAGAAGTGTTTAGTCAGTAAATATGAAGGAGAAATCCTGTTATAAAACTCTTTTAATAAATTGAATGGGTGTGAAAGTGACGGCATTATCATCCTATCCAAGGATATCACCATCCTATCTTAAGATATTGCAGCTGTAGCTATTGATTTTATTGGGAGGTTGGGAATTCATGGTCGCATTAACATTTATAACAGTTCTCTTTCTACCTGTTCTCTTTTACTTGTCTTTCCGGTAAAAATCCCACATGCAGTTCGAAAACTCTCAACCAAACCATAGTTAACACAATACGATTGAACTTTTTTCTACTTTTGAATACTAAAACGAAAAATATGCTCAAATCTGTACGAATACTAATCTTAATCCTGTTCATACTTAGTAGAGGATTATTTGTCTGTTCTCAGGAGAAGGGGGTGAACCGCGATAAGTACCGCATTCATATAAAACAGACAAACGAGGAGATAAAGATTGACGGAGTGTTAAATGAGCAAACGTGGCAAAATGCAGAAGTTGCCAGGAATTTTACACGTGTTACCCCGGTAGATACGGGTTATGCAGCTGCGCAAACTACTGTTGTGATTAGTTACGATAAATCAAATTTCTATCTGGGGGCTGTATGCTATGATCCTACACCCGGGAAAAGACCTGTGGAATCCCTGCGCAGGGATTTTGAATTTGGCAAAAATGATAACTTCAGATTACACCTTGATGCCTATAATAACATGACAAACGGGTATGCCTTTAGTCTCTCTCCTGCAGGAGCCCAGGCTGACGGAGTTATAAACAACGGAAGTCAGTCAAGCTTTACCTGGGATACCAAATGGAAATCTGCCGTGAAGAGCTATGACGATCGCTGGGTAGTTGAGATGGCTATTCCTTTCCGCAGCCTTCGTTATGTTGGAGGAGAAAAAGAATGGGGTGTCAATTTTGGCCGGCTTGATCTAAAAACAAACGAGAAATCAGCCTGGGCTCCTGTCCCGCGGCAGTTCCCTCATAACTCCCTTCCTTACGCCGGAACGCTTGTATGGGATAAGCCCCTTGATAAAGCAGGATTACGGTTATCTGTCATTCCGTATGGAACATCGGCGGTTATAAAAAACAATGAAACTGGTGAACCTGCAAAATGGAAATGGAATGCTGGCTTTGATACCAAAATGATATTGTCAACATCCATGAACCTGGACCTGACAGTTAATCCCGATTATTCACAGGTTGAAGAAGACAGGCAGCAGACCAACCTGGATCGCTTTGAATTGTTTTATCCTGAAAGAAGACAGTTTTTTCTTGAAAACAGTGACATTTTTGCCAATCTGGGGAACAGCCAGGCAATGCCTTTCTTTTCGAGGCGTATTGGGCTTAATGTCCCTGTACATGTAGGTGGAAGACTGACCGGAAGATTGGGCAATAAATGGAGGATCGGGATGATAGAAATGCAGACGGGAGCAAAAGATGAAAATCTTTCCGGCAATTACGCGGTTGCAGTTTTGCAACGTGAGATCTTCAGCCGCTCAAGCATTGTGGCATTTATTGTGAATAAAGAGATCACCCAAACATACAATGATAATGTATTCACAGGAAACCGTTACAACCGGGTGGCAGGACTTGAATATAACTTCGCAACCGCAGATAACCGGTGGCAGGGCAAGGCCTTTTATCATCAGTCATTTTATCCCGGAGCGGGCAGTGATGCTACAGCTATTTCCGGAAATATGAGTTATTTCTCCCGGTACCTGAAAGCCGCCATCAACCAGTCCTGGATAGGATCGGATTATATTGCTGAAGTAGGTTATATAAGAAGAACCGGTATTTATGAAATCGCTCCGTCAGTCAGCTATCTGTTTTATCCATCAGGTTTGGAAAGGATCATTAGTCATGGCCCAGGTGCCAGCTTTAATGCGATTTTCGATCCGGAATTTAACCTTACAGACAGGGAAACACAAATTTTATATACCGTTGGTTGGCAGAATAAAAGCCAACTGTCCGTTAGCGCGGAGGAACAATTCGTGCAACTTCGCGGTGATTATGATCCGACCAACACCGGGGGAGAGAAACTTCTTGCAGGCGAGCGATTTTACTGGAAAACTGCCCGGATGGGATTTGTTTCAGATGCCCGCAAGTTATTCAACTACATCCTGAATACAAGTGTCGGAAGTTACTATAACGGAAACCGCTGGAACATTAACGGAATGGCGAACTACAGGGTACAACCATATGGCAGCATTGGAATATCGATGAATTATAACAATATCACATTACCTGAACCATACAACAGCGCAGAGTTACTACTTATTGGCCCCACACTGGATATAACCTTCACAGATAAAATATTTCTCACTACATTCGTCCAATACAACAACCAGATCGATAACCTGAATACGAATATCCGCTTACAATGGCACTATGCACCTGCGTCAGATTTATTTATTGTATATACCGGGAATTCCTATACGGAAAATTTTGTGAATAAGGATCGCGGATTGGTCATTAAGCTATCATACTGGTTTAACTAACATATAAACTGCACCTTACAAGATTGAATAATAGGTTACGAAAGAAGCAGGAACATATAACACTGACTATCTTGGCGGTGTGGTTTTCCAATGGTTGGGGTGAATAATTCGGATTAATTTGGTGGTTGGAATTATTTGAGTAGCTTTGCAGCGCTGATTTTTATTCAGCAGTTCATCGTTTAGTAAAAGAGTTTGCCGCTAAAAAGGCACAACCGAGTATCCGTTGTAAGTTTAATTGTTCCTGATAATTTTCTGAAGACGTATCCATTTTACTTATTCTTTTGAAGTAAAAATTGTCGAATTAATTATTAGAATTATTAAAAATACATCATTCTTACCATCACAGGTTTCCCTTTATTACAAAGCATTAAAGCAGGTTAACAAATTTTATAGCATAATAAACAATTGTCGTAAGTATAACTATGGCAATATGTTGAATCTCCGGCCTTTATATATTCTTACAAGTTTATTGGGCCTCAATGTTTCAGAAAACACTTTATTGACAGTACAATGTACGGAAATAAAAACACCGCAGCCATTGTTTAAGCCGGGCAGCACCAACTGCTAAGGCGTTAATACTTCCTTCTGAAGCATATTTCACAAAATAAATATTGAATATAAAAACGATTGTCCGGATCTCCCGGATGATAAATACAAGAATACATGAATAACAACAGATATAAAAACAATACAAAAAGACGCACTGGAAGCAATCGCTCTCCACGAAAAAATGCAGTTTCTACTGTAAATCCTGATTTACTGGTAAAACAGGCTGTAAGCGTTGATGTGGCTACTTTTGTGCCCGAACAAACCTTTGAGGAAATGCCGCTTAGCGAAACGTTAAAGAGCAGTATCCGCTTGAAAGGCTATATCGAGCCAACCGAAATTCAACAAAAATCGATTAACGAATTGATTGCGGGACGTAACATGATTGGCATTGCGGCTACAGGAACAGGTAAAACCGGGGCTTTTTTAATTCCGGTAATTGAAAAAATGTTGGCCGATAACACAACTACGTGTTTGGTGGTTGTGCCAACCCGGGAGCTTGCCCAGCAGGTTGAAGATGAATTTAAATCACTAACCAGGGGGCACAAACTGTTTTCGGCCTGTTTTATTGGCGGAACCAGTGTTAACACCGATATGGGCAAAGCGCGGAGAAAACAAAACCTGATTGTAGGTACTCCGGGCCGCTTAAATGATTTAGCCTCGAGAGGGGTGCTACGCCTTGGAAACACACCTATATTGGTGCTCGACGAATTCGATCGCATGCTTGATATGGGATTCATTAACGACATTAAGAAAATTATTGCGCTGATGAAGAACCGTAAACAAACTATGTTGTTCTCGGCCACCTACGAAAAAGCACAGCAAAAGCTTATTCGCGATTTCGTTCAGAACCCTGTTCGTATAAATGTAAACAACCTGAATAATGCCGCCGATACGGTTGAGCAGGATATTATCCGGGTTGGGAACAACGAAAATAAACTCCAGGTGCTTTATAACTTATTAAGTGGCGAAGGTTTTGAAAAGGTAATTCTGTTTGCCGAAACAAAACGTAATGTCGACAAAATAAGCACCCAGCTTCGCAAACTGGGTATCGATTCGGATGTAATACACGGGAATAAATCGCAAAACTACCGCACAAAAGCTATTCGACTGTTTAAGTCGGGAAAAACACGTGTGTTGGTAGCTACCGATGTGGCAGCCCGTGGTATCGATGTGGATGGCGTAACACATGTTATCAACTATCAGCTTCCGCAAACAATGGATAGTTATATCCATCGTATAGGAAGAACCGGCCGCGCCGGGAAAAAAGGAATGGCTTACACGTTTGTTAATTAGTTAATTAACAAAGAAGCAAATATATATTAATACAATTTTTAAGATTACGATTATGATTGAAGGAACAGTAAAGTTTTTTAACAACGACAAAGGTTATGGTTTTATCACAGCAAACGAAACAGGTGAAGATATTTTTGTTCACCATACCGGTTTGATTGATGAAATCAACGAGAACGACAAGGTAAAGTATAACAAAGAAATGGGCAAAAAAGGCGAAAACGCCGTGAATGTTGAGCTTGTTTAATAGTAAGATACACTATACGAATAAAAGGATTTTGGCTTTGCCGGAATCCTTTTTTTGTGCCTTGAAATGTAGGCTAAGAAAAAATTAACCATCATAATTGAGATCAGTTTGAAAACTGATGGATTGAAATTTATACTCAATAAAACTATTTCACAATCTGCCTGCCGGCGGCCATCATTTTTGGCTTGATCCAAAAACGATGCAAAAAACTCAAGGCTGCTTTTGATCGTTCCCCTGCGTTTTCATAAAACCTAAATTCGGACGGGTGATTTCGCTTCTTATAAATTAATATATCGGGCAACTCGCGTAACTCACAAGCTCGTTTCCTCGATTCCTCGGAGCTTCCCGCTCTCATTAAGGTTTTACTTCAACTCCAGGCAACGACCAAAAGAGGCCGTCCACTGAGGTAACGTCGGCTGTCTTGAGCAGATGCCCTGAAACTTCGATGTCGGCAAAATCCAAAGGACACATTGAAACAAACAGATATAATAAAAGATAAACTCTGAGCAAAAGCTCGTCAAAAATCCCTGCCTACCGCAGGCAGGCGTCAGTCGGGCGAGTTGGCTGCATTGAATAATCGCATAGGTTTTTTTGACAACTTCCGAAATGCCTTCGGAATAGTTTTTTTTGATCGAATGCAAAAGAAACTGCCCGTCTGGCATGAAGACAAAAGCTACAAAACAGAATAGGAATTATCGTTCTTCTAACTCGTCACCTCTCTAATATAAATGAAACTCCGTAAGAAAAATAAGCAACAATAACTACCTTAATAATTTAGTCCTCCGGATTTTCGATGTGATCCCAAAATATTCAGGAACAGAAATTAAAGCTTAGTGCAAATTGTCAACTCCATATTCTGATCAAAAATTGGAGAATTCATCAATCTTATCATCAAAACTTATTAGAACCGGAATTACTTTTGTTTATTTAAAATGGGAGATAGTTAAACAAAAAATAACTTTTATTGTTTTACTAGTCAGTGTTTTGTAACTTATATACAAATAAAAACTGAAAAGGAGGTTCTACATGAAAAAATTTATCCAAGCAATGGCAATGCTAGCCGGTATTGCAATTATTCTGTTTACCCAGGCCTGTTCCGACGACGATTCAAAAGACAATATGATGCAGCTTCAACAGGAACGACTGGAAGTTGGGCGGGCTTTGCTCGAAATGCAGGCAGCTGACGTAGCTGAATTAATTCCTTACTACACTGATGATGTAGAGTACCACGATCCTATCGTAGACATTAACGGAATTCAGGATATGACTGCATTTCTGAATCAGCTTATTCTTGGTGCTTCGCCAAATCTCGTTACAATTGTCGAGGACGAAATCCTGATGAATGATACCTATTCTGCAACATGGGTTATGTCTGGCTCTTTTAATGGTGTTCCTTACCAGGCCAAAGGCATCTCTATTTTTAATTTCATGACCAATTCATCGCAGGTTTATTATCAGCGGGATTATTATACCGAGGGTGATATAATGGCTACCACCCCCGGTTTAGATGAGGCGATAATGGGATTCAGAACGTATTACAAGTGTGCTGTTGATCCAACTTTCGATTGTCCGCTTCCACCTCCTGAGCCTGTAGGCATGGTAAAAAGCCAGTTGAGTTCGCAGGATGAAATAAATAGTGAGCAAGTTGTTGTAGGGCGTCAATTGGTAGAACTTAATGCCGAAAACTGGATGAATGTGCTTCCTTTCCTGGAGAGCAACTATGAGTATCACGATCCCATAGTAGATATATACGGCCCCGACACAATGGCTATGTTCCTGGGGCGTTTGTTTGCCGGATCGTCAGACTTGTACACCGTGATAGAGGAGGAGGCCATTGCTGACGATATTTATATGGCAACCTGGACCATGTCTGGCGAATTTAACGGCGCTGCTTTTAGTGCTCCGGGGATGTCGATTGTAAAGTTTGTTGAGGGAACAACACAAACCTATTTCTCCCGTGATTATTACACCGAAGGAGATGTAATGCTTGGCGTACCCGGACTTGACCAGGCTGTAACAGGTTTTCGCGACTATTATCGTAGTGTGGTAGATCCAAATTATGTTAGTCCATAGTAAAGAGAACTTATAAAATAATACTTCCCCTGCATCTAAAATAAAATCCGTATCTCTGCATCCTAAGAATGCTGAGATACGGATTCTCAAATTTTAAAGGCTTCAACTGCCTGTGCTTTTTCAGCGGATTCGGTGTTATACCCTCTTTAAAACATGGCTATTTGGCTATTTTATCTTCTCATTGCAGGAGTTTTTTCATAGCCAAGGAACTCACTGGCCCAGGGAATGAAAGTTGCAAAGTTTGGAGCATCGGTATGGCCTCCGTCATGTTGACGCCACGCGAGTTCCCCATCAAGTAATCCTTTTAATACAGGAGGCATTTCCTCTTTCATATAGTCGTTTGAAACTCCGAGATCTTTTGCGCCCAATAATTTAAATACACTACCTGCCGCAATAGTTGCCATGTAACTTCCCTTTTGATCGAGCCATTTTGCATCACCCTGCTCCGGAATTCCATAGCTAATAAAGGTCAGTCGGGGAGCGCACAGAGCAATTAATTCATGCGAATCTACCGTCAGGTCGCAGCCCGTTTTGCGGCCAAAAGTTGCTTCTTCAGCACCATACTTTAAATAATTACCGGCCATCCAGTGATATTCACCTGTTCCGGTAAGGCTTTCAACCGCTTCACCAAAAACTCTCCGATGAAGAGCGGCACCTCCTTTACCTGAAGAACCTATCAAACCTACAGCAAAACGCGGTTCGAAAGCAAGCGTTACCAAAGCCGCTTTTCCATACCGCGATACGCCTTCGATCCCTACTTTTTTGGCATCTACCATCGAATCTGTTTCAAGATAGTCTAATGCACGGGCGGCACCCCATGCCCATGCCCGAAGCGATCCCCAGTCTTCCGGTTTCCGAGGCTGTCCTTTATTTACCAATCCGATTATACCTCTTGTAAGGCCTGCTCCGTTGTCTGCCTGAATACTACCCGGATCAATGGTTAAATACCCCCAGCCTGCAGCAATTAATCGCTCGGTAGGAGAAGGTTCCTGGTTACGGCGCTGCATAAACGCAGCAAACGGATCTTCGCGTTCTATTGGCTCATATGCGGGGTAACGTTTAAAAACGTCTTCCAATTCAGGATTATCTTTTATAAGTACTTCTTTAAATGTTTTGTTGATTTTTACCATGTCTTCGGCAGAAGGCTGGGCAGGTGCCGGTAATGAAGGACGCCCGAACATCATTAAAACGGGCACAGGACCTTTTACATTTTGTGGCACCACAAGAACCATATTGATGTCGACATTAATCAGTGGGTATTCACTGTTGTCGACATGCCCGACAATTTTCTTGGCTACAACAGGGGTGAATCCGATTCGTTCGTAATCGGTAATTTCTACCTCCCATTTTACATCCGGAATATCTTGCGGCAGGCGGCCATAAACTTCCTTCTCGAAACCTTCTACTATTTCAGGTCGGCGCTTATTCCACCACATTTCAGGTGTAGTTACTTTTTTCCCGTCGTTTGTTGTCAGAACGTCTGGTAATTCAGGGCAGGGATTGGCTATCGATTCATCATAATTGGCATGGTTGGGTGCCGATTCGTTGCCACTTGGGCCCGGGCGTAAAGCTTTTATTCCCAATTGCTCCATCATGTTGGCATGATCCTGTTCTGCCGTGAACGTTACCAGGGGAGGATATTTACTTTTATCAATTTTCGTTTCCTGCGCTTGTAGATTTAAAGAAAAGAGTAAAACAATTACAAAAGTTGGGATCATTTTCATATAAGAATGTTTTTAAGTTGAATAGTCATTAAGAATAAAATCTAATACTTCTCAGTTTTGCACTAAGTCGTTTTATCGGATTTAGACTTGCCTGCCTGGAAATCGTTTAATCGGGTAAATACAAAATTAGAATGGAACAGAACGGTTGAGCTGTTTCTAAGTCTTTTTTCTTTTCGGGATCATTTCCCGAGCATCGGAAATAACATTCGTATGTCGTCATCAGAAGGATGCCGGCCGAATTCACAGATTTCAAAGGCTTCCACTGCCGATGCTTTTTCAGCCGTTTCGCTATTGTACCATTTTTCCAGCGACTTACGCATGGTTGGAGAGGGCGTATTTAAACGCATCTTCGCCAGCCATTCCAGGCGGTCCTGCTCGTTATCCGGAACATCTTTAAGCTGTCCGTTTAGCCACGGAAGCCACTCGAAAAATTGCGATTCGTGCGCTGCCATCCCATAAACTTTTTTATCGTATACGGCCGAAATATCTACTGCAATATCGGGTTGAAAAGGATTGGGCTTTTTGAAATTATCGTGGGAATACAAAAATACAGGGTTTACTTTTAGTGCCGGGACATCGGGAGCCACATTCGGTACAGTCACCAGGAAGGCAGCATCCTGAACGGCAATGGCCGTATTTCTGTGGTCGGGGTGGTAATCGTACGGTCGGTGCGTAATTACCACATCGGCTTTCCAGTTTCGGATGATTCGGATGATATCGTGCCGTAATTTCAGTGTTGGCATCAATTCGGCGTCGTGGTTATCGAGTACCTTATAAGTTACGCCAATTCGTTTCCCGGCTTCTTCAGCTTCTTTCATCCGTATTTTTGCTAATGCACCGCCGCCTTTGCTAAAATGTCCGGCATCGCCATTTGTTAGCGAAACAAACAATACATGGTGACCCATTTGTGCAAACTGGTAGGCTGTGCCACCAACATCCACGTCGGCATCGTCGGGGTGGGCGCCAATTACTACTACATTTATTTTTGAATTCTGAGCCTGGGAGGTAAAAGCAAAAAAGAAGCTTAAAATGAAGATAATGGCAATTTTCATAATTAGGTAGTTTAGTTTAGGTTTCTAAGTTAAAGATTTTTTGGCTAATCTGAAGGGAAATAGGCTCGGTTAAATTCATTACCCTCATGGGCGATACTTTAAAATATCGGGGCGTTGCCGCTGATACGAAACAGGACTGAATGTCCGTTACTTTTAAGCGTCGTCAATAAGGGCAACGAACAAATCCGGATAAGAAATTTAACAAAATCTGATAACTTTGAAATAAAAACCAATTTAAACCAACTATGCAACGACGAAATTTTATAAAAACTACCGGGTTGGTAACTGCCGGAGTAAGTGTGGCGGGTACTATGTCTGCTTGCCAGCAACAAATTGCAAATGCTTTACCGCATTGGCGTGGATTTAACCTGCTGGATTATTTTTCGCCCACCAGGGGCAGTAACTCCAACGGATCAACCGAAGAGGATTTTAAGTGGATGGCCGACTGGGGATTTAACTTTGTCCGCATACCGATGGCCTATCCGCGTTACATAAAATTTGATTCTTCAAAGAATATTTCGCCCGATGATGTATTAAATTTCGACGAGAAAGAGGTGGACAATATTCAGCAATTGGTTGATAGCGCCAATAAACAGGGACTGCATGTGAGTCTGAATCTGCACCGAGCACCGGGGTTCTGCGTAAATGCCGGATTTAATGAGCCTTATAACCTGTGGCAGGACGAAAAGGCGCAGGAAGCCTTTTACGCGCACTGGGGAATGTGGGCGAAACGATTTGCTTTGTATTCCGATAAGCAGATCAGTTTCGATTTGGTGAATGAACCTTGTACCCGCGAGGATATGAACGACCAGTTTTCGCAACGTGGACCAATTCCCGGGGCATTGTACCGCAAAGTGGCGAAAACAGCGTTGGAAACCATTCGTAGCCATAATCCAAACCATTTGGTGGTAGCCGACGGAAACAATGTTGGAGCCGATGTAATTCCTGAGCTATTTGATTTGGAAATCGGTCAGAGTTGCCGGGGATATTATCCGCATTATGTATCGCATTACCGCGCTCCGTGGGTGTGGGAAACCCCGGATGATGCGCCATTGCCGGTGTGGCCGGGAGAAATTGACGGAAACAACTTTAGCCGCGAAACCATTGAGGAATTTTATAAACCCTGGATAGATGCTGTGAAGAACGGGGTAGGCGTGCACTGCGGCGAATGTGGCTGCTGGCGTGAAACTCCACACGAGGTTTTTCTGAGTTGGTTTGAGGATGTGATCAGCGTGCTGGCTGAAAACAAAATAGGCTTTGCCTTATGGAATTTTAGGGGTGACTTTGGATTGCTCGATTCCGGACGAAAAGACATTGAATACGAAGACTGGCATGGCCATAAACTTGACCGGAAGCTACTGGCCTTGTTACAGAAATACTAAGTAGTCGGATATATTGCTGAAAACAAATGTTTTATACCGAAGCTATAAGCGAAATAAGTGGAGTACATATACACATACGTTAGCTGCAAGCAAAACGCAAGTGCAAACATGAAACTCTGGAAGAAGAAAAAAATGGATAAAAACTTAGATTTTGAAGCATTTAAAGAAGATGTTTCGTGGTTCTTAAAACCAAATAGTGATATCGTATTCAAAAATTCGGAATTAAGGATTAGTGAAGAATTTAAGGCAACCTTTCCAAAATTAAATGGGTTGATTCAAAAAGCACGAGTGACTAATATTGATATTGATTCACAGGCATATATTCTATTTGCTTGGGACAGTATTGATAATCAGATTTGTGGATGGTTAAACAAAATAGAGGAAGCGGATTCTTATAAGTGCGAAATAATTGAAGAACATGAATTGCTCTTAAGAACCATTGGAGGAATTAAAGAGTCATTTAATGAACCTGAAGATTCGTTTACTAATAATCAAAACTTTTTATTTATTGGTTCTGAATGTATGCGAGGAATTGGAGATTGGGATGATTATTATAGCATGATGTGCGAGGATGATAATTGTGAGAAAATTGCCCCATCAAATTACCTAGCCTTTGTATATGAAGCAAATGGAGCATTGACAATGTATGAGCCAGAAACTAGAAAGGTTTTCCTATTCTCGCATGACCACTGTTTTGACAATGTTGACTTTATAGAAAATCAACCTGAATACACATTTCATCGATTTAAGAATGTATCAACTTTCACTGATTACGTTGAAGAATTAGCAGACCAGTGGAATAATTTTATTCAATAATGCCAGCAGCTAACAATAAATATAGGTCATTTGGCGGACGGTGCAATTTTGAAAATGAATACTTTTAATATAAAATATTGCAGTTTGATACTTTGGAACTTTAAAATGCCAAACGCCCCATATTATCACCGTTGGCGGTTATACAAAAAAATGCTCTGAACTTTAATCAACTAAAATTTTGGAATTAAGTAAATTCAAAAAAGATAGCGAAAGACAAATTCATAAATCATTTAATGAATTGTTTGATAAAGCAAAGCTTTCACAAAAGGAAAGGGATATTTATTATCGATACAGGGATTATTGTGAATATTGGTTATTAAGGTCTAAACTGCAATATTCTCAATCGGAAGGACAAAATTTCCTAAAACGATTAGCAATTGTTTTAATAAACTTGCAATCAAAAAATGTAAGTGGACCTAAAGACTCAGTAGTGAAACAGATGTTTGGAGACAAGTCTGTACACCGTTGTTATCCTACCAAAAATGGATTGCGTTCAACAAAAAATTCAAATATTATTGAAAACACATATTTTGAATTAGAAATATTATCATTTTTCCTGCTAAATAATTTTGACATTCAATTAGCAAACGATAATATAAAAGGAAAGAAAATCCCAGAATTTAAAGCAGAATTAAATGGTGCTATAATTAACATTGAGGCTAAGCAGTTAGATGTTGAAAAGATAATGGATAATATATTTGGCGATGGATTTACAAGTGGCATAAATAGTAAACTATCAGAAAAAGAACTTGACAGCGGCTATAAAAGAATCTTTAGTCAATTTGAACGGAATTATTCAAGTGCAATATCAAAATATTTAGAAATTGAACCAGGAGAGTATTTCATCATCTTTTTATCAGCTTATTATAGGATTGACTACTTAGGGAAATATGCAATTAATTTCTTAAATGATTTACCTAAACAATGGACAGATAATAATTATAATAATTTGGTTGGAATAGTTATTCCTGATTCAGAGAAAACTTATTTTATTCAGAATAGACTTTGTGATAACAGTATCATAGAAACCTTATTAGAATTGGGAATTAATGATTTTCATAAATATATTCCAACTATTTTAGAACCGAATTAAGTATGAAGTACAACCCACAACAATGTATAAAAATAATAGCCGAAATAGTAGTGAATTCAAGGGTTGTAGCCCGCTTCAACCTTATTGTAACTTGACAGGAAAGAAGCCCGCAATCGGCTACTATTCTTATACGAACCGTTGGCGCAAAAAATCAAGTAAAATTCCCAGCTAGCGCCGATTTGCAATCGGTGCTTCGGTTGAAACAACCGAAAAGAAAAATGCCGCCATCTACAAAAATTTGTAATCCGTGCCACCAAATAAATACCAATAACTAAAAAATGGAAAATCAAAACTACCCCGGCGTATTTCTACGAGTAAAAGCAGTAATAACCGACTCTGTATTATTACTGATTTTTATGTTGGGCGTTGTGGCTTTATTCGATCGGTTCGAAAATGTTCCCGACTTTGCACGTATAGCCGCGTTTGTATTTATTTTCCTGTTGTACGACCCGCTTTTTACCAGTTTGTTTGGCGGCACCATTGGTCATTTTTTGTTTGGTATACGTGTAAAACGTGCCAACAATCCGGAGAAAAATATTCTTTTTCCGCTGGCCGTTGTCCGCTACATTATAAAAGCTTTGCTGGGCTGGCTTTCCTTAATTACCGTAAGCGGCAATAAAAAAGCAAAGGCCATCCACGATATGGTGGTACAATCGGTTGTTATTTATAAAAACAGTGCCGACGAACAAGCCATTAGTGAGCCGGGTAGTTAAGCGCATCCCAAAACCAACAAATGACAAGGATTAAACTCGAAACACTATTTACTTCAAATATTCCGCTGTCTTGATTCTTTTAATTCATGTGTCATTACGATGCGTCGGCTGGCGGAGAAGCAATCTATTCCTCTGCATTATACCACCCCTGCTGTAAATACGGTTTCCCCCTCTCTGCCTATCGGCAGGCTGACAGAAGGGGAAAAGTACGTGGTGTTTTTTTCTATTCTGCCGGTTTAATATTCTGGTTGATACGGAATAGATTGTTCGGATCGTACTTCTTTTTTATCACCGACAGGCGTTCGTAGTTTTTCCCGTAAGCCGATTTTACCAGGTCGACACCTTCTTCGCCCAGGCCGGCAAAGTTTACATACAAACCACCGGGAGAGAAATCATTGAGGTCATCCAAAAAGTTGCGGGCATAGCTTATTACCTCATCATTTGCAGCGGCATCGGCCCAAATGGCATCGATACTAAACAGGTAATTCGATTGTCGTCCGGAAAAAGGAGTGGCATCGTCTTTTATCCGGCTCACGGCTCCTCCAATGTGCCAAATAGCAATCAGCACCATTGGCTGCGGCGGATTACTTGCTTTGGGAACAATGGCATCGATGGTGTTCGTGTCTATCCGGTTAATGTATCTCGATTTAAAATAGTACAGTTGTTCGCCTTTCGGGAAGAAGGGATCGAACATGGTTTGCAGTGCAGTCCAGGGCAGTGGCGTACTCAGATCGACCAAAGGTGTACTAAGTTCACGCAATGGTTGAAGCATATTTCCTCCTTTCTCCACATCGCCACAATGAACAGCGGCAAGAATAAGCACTCTTCGTCCATGGACTTCTTCGGGGAAATCAGGAACGGGAGGGATGGTCCAAAACATGGCACTCGATGAAATTTCGTCGGGCGATTCATCCATAAATGCCTGCCATGCCGGCAATAGTTCGGGAGCTTCTTCGGCAGGGTAAAAAGGAGCACACAAGCTTACCATTGGTCCCACCGGATGCAATTGATACTGGAAAGAAGTAACCACCCCAAAATTACCACCACCGCCACGTACGGCCCAAAAAAGGTCGGAATTCTGTTTTTCGCAGGCAGTAATAAACTGCCCGTCGGCGGTTACCACATCCACCGAAACCAGGTTGTCAATACTCAGACCATATTTCTTACGCAGCCATCCGTATCCGCCACCCAGTGTTAATCCTGCAATTCCGGTTGTTGATACGACTCCTGATGGAGCTACCAGCCCAAACACCTGTGTTTCACGGTCGAGATCGGCAATTGTTACGCCGCCCTGGGCATAAACGGTCTTTTTCTCAAGGTCAACACGAATACCTTTCATTTGCGAAAGATCGATCATTAGTCCTCCATCGTTTGAAGCACTACCGCCCACGTTATGACCTCCGCCGCGTACTGAAAACAGGATGTCATTCACGCGCGCAAAGTTTACCGATGCCACCACGTCGGCTACTCCCGAGCACTGTGCTATCAATGCCGGTTTTTTGTCGTGCATGCCGTTCCATATCTGACGAACTTCGTCGTAATTCGAATCTGGTGCAGTTACCAATGTTCCACCCAACGAAGTGCTAAAATCATCGATCAACTGCTGATCGATGTTTGTTTTGTTACCGGACTTTGTAATAATTTCCATGACTTTATAATTTTTGGTTAAAATGAAAATCGCAAGTGCATATTCCACTACGGATGAACATGGCAGGTACAGCAATGCCATTCGGGTGAAATATTATCCTGGTAATCAAAGCTTAATTGAGTGGGGATTGGTACGTGCGGGATGGTGATCTGCTACCTCATACAACTACCTGTGAAGGAAGAATTCCGTATTTTTCGTGAAAACATTTTGCAAAATACGACGGATTGCTGATGCCAACATCCAGGGCTATTTCGGTGATATTTTTCTTTCGTTGTTTCATTAACGAAAGCGCTTTGCTCAAACGCAGATCGCGAATAAAACCATTTGGTGAAGTACCGGTAAGACTTCGGATTTTTCGGTACAAATGTGGCCGGCTAACACCGATTTCACGGCTCAGGCTTTCCACATTAAACGATTCGTTGGGGTAGTGCCCGTCAACAATGGTAAACAGCCGGGTAAGAAAAGCTTCTTCTGCTTCATTTAGCACTTTAACCGTTTCTTTTTCTATTTCCTGATCGCAGAAAACACTAAGCTTACCCATAAGTGTTGAAGTGATAACTTCTCCGTTACCGGCAATCTTGCAAAAGCGGTAACTTTGTTCCACGGCCCGCTCAAAAATACCGTTGCCGTGATCGGTAACCGGCTGCCCAACGCTTATTCCCATTTTGTACCTGATGTGCCAGCTGGCCTCTTTTTGTTCAGCGATGTTTTTATTAAATGCCTCACGAATACCGATGGCACACTGAACGGCACTTTCTGGTGTGTAAAAGGTAGTAATAAGGGTATCGTTCTGGAGTTGCCGTAAAATACGCCCCTGGTATTTATGAATGTAATCGCCGGCGATCTGCCGTGGTTTCTCCGGAAATTTTAATCGTTCGAAATCAATACTTTTTTTCACGGTGGTAAGCGATATTATATCGAGCGTTAAAATGAAACGATAACCGGTGTCGGCCTGACTGGCATTTTTCATTACAATGCCGTGGTCGAGTGCCTGATCGTAGGCCATAAAGGCCGAATACATTCCGCCGTCAACCTCCACAAGGTTACATGTTTCTATATCGTTGGCCTCTTTGTGTACGGCGCGGCAGGCTTCTTTGCTGGGGCCTTCCATCAGGCAAAACACCATGCCATCTTTTTCGTTCACCCAAAACTGGTGATATTTTACGTTGTATTTCGACTGAACTGCGAGGTCTTTGAGGTGTGCTTTTTTAGCTTCTTCGAGTTTTATGCCGGGGGTTATGTGGTAATCCATAAATAGTGGCATAATACAGTTTTTAAACGTTCAGTATACATTGTAACATGGCGTTGTAATAAATAGTTCATCAGGCAGATACGACACGTAGAGTATGGTGTGTTAGTCATTCGATGATTGTGTAGCCTGCATTTCTTTCATTTTCTTTTCCAGGTGTGTTTCCAGGTGTTCCATGCCTTCCTGAGGGCTAAAACTAACCAGTAATACATCTTCAAGCACTATGCCTGTATGTCCTGATCTCATATAGAAAGCTTCGCCTTCTTTTAGTATGTCTTTATTTCCATCGCCGTATTCAATTTCAATGGAACCTTTAATGATATATCCCCAGTGAGGCACCTGACAGAGATCGTTTTTCAGGCCTTCGAGTAGCGGAGTGAAGTCGGTACCTTTGGGCGCATTGTTAATGTCGACGGTCATTCCGCCCCATCCGTGAATCATTGGTAATGCTCCGTTAGACGGGAAATCATCGAGGTGAACATGTGTTACTTCGGGAATGTCGTTCGTGTTTAGAACTACCTTTCCTTTCTGAGAAAAGGCTGTTGAGCTAATAAAAATAAGGGCAAAAAAACATACAATAATTTTAATTTTTTTCATGACTGTAATTTTTAGTTAAAATGGTGACGGACAAGAATTCTGGTCGTATTGTTAGTACAAATTTACGCCACTACGACCATGCCAGGCGAACACAGATGAATCATTAAATGCAACATTTGTATCATTGATATGTATACGGGGTTGATGATTCATTATTCCGCATTTTAAATTGTACATAAACAATAGTATCTTGGTCAATTCTTCCCGGTTTGTTGATTAGCTGATAGGTCGGGGAGGAGTTATTTTTTTATGAGATACGAATACCGAAGAAAAAGACAGATTATAATGAAGACACGAAAGTTAGGAAAGAATGGTTTTGATGTTAGTGAAGTTGGTTTGGGAACCTGGCAGATCGGAGCCGATTGGGGGAAGAATTTCCCAAGCGAAAAGGCATTGGATATTCTAACCACAGCAGTAGAAAACGGAACTACTTTTTTTGATACCGCTGATGTTTATGGCGCCGGACAGAGCGAAAAATTTATCGGTGAGTTTTTAAAGCAAACGGATAAAGCTATTAGAGTGGCTACCAAGTTTGGGCGTGGCGGTGATGTATTTCCCGATTCGTATTCGAAAGATGCCATGCGAAAATCGATTGAAGGTTCTTTGTCGAGGCTGGGAGTGGATGCGCTGGATTTATTGCAACTACACTGTATCCCGACCACAGAATTGCAAAAAGGCGATGTTTTCGACTGGCTGCGCGATTTTAAAAGCGAAGGCCTGATTAAAACTTTTGGTGCGAGTGTTGAATCGGTAGACGAAGGATTGCTATGCATCGAGCAGGAAGGAATACAATCCTTACAGGTAATATTTAATATTTTCAGGCAGAAACTGGTAACCGGATTATTACCGCAGGCCGAAGCAAAAGGAGTTGGTATTATTGTACGTTTGCCGCTGGCCAGTGGTTTACTCACCGGGAAGTTTAGTAAAAATACGACCTTTGAGAAAGACGATCACAGAAACTTTAATAAAGATGGCGAAGCGTTTAACGTAGGAGAGACTTTTGCCGGTTTGCCTTTTGAAAAAGGTGTTGAACTGGCCGATGCCTTAAAAAGTTTCGTTCCCGATGATATGAATATGGTACAGTTGGCACTACGATGGATTCTCGACCACAAAGCTGTTTCAACCGTTATCCCCGGAGCAAGTTCTCCGGCACAGGTAACAGGAAATAGTTCTGCTTCTGAGTTGACTCCGTTAGCCGATGAACTTCACGCTAAACTGTCGGAATTTTACCTGTCGCGTGTTCACGATTCAATTCGTGGTAAATACTAAATTTAGTAGGAGTGCGTTAACTTTTAAAGAAGAATCAGTAATGCCAAAAAATACTAAGTTTTTCGTTTTGCTTTTAGTGCTTGCTCTAAATGCCTGCATTTTTAATAACGACGACGATAAGCCCAAATCGTATTTGTTTGTTGAACAATCTACCCAAACCGAAGGAGTTCTGATTTCCGGTCCGGAGCCACCATTAATGCAAATAGATTTCCCGACTTATCGTTATGATTCCGAATTAAGAATTCTGAATGGTATTATCGATTTTGAAATCAATAAAAACCTTCGATTCATTTATGGCAGTGGAACTTGTTTATCGGGTACGGCAGGTGGCGGATGTGGTACCGGACTTACAGGTGTTTACGAAATCCCATTTGAACAAGGAGCGTTTGAAATGCTGAAAATTGAGGATGACGGTACGATACGATTTATATACGAAGACGAGGTATTTAGTTTGGGTGTAAATGAAGAACATGCTGTGGTAACTTCATACATGGATACCACCGATATGGATGGAGTAAACAGTATATCAGAAATTACCAGTACGCTTACCATTTCGAATTTTGGTTTTATCAATCAGGAAGATGTTATTCCGTGGGAGTGGTAGTGTCAGACCACAAATAATCAACACTTATCCCAGGCAAAAAAATATCATTTTTGGTACATAATCAAAAAGCCATCTCGAAAATAAATTCCGAAACGGCCTTTGTAAAAACCTCTAAGTAAAACGTTTTATTATTTGGTTGCAAAAAGTTGCGAAAGTAGTTCGTAGCCATCAACACTTTTAACATTTTGAGCCAGTTTTTCTTCCAGGATATCTTTATCTCCTCCCAGTTGTCTGAAGCGATCAACATAGGCCTGAGCTGCTTCGGTATTTCCACGGTCAACTTCGCAAAGTGCCAGCATATACAAAGTACTCTGGTCGTATGGACGGTAGCGGATGGCAGTCTCGAAATGTCTGATTGCTTTCCTGGTTTTCTGGTCGAAGAATAATTTTTCAGCACCTTTGGTAAAATAGTTCCGGGCAATTTCATCAAAATCACGATTCTCAGCCGACGATTCGGTTATTCCCAGTTTTACCTGAATGGCTATTTCTTTTTCCATGGCCACCGGAACGCCGTTGTTTTTACCTGGCATCCACATGTATTCAGTTTCTTCCAGTATACTAGTAATTAGCTCGTCAACTGTGGGCGAAACGCTGTTTACTACTTCAATCTCCGACAAGCTACCATCGGCATTAACAGTAAACTTAACCACTTCGGTCCCTTCAGTAGTCTCACCAAATTCTGCATCGTATTTAAAATTGTTGGCGATGTAAGTTTTTAGCGAATTTGAATGATCAGCAGGACTATACTTAACCGCTGTAAACTTGGGAGGTGTTACTTCCACATCTGTCATCATATACGGAGGTACATTTTCTTGTGCATAAGCAAAAATACTTGCTATCATGCAGATAAATAAAATTTTAATTGTTTTCATGACTTTGAGTTTTAATAGTTTTCAAATTTTAATCTTTATTGTTTTCTGTTGTTTCTATATTTCTGTTTTCCTTTATAATAATTAAGAACTTTTGATCTATTTTTATACACCTTGTAATGGCTTAAATCTTGTTGGGTTTGATGTGTTTGTGTTCTACTTAAGTATTGGTTTAATAGCTTGTTACTTGCAAATTTAAGGCAGAATCTGATGCAAGTGTTAGCAAATTTGATTCAAAAAATGATAAAAAAAGATCAAAAGGTATTTAAATATGGAATTGCAGATTTTAAAATTCCAGTTGGTAGTATGACGGTTTTATTCCGAATTCTTTCTGAAAACATTTCGAAAAATAAGATGGACTGCTAAAACCTGTATCGAAAGCAATTTCTGAAATGTTACCACTTTTGTTACGAAGGAGTTCTTTGGCGCGGCTCAGTCGGTATGCTTTAATAAACGAATTGGGAGACTGTCCAATAAGCATTTTCATTTTTCTATAGATCTGCGATTTACTACAGCCCAGCTGTCCTTCAAGCATCGAAGCATGTAAATCCTGGTTTTGCCAATGTTTTTCCATGTAATCCATCAGTTCAGTTAAAAACCGAACATCGTCGGGTGAAACCGATTTTATGCGGTTACCTTTTATAACCACTTTCATGCTTTCACTTTGAAACAGATTTCGCACTTCGAGAGTGATCAGAATTTTTGATGTTGAAACGTAACACAACCTTTTGGCCAGTTTTACCGCTTGTTGAAATTCTATACTATCGTTATTACTAAGAAAACAACCGCTTATGCCTACTTTTAAAAATAACTGTTGTTCCAGGTTTTTAATTTCAGGCGTAAAATTTTTATGCATTTTTAAAGCACAATTAACTGCAGTGCTCACCGAATCAAAAGTAAGCTGCGAAGCATAATGGTCGCGTTTAATTATTGTTCCTTTAAAGTGATTGCTAGACTCAACCAACAGTCTTTTAAAATTTTTTTGAATTGCACCCCGATCATTTGCCGCCATGCTGTACAACTCATTCGATTCAATACTGAGGGCCATTATAGTTATAAGCGGGCGGGTGGCAATACTGCTGATATCAACTTTTTTGGTTTCGGTTTCTCTTTCAATTTGTTTTAGAAAAAAATCAATTATTCTTGAATCGACTTCGATAATATGGTTGGGCACATTCGCGTGTTCTTCCTTGTGAAGTTGTTCAACGCAGCTGCGGTCGGGGGCTTCAAACAAACAAAAGGCTATTCTTCTGATTTCGTCGAAACAATAACCCAGTTTCCGGCAGTTGTAACGATATTGGATTTTTAAATCTTGAAGGTGCTTTTGTGCTATTATCTCGGTTGGGGTATCTCCGTTTAGCTCGTGACTATCAATAAAGTATGGCATATTCTCAAGCTTTTAATTAGTGGTTAAACACTTGGAAATTACCAGAAAGTATATAAGGATAACCGGATTAAAAGGATTGCAAAAGTGGTAATTAGAGAAACGCTTGGGTTAAGTAAATGTTCAGGTTTGTTGTTAATTATTTGAATCAACAGATGTAAAAGCTATGTTGCTGGTATTCTACCAAAATGTTGCTTTTTAATTGTGTATTTAGTAACTTATATGATTGAAATACAGGTGATCATGGTGTGCTTTTCTGTTTGTCGTTTATTCAACTAAAATCAAAAAATTATGGAATGTTTTATAGAATTGTGGAGTGCCAGGCAGGTTTGGAAACAGCTCTCACACGAAGAACGTAAGGCTTATCTCGAGCAAATCGGACCACATTTAGAGAACTTGATTGAAAAAGGAGTGGAAATTGTTGGCTGGGGGGTAAATGATGAAGCAACGACCCACAGGGCTAATTTCGACTTTTATGCCGTTTGGAAATTCCCCACACTGGATATAAAGAAAGAATTTGAAGCCGTAGTAATGGAAGCCGGCTGGTATAATTATTTTCACCAGGAAAATGTATCGGGCCAATTGACTACACCCGATGAAATAATTGGGAAACTAATTGTGATTTAGATATTTCTGAAAAATTCTCATACTTAATTATTTAGAATCTTAAACTTTAATCAAATGAAAACCATTTCAATCCTTTTAATCGCTGGTTTGTTGGTATTGTCAGCTTGTAACAAAACAACAAATCAATCCTTGTCCCCTGATGAAAAAGTAGAATTAGCAGCGGAAGTAAGTGCCACCATTAACAATATGATCGATGGCATGAAGAACATTGACATTGAACAGGCTTTTGAGTCTAAATTTTTAATGGACGATGACTTTAAATACATTGATATTTATGGGAAAGTTTTAACCAAGGATGGATTCTTGAAAGAGGCTCATGGAGTGTTCGATAATGTTGAAAAAATAGATTTTAATTTTTCTGTACCTGTAATTCGAATAATTGATCGTAATGCTGCTGTTGTAACTATAACCTATAGTGGGAAATATTTTTTTCCAGCCAGCACCATTGCCTGGCCAGCATGCGGAAGTACTCTCGTGCTGCAAAAGATTGGCAATGAATGGAAAGTAATCCACTTCCATGAATCCATACAAGCATCTGAGTTTGTGATGACAGAATTGTGAAATACTAAATCAAAGACAAAGAAAAAGGTGAAAAATTGTGGCTATAATATTATTGGTGTTGTTTGTGGCAGCATGCAATTCAGGTCAGGTGAGTAACAGTAAAATGGTTCTAAGCAATAAAGAGAAGCAAGAGATTATTTGAAGCAGCTGCAACCATAAGTAGTATTGCATAAGTCTCTCAAAACTAAAACATTCAAAATCCATATTGATTATGAATGTTTTAATTTGAAAGATAGAATGTTTTTATAAATCAACAATCTTCAAATAAATCTGATCTTCCAATAGTTTGGAAGCTTCTTCCGGAAAATTATCGGAAACACTTTTCCAGCCTTCACTATCGTGTATGGCGTCGTAGGTCTCCTGGTTTTTCCAGTTTCCTTTGATAAAGTAGTTATACTCGTCGTTACTGTCCGAAACTACTTGCATAACGGTGTAGCCACAATCCCAGAAACCCATTTCGGCAATAACCTGGTTAAATTTTTTCATTGCATCCTGAAGTACATCTACAGACTCAGCATCTGGTATTTTAAGTAAATGCAGGCTGGCCAGATGTTTGTCGCTTTTATCGGGTAAGTGTGTGCTGAGGCAGTAGTACATCAGCCATTTTCCGTTTTCTTTTTTTAGCACATAATTCTCATTTGCATCTATATTCATGGTTGTTCCACTATTCTCAATTGCAGCTTTAAATTGCAGCAGAACAAGTGCCATGTCGCCAACCACTTCAGTTTTATCAATATCAAGTGTTACGTTTAAGTTTGCTCCTTCCATTGATTTTACTGACGCGATAAGGCCATCAAGATCGCTATGGTCGAAACCGGTTTCGTATACGCTGAAATCTGCTGTGCACAGATTGCGCATGGCATCGTAATTAAAATCTTCCATAGCAGCGTAAAAGTCGTTTAAAGTGGTTTCAACAGCAGCTTTTTCTTGTTCCGGATCAACAGTCTGACAGGCTGTTAGTATAACCAACAGGCCCAGGAATAGAAATAAATTTTTCATAATGTGATGATTTTAGTTTTCAACTAATACGAGATAATCAACTAAAGGTTAACCGACTCCTGTTGCTTTGTTTTTCTGTGTTTCTGCTGCCCTGATTTCCATCATTTCAAAAACGACTTGTAAAAGGTTGATTTACCTCTACATTTTTGTACCTTGAAAAAGCAAACAGAAAACGACAGATAAGATGAAACTATTACTTGAAAATATAAAAGAGCTGGTACAGGTGGAAGACCAGCCTGTAATGTTCAGGGCCGGAAAAGAAATGGCAACGGTGAATACCATAAAAAATGCTTTTCTGATTATCCGCGATGAAGTGATTGAGGAATTTGGCCCAATGGAGGGGCTAAAAGACAAATATTTTGATGATGATTTGTTGATTGAAATCGATTGTTCAAATCGGCTGGTTTATCCCAGCTTTTGCGATTCGCATACACACCTGGTTTACGCGGCACCTCGCGAAAAGGAATTTGTGGACCGGATAAAAGGTCTGTCGTACGAAGAGGTTGCCCGCCGGGGAGGAGGTATCCTGAATTCGGCGAAACTACTACACGAAACCTCGGAAGAAGAACTTTACGAAAGCGCCATGGAGCGTGTTTTGGAGGTTGTAAAAATGGGAACCGGTGCCGTGGAAATTAAAAGCGGTTACGGCTTAAATACCGAAGATGAATTAAAAATGCTGCGTGTTATTCAACGGATTAAACACTCTTCGCCAATTTGTGTTCGCGCTAATTTCCTGGGGGCACATGCCATCCCGCTGGAGTATAAAAACAATCCTTCTGAATATGTCGATATCATTATCAATGAAATGATTCCGCAGGTGGCAGCAGAAGAACTGGCCGACTTCATTGATGTGTTTTGCGACCAGGGTTTTTTCTCCGTAGAAGATACCGAACGTATTCTTATGGCCGGAATGAAATATGGGCTGCGACCAAAAATTCATGCCAACGAGCTGGGATTAACAGGCGGTATTCAGGCCGGGGTGAAATACAATGCCCTTTCGGTTGATCATTTGGAATATGTGGGTGACGAAGAAATTGCTGCGTTAAAAGACTCGGAAACAATGCCCACCGTTTTACCGGGAGCTGCATTCTTTTTGAATATGAAATTATCGCCGGTGCGCGAAATGATAGAAGCCGGTTTGCCGGTGGCGCTGGCATCCGATTTTAACCCGGGATCGTCACCCAGTGGAAACATGAGTTTGATATCTGCAATGGGTTGCATAAACTTTAAAATGTTGCCCGAAGAGGTGATAAACGCCACCACGCTTAACACGGCCTACGCCATGGGAATTAGCGAAAGTTATGGTAGCATTGCCCGGGGGAAAATTGCCAATCTGTTTATTACCGGCGAAATTTCGGGAATTGAGTATTTGCCGTATGCATATGGTTCTAACCTGATAGAAACGGTGATAATTAACGGCGAGATTCAAAACTTCTAGGCTTCGGTTTTCTGAGTGCGACTGTTTAAAATCACTGTGAAAAATCATTCGGGAAATCTATTTCAATTTATACATTCGCATAAATTGTCATTTCGATGAGTAGGCGAGGAGAAATCTGTTACAAAACGAAGAGATTTCTCTCTGCGTTCGAAATGACATAAAATGATTAACGAGATGAAAAAAATAATCGAATGCGTACCGAATTTCTCTGAAGGGCGCGATATGAGTATAATCAAGGAAATTACCAATGCCATTGAAAGCGTAGCGGATATCAGCTTGCTCGATGTTGATCCGGGAAAAGCTACCAACCGCACCGTAGTAACTTTTGTTGGTACGCCGGATGATGTTATTGAAGCTGCATTTCGCGGTATAAAACGCGCTGCCGAGTTGATCGATATGAGTAAGCACCATGGTGAGCACCCGCGTTTTGGCGCTACCGATGTTTGTCCTTTAGTGCCGGTGGCAAATGTTAGCATGGAAGAAGCCATTGAGTACGCCCGCAAACTTGGGCAACGTGTTGGTGAAGAGCTGGAAATTCCGGTGTTTAGTTATGAGTTTGCTGCGTTTAAAGAAGAACGCCGCAGTTTGGCGAATTGTCGCTCGGGAGAGTACGAAGCTTTAAAAGAGCGTATTACAACAGAAAAGTGGAAGCCTGATTTTGGTCCCAATGAATGGAACGAAAGTGTGGCCGGAAGTGGCGCAACAGCTATTGGTGCCCGTAATTTTTTGGTGGCTTACAATATTAATTTGAATACAACCTCAACGCGTCGGGCGAATGCCATTGCTTTTGATATTCGTGAAGCCGGACGTGTTAAACGTGAGGGAAATCCAATTACAGGAAAAATTGTAACTGATGAAAACGGTGAGCCGGTTCGTATTCCGGGTAGCCTGAAAAAGACTCGTGCCATTGGCTGGTACATCGAAGAATATGGAGTTGCCCAAATCTCGATTAATTTGACCGACATAACAGTTACGCCTGTGCACGTAGCTTTTGATGAAACCTGCAAAAAAGCTACCGAACGTGGAATTCGTGTAACTGGTTCCGAGTTGGTGGGCTTAATTCCGTTAAAGGCGATGTTGGAAGCCGGAAAATATTTCCTTCGCAAACAAGAACGTTCAACCGGTATTTCGGATGATGAGATCATAAAGATTGCAATAAAATCTCTTGGGCTGGATGAATTGGCTCCTTTCGATCCGAAAAAGAAAATCATTGAATATGTGATCGAAGAAAAATCGGCGAAAAAGCTGATTGACATGACGTTGACACAATTTAAAGATGAAACAGCTTCTGAATCGCCGGCGCCGGGTGGTGGTTCTATTTCTGCTTATGTTGGTGCTTTGGGCGGTGCTTTGGCTGTCATGGTGGCCAATTTGTCGGCACATAAACGTGGCTGGGATCAGCGTTGGGAAGAATTTTCTGACTGGGCAGAAAAAGGAAAGTACTACCACACCGCTTTGCTGAATTGTGTGGATGAAGATACTGATGCTTTCAACAAGATTATGGCAGCTTTTGGATTGCCAAAATCCAGCGAGCAGGAAAAAGCTGAGCGCAAACAGGCCATTCACGATGCTACAAAAAATGCCATTGAAGTGCCGTTAAAAGTAATGCAACTGGCGCACGATTCACTGGAAGTAATGCAGGCCATGGCAGAAGTTGGAAATCCAAACTCGGTTTCCGATGCCGGGGTAGGAGCCCTGTGTGCAAGAACAGCTGTTGAAGGTGCTTACCTGAATGTGAAAATTAATGCAGCAGGTTTTGCTGATGTGGAGTTTTTAAGGGAGGCTTTATCAAAGGCAGAACACTTATTGAAAGCTGCAAAAGAAAAAGAATCCGAAATTCTGAAGGTGGTCAATAAAAAGATTGAAGGATAACTTTGTTTGTCATTTCGAAGGAGGAACGACTGAGAAATCTCTTACTTAAGCGAACTCAATTACAGATTTCTCACTTTGTTCGAAATGACATTTACATATGATACTGAAGGATAAACTAAGGCGGTGAATAAAAATTCATCGCCTTAATTTTTGGATTTTATCGCTGACTGTTCCGCGTTCTGTCCAGCGAATGATTTGGAATAGAAACCGGATCACTTTTCCCGGGTCGGTAATCAGCCGGGTTTTATCGGCTACTTTCTGATCTCTGATTTTGATCGTATTAGGCCAACCAGTTTTTTCAACAGAAGCTATTTCTTTCGCATATTTCCAGGCTCCGTTGCGGGCAATTTTCATACTAAAATCAACCAGCAAATTATCGGCCTGACCAAGCCACAAAAGCAGTTTTCGTAAAAAAGGCCAGATGGAAGAAAGTCCTTGTTGAACTTCGTCTACCATTGAAGCAAGAATTTCATTAATTCGCTTAAAATCTTCTTCCAGCTCATCGATCTTATTTGGCTCCGAAATCTCAGCAGCAGCTATGCCAAGATCAAGATTAATATGGGCGTTCATTCCCAGTAAAAGGTGTTGAATCACCAGCAGATTATTGTTTGAGGCTTCAGTAAAAGCAATCTTCCACGATTGTGTTACCGGCTTGTTATTCTTCCAGGCAAAATAAGCTTCGATGTAACGTTTGGCAAAAACAACATCGAGTTTTTCCATTCGCGGTCCATCATCAAAGTAATTATTCTGAATTTCCTCTTTTACCTTAATTGTCACCTTTTGATAGAGCACGGCAAAATAACCCAGCGTGTCGCCGGTTTTCAACGATTCTTTAATAATGGAATCCAGGATAAGGATAACGTCATCAATGTTTTCGATTGGTTTCATGTGTTCCGTTTGCTTGTGTTTTACTAAGCAACAAACAAACGGAGATAGTGTTGAAGGCTTTGCAATATGATGGGACTTAAAATTGAATTGTCATTTCGAACGAAGAGAGAAATCTGAAACTAACTATAGAAAAGCATCAGATTTCTCCTCGCTTACTACTCGAAATGGCAGTTTAGAGTTGCCGGCTTTCTTGGTTACTTGCTTATTTCTTTCTGTTATTCTTTGGCTTTGAGGCTTTCAATTCTCTGTTTATAGTATTCGTTTCCACTCAATTCAAAAGCTTTAGTTACATATTTTATGGCATTACTATAATCATCCTTCGCTTCGTAATAATCCGCCATCGAATCGTAAGCATTTGCACTTTGTGGATAATACTCAATGGTAAGTTCAAAATACATTTTTGCCTTTTTGGCTTGTTGCATATCCATATTCATATACCCCGACATATTCAATAGTTCTTCAGGGTAAGGAGGTTCAGTATATCCAAAATGATCGTGCAGTTTCTTTTCGCGGTGTTTTATAATGCGCAGTAGCTCTTCTTTTGAAGTGTCGAATGAATTGATTTTGTCCGTATTTTCCATCTGATACCATTTGAATAGCGATATCAATCCATCCATTATTGAAGGGAAGGGGATTGTGCCATGTATATCATTGGGATAAAATTTCCAGTTGAAAGCCAATCCGTTTTCTTTGTTTTGTTTTACCAGATCTGCAAAGCCAATATTCGAACGGGCAAACAACGTAAAATCGCTTGTGTCCTGCATTACGTTATCTATTGTAACCTGGGCATTCTGCATGTGCAATTGCCCGCTTAACGACATAAACAACGCTTTGTTTTTATAGCTTTGAGTGCCCAATAATGCTTCTGTTTCTTTTACCAACTTTTGGTCGTCCCAATCAAGACTGGGATCAATAGCCAGGTAGTTGGCAAATAAATGAGGGTAATGCAGTAGCGTATAAATGGAAAACAAACCTCCGTACGAATGTCCGATTAACGTTCTGTAGTTTGTCACAGGATACTTTTTTTCAATATATGGAATAAGTTCATTTTCAATGAAAGTGATGAAGTTATGTGCCTCGCCGTTTTTTTCGTTAAAGGGCATTCCATATTTAGTTTCTATGCTTGATGTGGTTAAGTCTCTGATCCTGTTATTTGCATTTGATATTCCTACAAGAACCATCTCGGGCATAAAACCTCCACTATAATAGTCGTGAACATCACTAACTGTTGGAAGAAATACTTCTCCATCTAAAATAAAAACAACGGGGTATTTCTGGTTTTTCTCAGGATTATAACTTTCGGGGATTTGAATATAAATCTCCCTCGATTCGTCTAATACATTGGAGTAAATACTGTCAGGTACACCTACCTTTTTGAGGAACTGGATGTTTGAGTTTGGCTGAGCATGTACCAATAGTTGAAAACAAATAGTGAGTAGAATTGCGACGGCTATTCTTCGTCCGTTTTTCATATGTTTTTTTAAATTCTTGTTAAACGCTAATTAATGTTCGGGGGCAGATTTTTTGCAATTGTTTCAACTCGCTAACTTCGTGTAAGCAATTGAGTAATGCCCAGGTCTATAGTTGTTCCTTGGGTTTAAAGTTTTTCTGAATACCGATAAGTACAACAATTCCTAATCGTGTTAACGCAAAAACAAGAATTCCGCACAAAGGAGCAACCAATGCTATTTTTAATCCATCGGCAAAAACACTTGGTGCTACATCGCCCATGGCCTGAACTTTATCGAAGATCATTATCAGTCCGAAAGTACGCCCCAAAAATCCCCAGGCTACGGCAAACCAGCTTATCGATTTCATCAGTTCAATGGTTTTGTACTTGTCGCCTTTACTTAAAATCCCACGTACAAAAAGCGCGATTAGTACCAAAAATGTAAGTACAATAATGTAGGTAAAAGCAGGGCCGCCATCGTTAAGTTTGCTTATTAATCCATTCATAATTTTTGTTTTTAAATAAATACTAATCAAATGTAAGTCGGAAATTGATTGTATTTAATTTATTGCGACAGATGGACGATTCTGTACGTGTTTTTTCAAAATTACGTTTATAAACCGAAAATGAAATATTATAAATGCAACAAAGCGAATAAAACCCGCAATTCGTCGCTAAAAAAATGCCGGTTCATGAAAAATCAGTAGTATTGTATTAATGAACCTTTTGAAAAAAATAAACTTTAAAACGATCCTTTTCCATGCCCTGTTTTGGGTGGCGGTTTGGTTTTTCTTTTTCTATTTTTTTAGCTACAATTCTGATAAGGTAGATTATGCGCTGTGGTTTTCAAGTGGGTTGTTGCCGCTAACCATTGGCGTTACTTATTTTGTGAATTACCGTCTTATTCCGCGGTATCTGCTGGCTAAACGTTACTGGAAGTTTGCCCTATACAGCTTTTATACAATCGTGTATATTTCCTACGTTATTTCCTTGCTTATTTATACCTGTCTTATTCTTGTGCTCAAATTTAACCTGAATGAGATGCCGCCAATGAGCAAGAATTTCTTTTTTGTTCTGCTGCTGGTTATAATTGTTGTTGGCGTAATTAGTTTTGTGAGCATTCTAAATCAGAGCTTTAAAACAGCTACTGCAAACAAAGAGTTACAGAACAAAATTCTGGAAACGCAACTTCAGTTAAAAGAGCAGGAGTTGCACTATTTAAAACGCCAGATCCATCCGCATTTTCTATTTAATACCTTAAATACAATATATGGTTTTGCCCTGAAGCAGTCGAAACAAACGCCCGATATTATCCTGAAACTTTCGAATTTGCTGGATTATATTTTGTACCAGGTAAATAAACCACTGGTAAGTTTAAAAGAGGAAGTGCTTCATATTCAGGAATACATTGAATTGGAAAAAGTGCGTTTTCAGGATACGTTGAAAGTTGATTTTAGTGCATCTGAAATTAATGATGAAATTCAGGTGGCGCCCATGTTGTTAATCCCTTTTGTTGAAAATGCCTTTAAACATGGTAACTTAGTGGATGGATTTTTGAGGATAAAAATTGAAGTTCGGGTTGTCAATGATTGCCTGGAATTTGTGATAGGAAATTCATTTATTCAAGAGGATAACGAATATAAAAATGGCGGGCTTGGGCTGTTGAATATCCGGAAACGACTGGATTTAAATTACCCTAATAATTATGAGCTTACAAACGAAATAAAGGAGAACTGGTACAACGCAAAACTTGTAATTTGCGACCTGACAAAAACAAAACAATCAGAACGGGAAGATGAGTAAAATACGATGTATTATAGTCGATGACGAGCCCATGGCACGCGAAATTCTGGAGAGCCATCTCCGGAAGATCGAAACCGTTGAAGTGGTTGCGTTATGTAAAAATGCTATCGAGGCATTTAATGTAATCAGTAGTCAGCCTATCGATTTGGTTTTTCTCGATATAAATATGCCGGAGATTTCGGGTTTATCATTCGCCAAATCCATTAATAATTCGGTAAAAGTGATTTTTACCACTGCCTATCGCGAGTATGCTGTTGATGGTTTTGATTTGCAAGCGGTGGATTATTTGCTGAAACCCATTTCGTTTGGTCGCCTGATGCAAAGTATTAATAAATACCTGAGCGAGAATCAGCAAGTGGATTTTGACGAGCCGGCACGGATTGAGCCCGAGAAAAGCGAATCGGTATTTGTGCGCTCCGACCGGAAAATGATAAAAATAAATTTCCCGGAGATCCTCTTCATCGAAAGTCTTGCCGATTATATTAAGATACACCTGGTTGATAAAACAGTTGTAACCCGCGAAACCATTTCAAGCATCGAAGCCAAATTGCCTCAGCAGGATTTTCTGCGCGTGCATCGCTCATTTATAGTGGCCGTTAATGCTATCAACTCATTCACTTCAGAGATAATCGAAATCGGTAAGAAGCAAATTCCGGTAAGCCGCAGTTATAAAGATGCGGTGATACAAAAACTTCAATCCTAAAACCTTTACGTATAGATGTTAATTGCCTGTATTGCAGCTTGATAAATGGGTTGAATTGGGTTCAACTGTTGTTAATACTATTTTTTGTGTTTGTTCTGTCGTTAACCTGAAATTGTTTCAGGGGCTTTACCTGTGTGTTTATGACATAAGGTTGTTGTAAAACATGGATTCATTTTATACTGTTTCTGACCGGGTAGTCATGTTTATTTTTACATTTGTGACCAGGTAGTCATAATTATGCCAAAAGAAACATTCATAAAACTAAAAGAAGAAAAGAAAAAGCAGATCACAGATGCTTTTTTGAGAGAGTTTGCTGTAAAGACCTACGACGAAGCTTCTATCTCGATGGTGGTGAAACAGCTGGGAATTGCCAAAGGCAGTATTTACCAGTATTTCAACGATAAACTTGATTTGTTTATGTATTTGGTAGGTGAATCGGTGGCGGTAAAGTCTCGGTACACAGCCTCATTAAAAAGAGAGGATTACTCTGATTTCTGGACTTATTTTTCTGATTTATATGTATATGGATTTCAGTTCGATGATGAAAATCCCTTGCAAAGTCATTTTTTGCATAACCTGACACAAAACCTCAATTCACCTTCCATCAAACATTTGTACAACGAATTGCTATCGCAGGTTGTGACAGGGTTTGAAAAGATGGCGGAATATGAGGTGCAAAAGGGCTTGTTTCGTTCTGATATTCCGGTAAAAACACAAGGATTCTTTTTGTATAAACTGGGCATCAGTATTCAGGAGCAGCTGGAAGTGATGGGCGTAATCAATCCAAAAGTTAGTATAGAAAAGCAACAGCCGGTTTATTTTGGGAAAATGAACGAATTGATGCAGGTAGTAGCTGATTATATAAAACTGGCCAAGCCGGCTTTTAACAAAAACTAAACGAATGATACAGGTTGAAAATTTGGTGTTTCAATACCCCGGAAATGATGGCCCGACATTAAAAGGTCTTGACTTTTCGATTACAAAAGGTGAGATATTTGGTTTTCTCGGGCCTTCAGGAGCCGGGAAAAGTACCGCACAGAAAGTGTTGTACAAAATTCTGGAAGGCTACAAAGGACAGGTAAAAATTGATGGTAAAAACCTTTCGGAGTGGAACAATTCGTATTTCGAGCGGATTGGTGTTGGTTTTGAGTTGCCCAACCATTACCTAAAATTAACGGGGAAGGAAAACCTGGAGTTGTTTGCTGCTTTTTACCCGGATGGTAAACAAAAAACCAGTTCCGAACTTTTTGAAATGGTTGACCTGCTTGATGCCATGGATAAACCGGTAGAGACTTATTCGAAAGGAATGAAAATGCGCCTGAATTTTATTCG
This sequence comes from uncultured Draconibacterium sp., assembly GCF_963675065.1. Classification (NCBI taxonomy): domain Bacteria; kingdom Pseudomonadati; phylum Bacteroidota; class Bacteroidia; order Marinilabiliales; family Prolixibacteraceae; genus Draconibacterium; species uncultured Draconibacterium sp. Next base: position 1,989,699 of record NZ_OY775906.1, on the reverse strand, counting down.
CGCCATTCAGCACGATCCTGATATTTTGTTTTTTGATGAGCCAACAACCGGCCTCGATCCGGTAAATGCACACAAAATAAAACAGCACATTCTGGATCTGAAAAACCGTGGAAAAACCATTTTTGTAACCACTCACAGCATGGAAACGGCCGATGGTATCTGCGACCGCGTATCGTTTATCGTAGATGGAAAACTCGTGCTCACTGACACTCCGCGCAACCTGAAAAGCAGTTACGGTAAAGAAGCTGTTAAAGTTGATTTGAAAAGTGGTGAGTCGGAAGAATTTCCGCTGAATAATCTGGGTGTAAATCCGGAATTTCTGGACTTTATAAAACAGGATAAGGTAAAGCGTATTCGTACGCTTGAAGCTACTTTGGAGGAGGTTTTTATACGTGTAACCGGAAAATCGCTTGATCATGAATAGTTTTGGCTCACAACTAAAATGGCAGTTTGTTTTGCTGCAAAAGAATAGCATTATCGCGGTCAGTTTCGCGGTTACGTTGATATACGGCCTCGTGCTGTATTTTCTGCGCGATATTAACGGTTTGGATAAATTGGTGGTAGCACTTGTTTTGAATGATCCGTCGGTAATTGGTTACTTTTTTATTGCATTGGCCATTTATATCGAGCTTAAACATCAGATTTTGCAGGCAATATTTGTAACGCCCTTCAACCTGCATCATTTGCTGATTTCGAAAGTTGTTTCCATTTCTCTCATCGGGGTGGTTTGTTCACTGGGACTGGCATTTTCGGTAAAAGGATTCGATTTTAATATTGCGCTGTTTGCAATTGGCTCGCTTGCTATTTCTGTTCTTTCAGCATTGCTGGGATTATACATGCTTACTTTTTCAGATGAGATCCTAAAGTTTACGATGACTTCCATTCCCATGTTCCTTGTATTTGTAAATCTGCCACTCATTCAATATCTCGGAGTTTTGGAGTTGGGCGTGGTGAAATATATTCTCCCCATTCAGGGAAGCGTTGAGCTAATTGATTATTCGATTAGCGGCACTTCAATTAATTTTGTTTATGCTATAAGTTCGATTGTGGTTTTTATCCCACTTTTTTACTGGCTGGCATTTCGGCGATTTTCAAGTAAAATAGTTCATCAATAAAGCAATGGAGATGAAGAAGATATTTAAACTTGCTTTTACTGATTTTAAGTTGATTTTTCGTGACTCATCGCTGAAATCATTTTTAGTGTTACCTGTAATTCTGTTTGCGCTAATAATTTGGGCCGTGCCTCCGCTGCTTGAGAAATACGCTTTTCTTGTGCCGTATGTTTCCTTGTTTTTGGTAGTTGGCGTAATTGAAAACACACAGCTATTTTGCTTTATAAATTCCATGGTTTTGATCGACGAAAAAGAGTCGGAAGTGGCTAAAGTGTATGGTGTTGTACCACTAAGCAAGCAGGAGTATATCGTTTCCCGTTTCCTGATTCCGTATTTATTTACGGTTGTTCTGAACGTGATTCTGTTGTTTGTTCAAACAATATGCGAGTTGTCGGTGGTGTCCATATTGCTGATTTCGTTTTTGGCGGCGCTGGTGGTTCCCGTTTATGCTTTAGCTGTTAATTCGGTAGTACAAAACCGCATGCAGGGAATGGTGTATGTAAAAGCGTTTAATATGTTGGTGTTGATACCGATTGCAGCTTTTTTTGTTCCGGAAAAGTTTGTCCATTTATTTGGCATTTTTCCAACGCACTGGGTATTTCAGGCGGTTGATCAGGCAACAGAAAACCAGTCGATAGCTTTATTTATCGCGATTGGTTTTATTTTCTTTTTAGTTTTATTGTGGTTGGTTTTCCGTTTATTCATCAGGAAACATTTTGTATAAAACCTATCAAAAATAACGTTGTTTACCAAATACCACTCAACCCATCCTCCAGCGCTTTTTTGTAGCTCTCGCGTTTGAATTCATAAAGAAACGGCGCTTTATGTGCTCCGCCGGTTTTCCGTTCATTTAACTTGTTCAGGATCTTATACGATAAAATTTTGCGTTGAAAATTTCTACGGTCGAGTTCGCGCCCTAAAATGGTTTCATACAACTTTTGCAGTTGCGGCATGGTAAATTTTCGTGGCAATAATTTTAGTCCAATAGGTTGCTGATTCAATTGAATGCGTAAAGTCTTCAGCGCTTGGTCGATGATGTTTTTGTGGTCGAGAAACATCTCTACATCGGCAAACGGGTTGATCCATTCGCAGGCTTCCGAAAGTGCATCGGGCTGTGGATTTACTTTCGAGAACTCCACCAACGCATAAAATCCAACTGAAATAAAACGCTGATTAAAAAATGCCACCACTTCCGGTGGTTCGTTTTTTAAAAATTCAGGATCGTCTTTTTTCGGTTTATCCCTCAATGGATCGCTAAAAACCTTAAACTGTTTCAGAAAAATATTGTCCAACCCGGTTCGTTCTTTTAAGGTTCTCTCGGCGGCCTGCTCAAGTGTTTCTTCGTGCTTCAAAAAACCTCCGGGCAAACCATAGGTTTTCGTATGCTTTAACTTCAGCATTAAAACCTTTAATTCATTATCGTGAAACCCAAATATTACACAATCTAAAGAAATATGATCGAGTACCTCCGAAACGTTAAGATGAAAATTATCTGCCAATGTTTAAATATTTTAAAAAACACAAAATAACCGATTTTTTTTGAATCGCAATTTTCTGCGTGAACTTAGTTCTGTTCGTAAGAAGGACTATTAATATTTGCGGATTTTTAAAGGGATACAGATGAAGCAACATTATCCGGTTTTTGAATCGCTTTTCAACCAATCAATTCAGACGTTTGCGAAATTCAGAAGGATTCATACCTACTTTCTTTTTAAAGATTAAACTGAAATAATGAATGGTTTGAAAGCCAAGCTCAAGACTGATTTCTTTAATACTTTTATCAGTTGAAATAAGCAGTTCCTTAGCACGAATTATTCGCAACTGTAAATGATACTGGCCGGGCGAAACACCCGTATATTTCTTAAACATTTTCCGGAAATACGAATAACCAACATTGTGCTGGCGAGCCAGGTCTTCCAGATTGATTTCCTGTGCAGCATTTTGGCGCATTAAAAAACGGACCTCTTCAATTACTGTTGAAATTTGTTTGCCCGAGAATCCTTTCCGTTTCTCGAAGGAAATAATGTATCCCAGCAGTTTTACCACCATTCCTGATGCGATTTGCTGGTAACCCGGTCGCTCTTTTTCAACCAGATCACTTATTTTTAAATAAGTGTCGATGATATCTTCGCGTATACCACATTGTATAACCGGTTGTTGCGTCGAAAATGTAGGATGTTTCAGAAGCTGGTGGGCAATGTGTCCGTTAAAACCAACATAGTTTTCTACCCAGCCAGTTTTTTTTATGGGGCGGTAGCGGTGCCATTCATTGGGGAAAATAACAAGTAAGCTCCCTGGTTTAACCTGGAATCTACCATGTTTATTCTCAAAAATACCTGCGCCTTCAGTAATATAATTCAGCTGAAATTCATGAAGATTTCGTCCGCTCTTCCATTCAAAATAGTATTCCGACGGATGTTCTTTTGTTGGGTATTGGGCGTTAGCTTTTATTTGTGCAAATCCGGCAACCTTTAAATATAAACCCCAGTTTATATCTTCTTCACTTGTTGTAAGATATTTAAAATACTCGTTCATTGAATTAGTGTCAAAAAATATAAATAATTTGCCAATTTATGTATTGTTTTCACTAAAAAATGGAAATATTTTTAGGTTCTCTAATTGAACTAAAATGTATCAATTTATTTAAACCATAAAACTAATCAATATGCAAGCTCTACTTGGAATTATTTTTCATTCGCTTGGCGGTATGGCATCCGGAAGCTGGTACATGCCTTATAACTGGGTGAATAAATGGCGTTGGGAAATCTACTGGATTGTGGGTGGTATTTTCTCGTGGCTAATTATGCCTTATTTGGCCGTTGTTTTAACAATCCCCGATTGGCAGGGAATTCTTCAGTCAGCCGAGGGAAGCGTAATCCGAAATACGTTTATAATGGGTTTGCTATGGGGAATTGGCGGACTAACCTATGGATTGGCTATTCGTTACTTGGGCATGTCGCTGGGTAATTCTGTTTTATTAGGAATTACTTCTGTAGTCGGATCGCTGGGCTTACCCATCTTACGTAATATTCCCGGTGTTGCCGAATTACTTCCTGCAGGACTTTCTTTCTCCGACCTTTTTGGTAGTACCGGTGGTAGAATTGTGCTGCTGGGTATTGTTATTCTGGTAGTAGGTATTATTCTTAGCGGACGTGCCGGTATAATAAAGGATAAGGATCTGGCCGGAAACAAAGATGGAGTTAATAAAGAGTTTAAGCTGGTAAAAGGATTAATAATTGCTGTTATATCCGGTGTTTTAAGCGCATTTTTTAGTTTTGGAATCGATACCGGGAAAGAAATGGCCGAAGTTGCCCGGTCGTTGGCTGTGGAGCAAAACTATTCCTTTATTAGTGAATCCGCGGGTGGGTTTAAATACCTCTTCGAAAACAACATTATTTTCTTTGTAATCATTTGGGGGGGCTTAACAACCAACCTGATATGGTCGGTTGTACTGATTCTGAAAAATAAAACCGGTGGCGATTTTGTCGATAAGAAAACACCGCTACTTAAAAATTATCTGTTTTGCGCACTTGCCGGATCAACCTGGTTTCTTCAGTTCTTTTTCTATGGAATGGGCGAAACAAAAATCGGTAACGGTGCCAGTTCGTGGACACTGCACATGGCAACCATTATTCTAACTGCCAATTTGTGGGGATTTTACAGAAAAGAGTGGAGAAGCGTTTCAAGAAAAGCTTTCAATATGATTTTAATCGGAATTGGAACCATTCTGCTTTCGGTTATCGTAATAGGAATTGCCAAATGGTTATACCCTGAATTAAATGCTTTAGGATAATGAAACGAACATGAATTTTCTTCATTCTAAATTAAAAACAGATGAAACGGATAGCATTTAAAATGTACCTCAACGAAGGTCAAAAAGAAGAATATAAAAAGCGGCACCATGAAATATGGCCGGAATTGAAACAGCTGCTAAAAGAGGCAGGAGTGAGTGAGTACTCCATTTTTTTAGATGAAGAAACCAACACCTTATTTGCTTTTCAAAAAGTGAGTGGTGATGGTGGCTCGCAGGATTTTGGACAAATCGAAATTGTACAAAAATGGTGGGCTTTCATGAAAGATATAATGGAGACGAATGAGGATAATTCGCCGGTGTCGGTAACGCTGGAAGAGGTGTTTTACCTGGAATAAAAAAATCAAGAAAATAAGAACGATGAGTGAATTAATAAAAAAGGCTTACGAAATAGCCAAAGAGCAATATGCTGCAATTGGTGTAGATACCGATGTTGCAATTGCAAAAATGAAAGATGTAAATATTTCGTTGCACTGCTGGCAAACGGATGATGTTGGTGGTTTTGAAACTGCCGACGGTGAACTTTCAGGAGGCATTCAGGCGACCGGTAACTATCCCGGAAAAGCAACGACTATTGAGCAAATGCGCACCGACCTGGAAAAGGTATTGGCTTTGCTCCCCGGTAAACAACGTTTAAACCTTCATGCTATTTATGGCGATTTTCAGGGAGAGAAAGTTGACCGCGACGAGATTGAAGTAAAACATTTTCAAAGCTGGATAGACTGGTGTAAAGCGCAGGGAATTGGTATGGATTTTAACGCCACTTGTTTTTCTCACGACCGTGCTGCCGATGGTTTTACCTTGTCGAGTAAAAACGAAGAAAACCGCAGGTTTTGGGTGGAGCACGTAAAACGTTGTCGTGCTATTTCTGCCGAAGCAGGGAAACAACTGGGTTCTCCTTGTGTGCATAATACCTGGATTCCTGACGGATCAAAAGATACACCGATTGATCGTAATGGATACCGTGCTAATTTAAAAAAATCGCTTGACGAAGCTATGGCAACCGAGTATCCAAAAGAGTACATGAAAGATGCGGTTGAGAGTAAATTATTTGGTATTGGTGTGGAGTCGATGACGGTTGGTTCGCACGATTTTTACCTGGGATATGCCATTAAAAATGATAAACTGATCTGTTTGGATAACGGACACTTTCATCCAACCGAGCAGGTAGGAGATAAAATTTCATCCGTATTACAGTTTGTTGATGAAATATTGCTGCATGTTACCCGTCCCGTACGTTGGGATTCTGATCATGTTGTTACATTAAACGAAGATGTTCAGTTGATCGCTTCAGAAATTATGCGTAACAATTTCCTTGACCGTGTAAATATAGGGTTAGACTTTTTCGATGCATCTATCAACCGTATTGGTGCGTATGTAACCGGTACGCGCGCTGCTCAAAAAGCATTCCTTATTGCTGCTCTTGAGCCTACAAAATCTTTGGTAGCCATTGAAGAAGCCGGTAAAAACTTCGAGCGTTTGGCCATGTTGGAAGAACTGAAAACAATGCCATTCAGCGCTGTTTGGGATTACTACTGTTTGCAGGAGGGTGTTCCAACCGGTATGGATTATATAGGTGAAATTCAGCAGTACGAAAAAGACGTGCTCTTAAAAAGATAAGTTAAGTTTCAAATTTCAATCCTTTTCTGTTTCTTATTTATAAGGCAGGGGAGGATTTTTATCTTCAAAAAATGACTGAAGTAATCGCTGTTTTCGACATAGGAAAAACCAACAAAAAAGTGTTGTTGTTCGACAGCAATTTTAAGATTGTAAAACAGCACGAAGAAAAGTTTCCGGTTATAAGCGACGATGACGGATTTGAGTGTGACGACATTGATTTGATCACTTCTTGGATAAGCAAAAGCCTGGAAGAAATTGTTGCCGGTAATGAGTATGATTTGAAAGGAGTAAACTTTTCAACTTACGGTGCATCGCTGATGTTTTTGGATGAGAAAGGGCAACGACTGACACCGGTTTACAACTATTTAAAGGAGATTCCTGAAACGATTGCAGCGGGTCTTTTTAATCAGTACGGTGGAAAAAATGAGTTTTGCCGAAATACGGCCAGCCCGGCGTTGGGATTGTTGCTGAATTCCGGAATTCAAATATTGTGGTTAAAACAAGAGAAACCACAACTGTTTGAAAAGGTAAAATCTGTGTTGCATCTTCCGCAATATTTATCATACACTTTATCAAACGAAATAGTATCGGAGCCGACCTCGATCGGGTGCCATACCTTTATGTGGGATTTCGATCAGATGAAATATCACCAGTGGATATTGGATAACGAAATTGCTTTGCCGGAACCAATTAATAACGACGTAGTTTTTTCGTCCGAAGTGGCTGGAAAAGAGGTGAAGGTTGGAGCCGGTATTCACGATAGTTCAGCTTCGCTGGTGCCCTACTTAAAAGCCAGTCCCGCAAAGTTTATTCTGGTTTCTACCGGAACATGGTGCATTAATATGAATCCATACAACGAGGAGCCTTTAACGGCCGGTGAGCTGGAACAGGATTGTTTGTGCTTCCTGACGCCCAATAAAGAGCAGGTGAAATCGTCTCGTTTATTTATGGGGCATTTCCACGAGGTTTGGGTTGAAAAACTGTCCAAACATTTTGATGTTCCCGGAGATTCATTTAAAACTGTTAAAAATAATCAGGAATTAGTACGCGAGCTTTCAAATAAGTACGGAGACACATCCGTATATTTTTCCAATGGCAAGGGGAGTTTTGAGGAAGGTTTAAAGGCGGTTGACCTGAGTGTTTTTGCAAATTACGAGGAAGCTTACACCAAGTTGATGATTGACCTGACAGCACTTTGTGTAACAAGCATCAAGCTGGTTGTTCCTGAAAATGATAAAACTGAAATTTTGTACGTTTCAGGAGGTTTTGCCCGAAATCCAATCTTTATTGAATTGCTGAAAAAGAGCTTTCCGGGTAAAAAAGTTCTGATATCAGAAATTGATAATTCAAGTGCATTGGGCGCTGCAATGGTTATTGCCGATACTTTCTCGGATGCCGGTGTTGCAAATCTGGAGTTGGGAATAAAGGACTATCGCCGGTAAACATGGATTGAGCTATAGTACTGTAGCGGATTTTATTTAAGTGTAGAATTAAAACGTTCCAAAAATAGCGTACTTCTCGCTGTTGCAATAAACCTGGCTGTAGATAAAAAAGCCCTCGCGGCTGGTTTCCATTTTGCGGTTGATGTGAAGAATCGGGTGGCCTTCTTTTACATTCAGGTATTCCTGAATTTTATCGTCGGCCAAAATGGCCATCAGACGTTGTTCGCCACCGGTAACTTCTATGTCGTATAGGGTGCGCAGGATGTTGAATAGCGATTTGTTCTCCAGGTTTCGACTGATAAAACGACGCAGGTTGATGTTGGGCATCATGGTAATATCGTAAAAAACGGGCTGCTTGTTCATTATCCGCAGTCGCTCGAAATAAATACAGCCAAATTCTTCTTCGTTATTCAAGAGCGGATAAGCAAGATTTGTGGTGTCCCACTGCCGGATTTCAGGTTTTACAATAATTTTTGTAATCAGGTTTTCTTGTCCAACAGCACTGGTGGTGCCCGATAACGACAAAATACCAACTCCTTGTGGAACGCCCATTACAATGCTTCCTTTCCCCTGTTTCTTTCGAATATAGCCTTCGTGAACCAGACGATCAAGTGCTTTCCGAATGGTTGGTCTTGTGGTCTGATGTACCGCACAAAGTTCGTTTTCCGATGGGAGAATGTCACCTTTCAGGTAAACTCCATCTGATATGTGTTTCCGTATAATTTCGTAAACCACTTTGTATTGCGGTAAATTTTTGTTCAGACGCATTTTTTGATTTTTTGTCGAGTGACAAATATAAGCGTTTTTCTTTTTAGATGTAAAGACAAAATTAGATAAATGTATTTACAAGTTACTTGTAAATGTATTAAAAAGATTGTAGATTAGGGTTTTAAGTAAAAACAATGAATTAACTTGTAAATACAAGTAGCGTGGATTATGTTTGTCCAAAATATTAAAATACTATGGCTACACCAATAATAATGCCTCGCCAGGGGCAATCCGTTGAATCCTGCATCTTTACCGAGTGGACGAAAGAGGTAGGCGAAGAAGTTAAAAAGGGCGATGCGCTCTTTGCTTATGAAACAGATAAAGCATCATTTGAACAGGAAGCTGAAGAAGATGGCGTTTTGCTGGCTGTGTTTTGCGAAGAAGGAGATGAGGTGCCTGTTTTGCAAACCATTGGCGTAATTGGACAGCCGGGCGAAAACATCGATGAGTTTTCTGGCGGAACAGCACCGGAAGATGCTGCTGAAGTAAAAGAGGAAGTTGAAGAAGTTCCAGAGGGAAAACAAGAAGAGGTTCAAATAGTATTAAAAGAAAAAGCTGAGGGTGAGAAAGTGAAGATTTCTCCACGGGCTAAAAAGCTGGCGGAAAAGAAGGCTGTACCTTATGAATCAATTGAAGGTTCAGGTCCTGAAGGACGTATTATTGAGCGTGATGTGCAAGCGTTTGCAGCATCGCAGCCTAAATTGTCGCCGCTGGCTAAAGAAGTGGCCAAAGCTGAAGGATTGGAAGTAGCCGGCGAAGGAAGTGGACTGGCCGGAACGGTTAAAGCTTCAGACCTGGGAGCAAATCCGGCTTATGCCAATGATTATGAGATAAAGAAAATGCCACATATACGCAAGTTGATTGCCAAAGCAATGCATCAGTCGTTGCAGAATTCGGCACAGTTAACGCACCATTTAGGTGCCGATGCCAGAAGATTATTGGCCTTGCGTAAAGAAATTAAGGCCAACGAAGGGGCGCCGAATATCACACTGAATGATATGGTTTGTTTCGCCGTTATCAAAGCGCTGAAACAGTTTCCTGATGTAAATGCACATTTCCTTGGCGACAGCGTAAAATATTTCAATAAAGTACATTTAGGTTTAGCTGTTGATACCGACAGAGGTTTGATGGTTCCGGTAATTAGAAATGCTGATGATCTGTCGATAACAGGGTTGTGTAACCAGTTTAAAGTGGTTGCCGATGCATGCCGTACAGGAAGTATCGATCCTGAGTTGCTTTCTTCAGAGGCTGCATCATTTACCGTTTCAAATCTTGGAAACTATGGTGTCGAAATGTTTACACCGGTAATTAACCTTCCGCAGGTAGCTATTCTGGGTGTAAATACAATTGTACCGCGACCAAAAGATCTGGGTGACGGTGTTTATGGTTTCGTTCCATATATGGGCTTGAGTTTGACTTACGATCACCAGGCACTGGATGGCGGAATGGCAACACGTTTTGTGAAGCAGGTAGCTATTGAAATTGAAAACTTAACCTTTGACTATTAATACCGAAATGAAGTACGATTTAGCAATAATAGGTGCCGGACCGGGCGGATATGTTGCCGCTGAAAGAGCCGGAGCAAAGGGACTGAAAGTGGTTCTTTTTGAAAAGAAAGAGCTGGGCGGTGTTTGTTTGAACGAAGGTTGTATTCCTACAAAAACCTTGCTTTACGGTGCCAAAATTTACGATAGCGCCAAAAGCGGAAGTAAATACGGGGTAGAAGCGAATGATCTGTCGTTTAGCTTCAAAAAAATGATGGCCCGCAAAAATAAAGTGGTGAAAAAACTGGTTGGCGGCGTTGGCATGAAAATGAAGCAGTTTAAAGTGGATGTGGTCAACGAGGCAGCAATGATACAAAAGAAAAGTGCCGAAGGTATTGAGATTGAAGCTGGTGGTAAAGCATATAATGCAGCCAACCTAATGATCTGTACCGGCTCTGAAGCTTTTGTGCCTCCAATTCCCGGAGTACAGGGTAATGAAGATGTGCTTACCAACCGTGAGATCTTGCAATTGAAAGAGCAGCCAAAATCCTTGGTGATCATCGGTGGAGGTGTTATCGGTATGGAGTTCGCCAGTATATTTAACAGCTTGGGTACAAAAGTTACCATTATAGAAATGCTGGATGAAATCCTGACCGGAATGGACAAAGATCAAAGTGCCATGTTGCGACAGCTATACGCTAAAAAAGGTATTGAGTTTAATTTGTCTTCTAAAGTTACCAAGGTTGAAGGAACTAAAGTAAGCTTCGAAAAAGACGGAAAAGTAACCGAGATTGAAGGTGATAAAATATTAATGAGTGTTGGCCGCAAACCGGTAACCACAGGTTTTGGCCTGGAGAATCTGGGTGTTGAATTATTCAAAGGTGGTATTAAGGTGGACGAAAAGATGCGTACCAACATTCCGAACGTTTATGCAGCCGGCGATGTAACAGGTTTCTCATTGTTGGCACACACTGCCAGTCGCGAAGGTGAAGTGGTGGTTAATAACCTTTCCGGTCGCCCGGATAAAATGCGTTACAATGCCATTCCTGCGGTGGTTTACACCAATCCTGAAATTTCAGGTGTTGGCTTAACCGAAGAATCTGCAAAAGCAAAAGGGATCGATTATAAAATTGCCGAACTGCCCATGGCTTACGCCGGAAGATTTGTTGCCGAAAACGAAGGTGGCAGCGGATCGTGCAAAGTTTTAGTTGGTGCAAAATACGGAGAAGTGCTGGGTGTTCACATGATCGGAAATCCATCGAGTGAAATGATCTACGGTGCCTGCATGGCCATTGAAGCTGAAATGACACAGAAGGAAATGGAAGAAGTGGTATTCCCGCATCCAACCGTTTCGGAGATTTTTAAGGAAACCGTTTTTAGTTTCGGGCATTGATTATAAAAGCTGAGATGCTAAAACGAGTTCAGCATGACGTACTTGGGTTAGTTCCTGCTAATCATGTTTGAACGTCACCCTGTCCGTCAGCTGACGGATCCAGGTCTGAATAATAGAAAAGAGTAAAAATTAATAAAACAAAATACTATGCCTAAGTCGCAATTTATTGATCCGGTTGAAGTAAGAAAGCCGGGTTCAATTCAATTCAAAGAAATACCTGTAAATCAATACAACAAAAGTATTGTTGAGGAAAAAGCAAATTTATCGAACGAAGAATTCGTTAATATCTTCCATGATATGGCTTTGATTCGTGAGTTCGAAACGATGTTGAACCTGATTAAAACAAAGGGAGAGTACGAGGGAATCGAGTACAACCATCCCGGACCGGCTCACTTGTCAATCGGACAGGAATCAGCAGCTGTTGGTATGGCTTATCATCTGGGCGTTGAGGATTTTATTTTTGGTTCGCACCGCTCGCATGGCGAGATTCTGGCAAAAGGTATGTCGGCCATTCATAAAATGAGCGACGATGAGTTGATGGATGTAATGGCCAACTTCTTCGATGGTACAATTCTGAATATCGTAAAAAAGGGTCACGAAGGCAACGTAAAATCACTGGCACGTCGTTTCCTTATTTACGGAACACTGGCCGAGATTTTTGCCCGCGAAACAGGTTTCAATAAAGGTTTAGGTGGATCGATGCATGCTTTCTTTACACCATTTGGTGTATATCCGAACAACGCTATTGTTGGTGGTTCGGGCGATATTGCTGTTGGTGCTGCATTGTTCAAAAAAGTAAATAAAAAAGATGGTATTGTTGTTGCCAACATTGGTGATGCTTCAATGGCTTGCGGTCCTGTTTGGGAAGGTCTGGCTTTTGCATCGATGGATCAGTTTGAGCAGCTGTGGGAAGGCGCTTACAAAGGTGGTCTGCCTATTATTTTCAATATTATGAATAACCAGTATGGAATGGGTGGACAAACCTGTGGCGAAACCATGGGTTACGATATTGCCGCTCGTATTGGTGCAGGTGTAAACCGCGACAGTATGTACGCTGAGCGTGTTGACGGTTACAATCCTCTGGCAGTAATTGATGCGTACAAACGCAAAATGGAACTGTTGAAAGAAAAGAAAGGTCCTGTTCTGCTTGATGTTTTAACTTACCGTTACAGCGGTCACTCGCCTTCAGATGCTTCTTCTTACAGAAGTAAAGAGGAAGTGGAAGCCTGGGAACAGCAGGATTGTATTACATCTTATGCAAGCGAGCTTGTTGGAGCGGGTGTTGCAAAAGAAGCCGAGCTTGAAAATATAAAAGCCGACATCGTGGAGTTGATGAAATATGCCATGAAACTGGCCATCGACGAAAAAGTGTCACCACATATGGATATGGAAAAATATCCGGAACTGATCGGTGACATGATGTTTTCGAACGAGAGCCTGGATAAGATGGAAGACCGTGAAGTTGAGGTGAATCATCCGATGGAAGAAAATCCACGGGTTAAGCAGCTGGCTAAAAAAGAACGTTTTGCTTTTGATGTCAACGGAAAACCATTCTCAAAAATTAAACAATACCAGTTGCGCGACGGTATTTTCGAAGCTGTAGTTGATCGTTTTTATAAAGATCCGACATTGGTCGCTTACGGTGAAGAAAACCGCGACTGGGGTGGGGCTTTTGCTGTTTATCGTGGATTGACAGAGGCATTACCATATAATCGTTTGTTTAACTCGCCAATTTCCGAGGCATCGATTATTGGTACAGCCATTGGTTATGCCATGTGTGGCGGACGTGTTATTCCTGAAATTATGTATTGCGATTTCCTTGGTCGTTGTGGCGATGAGGTTTTCAACCAGATGCCGAAGTGGCAGGCGATGTCGGGCAACGTAATTAAAATGCCTGTAGTTGTGCGCGTTTCTGTAGGATCGAAATATGGGGCTCAACACTCGCAAGACTGGACTTCGTTGGTTGCACATATTCCCGGATTGAAAGTGGTATTCCCGGTAACTCCATATGATGCCAAAGGTTTAATGAACACTGCATTGCAGGGAACTGATCCGGTAATTTTCTTCGAAAGTCAGCGTATTTACGATATTGGCGAACAATTCCACCAAGGTGGTGTGCCGGAAGGATATTACGAAATTTCGTTTGGCGAGCCGGATGTAAAACGCGAAGGTAAAGACATTACCATTCTTACAATTGGTGCGACATTGTATCGCGCATTGGAAGCAGCCGATAAATTGAAAGAAGAATACGGAATGGAAGCGGAGGTAATCGATGCCCGTTCAATTGTTCCTTTCAACTACGAAAAAGTTATCGAGTCGGTTAAAAAGACCGGAAGAATCATTATTTCGGGCGATGCCAATGCAAGAGGTTCGTTCCTGAATGATATGGCAAGAAATATTACCGAGCTGGCTTTCGACGATCTGGATGCACCTCCTGTTGTTGTTGGTTCGCGTAACTGGATTACTCCGGCGTACGAATTGGAGCAGTATTTCTTTCCGCAGGTTGACTGGTTCCTGGATGCAATTCATGAGAAAATTGTTCCACTGAAAGGACATGTTGTGAAAAACAATTATACAAACGCTGAGCAAATCCGCAGAAATAAATTAGGTATATAATCCTGGTTAGTTGAAAAGCATAGTGTGAATATCTATTTGGTAGGAAAGGATTTTTTATATTCACACTTGCTTTTAATCAATAACTAATAACTGATATGAATTTTCTAAAAGAATACCCGGATATTGATACATTAATGCGAATTGGAGGCGATATTAGCATTCCTCATGTTAATGGTCATATCCATACACCATACTCGTTTAGCTCGTTTGATAATATTGCACAGATTTTTGATCTGGCAAAAGACGAAGAGGTTGATGTGTTGGGGATTAACGACTTTTTTGTTTCCGACGGCTATAACGAATTTTATAATTATGCAGTAAAAAACGGTGTGTTTCCATTATTTAATGTTGAGTTTATCGGGTTGATCCCGGAGCTTCAACGTCGTAATATTACCATAAACGATCCGAATAATCCGGGGCGCATTTATTTTAGTGGTAAAGGGTTGAATTATCCCTACCGGGTTTCAGCAGAAAGCAAAAAGTTTTTGGAAGATCTGATTGCTGAAAGCCAGAAACAAGTGGCGAAGATGATTGAAAAGGTGAACTATCTTTTGCAATCGATCTATCCGGATATGAGTCTGACTTACGATTTTATAAAATCGAAGTACGCCAAAGAATTGGTGCGCGAGAGGCACATTGCCAAAGCCATTCGTATTTTGGTAGAAGAGAATTATCCGAAAAAGTCGGGCAAAATGATGTTCTACACCGAACTTTTTGATGTGGAGCCAAAATCGAATCCTGACGATATTTCTGCAATTGAAAACGAAATCCGTGGCAAACTGTTAAAAGCCGGAGGTTCTGCGTTTGTTCCTGAATCGCCTGCATCATTCCCCCCGGTGAAAAAAATAAGCGAGTATATTTTAGATGCCGGTGGTATTCCGTGTTATCCTGTTTTGCTCGACGATAGAAAAGGAAATCTGATCACTGTTTTCGAAAGGGATTGGGAATTTATGGATGAGCAATTACAGGCTATGAACGTGCATATGATCGAATTGATCCCGTCACGGAATTCAGTTCATAAATTGCGCGAGTTCATTAAATATTTTAGCAAAAAAGGTTATGTAATTTCACTGGGTTCGGAGCACAATACGCCGGGAGTTTTCCCAATCGAGGTAAAAGTTGACGGGGAAGATGTTTTACCCGAAGATTTGAAAAAAGTATCATACAATGGGGCTTGTGTGATTGCCGCTCATCAATACTTAAAAACCAATGGTGAAGAGGGATTTGTAGCGGTAAACGGCGATCGTACTGAGCGTTCCGTTACCGATTTAATCACCCTGGGTAATGCGGTTATAAAAGAAATGATCGCATAAAAAAAATCACGCAGATAGCGCAGATATTCGCAGAGAAATAGAAGAAGAAAATCTGCGCTGATTCGCGAAATCTGCTAGCAAAAATTAGCGAGAAAGAAGAAAATGGAAGGATTAGAAAATCTTATTAAGATATCGCAGTTCTATGGCAAAAATCCGGAGATGGTTATTGCCGGGGGGGGAAACACTTCTTATAAAAATGATGAATATATTTGGGTGAAAGCCAGTGGTCATGCGCTTGCCACGATCACCGAAGATGGTTTTGCAAAACTCGATCGCAAAAAACTGGGACTGATCTCGGGAAAAACATACAGCGCCGATCCGTTTGAGCGCGAACGCCAGATTAAAGACGATTTGATGGAAGCTACCATCACAAAAGATCGCCGTCCATCGGTTGAAACATCGATGCACGATGTTATCGAATATGCTTACGTGGTGCATCTGCACCCAACAAAGGTAAACGGACTGATGTGTGGCAACGAGGTGGAAAAATACCTTGATGAGTTGTTTGGTAATCAGGTGGTTTACATTCCATACATCGATCCGGGGTACGTGCTGTTTAAAGAGGTTGAAAAGCAGCTGTCCAAATTCAAAGCCGAAAAAGGTAAAGCCGCACAGATCATTTTTTTGCAAAACCACGGAATTTTTGTGTCAGCTGATTCTATCGATGAAATTGAAACGATATACAATGATGTATTTGTAAAATTGAACGGTGCTTTAAAAGAAGAACTGTCGGAAGAAACCCTGCCAATTCGCGATGATATAGCAGAATTTGTTCCTGCCATTCGAATGATGGTTTCTGAAGAGGAAATTAAAACGCTGAAACTTAGGAACAATGCAGTAATTGCACAATTCGCAAAAGATGCAGAGGCCTTTGAAAAAGTGGCCAGGCCATTTACGCCGGACCTGATCGTATATTGCAAATCAAAATACGTTTTTGTTGAAAATACTGAAAATATTGAAGACCTGTTGAAAGAGGCCAAAGAAAAGATTGCGGCTTTTATTTCAGCGAACGGATTTGCACCAAAAGTAATTTTGCTGAAAGGAATCGGTTTGCTGGCAGTTGGCGATCATGCTGCGCAGTGCGACACGATTCTTGATGTGTACGAAGATGCAATGAAAATCAGTGCTTACTCCGAATCGTTCGGGGGACAGCATTTTATGACAGCTGAGCAAATTGCCTTTATCGATACCTGGGAGGTGGAGAATTATCGCCGCAAAATCGCTGCCGGAACATCTGTTGGCCGCGTTCAGAATAAAACCATTATTGTAACCGGCGCTGCCATGGGATTTGGTGAGGGTATTGCCCGACATCTGACTGAAGAAGGTGCCAACATTGTTGTGGCCGATATTAACGAAGAAGTTGGACAAAAAACGGCAGCAGAACTGGCCGCCATGAAAGGGAACAACCGGGTGATTTTTGTAAAAACCAATGTGGCCGATATGGATAGCCTGGCCAATTTGATGAAAGAAACCGTTGCTACTTTTGGTGGGCTCGATGTATTTGTAAGTAATGCCGGCGTGTTACGTGCCGGTGGTTTGGATGAAATGACGCCGGAGAATTTTGAGTTTGTTACCAAAATAAACTACAACGCCTATTTCTATTGCACAAAAGTAGCCTCTAAAATATTGAAACTTCAAAATGCTTTTAAGCCGGATTACTATTCTGATATTATTCAGATCAATTCAAAATCGGGCTTAAAAGGAAGTAAAAAGAATTTTGCATATGCCGGTGGGAAATTCGGTGGAATCGGTCTTACTCAGTCGTTTGCATTGGAACTGGCTCCGGTGAAAATTAAGGTGAATTCGGTTTGTCCGGGTAATTTTTATGAAGGCCCACTGTGGAGCGATCCTGAAAACGGATTGTTTATTCAGTACTTAAATGCGGGAAAAGTGCCGGGAGCAAAGACAATCGACGATGTGAAGCAGTTTTATTTAGACCAGGTACCACTTGGAAAAGGATGTTCGCCAAAAGATGTGGTGAAAGGAATTTTATACCTGATCGACCAGGAGAATGAAACAGGACAGGCGCTGCCGATTTCTGGTGGCCAGTCGATGTTACATTAGAAATTAAGTCAAAAGTTGGAAAGGATTAATGATGAACGATGAGTGATTAACAGGAGCTTCTTATCGGAGCTTCAATCTTTCATCAATCTGATTCAATCTCTTCAATCTGAAAAATACAAATAGAAAATGAAAACAAAAGCAGTTCGATTATACGGTAAAAAAGACCTTCGTGTGGAGGAGTTTGAATTACCACAAATTAGTGATGATGAAATTTTGGCCAAAGTAGTAACCGACAGCCTTTGTATGTCGAGTTATAAAGCGGCCAACCAGGCCAGCGATCACAAACGTATTCCGGATGATATTGCCGAGAATCCGATTATGATCGGCCACGAATTTGCCGGTGAAATTGTTGAAGTAGGAGCCAGCTGGCAGGAAAAATTTAAGGCAGGACAGAAATTTTCCATTCAGCCGGCAATTTATTACGAAGAAGGTCCGGTGGGCGTGTTGAGTGCTCCGGGTTATTCCTACAAATATATAGGTGGTGATGCAACTTATGTTATCATTCCGAAAGATGTGTTGGTGCAGGATTGTTTGCTGGCCTATGAAGGACCTGGATATTACCCGGCGTCGCTGGCCGAGCCGTTAAGTTGTGTTATTGGCGCTATGCATGCCAATTACCACACCACTGCCGGTAGCTACGTGCACAAAATGGAAATTGTTGACGGTGGTAAAATGGCCATTCTTGCCGGTGTTGGTCCAATGGGACTGGCAGCTATCAATTATGTTTTGCGCCGCGAAGACAGAAAACCATCGTTGATGGTGGTGACAGATATCGATCAGACAAGATTGGACCGTGCTGCTGAACTTTACACTGTTGAGTTTGCAAAAGAACGTGGCATTGAATTAAAATACATCAATACCGCAGAAATGGCTGATCCTGTGGCTGGATTAAAAGAATTAACCGGGGGTAGCGGTTACGACGATGTATTTGTATTTGCTCCGGTGGCTCCGGTAGTTGAGCAGGGCGATGCCATTCTTGGTTTCGACGGTTGTCTGAATTTCTTTGCAGGACCATCAAATACGGAGTTCACAGCAAAAATGAACTTTTACAATGTTCATTATGCTTATACGCACATTGTTGGAACATCTGGGGGTAATACCGATGATATGAAAGAAGCACTGGAAATTATGACCGCAGGACTGGATCCGGCAGGTTTGGTAACCCACATTGGTGGTTTAAATGCAGTTCCCGAAGCCACTTTGAATCTGCCAAATATTCCCGGAGGTAAGAAGTTGATTTATACGCATTTTGATTTCCCGCTTACAGCAATTGCTGAATTCGAGGAAAAGGGAAAAGAAAATCCGGTGTATGCCGGGCTGGATAAACTTTGCAAAGAATACATGGGATTGTGGAATGTGGAAGCCGAAGCCTATTTATTGGAAAATGGCGAAAAACTCTAGAGTTTAATTAAAGTTTGGTATGTTAACACCACTCTTGTATTAGATATAAACTTGGAAATAAACGTAAACAACAGCAGCAGGTTCTCTTGCTGCTGTTGTTTTATGTACTCATCCCAAATTCCTTTTTATACCGCGCCGGAGAAATTCCGGTACTTTGTTTAAAGATCCGGGAAAAATGGTATCGATCGGCAAAACCTGTTTTTTGTGCAACTTCATCAATACTTAAGTTCGAATGATGAAGCATGATACATGCGCTGTCGATTCGTTTGTTAAGCACATATTTCTGAACCGAAACTCCTACTTCATTTGAAAAAAGCCGGATAAAAGCATTGGTTGCCATTTTGGCTTTTTCTGCTAAAGTTGGATTGCTTAAATCATTCGCTATATTTTCCTCTATGAATCGTAAGCATTTGATAATCCGATGATCGTTTGATATTAAATCCCAGTTTGATTCCGGTAATTCGGTGAGCAAATCGGCAATTAAAGACTTTATCGCTAAACTTAAATGAAAACTGAAAAATTTGTTATCGTGATTTAGGTGGTTTTTAATCAGCTGTAGTTTCGAATGGAGGTGGTCAGTAAGTTTAAACCTAAAAATACCGGGAGAAAAGTTGTCGTAGGGAATCCCAATATTAAAATGAATAAAAAAATGCAAAAGACTTGGTTTTGAAGACGCTTCATTGTGCTCAAAATTCAGGTTTACCGGTCCTCCTTTCATATTATATCCGGTTTCAGGTATTTCATAATCGTACAGGCGAGTTGCATAAGATGTATTCGGAGGAATCAGGATTATTGTGTCAGGCGATAATTCATATTCAGTACTATTATAAACAATTTTAGCTCCTTCGTAACTGTTGTGGTAAACACGCCAATAAGGAAACGAAAGCTCTGAATGCTCCCACTGCTCAAGCCACCAGTGTCGACAGCAAAGTAACTGTATGTTATAGCTTGGAAAAAACTGAACAACATCAGAAGGATCACCTTTTTCCGGCTTGTTTTTAAGAATTACCATAAGTTCTGATGTTAGAATTAGATACAAATGTAATAAAAATAGTCATTGCTATTAGGGCGGTATAGTGGTACCTTGTGGTCGCTAAATAAATACGATAAACTTTAAAAATCTAAATAAACAATTATGGCTAACAGACTAATTGGCGACTTGCCAAAAGTAGGTATCCGACCCGTTATCGACGGGCGTGAGCGTGGTGTGCGCGAATCGCTTGAAAAACAAGTGATGGATCTTGCAAAAGCTGCTGCAGCTTACATCAGCGAACAATTAAAATTTCCGAGTGGCGAAACAGTAGAATGTGTTATTGCCGATACTTGCATTGGTGGTGTAGCCGAAGCTGCCCTATGTGCTGAAAAATTCAGAAAAGAAGGTGTTGGCGTTTCATTAACGGTTACACCATGCTGGTGTTATGGCACTGAGGTGATGGACACCGATCCACTGCTGCCAAAAGCTGTTTGGGGTTTTAACGGAACCGAACGTCCGGGGGCCGTATATCTGGCTGCAGCTTTAGCCGGATACACACAAAAAGGATTGCCAACTTTTGGAATTTATGGTCGCGATGTACAGGATGCCGGCGATACAACAATTCCTGAAGATGTAAAAGAAAAGTTATTACGTTTCGTAAAATCAGGTGTTGCAGTGGCTCAGATGAAAGGTAAATCGTATCTGTCCATCGGATACAGTTCAATGGGAATTGCAGGTTCGATGGTGGATTCTTCGTTCTTTCAGAAATATTTGGGAATTCGTACTGAGTTTGTGGAGTCGGTTGAGATTCTGAGAAGAATTGACGAAGGTATCTACGATGAAGAAGAGTACCAAAAGGCACTGGCCTGGACTAAAGAAAACTGCAAAGAAGGGATAGACGTAAATAAACCGGAAGATAAGGTAGATGCTGCCCGAAAAGAAGCAGAGTGGGAGATTGTGGTGAAAATGACACTGATCTGCCGCGATATGATGATTGGTAACGAAAAGGTTATTGCCAAAGGATATCGCGAAGAAGGATTGGGAAGAAATGCCATTTTGGGTGGTTTCCAGGGACAACGCCAGTGGACCGACTATCAGCCCAATGCCGATTTTACGGAAGCTATTTTAAACTCGTCGTTCGACTGGAATGGAATTCGTCAGGCTTTTGTTTTTGCTACTGAAAACGATAGTTTGAATGGTGTGTCGATGTTGTTCGGGCATTTGCTGAGTAATACCAGCCAGATATTTTCTGATGTACGCACTTACTGGAGTCCGGAAGCAGTAAAACGTGTATGCGGAAAAGATCTAAGAGGTTTGGCCGAAGGCGGAATTATTCACCTGATCAACTCGGGCTCAACAACGCTTGATGCAACCGCCCAGCAACGCGATGCCGAAGGAAATCCGGCCATGAAACCTTTCTGGGAGATTAC